>NZ_JACDSF010000049.1 GCF_013449685.1 Pectobacterium brasiliense | reverse complement strand
GAGCTACTTTTTGTGACTGCCCGCTGATAGCAGGCTGTCCGGCGTAGACGCGTCCTGCTTCTTCTTACGCCGGGCTGTCTGCTTCCGCTCTGCCGGGTGCGTCTGTTCATGCACTTTCTGTAAGTGACCGATAGCGACCCGCGTGTAGATTTGCGTCGTCTCCAGCTTCTCATGGCCAAGTATCGCCTGGATATGTCGCGTATCCGCGCCGTTCTCCAGCATCTGCGTCGCCATCGAGTGCCGGAACACATGGCACGCCCCCGGTTTATCAAGGTGACCCGTTTCCCGGATGGCTTTCCCTGCCATCTGCGTCAGCGTCACCCGTGCCAGTCCAGCCCCTTTGTGGCTGATAAACAGATGGCCGCTGTCATAGCGTTTCGCCAGTTCAGGTCGCGCATGGTTCAGGTAGCGTACCAGCCACTTGCTCGCCCGTTCACCCAGCGGCACCACCCGGTCTTTATTCCCCTTGCCCTGACGCACCACCATCACCCCCCGGCTCAGGTCGATATCGTTCAGCATCAGGCTCACCGCCTCCGCCCGCCGGATACCGCTGCTCCACAGCACTTCCAGTATTACCCGGTTACGCAGGCCCAGTACCGTGCCGCTTTCCATCGCCTGCAACACGCCGCCGGTTTCTTCCACGCTCAGCACCTGTGCCGGTAGCCGCTTTTCCTCTTTCGGCAACGTCAGCATCTCCGCCGGGTTGTACAGGATAACGTGACGCTTCAGTAGCCAGCGGAACAGCATCCGGATACCCGTCAGGCGGTTAAGCTGACTGCCCGCCGTTAACGGATGGCCGTCCGCCTTGCGGTAACCTCGCAGCCAGCGCTGATACCCCTCCAGCACCGCCAGACTCACCTGCGGCGCGTGGTTCAGCCCTCTGTCTTCACACCACGCCACGAACGGCAGCAGCCGCTCCCGGTAACTCTCCTGCGTCCGGGCGCTGTAGCCGGCGGCGCTCAGGTGTTCAAGGTAATGCCCGGTGTGCTGGCGTAACGTCTGCGTCTGGCGGCTAAGGTAAAGGACTTCCGGGCTGGGTGGTTTTGGCTGGCTCATAGCGCTGCGTCCTGCGTGGTGAGTGGGGGTAAAGCGGGATAACGGCACGACTTATGGCACTACGGTACGACAGGCTTATCGTGTGGTGCCGGAACAGCGCTTTTACCGTTAACCCGACTTGCGGCAGATGAACCCTTATCGGTTGCGGCTTGGCGCGGTTTTACTGACCCAGACTTAGCCCCGACCTGGGGCAGACTTGACCCAGACTTGCCATTGCCAGCCCCAGACTTGCGCGAGTCGTACCCGTCTTTTTCATCCAGTTCCGGCTCGATTAACCCGCACAGGTGCGCCCCTTCCGGCACCGTGCCATCCCACAGCAACTCGTATTGCAGCAGGTGCCCCCGGCTGCCGCCATGAACCAGAAGGTATTCCATTTCAGCCAGTCGCAGGCAGTGCAGCTTAAGCTGACTGTCACTCCACTGCGTCGCGTTGCGGATATCCCGCCGGGTAAAGCGCACCTCGCCCGGTTTTTTGCTCTGCGTATGCGCCAACTGGTTCACCATCCCCTGTATCAGCAGCAACAGCTTTCTGGTCTGTGGCGGCATTTCGTCCAGCGTCCGGCCTAATATCTCGTGCGCTAACCGGTTCGCCAGCACGATATCCGAGCGCTCGACCTCGATGTACTCGATAACCGTGCCACGGTGTTCAACCTGTTTTACTTCCCGCTGATACTGGTGCAACAGCGCGATGCTCTGTATCAGGGTGAGGTACTTCATATGGTCGCGGCGCGTGCGCGTCTTGTCGCTCAGGAACGTGAGCTGACTGGCGAACGGGTTCACCACCTTTAACGGTTTCAGTAACCGCTGGGCGTTCTGGTGCAGTTCCGTCAGCCAGCCTTTCTCGCTCTCCATCAGCAACCCGGCCAGCGTCTGCTTGTGGCGCTGCAACGCATGTATCGCTTCCGTCTGTTCGCGGGATTCGTTGACGGTGAGAACCAGACAACGGTTTAACAGCTCTTCATCCACGTCGATGGCCGTGGTGGTCAGCATCAGCATCACCGGGCCTTTCACCGTGTATTGCTTCGTCACCAGATTGCCCGTCGCCTCGTCCTTACCGGTGCTGGCGATGGTCAGTTCCCCGTCACTCTGCAACAGCTTCAGCGCATAGGCGGCTTGCCTGACGCCTTCTTCTTCGGCGATGGCCAGTATCTTGTGTTGCAGGTTGGTTTCCCCCAGATAGAACAGGCTCTGGCCGGTCATCGCCGAGTATTGCAGGCGCTCTTCCGGCGGTATCAGGTTCAGCACCGCATCCATCAGTGAGGATTTTCCCGCCGCACTGGAGGACTGGATTAACACCGCTAACGGCCTGTCCAGCTTGCGCGATACTGCGGCTAAGTAACCCGCCACTAAGTTGGTCGATTCGCCCACCACGCCACAGGCGGCCAGGTCATCCGTCAGCCTGCCGATAAGGTTCGGGTCACGAAGTAACGCCAGCGCCGCCGCTTTGGCGTCGTCATCCAGTTCCGGCACGGCGTCACTGGCGGTGTCGGGTTGAGCAAGGTGGGTTTCCAGTGCCAGCAGTACACGGCCTAAGCGGCGTTTGAGGTCGCTTTCCGCTAACCCCAGCTCACCGGCCGCCAACCGCGCATAACCCGCCCGGCTCCGCGCGCTCATCATGTCCACGCTGTCCGCGAACACCACGCCGCTTTCGGTGTCCAGCACCTGCGCGTTCACCTTCATCACGCCGCTGCCCGCTTTCACCGAGGCCATGCCCCGGATGCGCCACTGCTGGCCGGATAACGCGATGTCAACTTCACCGCCCGGCAATGCTTCAACCACCACCCCGGCCGCTAAAGAGGAGGCGGGTTGAGGCGGTTTTTCAGGCTGTGGCGTGGTTTTCCGTTGTGGCACGGATTCAGGTTCAGCACTGACCGCCTCTCCCATCGCCATTGCGCCTTCTACCGCCGCACGGAACGCCACTTCCGGCTCCGCGACTTTACACAGGTATTCATTGGCATCCATCCCGGCAGGGAACACCACACGGAACGGTGTGATACCGTCAGCCGCTAACGCAGAAGCCAGTTTCACCGCGCCTTCATCGCCTGCCGCGTCGTTATCGAACGCGATTAGCACCTGTTTTACGCCATGCCGGATAAGCGCCTGCCGCATCTCATCGGTAACGCCGTTTACCCCATAGGCCGCTGTCACGTTGCGATAACCCGCCACCCAGAACGACATCGCATCGATAAGCGATTCGCACAGGATGACCGTTTTACCTGCCGCTAACGCCTGCTCGTTCCACACCCCGCCGTGCGGCCCCGGCAGGTACAGGTGCAGCGGGGTGCCTTTGCGTAACTCATTGCTGACCTTGCGCCCGTACAGTTCACGCACCTGACCGTTAAGGTCGATAACCGGCACCACGAACGACCCCGCCAGATGTTCATGCCCGGACGAACGCAGTATTCCCAGCGCCTGCAACTGCCCCCGGATGGCCGCGCCGTCTTTCAGTTTTTTCGGTGGCAGACGGTAGGCCAGCGTGCGGTTGGCGAACCCCAGTTTAAAGGCAGCGACTAACTCAGGATGATTCAGGCGGCGTTTCTCCAGATACGCGATAGCCTCCGGTGCGTTCAGCAGCGTGTGGTGATAGAACTCGGTAACACGATGCAGTAACGCCTGCCGCTCTTGTTCATTCGCGATATCCGCCACAGGTGGCAACGGTGCCGCCGCGGGCACCACACCGAGTTCACTCCGCAGGCGGTCAGCCGCCCGATGCAGGCTTAAGCCTTCCGTTTTCATCACCCAGTCCAGCACCGAGCCGCCCGCATCACAGCCAAAGCAGTGATACAGGTTCTTCTCCGGGCTGATAACGCAGGACGGGGTTTTCTCCTGATGGAACGGACACAGCACCACCCAGTCCTTGCCGCGCCTGAACACCTGCCGCCCCTGTGAACGCACCACGTCCACTAACGGCACGGCGGCTTTGAGGTGCTGCAACTCGGATTCGGGGATGCGGGCCATTTCTGTGTCCTTTTAAAAACCTGTCAATAGACATTGAAGTGGCATTATTAAAGTACTAGTATGTGTACATCGTCAAGGGCTTTTTAGAGGAAGGGGTACAATGACCATATCTTTTCAAGACTGGCTAAGTGAGAACGGTATGGAGATCTTTGCAACCCGCCTGCGAGAAGCACGAGAAGCCCGCAACATGACACAGGCAAGGCTGGCCGAACTGCTGGATGTTAATCGCAGGGTTTACAATAGATGGGAACGTGGCGCATCTGTGCCACAACTCGACACCGTGGTTAAGATTGCACAAGCGCTACAGATGAGTGTTGATGCACTGGTTGGACTAGAGAAGCCAGAAGCGCCTAAGATTCATAACCCTAAGCTACAGGCACTTTATTCACAGATGGATTCTCTTTCTGATGAAGATCAACAGGCGCTAATCGTGCTGATGGACAGTTTAGTAACCAGAACGAAGATGGCAAAACTGATAACAGGGCAATAAGGTTTTTATCGCGGCGCTGATGTGCTGGAACACACCAACGCCGCTCACCACAAGCAACTAACAGGAGTAGTTACTATGGCTAAGGCACATTCTAAGTCAGGCGTCATCGTTAATAAAGCAACCAAAACAGAACGTTACTACACGGTGGGATATGCCCCGCATAATGGCAGGCCGAACCCACCGTCCGCCATCAACCTTAAAGGCCGCTGGCTCGAAGAGTCAGGATTTATGACGGGGATGCCGATAACGGTGACGGTTGAGCGGGGAAGGATAGTGATTGAGACGGAGATTAATCTGTAGACGGCGGCTAATAAAAAGCCGGAAGGATCACTGGGGTCGCTTCCGGATTATTTTATTATTCATATATCTTTGCAGCTTGTAATATGTCAGCCAAGCCTGCCCAGTCGATATTAGGCTCTGGTCTATTCATATTTTTGTAAAACCCATCCATATCTTCAATCCATGATGCCATCGCTTCCAAATAAGTAGGAAGATCATTGTTTTCCCATTTGTTGGGATTTTTTCTTACATCATTAGCCAAAAAATTAATCAACTTTACGATGTCTTCTTTATTTTTTACTGGAGCTTTAACTAAATCCATAGCTGGATGAAAATGATCATTCATATCAACCTCCTATAATCTGCTTTATGCCGTTGCCTAGTTTTAAAATAATACTTTCTCCGTTGGTTTTCGTGGTCATCTTCCACATTTGGCCTGCTATTTCTTTAGATGTAGCCCATTGTACTGGTACTTCATTAAGGCCAGCTATTTTAAATGCAGCTAAACGGCGATGGTCCAGTGTCCATATTTTCCCTGAAGGATCTTTCCATACTTTGATTGCAGGTAAATCAGACGGTTTCAATGAGCCATTAGATAGAGCTTTAGCATTATCTAAGACAGTATGAGCGCCGGTTTGATTTTTAATAGAGCTTTGCATGAAATGAATATCTTTAGGATTTAAACTACACCCAGCCAACCCCAGCGGATCAACCCATGTAATCGGATTTTGAACGTAAGCATACAGGTTTTCACCCCCCGCTATCCCTATCGGGTCTGGCGAGATATAACCACCACCACTTGGTTCATAATACCGAAATCTGTTATAGCACAAGCCACTTTCCGCGTCACGGTACTGACCCGCAAAGGCTAGTCCCGGATCGAGATTTTCAGCATTATCTGTATAACGCTGGCCCCATAAGTTGGTGCGCGGAGCCTGCCAACGCAGTTCGCCTTGAGGGTTGAAGATGGCCTGCGGTTCACCATTATGGCCACTGGTGACAAAATCCGTTTCCCAGCTCCCCTCCACAGTTTGGCGCTGCTGTACCAACAGCTCCCAGCCGTTGTGTACCCAGTGGCGGCGGCTGATAAGCCGGTTGTCACGATGGTGGCGCACTTCGGCAATCTGGTCGCCGTCCCACAGGTAGTGAATATCTTCAGCTTTCTGGTCACAGCGTTTGCCAATGCGCCGCCCGAACGCGTCGTAGTTGTAGAGCCAGCGTTCGCCGTTCGGTGTGTCGACTACCCGTAACTGATTACGGCTGTCCCAGCGGTAGTGCCATACCTGCGGCCGATAACCCGGCTGTACCACCTGTTTGCGTATCAGCCTTCCGGCCTTGTCGTACTGGTAGTGAGTGTTGTCCTGTTGGGTCAGTCGTCCGGCCTGCCATTCGGTCAGTCTTGTCGTGTCCTGTGGCAGCCCGTTACGGGTGTAGCGGTATTGTTCTTCGGTGTTAACAGTGCGACCCGCGCCACCGCTCAGTACAGACAGTACCCGCCCGCTGGCATCGAGTTGATAGCCTGCCGCCTCGCGGTTGCGCCGGGTGCCGGTCAGGTTGCCCGCGCCGTCGTACAGGTATTCCCCGGTCTGTACCGGTTGCAACCGACCGTCAGCCATCTGGCCGCTCATTTCCCGCGTCAGCCAGCCCATTGCGTCGTATTCACGCTGCTGCGTAAAGCCGCCCTTGCTGTGGCGGATAGATTCACGTCCAGCGGCATCATGCGCCAGCGTCAGCTCCGCCCCGTCCGGTAGCATGACCTGATGCAGTTCGCCTGTGGCGCGGTAATGGAAGGTGCTGGTGAGTGCCGCGCTGTCTTCTTCGCCTTTCCATGTCAGTGTCCGAGTCACGGTGTGTACAGTATCGTCAAACAGTCGGGTGATAAGTGTGCCGTTCAGCCACTCCCGCACTACTCGGTCACGGAGGTCATATTCCAACTGGATATGGTTGGTCGCAGACGTCACGTCGATAAGCCTGCCTGCCGCATCGTAGCGGTAGTGCAGCATATCGTCTGGTGCCGTTTCTTTTATCAGTAATCCGCGCCCGTCGCACAGGAAGTGGCGGATTTCTCCTTCGCCATTGCGAACGGCGATGCAGTGGCCGTCTTCGTCATAGCCGTAGTGGGTCTCCGTACCCGCCATGTCCCGTTCGCGGATAACCCGCGCATCGGCATCCAGCCACCACTGCCACTGGTTACCGTCCGGTGCCGTGATACACACCAGTTGCTGACTTTCCTTGTCATACTCGTACTGCCAGGTGCGACCTGCCGCATCGGTACGTGACGTCAGCAAATCAAACGCGCCGTAGGTTTGTCGCCACACCGCACCGTTGCCGTCGGTATAGTTCAGCAGGTTGTTGTGTTTGTCGTACTGGCGCTGCTCTTGCTTGTCGTCCGGGCGCAGCAGTTGCTCCGGCAGCTTCCAGCTTGCACGACGATAACCCAGCCGATAGGTTGATCCATCCGGTCGTGTCCAGGTGGTCAGCCTGTCCTGCTGGTCATAACGCAGTTGCTGGGTACGGGACTCCGCATCTGTGGCACTCAGCAGGCGCTGACGGTGGTCGTAAAACAGGCTGGCCTGTACCTGGCCGTTATGGTCGCTGACTTCAGTCAGCAGGCCGTAGCGATTCCAGGCAAAACGCACTTCGCTGTTGTCCGGTCCGGTCAGGCTCTGCGGGTTGCCCTTGCTGTCGTACTGCCATGCCCAGTGGCGCCCGAGTGGGTCAGTAATACCGATAAGCCGCTCATGGTCGTCGTAGGCGTACTGCCATTGGTGGCCGCTGCCGTCGGTGAAGGTGCTGACCAGTCCGGTATCATCCAGATAGGCAAATTCCACCACCCGGCCCGCCGGGGAGATTTCCCGCAGCAGATTGCCCACATCGTCATACTCATAGCGGGTGATATGGCCGAGCGGGGATGTCTCCCACGCCATCAGGTGCAGGTCATTGAAGCCATATTCACTGCGTTGGCCTAGCCCGTCAGTCATCACCACACGGTCTGCCAGGTACTCAAACTTCGCCGTCAGGTAGCCGTCGGCACAGGTGGTGTAGATACACCTGCCTTGATGGTCATACTCATAACGCGCCCAGGTTTTGTCGTTGTCGTGCCAGCGAGTCAGACGATGATGGTTGTCATACTCGTAGAACAGGTGATAAGCATGGGAGGCATCTGCCTCGACCAGTCGGCCTTGCTCATCCTGACGGTATTCGGCCAGCACAGTTTTCTGACCACCGTCAATGCGCTGCACCTGGCGCAGAAATTCCCCCTGCCATACCAGCAGCAGCTCGATGCCGTCGCTGTGCTGTATCTTGCGCAGGTAGCCTTTGGGGTCGCGGAGAAAGTCGATTCGGTTCTGGTGGTTGTCGGTAATCGCTGACAACAGTAACTGGTCACCCTGTTTGACGGTAAAGGCTCGCCAGGTCTGGCTGTCGCGGTGCCACAGGTGAAAACCGTTATGCCGTCGCAGCAGCTTGAATTCGGGGTATTCGGCGCAGTACACCACGGTGGCACCGAGCCCGAAGGTGAAATCAATGTCATAGCCCTGTGCCAGCGTGATAGTGACATGGATGCCGCGCTCATCCTGACTAACGGTAGCGACCTCGCTCCAGCTATCCTGCCAGCCACGGCCTACTAATCCGGCATGTAAAGAGGCGGTACGATAAGTACGTTCGAACACCATCGGGATAGTTTGTCCCAGTTCGATATCAGTGCGGCTTTCAATCACCTCACCGCTGGCGACATACACCGGGTCTTTCTTGAAGGCTTTGGCCGCTTGTGTCACCCGCGCCCGGCCCTTGTTCGCCTTAAATGCACGGGTGGCGCAACGTGTCTTTTGCCTGAGACGCTTACCAGCCCAAAGTGCACCAGCGCCCAGTCCTTTCATCACCGCTTTGGGGCCGCGAAAGAATAACTTCCCCAACCCGCGAAACAGGCCACGGGTCGGCGGCACCAGAAATTCCACCGCAATCAACAGCGCTTTCTGCCAGCCGCTGAACTCGTCCTGTATCTCCAGTACGGTAGCCTGACCGGAACCAAAGAACACCGTTGATGCCCCCTCTTTGATGGTGGCACCACACACGGTTTTATCACCAATCCGTGCAGCCGGATGACCGTTCACAAAGACGGTCTCGCTGCCCTGCGCAATCAGTTGCGGACCGTTGTGTTTGGTGCAGAGAACGACATCGACTTCAGCACGGGACACCGGACTCCCTTCCACCGACACATTCGGTGAACCACTGTCCACTTTCCCTGCAGGCGGTGAGGCACTGTCCACCATGGCGGATACCCGACCACTGACCGCCGATATCAGGCTTCCCGCCCCCAGCACCGCCAGCCCACCGACCACAGCAATCGCCAGTCCGCCGGTGACGCCCACCAGGGCAACGGCCACCGCCGCGACCGCAGCAGCGACCAGCGCCCCGGCAACGGCACCGAGCAGCGCCCCCAGAAAGCTGCTGTGCTTGATAGGCTTGCCCGGCGAGGTCGGCGGCGAGCCGCTACCCAGTGTCGGTAAGTCGGGTGGCAGCGTGGGCCGATTGCCCGCGTGCATAGCGCCGACACGCGCAATACGGGCCAGAATTTCATCACGCATCGCCGCTCTCCATCCCCTCCGATGTGGCAGGCTCAGCAGCGTTGAAGGTCTCGATCACCGCCAATAATGCTTTTTTACGTTCATCACTCAGCACGTCAGCGGCAGTAATGGTGAACGTCAGCAGCAGGTTGCCACGTACCTGCATCACCACCACCTGATGCATCTGGCCTTCCGGTGACTGCCAAGTGTATTCCAGCGCCGGGGCTGGCGCGCCCGACAGTGTCAGTTCCCACGATTGCACTTCTTTATAACCATTGAGATGGGTAGAGAACTGCTCCAGCGTTTTCTGATACACCCCATCTGGCGTCTGACCGGGTTCGGTCGGGGTGCGGTTAACCACCAGATTGGTGGTTTCATCCGGCAAGACAAAAACGTGCAGGGATTCATCGCGCCACTGCGCAGGAATGGCCAGGATGCCTTCGTTCATCTGGTACATGTTCACGTGTCCTTGTTGTTCTTGTTATTCAGTTCAGGTCGATTTGCTGGCCGTTGATGACAATGTGGGTACCCTTGATATTGATGACCCCGTCAGCGCCGATACCAATAAACCCCTTGTCAGTGGCTATCAGGATGTCCCCCTTCTGCGACTGGATAGCGATGTTGTTTTTCACCTGAAGGCTGTCGTTGTCATCCACGACCGTGTTACGGTTTTTGGTCACGGCGATACTCTGCTGCCCCTGGATTTCAGTGGATTGGTCTTTCACTACCGATACCGCCTGATTGCCACCGACGCTTTCGGTGTGATCAGCGGTCACAGTCGTACTACGGTTATTCAACACCACGGTGTTCATGTCTTTCTGGGCATGGATAAACACCTCTTCCTGCCCGGCCTGGTCTTCAAAACGCAGCTCATTGAAACCCGCGCCCTTGTGCGTTGACGTACGCAGCGAGGTACGTGTCTTGTTCGCCGGCAGTGGATACGGCGATGGATTGGTGGCATGAAAGGTTCTGCCCGTCACAATGGGCTGGTCCGGGTCGCCTTCAAGGAAGCTGACAATCACTTCATGGCCGATACGCGGGATGGCTATCAGGCCGTACTGACCGCCCGCCCAGCCCTGGCTAACGCGTACCCAACAGGAGCTCTGGTCGTCACTGGAGCCGTAGCGGTCCCACGGGAATTGCAATTTGATGCGACCATATTCGTCACAGTAGATTTCCTCACCCGCCGGGCCGACAACGGTGGCAATTTGCGGACCATCGACCATCGGTTTGTACGGTAAATCGGCACGCCAGGTACTTTTGGCACTGATGACCTCAAAGCTGTTGCTGTAGGTGGTCGGTTCACCGCCGCTTTCTTCTTCCAGAGCCTGCGGCTGCTGCCCGCTGTGGGTGATGGCAACCAGTTGCCAGCCACTATTCAGCGTCGGATTAGGATGTTCGGTTAAGGTAAAACTGCTGCCGGGCATCAGCATCGCGGCATTGGATTCACCCGAGCCTGTCATCGCATTCGCGCGTAACGCATCCAGCCGATAGCCGGTAAAGGCCTTACCGCTTGGGTCTTGTTTG
>NZ_JACDSF010000048.1:29279-84173 GCF_013449685.1 Pectobacterium brasiliense | reverse complement strand
GTAGGGAACTGCCAGGCATCAAATTAAGCAGTAAGCCGGAGCAATCTGGTGGTTGTAGAGAAATTCGGTGGAGCGGTAGTTCAGTTGGTTAGAATACCTGCCTGTCACGCAGGGGGTCGCGGGTTAGAGCCCCGTCCGTTCCGCCACTTATTGTAAAAAAGCCCTAAGTTAACCCTTGGGGCTCTTTCGTTTCTGAATATTAGAGTTTGTATATAAGTTCGTTCCTTTCTCCTTCTCTTCTTTTTTGTTTTTGCCGATCACTTCATTTTTCCTACCCTATCGCCGAGCGTACATTGTAAGTCTGCGATAAAATTCTATAACAGAAGAGTACTCTTTTTTGATAGGGTATTTAGAGTATTAAAACCGATAGTGGATTAGGCGTGCGGAAAAGAACCTATGCAATGAGGTATGTTGCCGGCCAACCGGCTGAACGTATCTTTCCTCCTGGGGAAATGCATTATCCGGGACAAGTGCTACCGACAGGCTCATTGTTGCTGGAGGGTGATGTGTTACGCGTCATGGTGTGGAATATTTTTAAGCAACAACGAGTGAACTGGCTTTCCGTGTTGCAGAATTTCGGTAAAGGTACCCAGCTAGTTCTGTTGCAGGAAGCGCAAAGCACGCCAGAACTCATCCGTTTCGCAACCACTAACTACCTTTCTGCCGATCAGGTTCCTGCCATTATTCTCCCGCAGCATCCATCTGGTGTGATGACGCTATCAGCAGCTCAGCCAGTATATTGCTGTCCTTTACGTGAAAGGGAACCCCTGTTGCGTTTGGCTAAGTCCTCTTTGGTGACGGTCTACGCGCTTCAGAATGGCCAGAGGCTGATGGTTATCAATATCCATGCGGTTAACTTTAGTTTTGGTGTTGAGGTTTATACCAAGCAGTTGGCTGCGATTGGGGAACAACTCGTACATCATCAGGGGCCAGCTATTATGGCCGGAGATTTTAATGCGTGGAGTCAGCAGCGTATTAACGCACTTAATCGGTTTGCGATAAGTATGGGGTTGCAGGAGGTACATTTCGTTGATGACCAACGGCGAAAGGCGTTTGGTCGCCCGCTCGATTTCGTCTTTTACCGTGAGCTGACCGTTAACCAGTCTTCTGTATTGGTGACTCAGGCCTCAGATCATAACCCACTGCTCGTTGAATTTAGCCTGAGTTAATCGCTATAAAAAAACAGCCCATCTACAGATGTAGAGGGCTGCTTATCGTCACTGATTCTGATATGACGTTAAGAATCAGGTTTTATGTTGCTGCTAACATAAAGCGTCAGACGATCGCCTGGCTGGATGTTGGCATTCTTGTTGATAACCGTATTCCAACGCATCACATCAGCGATATTTACGCCATGCCGTTTAGCAATACTTGCCAGTGAATCACCCTTCCTAACCTGGTAGGTGATAGAACTGCTATTGCCTGACGCTTTGGCTACTTGCAACGTCTGGCCAACCTTGAGCGCACCAGCGCTACGCAGATTGTTCCAGCTCTGCAAATCTTTCGCGCTGACATTAAGCCGTGCCGCAATGGCTGATAAGGTATCACCTGAGCGTACCTTATACTGCTGTGATGCTGGCGTTGGCTGCGTTTGCGCTAAGCGTGTTGGTTGAACCGCTGCGATGTCACCATCAGCCAGTGAATCTTTCAACTGCTCAACGTGAGCTTTAGGAACCATAATGTAATGTGGGCCATTTGGCGCGGTAACATTACGTTTATAGCCCGAGTTATAGCTCTTCAGCTTATTCAACGACAAACCAGCCATCTCAGCAGCTTGCGTCAACTCTATCTGCTGACCCAGCTCAACCTTTGCTAATGCGCGGCTTTCATTGGGTTGCGGCAGACTCACGCCATACTTCTTGCTGTTTTTAAGAATATCGCTCAAAGCCAGCATCTTAGGAACATAGATTGACGTTTCCCGTGGTAACGCCAGCGCCCAGAAGCTGGTTGATTTTCCTTTTGCTTTATTCGCTTTCATCGCCTGCATAACCCGGCCTTCACCACTGTTGTATGCGGCAACGGTCAATAACCAGTCGCCATCAAACATCGTGTTGAGTCGTTGCATCATATCCAGCGCAGCCGTCGTAGACGCAATCACGTCGCGACGTCCGTCGTACCACTGGTTTTGTTTCAAACCATAATTGCGTCCTGTGCCAGGGATAATCTGCCATAGCCCAGCGGCATTGGCGGATGATGTGGCACTTGGATCAAAAGCGCTCTCCACTATGGGTAGCAGTACCAGTTCCATCGGCATTTTACGTTGCTTAATCTGCTCGACTATCCAGTACATGTACGGCTCTGCCCGTAATGTTACATCGTGGAGATAGCTCTTATTGTTCAAATAACGCATTTTTTGCTCGCGGATCCGGGCGTTTTCCGGAACCTCCATCTTCAGCTCGTCGCCAATGAAGTTCCACAGATTTCGTTGCGCGAGGCTATCGTCATCTAGCCATCGCGCGGAGGCCTCTCGACCATCTGTGTACTTTCCTGCTTCACTTTGACTTGCCGAAGACAAACTCTGTGCATGCTGCTTGGGTTGAGAGGTGTCATGTGGTGAGACCTGACAACCCGCCAGCAAGACTGAGGCGATAAGTATCGCTTTAGCCTTCATATGTTGGTCAATAGTTGCTTAAAAGACGAGCAAGGATACTTTGATTAGAGGAATAGCACAACCTAAACCTTCAGAAGCAGTCTTTCTTGCTACGTAGCATCTCAAAAACTTGCCAATTCTCTATATTTTCAGGTTCCTTTGATAATTTCCTTTTTAAATCAATTTCATGACAGCGGAGGAATAGGTTGATTTTTCTCTCCAGCCCTAATGTCGTTGGTAAACTAGACTGCGATTTTTCTCGTATCTGACTGATTTCATGGAGATAAGCTTCAATAATGGGATCTTCTGGCAATATCGCATTAGAAAATCTTAAGTTTGATAGCGTGTATTCATGAGCGCAGCACACTATCGTATCATCAGGAAGTTTTGCTATTTTTTGAATAGATTCATGCATTTGTCTCGGGCTGCCTTCAAAAATACGACCGCATCCCGCTGAAAATAGGGTGTCGCCACAGAACAAAAATGGCGCACTGTAGTAAGCAATATGACCAGATGTGTGCCCTGGAACCTCAATTACAGAAAATTCCGAATTTAACAAAGAGACGGCATTTCCTTCTTCCACCAGGTAGGTCGCGCCGCATTTAGCGGTTTCTTTTGGGCCAAAAACAGGCAGATTAGGGTAATGCTTGAGGAGCACGCTGACGCCTCCTACATGGTCGTTATGATGGTGGGTGAGCAAGATTGCTTCGGGGAAAAGTGAATGCTGATCGAGCGCATTAAGCACCGGGGGCGCCTCACCAGGATCGACGATCACACAGCGATTTTCTTTATTGCTCAATAGCCAAATGTAGTTGTCCTGAAGTGCGGGGATACTGATAAGATTCATTCATCACCTCTTTTTTCTAGCAGCCTGAGGACGAGAACAGAAGATGAAATTGGCACGAACCCCTCAGACCATTGTTGCACCTGATTCATGGGATGATATCACCTGTGGGCAATTTTATCGCGAGTCGATTGAACTGGCTTTGTTGCCATGGTGGCCAAAACTCTTTGGTTTTCATCTTATCAAGGTAGGGGCGCTAAGCGCGGAAATCCATGTAACAGAGTGTGCGATTGCGCATCAGGTTAATGTTGCTCCACACGGCGATAATCTTCATGTCATCGCAGATGCTCATCAATTACCGTTCTCTGAAAAGTCGATCGACGCCTGCCTGCTTGCTCAAACGCTGTCATATTCATCGGACCCGCATCGTATTCTGCGGGAGGTTGATCGTGTCTTGATCGATGATGGTTGGTTAATCCTGAGCACGTTTAATCCGATCAGTCTGGTTGGCTTGGGTAAACTGATCCCCAGACTCAATAAAAAACATCCTTATTGCAGCCGCATGTTTACTCAAATGCGTATTACGGACTGGCTGGGGCTATTGAACTATGAGGTTATCGAACAGACCCATTTTCACGTTACGCCATGGCGAAGAAACAAAGGGAAGTTGAATAAACATATTCCGATGTTGGGGTGTCTGACGCTGATTATTGCCCGGAAGCGCACAATTCCGCTGACGTTTACGCCGATGAGGGCGAGATTGCGCAAAGCATCAGTGCGCCGCACGGTGGGCGCAACAAAGATATATCGAAGATAAGGCGGACGCCTACGGTGATTTACTCAGCCTGATAACCGGTGTCATCAAGCGTTGGTGCACTGGCGGCGGCGCGAGCAAGTTCATCACAGCGCTCGTTTTCTGGATGCCCAGCGTGCCCTTTTACCCATTCCCAGCGCACGGAATGGCGTTGAATCGCGGTATCCAGTCTTTGCCAGAGATCGACGTTCTTGACCGGTTTTTTATCGGCGGTTTTCCAACCCCGCTTTTTCCAGTTATGAATCCAACTGGTGATTCCCTGACGAACATATTGACTGTCTGTGCTGAGTACGACCTCACAGTCGGTGGTCAGTGTTTCAAGCGCTGCAATTGCGGCCATTAGCTCCATTCTGTTATTCGTCGTAAGACGATAACCAGCACTCAATGCTTTTTCGTGCTGCTTGTAGCGCAGCAGGGCGCCATAGCCGCCGGGGCCGGGATTACCGAGGCAAGATCCGTCGGTGAAAATTTCTACCTGTTTGCGCATCTCTGGTAGACTCTCCCTTATGATAAAAACGGCAAGTCTGACATAAACGAAAACGATGAGCACTGAAATTACGCGACAAATCGTCCTGGATACAGAAACCACCGGTATGAATATGCTGGGGGTTCACTATGAAGGGCATAAAATTATCGAGATCGGTGCAGTTGAAGTGATTAACCGCCGCCTGACGGGCCGTCATTTTCACGTCTATATCAAACCCGATCGTTTAGTGGATCCCGAAGCGTATAACGTACACGGTATTAGCGATGAGTTTCTGGCTGACAAGCCGACGTATGCGGATATCGTGGATGATTTTCTCGATTTTATCCGTGGCGCAGAGCTGGTCATCCATAACGCAACGTTTGATATCGGCTTTATGGATTACGAATTTCGGCTGCTGAACCGAGATCTTCCTAAAACGGAGACGTTCTGTAAGATTACCGATAGCCTGTTAATGGCGCGGAAGATCTTCCCCGGTAAGCGTAACAGTTTGGATGCGCTCTGCGATCGCTACCAGATAGATAACAGCAAGCGTACGCTGCACGGCGCATTGCTCGATGCCGAGATTCTGGCAGAAGTTTATCTGGCGATGACCGGTGGTCAGACGTCACTGACTTTTTCGATGGAAGGTGAAACGCAGCAGAAGAATGAGAATACCGAAACGATCCAGAGAATCGTCCGCCCTCAATCGGCGTTAAAGGTACTTTACGCTGATGAGTCAGAGCTATTAGCGCATGAACAACGTCTGGATCTGATTGCTAAAAAAGGCGGGAGTTGCCTTTGGCGGGCAGAATAGCATCGCCGTGATATTCGCCTTTTGCGCAGTAAAAAGAATCGGCTGATCGCACTGCGGGTGAGAGAATAGCCAGCAAGATGAAATTATAAGCAAACAGAAACGGTTAGTTATAAAAAGCATTGACGTAATAGTGCCGTCATCTTAGTATTCATCCCGCTCAGTGAGCACGAGTGGAGCGGTAGTTCAGTTGGTTAGAATACCTGCCTGTCACGCAGGGGGTCGCGGGTTCGAGCCCCGTCCGTTCCGCCACTTATATGAAGGCCCTGAATCAGAAATGGTTCAGGGTTTTTTCATTTCTGGGTTTATCGAAAAAAGACTGTAGAGAAGCGTTTTGGAGAAAAATGTGGCCACCCGAAAAGCAGCGGCCATTTTTTTAGAAGTCCCAGTCTTCGTCTTCGGTGTTGACGGCTTTACCGATTACATAAGATGAACCCGAGCCAGAGAAGAAGTCGTGGTTCTCATCCGCGTTTGGCGATAGCGCCGAGAGAATTGCGGGATTCACATCCGTCATGCTGGCGGGGAACAGCGCTTCATAACCCAGATTCATCAGCGCTTTGTTCGCGTTGTAGTGGAGGAATTTCTTCACATCCTCCGTCCAGCCGACGCCGTCATAGAGTTCCTGCGTATATAACACCTCATTGTCATACAAATCCTGTAGCAGATCGTAGGCGAAATTTTTCACCTGCTGCTGACGAGCGGAATCGACCTTCGCTAAGCCGCGCTGGAATTTGTAGCCAATATAGTAGCCGTGTACCGCTTCGTCGCGGATGATAAGCCGGATCAAATCCGCCGTGTTGGTCAGCTTGGCACGGCTTGACCAGTACATAGGCAGGTAGAACCCCGAGTAGAACAGGAACGACTCCAGAAACACGCTGGCGACTTTCTTCATCAGCGGATCGTCACTGCGATAGTGCGACAGAATAATGTCGGACTTTTTCTGTAGCGCGGTATTCTCTTCGCTCCAGCGATACGCATCATCGACTTCGCTGGTTAGACACAGCGTCGAGAAAATAGAGCTGTACGAACGAGCATGCACCGCTTCCATAAAGCTGATGTTAGACAGCACGGCTTCTTCATGTGGCGTCACAGCATCGGGCATGAGTGTTGGTGCGCCTAGCGTATTTTGGATGGTATCTAACAGCGTTAGTCCAGTGAAGACACGGATCGTCAACTGACGCTCGCGGGCATTCAGCGTACTCCACGACGGAATATCGTTAGAAAGTGGCACCTTTTCCGGCAGCCAGAAGTTAGACGTCAGCCGGTTCCAGACTTCCAAATCTTTGTCGTCTTCAATTTTGTTCCAGTTAATCGCCTGGACGCGAGTGAGTGCGGTCATGCTTCGATTTCCTTCCGCGATGGCTTAGAGCGCACAGGACACACAGCCCTGAACTTCGGTGCCTTCCAGCGCCATCTGCCGTATGCGAATGTAATAAATAGTCTTAATGCCCTTGGTCCAGGCGTAGATCTGCGCTTTATTGATGTCGCGCGTGGTGGCGGTATCGCGGAAGAACAGCGTCAGCGAAAGCCCCTGATCGACGTGCTGCGTCGCGGCGGCATAGGTGTCGATAATCTTCTGCGGCCCGATTTCATAGGCATCCTGGTAATACTCGAGATTGTCATTGTTCATGTAAGGGGCAGGGTAGTAGACGCGACCAATCTTGCCCTCTTTACGAATTTCGATACGTGACACAATCGGGTGGATGCTAGACGTCGAGTGGTTGATATACGAAATCGAACCGGTCGGCGGAACCGCCTGCAGGTTCTGGTTGTAAATACCGTGCGCCATCACGGATTCGCGCAGTGCCGTCCAGTCCTGCTGAGTGGGAATGTGGATGCCTGCCTGTTCAAACAGTTCACGTGCGCGTGTTGTTGTGGGTTCCCAGATTTGCTCGATGTACTTATCAAAATACTCACCCGTAGCATATTTTGAGAGTTCAAAGCCTGAGAAGCGCTGGTTCCGCTCTATCGCTAACGCATTCGATGCCCGAATTGCGTGGAAAGCGACGGTATAGAAATAAATGTTAGTGAAATCGACGGCTTCTTCTGTGCCGTAAAAAATCCGTTCTTTCGCCAGATAGCCATGCAGGTTCATCTGACCTAAACCAATGGCGTGCGATTGGTCGTTGCCTTTTTCGATGGACGGCACAGAGCTGATGTGGCTCATATCGGAAACGGCAGTCAGCGCGCGGATTGCCATTTCAACCGTCTGGCCGAAATCGGGCGAGGCCATCGCGTTGGCAATATTCATTGAGCCGAGGTTACAGGAGATATCCTTGCCAATGTGGCTGTAGCCAAGATCGTCGTCGTACAGGCTGGCCTCGTTGACCTGCAAAATCTCAGAGCACAGGTTACTCATATTGATACGGCCGTGAATCGGGTTCGCGCGATTCACCGTATCCTCAAACATCATGTAGGGATAACCGGACTCGAACTGGATTTCGGCGAGGATCTGGAAAAATTCGCGCGCCTTAATTTGGGATTTACGGATGCGCTTGTCGTTGACCATCTCATGGTATTTTTCGGTGACGCTAATTTCTGACAGCGGCACGCCATAAACCTGCTCGACATCATAGGGCGAGAACAGGTACATCACCTGATTATTCTTCGCCAACTGGAACGTGATATCGGGAATGACCACACCTAAAGACAGCGTCTTGATGCGGATTTTCTCATCGGCATTTTCCCGCTTGGTATCTAGAAAACGCAGAATATCGGGGTGGTGTGCATTGAGGTATACCGCCCCCGCACCTTGACGCGCTCCAAGCTGGTTGGCGTAGGAAAACGCATCTTCCAGCATTTTCATGATAGGGATAATGCCGGACGACTGGTTTTCAATACGTTTGATCGGCGCACCGGTTTCGCGGATGTTGCTGAGCATGAAGGCCACGCCGCCGCCGCGTTTTGAGAGCTGAAGCGCGGAGTTAATTGCTCGGCCAATCGACTCCATATTGTCTTCAATGCGCAGCAGGAAGCAGGAAACCAGTTCGCCGCGCTGCTTTTTACCGCAGTTGAGGAACGTGGGGGTGGCGGGCTGGAAGCGTCCGCTGATGATTTCATCGACCAGCGCGCTAGCGAGTGCCGTGTCCCCTTTAGCGAGAGTCAACGCCACAAGGCAGACGCGATCTTCGTAGCGCTCCAGATAGCGCTTGCCGTCAAAGGTTTTCAGCGTATAGCCGGTGTAGTATTTGAACGCACCCAGAAAGGTTTGAAAGCGGAACTTGTGAGCGTAGGCCTGCTGGAAAAGACTCTTGATGAAATCGAACTGATATTGATCCAGCACTTCCGCTTCGTAGTAGCCTTCTTCCACCAGATAACGCAGCTTTTCTTCCAGATTGTGGAAAAACACGGTGTTCTGGTTTACATGCTGTAGGAAATAACGGCGCGCCGCGAGCTTATCCATCTCGAACTGGATATTCCCCTCTGTGTCGTAGAGGTTGAGCATCGCGTTCAGCGCATGGTAGTCGAGTGTATGGTAATCGAGTGAGTGAGCATCTGCATCGGCCTTGGTTGCCTTTGCACTCACGTGGTCTGTTGTTGCCAAAATTCAGTGACTCCCTTACGCACGTTTGCAACGTCTTCTGCCGTGCCGAGCAATTCAAAGCGGTACAGGTAAGGCACCTGACATTTCTGCGCAATGATGTCGCCAGCGATACAGTACGCTGCACCGAAATTGGTATTGCCTGCGGCAATCACGCCGCGCAGATAAGCGCGATTATGAGGATCGTTGAGAAAGATGATGACCTGACGCGGCACCGCCCCTTTCGTGCTGCCTCCGCCGTAGCTGGGGACAACCAGAATATAGGGGCGATCAACTTTCAATGCAGGCTGTTCTGTCGCTATCGGGATTCTCAGGGCTGGCAAGCCAACCCTGGAAATGAAGCGATGCGTGTTTTCCGACTGGCTGGAGAAATAGACCAGCGGGTTCATATTGCCCCCTTACTGCAATTGCAGGGCTGCGTTCAGAGTACTGATCTTATCCGGGCGGAAGCCGCTCCAATGATCGTCGGCCGTCATCACGACGGGTACCTGTTGATAGCCCAACGCTCTTACCTGCTGCAACGCCTGTTCATCTTCAGTTAAGTCGACCAGTTGATAGTGAATTCCTTGCTTGTCCAGCGCACGGCATGTGGCGTTGCATTGAACACAATCTGGCTTAGTGAAAATAGTAATACGCATGATTCGTATTTACCCTTTAGCGTGAAAAAAGTCTATCGGAGCGGCTATCTTCAGGGCGTGTTCACCCGAACCGATCCACTGGGCAGCGACCCGTTACGCGAGCGCTACACAAAGAATACTAGATGTGGGTGTTTTGAATTTCAACCACACAAGATATATGATTTTTAGTTGACCTTATACCTATTGACGCGAACCCAGATGCAGCAAGGCTGGGAGAGAATGCAAGCAAAAAATGCAGAAAGAAATAAATGTGACGCGCAGCATTTTTGACGAAATAGTGTGCGAAGAAATGAAAGACATATGAACTCACTACACCTCAATCTTCCTCAGGCGCTGTACCTTATACATAAATACAGGGAGTCATCATGGGTTTTGTCCTTATCTGGCGTAAAAATTATGCAGCGGTGGTCATGAACACCGATGGCTCCGCGTAGCGGCATAATTTAGCCGGAAGCCAGGGTTCGCAGGGGGGCGGCGATTGAGCAACCCTGCGTCGGGCGCGTGCTACGTGGTAGCATGAAAATGATGACATCATCGCGCACGAAACCGTCTCTTAGTTGGCATACAAATGTGACTAAGAGACAGCCCTGTGAGGTGAGATGTATCGATTACAGAACGGGCAGGTTTCTGCCGTAATAGATTTCCTGCATTTCGTGATACAGCAGATCGGTGATTCTTTTCCGTTCAGCAGCGCTGAGCTCTTCTGGACTGACGTTGAACAGGTAGTGTTTCAGGTCGAAGTCTTTCAATAACATTTTGGTATGGAAGATATTTTCCTGATACACGTTCACGTCCATCATGTGATAGAGCGCTTTCATGTCCTCGGACATGAAGTTCTGAACCGAATTGATCTGGTGATCGATGAAATGCTTTATGCCATTAACATCACGGGTAAATCCCCGCACGCGATAGTCGATGGTCACAATATCGGATTCAAGCTGGTGGATGAGGTAGTTCAGCGCTTTCAGCGGTGAAATCACGCCGCAGGTAGAAACTTCAATATCTGCGCGGAAGGTACAGAGTCCGCCTTCCGGGTGGCTTTCCGGATAGGTATGGACACAGATATGGCTTTTATCCAGATGGGCAACGACGGAGTTAGGCAACGGCCCTGGATGTTCTGAGGTATCGACATCTCGTGGATCGATGGGTTCTTCGCTGACCAGAATGGTCACGCTGGCACCTTGTGGGTCATAGTCCTGACGGGCGATGTTAAGGACGTTGGCACCAATAATTGAGCAGGTTTCAGTGAGGATTTCTGTTAAACGGTTAGCGTTATATTGTTCGTCGATATAGGCGATATAAGCATCGCGATCGTCGGCCGTTTTGGTGTAACAGATATCGTAGATACAAAAACTCAGGCTTTTCGTTAGGTTGTTAAAGCCGTGTAGCTTCAGCTTGTGCAATTTACGTCACCCCCTTATGGCTGTGTGATTCCCTAAGTAATGGATTATTGGGCATTTTGTAACGCGCTCAACAGATACTGTGGCAGGGCAAAGCTGCCGATGTGAACATCAGGCGTGTAATAGCGACAAGCGATAGCGGATTGCGCAAAACGCTTGCGCAGCGTGGTGGCCTCTATCTGGCGCAGCGCAGGGTTATTGCTGGCCCAGGCAAACGTCATAATGCCGCCGTAATAAGTCGGGATCGCTGCCTGATAAAAGCTGACATCTTTGAAATAGTGGCTGAGTTTTTTATGACTGCCGACGGCTTCATCCTGTTGCAGGAAGCACACCCCATTCTGCGCGACGAAAATCCCGCCTTCGTTCAGGCAGCGGGCGCAGCCCTGATAGAAATCGGAGGTGAACAGGCTTTCACCGGGGCCGATGGGGTCGGTGCAATCGGAAATAATGACGTCAAATTTTTCGTTGCACTGTCTGACGAAGTTAACGCCGTCATCAATCACCAGATTAAAACGCGGGTCGTCATAGCTACCAGCACTGTGATTGGGCAGATATTGGCGACAAAATTCCACCACGCCGGCATCGATTTCTACCATCGTGATATGTTCGACGCCGCGGTGCCGGCTGACTTCCCGTAGCATACCGCCATCGCCGCCACCGATAATCAGTACGCGTTTGGCGCTGCCGTGTGACAGAAGGGGAACGTGGGTGAGCATTTCGTGATAGATGAATTCATCGCGCTCGGTGGTTTGCACCACGCCGTCAAGCGCCATCACGCGACCTAATGCGTCGTTTTCAAAGATGATGAGATCTTGATGATCGGTCTTTTCGTGATACAGCACGCGATCAACCGAAAAATACTGGCCGAAGTTGGCATGCAGGGTTTCATACCAAATTTCTTTCTGGGACATGTTAGGGCTTCCTCCGCGATAACAGCCATGAAAATTGGCGCGCCATCATAGCTGACTCTTTTGCCGCTTGCACGGTCAAATTTCAGTCAGCGCGGAGGAGGAGGGGGAGCTACTGTGCGTAGGAGAGCAGACCCAGTGAATTACGTGCCAGAGACTGACATTTCTTCGGTGTCGGGATAGCGATGTTACTCAGATCGCGATAGCTGTCTTCACCCATCGCCGTCATGTCGTACGCGCTGTAATTGCTGAGATCCCAGCGGTTTTGCTGAGCAAAAGCGACCAGCGTTCGACGAATCTGTTCATTCGGCAGGTCTTGATAGCCACAGTGGTTTTTCAGATAAACAAAGATCGCGGTCAGATCGGCCAGATCTTCCGCTTCAAATTCATTCAGCGCCTTGCTGGCGGAAGAGAAGCTCATCAGGCTTAGCAGGAGCAGAGCCAGCGCAGAGTTTTTCATGGTTGAACCTGTTCCAAATGTTGTCAGATGACGTTATCACAGATATCCCATGAGGTTCCAAGTTTTCTTACGGGAAACATCTGATATCCCCGTCATTCTTCAAGCTGCATGTGCGTTGGCAATACTCGGCTCATCTCTGAGCCTCGCCCTGAAGGGTCGCCGCAAGCGGCGCTCAAATCGGCTAAGCCGATTTGTCCTCGCTCACCCCAGTCACTTACTTATGTAAGTTCCTGGGGATGAATGAGAGACATCCTGTCTCTCACCAGAGGCCAGCCACTGGCTGGTCAAATTCGTTCCTGACGAATTTGTCGCTGTGTCGCCGCCTGCCTGCAACTCGAATTATTTAGGGGATTGCGATAAAAAATGAATGGTGAAAAGGCGGAAAACGCATAATTGCAATCTATTGAAATGGTTGAATTTTATTTTAGTGGCAGTCGGTGATGGCAATCGCCTCAGGTTAATCGCAGGATTAAAGCCCATTTATCGCTGTTTGATACGATGACGCCACCGTCAGCCTCTGTTATTAATAACAGCGATCTCATCTAATACAGTTTTTATTCTATGATCTCCGGTGTTTGGCGCGTCAGTAGTTGGTTGTTGGCGGGACTGTTGCTGCTTCCTTTAGCAACGGTTTTTTATCAGGCTTTTTTTGCCGATGGGATGGGATTTAGCCAACTGTGGCAAATCGGGTTACCCACCTATCTGATACATTCAGTGGTCATCGTGATTGGCACGCTTTTCTTCAGTTTACTGTTTGGGTTGCCTTCCGCCTGGTTTATCGCCATGTACCGTTTTCCCAGTCATCGCGTACTGCAATGGGCGCTTTGCCTGCCGCTCGCGATGCCCGCGTTTCTACTCGCCTACCTTTATACCGATGTGCTACGGCACCTATCCCGGTTGTTGCAGGAAGGCGGGCTGCAGATAGCCTCGTCGTGGGGGAAATCCCACATCGCTGGGCTACCCGTTTCGCTGGGCTGCATCAGTCTGGTGTTGGCGCTGGTGCTTTATCCCTATATTTACCTGCTGGTGCGTGAAGCGCTGGCGAAACAGCCTGCCAGCTTGATTCATTCGGCTCGATTACTGAATCAAACACGTACCCAGGTTTTACGCCGCTTATGTTTGCCTATTGCACTGCCTGCGATTGCCTGCGGTGGCGCGCTAGTGGTGGTTGAAACGCTGGGCGATTATGGCGCGGCGTCTTATCTTGATACCCCAACGATGACAACACAGGTGCTGGATATCTGGCAGAAGCAGGGCGATCTCGGCGCGGCGGCACGCGTTGGCGTGTTGATTTTGCCCGCGATCTTCCTCTTGATGTTTCTGGTTAATGTCTGGCGTCGCAAGCAGAGAATTTATCAAGCTCAAGCCAATCCTTCTCAGGTGGTTCCGCCTGTGTTGAGCGGGTGGCGCAGCAAAGTGGTTCGCAGTTACTGCTGGGGCATCGTTTGTCTGTCGTTTCTGTTCCCGGTGCTATATCTACTCTTTCTGGCACTCCGACACATGATGTCAGTGTGGGATATGGCGTTCCTCCATGCAGTGATGAATAGCCTGTTAGCCTCTGCCATCGCGACTATCATCATTACGCTAATGGCGCTGTCGTTTATCTTTTACACGCGCACGGCTGGGATATTTGTCAATCAGACACCGGTTCGGCTAGTCAGCCTGAGTTTTGCCTTGCCCGGCGCGGTACTTGCCGTCGGACTGTTTACTTTGCTGTCGCTGGTGGACAGTGGAATTAATCTATTTGCCAACGCGGCGGGGTTACCTCCCGCGGAGGCTTTGCTGGCGGGATCGTTGTTTATTCTCATCCTCGCCTATAGCGTTAAATTTGGGCGTCTGATGCTGGACAGCCTTGAGCGCAGCATGGAAGGCATTCCACGATCGCTGGACAGTGCAAGTCTTGTACTGGGTGCTTCTCCCCTCAGCCGCTGGTCACGCGTACATATTCCGCTGTTGCGTCGCAGCCTGTTCATCGGGGCACTGCTGATTTTTACGGAAAGTATGAAAGAGCTGAATATCTCGTTACTGCTGCGCCCTTTCGGGATTGATACGTTGGCAACGTATGTTTTCCGCTTTACGGCGGATGAGCAGATTGCGTCATTTGCCTTTCCTGCGCTGGTGCTGGTAGCGGTAGGGTTAATCCCTGTTTTCTGGCTGAATCGCGCACTGAATATAAAAGGATAATCACATGGCCGCGCCGATAGATATTCTGAGCGTTCAGGCAGTAAGTTGTACGTTGCAGCAGTCTCCCGTGCTGGAGAACATCTCATTTACCGTGCGTGATGATGAGACGATCTGCCTGTTGGGGCGAAACGGCTGTGGTAAAACGGCGCTGTTACAGGTGATCGCCGGCTTGCTGCCGATTACTCAAGGCAAGATTGTTCTGGAAGGTGAACCCGTCAGCTCGCCGCAAGCGTACGTCCTGCCCGAGCTGCGCCAGGTTGGCCTGATTTTTCAGGACTACGCGCTCTTTCCGCATCTCACCGTGGAAGGCAACATTGCGTTTGGGTTGTATGGCCGCCCAGACAGCGAGGTAAAGCCAATCTGTGCGGAGATGCTGACGCTCTTGCAACTGGATGAGGTTGCCGCACGTTATCCACACGAGCTATCCAATGAACAGCAGCAGCGTTTGGCGATAGCCCGCGCGCTGGCCTGTGAGCCGAAACTGCTGTTGCTGGATGAGCCGTTTCCCGGTCTGGACAGCCAGACCCGCTATCGCCTGATCACCGAATTGCGGCAGATTCTCAAACAGCGTCATGTGGCGGCGGTTTTCGCTACGCACAGTCGGGAGGAAGCTTTTGCCTGCGCCGACCATCTGATTCTGCTGGATGAAGGGAAGATTATGCAGCAGGGCTATCCATCCGAGCTGTACCATCGCCCGAATAGCCGCTTTGTCGCTGATTTTATGGGGAATACGAACTATTTGCCTGTGAAAATTATGAGCGACCATCAATGGCAAAGCCCATTGGGCGATCATCAGGCGACCCATCCGCTCAATCAGCCGATGGATTCACAATGCGACTGGATGGTACGCCCGGCAGACGTGGCGTTGGCGCTCGATCCCGATGGTCCGGCGTCGATCGAAGACAGGCTATTCATGGGCACATCAAACTTGTATCGGGTGAAGATGGGAGAACTGATGCTGCTGGTGCAGACTGGCAACTGGTTTGAACCGGGGCAGCAGGTGCGTTTAAGCATTAAGACGGATCCGCCAGTCTTGTATCCTGCTTTGCCTGCCGCCAGCACTCCGGTTGACGGTTCTGAAACGAAATGATTATGCCTCTGTGTGCAGGTCTGACGCAGGCATGATCCACGTGCTATTGTGCTTTTCAAACCCTAATTTCGGGTAGTAATCTACCGCCAGCGGCGCGGCCAGCAAAATAATTTTGCAGCCTTTTTCAAGCTGCTGAGCGGTTTGTTGAATCAGCTTCTTGCCTATTCCTGCGTGCTGACAGTCCTCTGATACCGCCAGATCGGACAGATAGCAGCAAAAATGAAAATCTGTCACGCTGCGCGCGATCCCAACCAGCGTCTCTCCTTGCCAGGCGGAAACCAGCAGGTTGGCGTGCTTAAGCATACCTGCAATTGCCGTCTCATCATCCAGCGGGCGGCGCGGCCCCAATGACGTTTTCGCCAACAGCTCAATGAACTGCTGACTGGAAAGCGGGGCGTTCACTTTGTAGCAAACATCCACTGGTGGTGTGCTCATGGTGTCTCCTTCATGGTGTGGTTTCTGATATACTTCGCGCGCTTGGGCATTGCCCAGACTGATTCAAAAGTCAGCATTGGCGCATCATCGATAATGAGTCTGTCATTCTACCGAGGGTGCTGAATACCTTACTTCAAAGAGTTATCAGTATGATGAAACATACCGTGGAAGTCATGATTTCTGAGCAGGAAGTGATGGCGCGGGTTACCGAACTGGGGCAACAGATCAGCGAACACTACCGTGATAGCGGCAGCGATATGGTGCTGGTGGGGCTATTGCGTGGATCGTTTATCTTTATGGCCGATTTATGTCGGGCGATTGATGTCCCTCACGAAGTGGACTTCATGACGGCATCCAGCTATGGCAGCGGTATGAACAGTACGCGCGATGTTAAAATCCTGAAAGATCTGGATGAAGATATTCGCGGCAAAGACGTGTTGATCGTTGAAGATATTATCGATTCGGGCAACACACTGAGCAGAGTGCGGGAAATTCTGCAACTGCGTGAGCCAAAATCGCTGGCTATCTGTACGCTGCTGGACAAACCAGAGCGCCGTGAAGTGGCGGTGAAAGTTGAGTGGGTTGGGTTCTCGATCCCTGATGAATTCGTTGTGGGTTACGGCATCGACTATGCCCAGCACTATCGCCACTTACCTTACGTCGGCAAGGTTGTTCCACAGGAATAGCGTATCAGATAAGGCCGATGCCGTGAGCGACGCCCAGCGAGTGGGCGTCAGACAGCGTATCAAGGCAGGGAGGAAATCGCGCGGCGATAACGCTGTTCCAGCGTCTCCCGGTTGGTCGCCGTCACTTCCAGATCGCGCAGACGGCCATCCTGAATACCGTAAACCCAACCGTGGATCGTGACTTTCTGACCACGCTTCCAGGCGGACTGCATGATGGTGGAGTGGCCGAGGTTATAAACCTGCTCGACAACGTTGATTTCACAGAGCGTATTCAGCCGCTGTTCGGGAGGTAATTCCCCCAGCAGCGAACTATGCTTGTACCACAAATCACGGATATGCAGCAGCCAGTTGTTAATCAAACCCAGTTCCGGGTTTTCCACCGCAGCCTGAACACCACCGCAGCCGTAGTGACCGCAGATAATGATATGTTCGACTTCGAGAACTTCGACGGCATATTGCACGACAGACAGGCAATTGAGGTCGGTGTGAATAACCAGATTGGCGACGTTGCGGTGAACAAACAGTTCACCAGGCTCAAGGCTGGTCAGACTTTCCGCAGGTACGCGACTGTCCGAGCATCCAATCCATAGAAAACGGGGACGTTGTGCCTGCGCCAGACGTTCAAAATAGCCAGGATCCTCTTCCACCATCGTTTTAGACCAAAGCTGGTTATTGGCGATGAGCGTTTCAATTTCTTTCATGAAAGTAAATGACCTGTAACAAACAAGGGGCAGTGAGGAGTAATATAAGGCAACATGCGTCGTTTGAAAAACGATAGTTTATCTCCGTCATACTTCAAATTTGTAGAATTCACTGATAATAAGGCAATCCATTTCTTATGACATATGCACTGGAACTGGCGCAACTAACCAAAACCTATTCGGGAGGCGTCCAGGCGCTACGGGGGATCGACCTGAACGTGGAAGCGGGGGATTTCTATGCGCTTCTGGGGCCAAATGGCGCGGGAAAATCGACCACGATTGGGATTATCAGCTCGCTGGTGAATAAAACTGCTGGTAAAGTTCGCGTCTTCGGCTATGACCTTGAGCTGGACAAAGTGAATGCGAAACGCCAACTGGGGCTGGTCCCGCAGGAATTTAACTTCAATCCTTTCGAAACGGTATTACAGATTGTGGTTAATCAGGCTGGCTATTATGGCGTGAAACGTCAGGATGCATTGCAGCGTGCCGAAAAATACCTGAAACAGCTCGATCTGTGGGAAAAACGCAACGAAAAAGCGATGATGTTGTCCGGCGGGATGAAGCGCCGCCTGATGATTGCGCGTGCGTTAATGCATGAGCCTAAGCTGCTGATTCTTGATGAACCGACCGCAGGTGTGGATATCGAATTACGTCGTTCCATGTGGGGCTTTTTGAAGGAACTGAACGCGCAGGGCACCACGATTATCCTGACGACGCACTATCTTGAAGAAGCGGAAATGCTGTGCCGCAACATCGGGATCATCCAGCGGGGAGAGCTGGTGGAGAACACCTCGATGAAGCAGTTACTTGCTCAGTTGAAGTCCGAAACGTTTATTTTCGATCTGGCGGCGAAAAGCCCGCTGCCACAGCTGGAAGGCTATGTGTTCCGCTTGGTGGATACGTCAACACTGGAAGTGGATGTGATGCGTGAGCAAGGTCTGAATGCGTTATTCAGCCAGCTAAGCGCGCAGGGGATAACGATTCTAAGTATGCGTAATAAAGCGAACCGGTTGGAAGAGCTGTTTGTCACCTTGGTTAATGGGGACGGGGCGAACAGTAAGGGAGAAAAGGCATGATGCATTTGTATTGGGTAGCGCTACAGAGTATTTGGGTGAAAGAAGTCACTCGATTTGGGCGTATCTGGATTCAGACGCTGGTGCCGCCAGTGATCACCATGACGCTGTATTTCATTATTTTTGGCAACCTGATCGGCTCGCGTATTGGTGACATGCACGGTTTCACCTACATGCAATTTATCGTGCCGGGCCTGATCATGATGGCGGTCATTACCAACGCCTATGCCAACGTTGCTTCTTCTTTTTTCAGCGCCAAGTTTCAACGCAATATTGAAGAACTGCTGGTCGCGCCAGTGCCGACTCACGTGATCATTGCGGGCTATGTTGGTGGGGGGATTGCACGTGGCCTGTGCGTCGGGGTACTGGTGACTGCCGTATCGCTGTTCTTCGTCCCGCTGCATGTTCATGCCTGGTGGATCATTGTTCTGACGCTCTTGCTGACGGCGACACTGTTCTCGCTGGCAGGCTTATTGAATGCGGTGTTTGCAAAAACTTTTGATGATATCAGCCTGATTCCGACGTTTGTGTTAACGCCGCTGACCTATCTGGGCGGGGTGTTTTACTCGTTGACGCTGTTGCCGCCGTTCTGGCAGGCCGTCTCCAAGCTGAACCCAGTTGTGTACATGATTAGCGGCTTCCGCTATGGCTTCCTCGGGATTCAGGATGTACCGCTGCTGTTCACAATGTCGGTGCTGATTGCCTTTATCGTGGTGTTTTATCTGCTGGTCTGGTGGCTGATTGAACGCGGTCGCGGGTTACGGACATAGTGTGTCAATTCTGTAAATGAAAAGGCGGTGGTAACACCGCCTTTTGCTTATCTAAAGCGATCAGGCAACCTGAACCGGAATCGCTTTGGCCTGACGCTGTAGCTCATTATCGCCAGAGAAATAGGCAACCTTCGGGCTGTGGCTTCTGGCCTGTTCGTCGGACATCTGCACGTAGGAGCAGATAATCAGTTTGTCGCCCACGCAGGCAAGGCGCGCGGCGGCGCCGTTTACGGAGATAATGCGTGAACCTCTTTCGCCCGCAATGGCGTAGGTAGAGAAACGCTGACCGTTATCAACGTTGTAGATATCAATCGCTTCGTATTCCAGAATGCCGGCGGCATCCATAAAATCCTGATCGATGGCGCAAGAGCCTTCATAATGCAAGTCAGCCTGAGTCACTTTGACCCGGTGCAGCTTGCCTTGCAGCATGGTACGTATCATCGCTTTGTTACCTCGGTTCATACAGTCAAATCGACTTGGTGGTTATCAATCAATCTGGCCTTGCCTAACCAGGCAGCCATCAAAATCACTGCACGCGTGCTGGCCGCGCTCAGCGGTTGCAGCGTATCTGCATCGCGGATAAACAGTTCATCAGGCGTAAAGCCCGCTTCACGCAGCTTGTCTGCCGCTTGTTCCAGCAAGGTGTCTATCTGGCGATCGCCGTTGTCCAACTGTGTCGCCATGTCCATCATTACCTGATGAACATACGGTGCCTGCTGGCGTTCTTCCGCACTGAGATAGCCATTACGTGAACTCAATGCCAAACCGTCTTTGGCACGCACGGTAGGGACACCAATAATATTAATGTCATAGCCCATATCGCGGACAAGCTGCCGAATCAGCGCTAGCTGCTGGTAATCTTTCTCACCGAAGCAGGCGACATCCGGTTGTACCATATTGAACAACTTACTTACGATGGTCGCAACGCCCCGAAAATGACCGGGACGGCTGGCACCTTCCAACATGGAAGACAGGCCGGGCACATCGACAAACGTTTGCGACTCCAGCCCATTGGGGTATATCACATCCGGGCTCGGTGCGAAAACCAGATCGGCACCGCGGCGATTCAATTTCTCGCAGTCTTCCTGCAACGTCCGGGGGTAGCGGGCTAAATCATCCGGCCGCTCAAACTGCATAGGATTGACAAAAACGCTGACAATAACGATATCGGCACGTGCTCTGGCTTCATCGACCAGTGTCATGTGCCCGTCATGCAAATTACCCATGGTGGGGACTAAAGCAATGCGTTTCCCTTCCTGACGCCAGCGGCGAACCTCGCGGCGCAGCAGCAGAGGGGTTTCGATAATTAACACACCCGTACTCCTAAAAAAATAGCCTGATTAATGGAATGCTCGTTCTTTAATGAAACGACATTTCTCAATGAAATGAATGTCTCAATGAAACGAATGTTCTTCGGCCGGGTAAATACCCTGTTCGACTTCTTGTGCATACAAACGCACTGCCGCGCGGATATCACCACCGCTTTGCGCCAGAAAATTCTTGGCAAATTTAGGTGTGCTGTCGCCGGTAATACCGAAGGCATCATGCATGACCAGAATCTGTCCGTCGGTCACGTTGCCTGCGCCAATGCCGATCACTGGAATCGACAGGGCGTCTGTTACGCGCTTTGCCAGCGCGACAGGCACGCATTCCAGCACGAGCAACTGTGCACCCGCTTCTTCAAGCGCAAGGGCATCGGCCAGTAGCTGATTGGCATCGCTTTCGCTCCGGCCCTGAATTTTATAGCCGCCGAAGATATTAACGGACTGCGGTGTCAGACCTAGATGGCCGCAAACTGGCACGGCACGTTCGGTCAGCATTTTTACCGTCGGGGCAAGCCAGCTTCCGCCTTCCAGCTTCACCATATTTGCACCTGCGCGCATCAGCTCGGCGGCCTGGCTGAACGTTTGTTCTGGCGTGGCATAGGTCATAAAAGGCATATCGGAGAGAACCAGCGCCAGCGGTGCGCCACGGCGGACACACTGCGTGTGGTAAACGATATCGTGTGTGGTCACGGGCAATGTGGAATCGTGACCCTGCACGGTCATTCCCAGTGAGTCACCCACCAGCATCACGCGGATGCCTTGCTCGAAAAACAAGCGAGAGAAGCTGGCGTCGTAAGCGGTAATCGTAGCGAATTTTCGCTGATCTTGTTTCCATTGGCGCAAGTGGGAGATAGTCGTCGGTTTCATGACGGTCTTCCTATGTCAATAGGGCGAAGAATTGAGGGGGACATTCTAATGTAAGCCGACGTGTAGCGATATACCCGTCGCGCTTCAAGTTACAGATAGGGGGGGATGATTAGTGGTCGACTGTTCCGGTCAGCTTATCGTCATCACACGGTTCAGTATCCCGCTGTGTATTATCCCACTCTTTATTATCCCGTTCTTTATTATCCCATAAGGTCAAACCGTTGCGGTCGACATGGGTTAACCGTTGGGCGAGGGTTTCGCCGTCGGGGAATGTCAGTTCTGGGGCGATTTCTGCGAGCGGGTAGAGCATGAATTCACGATTCTTCATGTCGTAATGTGGCACGGTCAGACGTTCAGTCTGGATGATGGCATCGCCAAACAGCAGAATGTCCAGATCCAACGTGCGCGGACCCCAGCGATGTTCCTTGCGTTCACGACCTTGTTCCAACTCGATAGCCTGTGTGTGATCCAGTAGCGATTCGGCCGCTAATGCGGTTTCCAGTTCAACGACGGCGTTGAGGTAGTCTGGTTGATCCTGCGGGCCAAGCGGACGGCTACGATAAAATGAGGAGCAGCAAACGACGCGAGTGTGTGGAATCGCATCCAGCGCAGACAATGCTGTGCGCACCTGTTGCAAAGGCTGGGCAAGATTGCTGCCCAGCGCCAGATACACACGGATTGTCATGCTTGATCTCTGTGTGCCGTTGTCGGTTTACGCGGTCGACGAGGGCGGGAACGACGGTGTGGTGTCGGGCCGTCATCCAGCGATTTCAGCATGTTTTGCTGACGTGGCGGTGCGGCAACCTGGAATTCACCCCACCACTGAGCCAGGCGCAGCAGCTCCTGATGGTTTTCGATTTCGGCACGCAGGCAAAGCAGGTCATACGCGGCGCGGAATTTAGGGTGTTCCATCAGCTTATAAGCACGTTTACCCTGACGACGAGACAGACGCGTTTGCAATTGCCAAATATCACGAACTAAAGATGTAATGCGCTTAGGAATGGCCAGAGAACGGCACTGTTCATCCAGTATATCGTTCATCGCCAGCGAGAAGGCATCGAAATAAGCCAGACCGCTTTCCTGAGCCAGCTTTTGTGCATGTTCAACCAGCGGATACCACAGCATGGCGGAAAACAAAAACGCTGGATTGACTCGCATATCATTTTGCAGGCGCTGATCGGTATTTTTCAGCACCTGTGCAACCATGCGCTCCAATGTGGAATCGCCATTTGGTGTGAAATAGCGGCTCAGCAGCGGGAAAAGCGGCTGGAACAGCTGGTATTCACACAGCATTTTATAGGTTGGGTAGCCATAGCCTGATTGAAGCAGCTTCAGCGACTCTTCAAACATGCGCGCCGCAGGAATATCGTGCAGCAATGAGGCCAGACGAGGAATCGGCTCAGCGGTTTCCGGGCTGACCGTCATGTTCAGCTTGGCGGCGAAACGGACAGCGCGCAACATACGCACCGGGTCTTCACGGTAGCGTGTTTCGGGATCGCCAATCATACGGATGACGCCCTGACGCAGATCGTTCAGGCCATCGGTATAATCACGTACACTGAAATCAGAAATGCTGTAGTAGAGGCTGTTGATCGAGAAATCGCGGCGCTGGGCGTCTTCTTCAACGGAACCAAAAATATTGTCGCGCAACAGCATGCCGCTTTGGGCTTGCTGAGAGGAGTTTTTGACTTCTTGCTGTTCCTGATGCTGTTCGTGGTGACCACGGAACGTGGCAACTTCAATCACCTCTGGCCCGAACATGATGTGGGCGAGACGGAAACGACGCCCGACCAAACGGCAGTTGCGGAATAATTTGCGCACCTGATCGGGGGTGGCGTTAGTGGTGATATCAAAATCTTTCGGCTTTTTGCCCAGCAGCAGGTCGCGTACGCCGCCGCCAACCAGATAAGCTTCGTAGCCCGCTTTGTTCAGGCGATAAAGTACTTTCAGCGCGTTATCGCTGATATCGCTGCGTGAAATAGTATGCTGGTCACGCGGAATCACCGTCAGACGCTGGCGCGGTTCCTCTGATTCGACCATTTCGTTCTCACGATTCAGTACCTTACGACAAAAATTAGCAACTCGGGAAAAGATAATACACCTCGATAGTGATGGATAAATCAACGGCACAGCAAAAAATTTCCGGGAAACGTTTTTGACGTCGACCCAGTGACGGCCTGCAAATGTGACGGCCAAAGAGAGTGCGTCACTAAAAATAGCGGCTAATCATAGCTCACCAATGCCCCTTTGAGAATGCCGATGTGATCGCGGACGGGTTTATTGCCGGCTGCAACGGAACAACATCAAGGGACCAGTGCGCGACAGACCAGGCCAGAAGTGCGGAAAGTGTCATCTCCTGACCGTTGTCCGGCAGCGGTTGGTTCAAGAACTGCAGTGCAGCCAGCAGCACGGGACGCGGATCGCTATTCGGTAGTGCCGGTGCATGATTCTGCTTGGAAAGCTTATTTCCCTCGGTATTCAGCGCCAGCGGCAGATGAACGTAGGTAGGGATCGCGTAGCCCAATTGCTGATAGAGCGAAATTTGTCGCACTGTCGGCTCGATCAGATCGGCGCCACGCACGATCTCCGTAATACCCTGATCGTTATCGTCGATCACGACGGCCAGATTATAGGCAAACAGCCCATCGCGGCGGTGGATAATAAAATCTTCCTGCGCGAGTGCCGTGTCGGCATACAGCTCACCACGCAATTTATCATGAAAGTGAAATACCGGCGTTGTCTGGTGCAGGCGTAGTGCGGCGTTATCGGAGGGCAGGTTACGCGTCCGGCAATAACCGTCATAGTGTCCACCTAGCTGCTGAATACGGCTACGCGTACAAGTGCAGTAGTAGCTCACTCCCTGCTGTCGAAGCTGCTGAAGGATCTCGCGGTAACGCGCATGCCGCTGTGATTGGTACATCACCTCGCCGTCCCAATACAGGCCGTAATGTTCTAATTGTGCAAGGATACGAGAGGCTGCGCCGGGAATTTCCCGTGGCGGGTCGATGTCTTCAATGCGTACCAGCCAGCGCCCTTGTTGGGAACGCGCTTGCAGATAGCTACCGAGTGCGGCGATCAGTGAGCCAAAATGCAGGTCACCAGAAGGAGAGGGGGCAAAACGCCCGACGTAACGATGCGTTTCGGTGAAACCAGTTGTTCCAGACATAAGAGGTTGATGCTATCTCGTCAGCGCTTTATCCAGACAAAAGATAGAGTGATGAACATCATTCATCAGCGGTCGTGTTCCTGGAGTCGGCCCCCGCGCCGGGCAGGAGCCGATTCTGGACAGGAAAATTAGCCTGCCATTTGCTTTTCGCGTATCTCTGCCAACGTTTTGCAGTCGATACACAGATCGGCGGTCGGACGGGCTTCCAGACGGCGTATGCCAATCTCGACGCCACAGGATTCACAGAATCCGAAATCCTCTTCTTCGATTTTCACCAGGGTTTTGGCGATTTTCTTGATCAGCTTGCGCTCACGGTCACGGTTACGCAGTTCGAGACTGAACTCTTCTTCCTGCGCTGCACGATCCACGGGATCGGGGAAGTTAGCGGCTTCATCGCGCATGTGCGATACCGTACGATCCACTTCATCCATGAGTTGGTTGCGCCATGCTTCAAGAATGCGTTTGAAATGAGCCAGTTGAGCGTCGTTCATATACTCTTCGCCCGGCTTCTCCTGATACGGCTCTACTCCGGCAATTGCGAGAATGCTCAGAGAAGATGTCTTACGGTTTTGCCCTTCTTGCATGTTGCTTCTCCTACATAACACGACACGCATAATACCCTTTTATGTAGTGAAATTGCGGCGTTGTTGGCCATAACTTCAGCTATCTGGGTATATCGGCCCCCAAAGGGGGGAAAAACAGGCCGCTATAAATAGCAGATGAAGATGGGGTTGGCAATGCTTCCTGACACCGGCCTGATAAAGTGTGAGGAACAACCTGCTTACATTAAATAATAAACAATGTGTTACGCCTTTAGTGGTACGTTCGGCGTGTTATGCAATGCTTGTACGTCATCCCAACAACGGTAGCTTATGCGTCAATGTAATACCGTCAGGGCATAAGGTGGAGCCGTAACATAAAATTTCAACCCCTGCCCGTTGTGCTTCTGTAAATAATTCCGCATAGCGTGGATCAATATGCCGGGCGGGAGAAACCTGCTGAATACCTGAATGGAGCACGGCGAAAAAAAGGACTGCGCGTTTTCCATTGGCAACCATTTGTTGCAGTTCACGCAGATGCTTTTGCCCTCTGAGTGTCACCGCATCGGGAAAGTAACCACATTCATGTTGCAATAATGTGACAGATTTCACCTCAATATAGCAGTCAATCCTGTCCGGCGCCTGTAAAAGCAGGTCGACTCGGCTATTTTCCGTACCGTATTTTACTTCCGTTTTTACGTCCGGGTAGCCTGCCAGCTCTTCTATGCGATTCTCCAATAAGGCTTCGTACAATAATGTGTTGGCACGCAGAGTATTGACACAAACCCAGTGATTTTGTTGCGTTTCAGTCAGTTCCCAGCTCTGAGCATATTTGCGCTTAGGGTTATCCGATGTGGAGTACCAGACAGTATCGCCGGGCGTTGCACAGCCCGTCATCGCACCGGTATTGGCACAGTGCAGCGTAAGCGTCTCGCCTTCCGGGGTCACGACATCGGCCAAAAAGCGTTTGTAACGTTTAATCAACCGGGCAGGTTGTAAACGTGGGGTATAGTTCATGCGTATCCTGTTTTGTTCGTTTTATCCGCCTGCTCACTTATTTAATAAATGGCCAGCTTTCCAACTGTTGATAGCGGGTTTTGCCGTTGTCAAAAAGTGACTCGTAAAGCGAAAAGTGCGTCATGTCGACCTGCCAGCTAAAGGTGGCGGGGGGAATCGCAACGGGGCGAGTCGCGCCGCGCAGTAGCGTAATGTGCGGGTGAAACGGCAATGCCGTTTGATAGCAGCCGTTGCGCGCCGCCTGAGAACGCAGCAGTTCCGCCAACTGCAACAGCCCGCGCGGTGCACGGCGGCAGCCCAGCCAGACCACGCCAGGGCGCGGCCAGTGTCCGGCGTCATTCAGCGTAAGGGAAAAGGCGGGCTGACGGATGCGGCTCGCCAGCGTTTGCAAAACCTGCGCTTTTTGCTCGCTGACATCGCCTAAAAACGCCAGCGTCAGATGAAGATTGGCCGCCGCGACCGGACGACCGGCTTCCAGAAGGAAGTGCTCGGCACGCCAGCGGAGAATCTCTTGCTGTGTGGTTTCCGGCAGTGATAAGGCAAAAAACAGGCGGCGTGTGGCTGACATGGCGATCTCTCTGTTCTGATTCCATCAGATGCTACATTCATCCAGATGCTACAATGCTCGCCGCTGAAAGTTAACTTTATACGGAGATGTCTGTGATTTTACCGCCCGTCAGCGCTGTGCTGGATGATGTCATAACGGCGCTACATACCGCGCCTCAGGTGCTGCTTAATGCGCCAACAGGGGCGGGGAAATCGACCTGGCTGCCGTTGCAATTGCTGCAACAGGGCAATGTGAACGGGCGAATCATCATGCTGGAACCGCGCCGTCTGGCGGCGAAGAGCGTGGCTTGGCGGCTGGCGCAGCAGCTCGGTGAAGAACCGGGGCAGACGATAGGTTATCGCATGCGGTCGGAAAGCCGCGTGAGTGACTCAACGAAGCTGGAAGTCGTCACCGAAGGGATGTTAACCCGTTTGCTGCAACAGGATGCGGAACTGCAAGGCGTGGCGCTGATTATCCTTGATGAATTTCACGAGCGTAGCGTGCAGGCTGATTTGGCATTGGCGCTGCTGCTTGATGTGCAGCAAGGGCTGCGTGAAGACTTAAAACTGCTGATTATGTCCGCGACGCTCGACAATGCGCGGCTGGCGGCGCTGCTGCCGGAAGCCGTCTGCGTGGTTTCCGAAGGTCGTAGCTATCCGGTTGAACGGTGTTATGCGCCGCTGAATAATCAGGAGCGTTTGGAAGAGGGCATTGCGCGGCAGGTGCGGCGTTTGCTCAGTGAAGAAGACGGTTCGCTGCTGCTGTTTTTGCCCGGTGTCGCGGAGATTCGCCGTGTGCAGGCGCTGCTGGAAAATAGCGTATCGAGCGAGACGGATCTCTGCCCTTTATATGGTGCGTTGACGCTGGCGGAGCAGCAAAAGGCGATTCTGCCCGCGGAGCCGGGTCGTCGTAAGGTGGTGTTAGCCACCAATATTGCTGAAACCAGCCTGACGATTGAAGGGATCCGGCTGGTGATGGATAGTGGCCTTGAGCGTGTCGCCAGCTTTGATGTGAAAAGCGGCGTCACGCGACTGGTGACGCAGCGAATCAGTCAGGCGTCGATGGTGCAGCGTGCCGGACGTGCCGGACGTTTAAGCCCCGGTATGTGCTGGCATCTGTGCTCACGTGAACAGGCAGAACGCGCGGCGGCGCAAAGCGAAGCTGAAATACTGAACAGTGATTTAAGTAGCGTCTGGCTGGATTTATTACAGTGGGGTTGTACCGATGTGGCGCAGTTAACCTGGCTGGATACGCCACCCGCTCCTGCGCTTTATGCCGCATGCCAGCTGCTACGCCAGCTTGGTATTACCGATGAACAGGATCGGCTGACCGCCGAGGGACGGAAGATCGCCGCGTTAGGCTGCGATGCCCGACTGGCGACGATGCTGTATGCCGCGTCACAGCAAGGTTCAGATGCATTGGCAACTGCCGGATGTCTGGCGGCGATCCTCGAAGAACCGCCGCGTAGCGGGTCGATCAATCTGGCTGACTGGCTGCATCGTCCATTGCCACACTGGCTGCGGCGGGCAAAGCAACTGACGCGCCGTTTATCGACGGCTTCGGGACGCATTGACGGCGGGGAAGCCGACTGGCTGCTGGCACAGGCTTTCCCCGACCGCATCGCCCGGCGGCGCAGTCAGGATGGACGCTACCAGCTTGCTAACGGCAGCGGCGCGATGATGTCGGCTGATGAGGCGCTGTCGGGTACGGAGTGGTTGCTGGCTCCGGCGCTCTTACAGAACGATCGATCAGCACAAAACAATCAGAACGCAGAGGCACGGATCCTGCTGGCATTGCCGCTGGATATTGAGCGGCTGGAACGGCGGCTACCCGGACTAATAAATGAACATAACGTGGTGCACTGGGACGAAGAAAAGGGTACTCTGCGCGCCAGCCAGCGTGACCAGATAGGTTGCCTGATCCTGAGAACACGCCCGCTGAACAAGCCTTCCGATGAAGCACTGCAGCAGGCGCTGTTATTCTGGATTCGGGAGCAGGGGATTGATGCATTAAACTGGGACGCCACGGCGTTGCAGCTACGCGCCCGGCTACAGTGTGCTCGCCAGTGGTTGCCGGAGCTTGACTGGCCGCAAGTGGATGATGAAACGCTGCTGGCAACGCTGGACATCTGGCTACAGCCGTCACTTGTCGGCGTGCGTGATTTACGGGCGCTGCACCAGATCAATTTGAGCGAGGCGCTGCTGCGGCTGTTGGACTGGTCGCTGCGCCAGCGGCTGGATAGCGCGCTGCCCACGCACTACACGGCACCCGGCGGCAGTCGCTTGCCTATCGCCTATTATGACGATAAGCCTCCGGTACTGTCGGTGCGGATGCAGGAAATGTTCGGTGAGCAGCAGAGCCCGCTGCTGGCGGAAGGGCGTGTGGCGCTGGTATTGGAACTTTTATCACCCGCACAGCGACCACTACAAATTACGCGGGATTTAGCGGCATTCTGGCAAGGTACGTACCGCGAGGTGCAAAAAGAAATGAAGGGGCGTTACCCCAAGCATGTCTGGCCGGACGATCCGGCGAATACGGCTCCGACGAGACGTACCAAGAAATATCAGAACCACTAATTTCAGACGTTTCCGCTTTCCCAAACAAGGGGCTGGAAACAGAGTAGGCGGCTTGAGCGCAGAGCGGATAGCCGTGAACAACCTGACGGAGAAGTGATTGTAATGTCTCGGGATGACCGCGAACCTATCGGACGCAAAGGGAGAGCGCCAAAACGTAAGCCTGAACGCAAGCAGGCCATACGACGTCGCAGGGATGACGACTATGATGATGAAGATTATGACGATTATCAGGACGACTATGACGACGATGATGATTACGACGGCGATGACACTATGACGCGTAAACCGCAGAGAAGACGGCGCTGGCTGGGGCTGGCGATTAAGCTGTTCCTGATCTTTGCCGTGGCGATGGCTATCTATGGTGTGTATCTCGATAGCCAGATCCGTAGCCGTATTGAAGGCAAAGTCTGGCAGTTGCCGGCCGCTGTCTATGGCCGCATGGTCAACCTTGAGCCGGGCATGGCCTACAGCCAGAAAGAGATGATCAGCCTGCTGGAAGGTATGCAATACCGTCAGGTGAGCCGCATTACCCGTCCGGGTGAATTCAGCGTGCGTGGTAACAGCATCGATATGCTGCGCCGTCCGTTTGATTTCCCCGATGGGAAAGAAGGGCAGATTCAGGCACGTCTGACGTTTGCCAACGATCGCCTGTCGCAGATCCAGAATCTGGACAACCAGCGTAACTTCGGCTTTTTCCGCCTCGATCCGAAGCTGATCACCATGATGCAGTCGCCGAATGGCGAACAGCGTTTGTTTGTGCCGCGTGCCGGTTTCCCCGATCTGCTGGTTGATACGCTGGTCGCGACCGAAGATCGCCACTTTTATGAACATGATGGTATTAGCCTGTACTCCATTGGCCGTGCGTTTTTAGCCAACATCACGGCGGGACGCGCGGTTCAGGGCGGCAGTACGCTGACGCAGCAACTGGTTAAGAACCTGTTCCTGACTAACGAGCGTTCGCTGTGGCGTAAAGCTAACGAAGCCTATATGGCGCTGATCATGGATTATCGCTACAGCAAGGATCGTATCCTTGAGCTGTATCTGAACGAAGTGTATCTCGGTCAGAGCGGTAACGATCAGATCCGCGGCTTCCCGCTTGCCAGCCTGTATTACTTTGGCCGTCCAGTGAATGAACTGAGCCTCGATCAGCAGGCGCTGCTGGTGGGGATGGTGAAAGGGGCGTCGCTGTATAACCCGTGGCGTAACCCTGATATTACGTTAGAGCGACGTAATCTGGTGCTGCGCCTGTTGCAGAATCAGCAGGTGATTGATGCCGATCTGTACAACATGCTGAGTGCGCGTCCGTTGGGCGTACAGCCGAAAGGTGGCGTCATCAGCCCGCAACCGGCGTTTATGCAACTGGTGCGTCAGGAACTGCAACAGCGGCTTGGCGACAAGGTTAACGATCTCTCAGGCGTGAAGATCTTTACCACGCTCGATCCGGTCTCGCAGGATGCGGCGGAAAAAGCGGTGGAAGTTGGGGTTCCGGCACTGCGCGCAGGGCGTAACGTGAGCGATCTGGAAGCGGCGATGGTGATTGTCGATCGTTTTAGCGGTGAAATTCGCGCGATGGTCGGTGGTGCCCAAACGCAATACGCCGGGTTTAACCGTGCGCTACAGGCGCGTCGCCCTGTCGGGTCGCTGGCGAAGCCGCCAACCTACCTGACCGCGCTGAGCCAGCCGGACACCTATCGTCTGAACACCCTGCTGGCGGATGAACCGCTGTCAATCAAACAGCCTAACGGGCAGGTGTGGCAGCCGAAGAACTACGATCGTGAGTTCCGCGGCCGCGTCATGCTGGTCGATGCGCTGGCGAACTCGCTGAACGTGCCGACCGTCAATCTGGGTATGGCCGTGGGGCTGAATCAGATTACGGAAACGTTGAAGCGTCTGGGGATCCCAGAAAACGTGATTCAGCCTGTACCGGCGATGCTGCTGGGGGCGATCAGCCTGACACCGATGGAAGTGGCACAGGAATACCAGACGATCGCCAGCGGCGGCAACCGCGCACCGCTTTCCTCACTGCGTTCGGTGATTGCGGAAGACGGTACGGTGTTGTATCAGAGCTTCCCGCAGGCGGAACGCGCGGTGCCGGCGCAGGCGGCTTATCTGACGCTGTATGGCATGCAACAGGTTGTCGAACGCGGTACGTCGCGCTCGCTGGCGGTGAAATTCCCGAATTATCATCTGGCGGCGAAAACCGGTACCACCAATGACCTGCGTGACAGCTGGTTTGCGGGGATCGACGGTAAAGAAGTGGCGATTAGCTGGGTAGGGCGCGATAACAACGGTCCGGCCAAGCTGACCGGGGCGAACGGTGCGCTGACGATTTATCGTCGCTATCTGGAAAACCAAACGCCGCTGCCGTTAATGCTGACGCCGCCGGAAGGCATTACGACCATGACGGTGGATGCCAGCGGTAACTTTATCTGTAACGGCAGCAGCGCCGGGCGTGTCTTGCCGGTCTGGACGGATAACCCGCAGGCGCTATGTCAGTCCAGCCAGCCGCAGCCTTCCGCACAGCAGGGACAGCAAGATGGAGAAGGCGTCGCCGACTGGATCAAACAAATGTTTGGTCAATAATCTATCGTTGCTTCAACTGGTTGCCGTCTCTTAGCTATATCTTATGCAGCCTGAGAGACGGTTTCGTGCGCTTACAATACGGTTATTTTATGCTACCGCGTAGCACGCGCCCGACACGAGGCGACTCAAACGCCGCCGCCCCGTGACCCCAGGCTTTCGGCGGAAATTATGCCGCTGACGCGGTACCTTCGTCGGTATCTGGCTTAGCGGACCGCTTGCGACACGTTTACTCGCCCTATAAATGGGGCTCGCCCTTCGGGCCAGCACGAGTGCTGTTCAAAAACGTCTCTGACGTTTTTGTCCGACGTGGCGCAAGCTTTCGCCGCGTCCTGCGGCTCATCCGAAGCCAGCTACCTCCTCAGCATAATTTTTTACGCCTGACCACGGCAAAAACCGCGATACTTCTAGGCTTGTGTATAAGGGACAGGATTAATTTGGAGGTATTTTTTTTGTGCCTGCTATTTTGAGACGAGCACCGCATCCCGCCTGATACCACTTTTCCTGTCATGCCATTCCAGCGCTGACAGGTAAAAGTCTTGCGATTGGTATTCTGTTGCGCCTATCATGCTGCCTTTATCGTAATCATTATCGTTCTCTTTTAGCCCGTTCATTTCGGGCTGAATTCGATAGTGACGGGCGTCGCGATCGCTGCTTACTCCTGTCCTTCAGTGACATTAAAAATCAAACACGCTATGCAAAATCAAACTGTACTGCCTGATACCACCTTCAGACTGGACGACGTCAGCTTTTCCGTCGCCGGACGCACGCTGCTACACCCGCTCTCTATCACGTTCCCTGTCGGGAAAGTGTGCGGCCTGATTGGGCATAACGGCTCGGGCAAATCGACCTTGCTGAAAATTTTGGGCCGTCACCAGCCCGCCAGCAGCGGAACCGCATTACTGGGGGAACAGGCTACCGGAAGCTGGGACAGCAAATTATTCGCCCGTCAGGTGGCTTATTTACCGCAGCAGCTTCCCGCTGCCGAAGGGATGACCGTGCGTGAGCTGGTTGCCGTAGGGCGTTACCCGTGGCACGGCGCATTAGGCCGTTTCGGCAGCGCCGATCGGGAAAAGGTCGAGGAAGCCATCACGCTGGTGGGGCTGAAACCGTTCGCCAACCGTCTGGTGGACAGCCTGTCCGGCGGTGAACGGCAGCGAGCCTGGCTGGCGATGACGGTGGCGCAGGATAGCCGCTGTCTGTTACTGGATGAACCGACCTCCGCACTGGATATTGCCCATCAGGTTGAGGTGCTGGCGCTGATCCAGCGCATGAGCCGCGAGCGCGGCATCACTGTCATTGCGGTGTTGCATGATATCAATATGGCTGCCCGCTACTGCGATCACTTGGTGGCACTGCGCGGTGGCAAGATGATTGCACAGGGTGAGCCTGTCGCGCTGATGCAAGGGGATGTGCTCGAAAGCATCTACGGCATTCCCATGGGCATTCTGCCTCATCCGGCTGGTGGCGCACCGGTCAGCTTCGTTTGTTAACTCGGTTTTTCTGCTCATGATGCCTGAACGTTTTTCTTCTCCATCCTCTCCCGATCCGCTACGCCGTCGTTTGCTGACGGCGCTGCTATTGTCGCCGCTGGTGTATTCGGCGGCGAGCAGGGGAACGACTGCCACATTCCCCGATGTAAACCGCATTGTGGCGCTGGAATGGTTGCCCGTTGAGCTGCTTCTGGCGCTAGGCATTACCCCCTTTGCGATCGCGGATAAGCATAACTATAACCTGTGGGTGAAAGAGCCTGCGCTGCCTGACTCGGTGATTGATGTGGGGCTGCGTACCGAGCCAAATCTGGAGTTGCTGACGCAGATTCGCCCGTCCATGATTCTTTACTCTGAAGGCTACGGCCCTTCGGTCGCGAAAATGTCCCGCATCTCTCCGATGCTGGGGTTTGGCTTTAGCAGCGAACAGGGGAAGCCGCTGACGGCGGCACAGTCCTCGGTCATGAAGCTGGCCGATGCGCTAAATATGAAGGCGGCTGGTGAACGGCACCTGATGGAGCTGGCGCAGTTTCTCCAGCAGGAAAAAATCACGCTTCAACCCTATACCCAGCGGCCGCTGTTGCTGATCACGCTGGTCGACAGTCGCCATGTGTTAGTGATTGGCAAGAACAGTCTTTTTCAGGAAGTGATGGATCATATCGGGATAGAAAATGCCTGGCGTGGTGAAACCAGCTTCTGGGGCAGTACGATTGTGGGTATTGAGAGTCTGGCGGAGATCGGTGATGCCAATGTGCTCTGCTTCGAGCATGGCGATAGCGCCATTATCGCGCAGCTTGATAAGAACCCGCTCTGGCAGGCGATGCCGTTTGTGCGTCAACAGCGTGTGCAACGCGTGCCTGCCGTCTGGCTGTATGGCGGAACGCTCTCGGCGATGCGCTTTTGCCGCGTATTGAATCAGGCACTGGAGGCGAGAAATCATGGCTAATCCTTTGTCTGTCGGTTCCTCGCACGCGCACCCGCGTGTTGGTCATCCGCTGGTGCTGCCAGTGGTCGTGATGGGTTTGCTGCTGATCGTGATGCTGGGCATGGGCAGCTACAATTTGCAGCAGCAATTACCGGTATCACAGTGGGTTGCAGGGCTGACCCATCCCGCCTTGAACAATATGCAACAGCTTCTGTTCCATTACAGTCTGTTGCCACGCATGGTGCTGGCGCTGCTGATTGGCGCAGGGCTGGGGCTGTGTGGCGTACTGTTCCAGCAGGTCTTGCGTAATCCGCTGGCTGAGCCGTCAACGCTGGGGATCGCTACGGGGGCGCAACTCGGGATCACGGTCGTTACGCTGTGGGCGTTGCCCGGCGGCGTATGGACCCAGCAGGCCGCGGCGATGATCGGCGCGCTGGTGGTTGGCGCGTTGGTTTTTGGCGTCGCCTGGGGCAAGCGTTTATCACCGGTGACGCTGATACTGGCGGGGCTGGTGCTGAGTTTCTACTGTAGCGCGGTCAATCAACTGCTGGTGCTCTTCCATCATGAGCAGCTTCAAGGCCTGTTCCTGTGGAGCAGCGGCGTGCTGAACCAGCAGGACTGGAGCAATGTGCAGTTTGTTCTCCCACGTCTTCTGATGTGTTTCTGTCTGGCGCTGCTGTTGATTCGCCCACTAACCTTGCTGGGGCTGGATGACGGCGTCGCACGTAACTTGGGGCTTGGGCTGTCGCTGGCTCGTCTGAGCGCGCTTGGGCTGGGGATTTTCCTGTGTGCGCAATTAGTGAATGCAGCAGGCATCATCGGTTTTATCGGTCTGTTTGCGCCGCTGCTGGCGAAAATGCTAGGCGCGCGGCGGTTACTTCACCGTCTCTTATTAGCGCCGCTGCTGGGTGCGCTGCTGCTTGGCGTTACCGATCAGGGCGTTATCTGGCTGAGCCGCGTGTGGCTTGACGTTCCAACGGGTGCTGCGACGGCGCTGATTGGTGCGCCGCTGCTACTGTGGCTGTTGCCGCGCCTGCGTAATAGCGGTCAACCTGCGATGGTCGACAGCAGCAGTACGCCGACGGCTGAACGTCGCCTGTGGGGAACGTGGCTGGTACTTGGCGTCACGCTGCTGGGAATGGTGGTGATTACGGCGCTGATGTTAGGGAAAGATGCCGACGGCTGGCAGTGGGGCGGCGGTGATGTGTTAACGCAGTTGCTCTCATGGCGCTGGCCTCGGGTGCTGGCGGCGTTAACTGCTGGAGTGATGCTGGCGGTCGCGGGAACGTTAATACAGAAGCTGACGGGTAACCCGATGGGAAGCCCGGAAGTGCTGGGAATTAGCTCCGGCGCGTCGTTTGGCGTCATTATTTTGCTGTTCTTCATTCCCGGCAATGCGTTCGTGTGGCTACTTCCTGCCGGTAGTGCGGGCGCGGCGCTGACGCTGTTGGTCATGGTGATGATCGCCGGGCGCGGTGGTTTCTCCACGCAGCGTATGCTGCTGGCGGGGATTGCACTGAGCATGGCGTTCACCACCGTCATTGCGCTGCTGCTGGCCAGTGGCGATCCGCGTATGGGAACCGTGTTGACCTGGCTGTCGGGATCAACCTATGCGGTTGAACCGACGGACGCGATACGCACGGCGGTGATTGCCGTTCTTCTATTGTTGATTGTCCCGCTGTGTCAGCGCTGGCTGCGTATTCTGCCGCTGGGCACCACGACAGCCAGAGCGCTCGGAATAGCCGTTACGCCGGTTCGTCTGCTGGTTTTGCTCCTGGCATCGGTACTGACCGCGATGTCAACGCTGATGGTTGGGCCGATGAGCTTTGTGGGGTTAATGGCACCCCATATGGCACGGATGCTGGGCTTTAGCCGCGTGTTACCGCAAATTGCCTGCTCTGCATTGATTGGCGGCGCGCTGATGGTGATTGCAGACTGGTTTGGCCGGATGATTCTCTTTCCGGCGCAGATTCCGGCGGGGCTGCTCGCGACGTTTATCGGTGCGCCTTACTTTGTTTATCTATTGCGGAAACAGGTGAAATAATGCGAGCCTCGGCGGTGAGGGAAGCCCGCCGACGCCGTGTGATTAGCCGGAGAGGTTAATAGCTTCGACCAGCATCCAGAAGGTGGTGAGCACCAGAGAAAGCGCCATGATGCCGTTGAAGGCTTTCAATTTCCACGGTTCCTGAAGATGTTTACCGATGCGATCGCCGAGTAGTGCCCAGACTAAAATACAGGGCAGATTGAGCGCCATAAAGGCGACTACTGTGGTGAAAAGGCCGCCGCTGGCGGCATAAAGCAGCGCGATGTTACTGGACATCAGCCAGGCTTTCGGATTTACCGCCTGAAATAGCGTCCCTTGCAGTACGGTCATCGGCTGTACTCGCCCCTGTAATTCCGGTGCCGATGAGCGCACGATTTTCCACGATAGCCACAGCAGATAGACGCACCCCAGCACGGTAAGGGGGAGGCGAATCATGCTCATCCAGTTCAGCAGAAGTTCCAAGGCCACGCCCATCAGCGCCGTTTGTATCCCGCAGCCAACGGAAATGCCCATCATCATCGGTAACGTACGACGCAGGCCAAAATTGACGCCAGAAGTTGCCAGCAGCAGATTATTGGGCCCCGGCGTGATAGACATGACGGTGACGTAGCTGAAAAAAGAAGGGTCGAGCATGGTGTTATCCTGATGATGGGGGAGAACACTATGGTAGGCAGAAAAAAGAAATGGTTACAGATACACAAAACGATTATTGTTATGGGTACAAAATGCATTAATCGTTAACTGTACTCATCGACTGGCGGGGGAACTGTGTCCATTATCGATTCACAAGAAAGTACGCTCTATCAACAGCTCGCGGAAACCTTCGCCACGGCGATTCATCAAGGGACGTTAGCGCCGGGGAGCCGCCTGCCTTCTATTCGCCGCGTTGCCGGATCGCATCAGGTGAGTGTGAATACGGTGTTGAATGCCTGGCGTATTCTCGAAGATCGCGGGTTGATCGAAGCACGGCCGCAGTCCGGCTACTTTGTGCGAGGACGTCTGCCGTCGCTGACGGAGAGCAAGCCCCACCGTGCGCAGGTGATTGTGCCGGGCAGTGAGCAACTGGATCTGATTGATACCGTGTTTGCTGCTCAGACGCATCCAGATTACATCAACATTTCTCTGGCGTGCCCGCAGCATGCCGATTTCTATCCGACCGAAAAGATCAGCCGTATTACCGCTTCCTTGCTGCGGCGACAGCCCGACCTGATTGGTCGCTATGTGCTGCCGCCGGGCAGTGAACGGCTGCGGCGCGAAGTGGCGCGGCGGGCGATGGATTTGGGTATGACATTGACCCGCGAGGACATCACGATCACCCACGGCTGTATGGAAGCGCTACAGCTTGCGCTACGCACGGTCACGCAGCCGGGCGACTGTGTGGGGCTGGAAACGCCAACCTATTTTTATCTCTTTCCTCTGCTTGCCAGTCTGGGATTGAAAACGGTGGAAATTCCCACCGATCCGCAGCGTGGTCTTGCGTTGGATGCGCTGGAACTGCTGCTGTCAGAACAGCGATTACAGGCGATTATTGCCATGCCGAACGCGCAGAATCCGCTCGGATGCAGCATGACGCTGGCGGATAAAAAACGGCTGGCAAAGCTGGTGAACGACTATCAGGTTCCGCTGATCGAGGATGGGTTATACAGCGAACTTCAGTTTACCTGGCCGCTGTCGCCGACGGTGAAAGCCTTCGACCGCGACGGCTGGGTGATTTACTGCTCCAGCTTCACGAAAACGCTGGCACCCGATTTCCGCATCGGCTGGATGGCATCGGGTCGTTTCCGTGCCAAAGTGGCGCGGCTGAAAGCGGTCTCGTCAATGGCGGAATCGGCGCTGCTATCGGAAACGCTGGCGCAGTTTCTGGAGTCCGGCGGTTACGACCACCATCTACGCACCCTGCGTCGCCGCTATGCCGCGCAGATGGATGAAGCGCGTGGATTGATTGCCCGACATTTCCCACAGGGGACACGGGCGACGCAGCCGCAGGGCGGTTTTGTCTTCTGGCTGGAGTTACCGGGCGGTGTAGATGGCGTTGAGTTATTCCATCGCCTGCTGCAAGAGCGGATTTGCGTCACGCCCGGCGAACTTTACACGCTGAGCGGTCGCTGTAAACATGCGCTTCGGCTATCGTGCTGCTACCCGTTTGATGAACGCTACACCTATGCGCTTAAGCGCGCGGGGGCGCTGGCCTGTGAGATGAGCGGTATCGAGCCGGGTAGCGTAGCGTCGTTTTATGAGTAGCCTTATGGCGTGCCGTTGCGTCCCCAGGTCAGGTAGCCCGCGCGTTCGCTTAAGCGCTCATAGTAGGCGCGGACGGCGGGATAGTCTGTGTGTTCCAGCGGCGTTTCATACCAGCGGTTTACCGATAGCCCGATGGGAATATCGGCCAGCGTGAACGTTTTTCCTGCGACGTAGTGGCCGGTTCGCTCTAATTGCTGATTCAAAATGCCCATGGTGCGGGACCAAAGATTGCAGGATGCAGCTAAGAGCGCCGGATCCTGATGTGCGGGGGATTGGCGCACCAGCGACATAAAGGCGTAACGCCATGAGGGATTGAGCTCGTTGGCCTGCCAGTCGATCCATTGATCGACCAAAGCACGACTACGCGGATCCTGTGGGTAGAGCCAGGCACCGTCCTTCGCGTTGGCGAGGTAGCGTATAATCGCGTTCGATTCCCACATGACGAAATCGTCGTCCTGAATCACCGGTATCATGGCATTAGGATTGAGCGCCAGAAATGCCGGTGACTGCGGTGACTGATAGCCCTCACCCCAGTCTTCGCGGTCAAAGGGAATCGCCAACTCATCACACAGCCACAGCACTTTCCGAACGTTGATTGACGACGTGCGTCCTAGAACCTTTAACATGATCTCTCCGCTATTTTCAGGAACATAGCCTTACTCATAACCAATTTAAGAGGGCTTGTCATTCTCAAACGAGAATCCTGACGAAAAAAGTGGGGGCGGAGCAGAGGCGGGTATTGAGCAACAATGGCGTCACTGAATGACGCCATTGTGTACGAGTCCGTTTTACAGGCGGGAGAAGCAGAGTTGCGCGGCTTCGATGGTGCGATCGATGTCCTGTGGCGTATGCGCCAGCGACATAAAGCCCGCTTCAAACGCGGACGGCGCGAGGTAAACACCTTCTTCCAGCATCATGTGGAAGAACCGCTTAAAGCGTTCGACGTCACACTTCATCACATCCTGATAGCAGGTGACGCTCTCCGCATCGGTGAAGAACAGGCCGAACATGCCGCCTGCCTGATTCACCACCAGCGGAATGTTTTCGGCTTTCGCGGCAGCCAGCAGGCCATCAGCCAACTGATTGGTCAACGCGGTGAGCTTTTCATGTACGCCGGGTTTCGCGACTTCAGTCAAACAGGCAAAGCCTGCGGCCATGGCAATCGGGTTACCGGACAGCGTTCCCGCCTGATAAACCGGGCCGGTCGGTGCCAGCGCCTGCATAACTTCACGCTTACCGCCGAATGCGCCGACTGGCATGCCGCCGCCGATGATTTTCCCCAGACAGGTCAGATCCGGCACTACGCCGTAGTGCGACTGTGCACCTGCCAACGCCACACGGAAACCGGTCATCACTTCATCGATGATGAACAGGGCACCAAACTCGTCGCACAGAGCACGCAGGCCAGGAAGGAAATCTGGCAGCGGTGGGATGCAGTTCATGTTGCCCGCAACAGGTTCGACAATGATCGCGGCGATCTCGTCAGGATATTGTTCAAACGCGGCGCGAACGGATGACAGATCGTTATAGACGCAGGTCAGCGTGTGGCGGGCGAAATCAGCCGGAACGCCGGGGGAGTTAGGTTGGCCCAGCGTCAGCGCACCAGAGCCGGCTTTCACCAGCAGACAGTCGGCGTGGCCGTGGTAGCAGCCTTCAAATTTGATGATTTTGTCGCGACCGGTGTAACCGCGCGCCAGACGGATCGCGCTCATTGTGGCTTCTGTACCGGAGTTGACCATCCGCACCATATCCATGCTCGGCACCAGCGAGGTGACCAGACGCGCCATCTGCACTTCCATTTCTGTCGGCGCGCCAAAGCTCAGGCCGCGTTCTGCTGCGGCGATCACCGCATCACGGATTGCCGGGTGATTGTGCCCCAGCACCATCGGGCCCCACGATCCCACGTAATCAATGTACGCTTGCTCGTCAGCGTCATAGAGATAAGCGCCATCAGCCCGTTCGATGAACAGCGGAGTCCCGCCAACGCCGTTAAAAGCACGAACGGGTGAGTTTACACCGCCGGGAATAAGTTGTTGCGCCGCAGCATACAGGCTTTCAGATTTGTTCATTACGCAGTCCTGACTGGTCTTGATCGTAAAATGTAGGGGTATTCTAATGAACTGACCGCCGTTATGAAATCGCTGTGCGGGTTTTCACTTGAAAACTCACCGCGCCATACCCACAGAGAGTACTGGCTGTGGGGGAGAGGAGGCGGCATAATGCGGCGATTAATTCAACAATTTCTGTCAAATCTTGAACGTTTTCGCATACTGCCGGATAATAAGCGTATGAATATGGGTCTATCACCTGATAAGCCCTGAGTTGGGAGTAAAAATATGAGCGATGATATAGCAGCACTGCCTCTGCAATTTACCGATGCGGCGGCAAGCAAGGTGAAAAACCTGATTGCTGATGAAGAAAACCCAGAGCTGAAACTGCGTGTGTATATCACAGGCGGCGGCTGTAGCGGTTTCCAGTATGGTTTTACCTTTGATGATCAAATCAACGACGGCGATATGACCATTGAGAAACAAGGTGTGGCGCTGGTGGTTGATCCGATGAGCCTGCAATATCTGGTCGGCGGTGCGGTGGATTATACCGAAGGTCTGGAAGGTTCTCGCTTTATCGTGACGAATCCGAATGCGAAATCCACCTGCGGCTGTGGTTCCTCTTTCAGCGTCTGATCCTGCATTGCGGTGATTGACCGACTGAAAAATAAAAACCGTGTCTCGGCAACAAGACACGGTTTTTTTATATGCCCGTCATACTTCAAGCTGCTTGTNNTTACTCACCCCAGTCACTTACCTGTGTAAGCTCCTGGGGATTCGCTCGGTTGCCGCCTTCATGCAACTCGAATTATTTAGGGCATAGTAAACAAGCAATCTGTCACAAGACGCGTTAATTAAAAGAATACGTCTCGTGTTTTTACTGTGATTACCATTCGACCGTAATCAGACGCGTTTCCGTACCCTATGCGATTTTTGCCGCAGAGGTCGAAAATTTTGCCTGATCGACCTGAATATGTGACTTAGTCATTTTAGGTTGTGGTACAGAAGCTACGTTACATTTGATATTGACCGGACTGAGGCGTTACGTCGCACGCCGGTAGTATCGTCAGTTGAGCGTTAATCTGCCCGCCCTGACTTCCTGCATATGCCGTGCTACAGGCTGCCATAAGTAAGCCTGCGTAAAGCAACGCATTTTTCATAGTTAAAGCTAACTGGTTTAAAGAACCGATATCGGTTCAACGTTTTCTTATTTCGTTTTGCTTTGGTTTTATCGCTGGGTGGTAATCAACACGGAATAGTGTCTATGATTTCACTCTGTTAATTAACAATCACTTCGCTGACGAAAGCGTGGGTCTTAACTCGGCTAATTGAGAACAAATTTGCCGGGCAGCCAAGCGTAAACGAGGGCCGCTGCGGCTAAACCAGTCTTCATTGACGGTGATGACCGGAACCGCTAATTGCGGCTGCCAAAACGCCTGCACGCTGGCAATTCTATCTGGCGCACCGCCGACAATAATGGCCTGCGGCTGGCGTCTTAACACCTGTTCACGACTGACCTGCGGCCAGGGCACCGGGCTGTCGCTAAAGACATTTTCGGCGCCGCACAGTGAAACGATCTGGCTTTGCAGCGTTGCTTGCGAAGAAGTAAACAGCGGTTGAGTGCCAAATTGAATGAATACCCGCAATGGTGCGGCGTGAGGTGCCTTGCCAGCGTGCTGGAGTTCACTTATTTCCTGCTGAAAATCTGTCGCGGCGCGTTCGGCTTGCTCAGGATCGCGGCTGTAGGTTGCCAGCTGTCGTAGTGACGCTGGGATATCGTCTAACGTCTTCGCATCCAGATAAACGATAGGAATCGAGAAATTGGCGAGCTGTTCCAGCGGCCGCTGCGGATTACCCTCGCGCCACGCCAGAATCAGATCGGGCTTGAGGGCAAGGATCCGCTCCAGGTTGATTCCCTGCCAGGAAGCCACCTGTTCCAGCTTTTTCGCTTCTGGCGGGTAATCTGACCAGGCGCTGACCGCAATCAACTGCTCGCCCATGCCTGCCGCATAGGCCATTTCCGTCGCGTGTGGTGCGAGACTGATCACACGTTGCGGAATGGCATAAGCGACAGAGCAGAGCAGCAGCCCAGTCAGCCAGCAGAGGAGCCTGACTGTCACGATTAGCGTGCGGCCAGCTTGGCCAGAATCGCTTCTACCATCCGCGTTGATTGCTGTGCTGCAACGCTCAGGAACTCATCGAAACTCAGGTGTGAGGCTTTATCGGCCACATCAGAAATCGCGCGTACAACCACAAACGGGACGGCGAACTGGTGGCAGACATGGGCGATCGCCGTCGCTTCCATTTCTACGGCAATCGCTTTCGGGAAGGTGGTGCGGATACGGGCTAACGGCTCTGCGCCATTAATGAAGGCATCGCCGCTGACAACCAGGCCGCGTACCGCGTTCAGTTGCAACTCGGCAATCACTTCCTGCGCCAGCGCGATGAGTTTTTCATCGGCAAGGAAAGCGGCAGGGCAGCCCGCCATCTGGCCGGGTTCATAGCCAAAGGCCGTGACGTCAGCATCGTGGTAGCGCACTTCATCGGAAACGACGATATCACCGACGTTCAATGTCGGTGCGAGTCCGCCGGCGGAACCGGTGTTAATGACCACGTCTGGCTTGCTGTGTTCCAGCAGCAGCGTGGTACCCAGCGCGGCGGAGACTTTGCCGATACCGGATTTCAGCAGGGCGACGTCTACGCCGTTGATTTGTCCGGTGTAGATTTCGCAACCCGCACGCTGGAAGGTCTGACGGTTTTCAATCCGATCGCGCAGCAGCGTTACTTCTTGTTCCATCGCGCCGATAATACCGACTTTCATAAGGTTCCCCGCAAATTCTGTTATAAATGGAAGGCGTATACCTAATGCTGGTCACTGAAGTCCCATTTTAGGGGAAACACAGTGGGAGGTTCCCGCAGGGATGCCTCACCCCTGTGGTCGCACCGTGTATCTCGATCGTTAAATGACCAGCATTAGGTGTATATCGCTGATGTTAGTCTATCATGGCTAGCGGGATGAGATGGAATGTCCATTATTGTGCTGTAGCGGGATGATAGGGAGAACCGTATGTCTGGTATCGATTTCGCCAAAAAAATGAGCTTTCAGCGTCATTTCAGTCGACCTAAAACGGCTGAGGATGAATATACGATTGTGCGCCAGTTTGAGAGCGATCGGGGTCGTATTATTAACTCCGCTGCCATCCGCCGCTTACAGCAAAAAACCCAGGTCTTTCCGCTAGAACGTAATGCGGCCGTCCGCTCCCGTCTGACCCATTCAATGGAAGTTCAGCAGGTTGGCCGCTATATCGCCAAAGAGATTTTGCACCGCCTGAAAGTCGACGGGCGGCTGGCGTCGCTGGGTCTGAACGACAGAGAAACGCCGTTTGAAAGTCTGGTCGAAATGGCGTGCCTGATGCATGACATCGGCAATCCGCCGTTTGGGCATTTTGGCGAATCGGCGATTAATCAGTGGTTCAGAAAATTACTGGATAGCCACTATCTGGACAGTGAATCCCCAGAGCGCGTCGATGACTGTAGAGTGCCTACGCTGCGGATGCAGCAGGACGGACTGGACGATCTACGTGGGCAAATCCGGCAGGATCTGAGTCACTTTGAAGGTAATGCACAGGCTATCCGGCTGGTGCATACGTTACTGAAACTTAATCTGACCTACGGGCAGGTGGCCTGCATTCTGAAATACACCCGTCCCGCGTATTGGCATGGCGAGCTTCCGGCGGATTACGATTATTTGATGAAGAAGCCGGGCTACTATCTGGCAGAGGAAGCGTTTGTCGCCACACTGCGTGAAGCGCTGGATATGGGCGAATTTCATCGTCACCCGCTGAGTTACATTATGGAAGCGGCCGATGATGTGTCCTACTGCATCGCGGATCTTGAGGACGCCATCGAGAAAGATATCCTGACGATCGACGAACTTTACGATCGTCTGCGCGAAAATTGGGGCGCAGGGGCAGAGAAAGACATCTTCGCTAAAACGATTGAACGTGCTTACAAAGAACGTGAACGCTTTCAATGGCGTAGCCACGACGATCAGTTCTTCATGAATCTCCGTGTTCATACCGTGGGGCAGATGGTGCCGCATTCCGCACAGCGTTTTATCGACAACCTGCCGGAAATTTATGCCGGTTCGTTCAATCAGGCGTTGCTTGAGGACGACAGCCCACAGAACCGCCTGCTGGGCATTTTCAAACGCGTCGCTTTAAAGCACGTTTTTAATCATCATGAAGTTGAACAGCTGGAGCTACAGGGGGATCGCGTGATTCGCGGCCTGCTGGATATTTATAGCCCGCTGCTCGAGATGCCCTATCAGGATTTCAGCCAGCTTGTTAGCGACGATACGCACAAACGCTATCCGATTGAAACGCGGCTTTATCACAAATTATCCAGCAAGCACTGTCTGGCCTATTGTGAAGCGGTTGCTGAGTTGGAGGGATTACCCGAAATCGAGCGCGTCATCCGTGAATATTATTATCGGGCGCGCCTGATTCAGGATTACATCAGCGGTATGACCGATTTGTACGCCTACGACGAATACCGCAAGCTGATGGCGGCAGATTAGCGATGAACAGGCCGCAACGGAAATCGCGACTTTTGTAAAGCCGTTCAATATTTCCTTACGCTTCACGATCTTCCCCTCGGGAACCTTGTTGGTCCATATTTATCTCATACAGCACGACCACTGAGTGTACCCGGTGTCGGGTACACGGGCCGTAAGACTCGCGTGTTGATTACTATGAGATAACCTCCTATGAAAAGAAAATCACTGGTTCTGAGTGCGCTGGCGTTAAGTCTGGCGATGGCGATGGGCTCCACCACGGCGAATGCCGCTGAGTCAGCGGCGTCTGCCGCGTCATCGGGTCAATTACCCAGCCTGGCCCCTATGCTGGAAAACGTCATGCCTTCCGTGGTGAGCATCTATGTGGAAGGGCATACGACCCATGCGGGCAATGCGGGAAAAGAAGGTATTCCACCGCAGCTTCAGCCGTTTTTTGGTGAAAACTCGCCTTTCTGTCAGGAGGGATCGCCGTTCCAGTCATCGCCGATGTGTCAGGGAGACGGTGACGACGATGGTCAGCCGTCGCAGCAGGAAAATTTCCAAGCGCTGGGCGCGGGCGTCGTGATTAATGCAGAAAAAGGCTACGTGGTGACCAACAGCCATGTGGTGGATAACGCCGATAAGATTCAGGTTCGACTCAGCGATGGCCGCAAATATGACGGCAAAGTGTTAGGCAAAGATCCACGTTCAGATATCGCGCTGGTGCAGTTGAAAGACTTTAAAAACCTGACGGCGATTAAGGTCGCAGATTCTGACCAACTGCGGGTCGGTGATTATACCGTCGCGATTGGTAACCCGTATGGTCTGGGCGAAACGGCGACATCGGGCATTGTGTCCGCGCTGGGGCGTAGCGGGTTGAATATTGAAAATTATGAGAATTTTATTCAGACCGATGCGGCGATCAACCGGGGGAATTCCGGTGGTGCGCTGGTTAACCTGAACGGGGAGCTGGTTGGGCTGAATACCGCGATTCTTGCTCCAGATGGCGGCAATATCGGGATTGGTTTCGCTATCCCCAGCAATATGGTGAAAAGCGTCGTGGCACAGATTGTCGAATTTGGCGAAGTGAAGCGCGGCGAGCTGGGCATCACCGGGACGGAGCTGAACTCCGAACTGGCGCAGGCGATGAAAGTTGATGCACAGCGCGGGGCGTTTGTGAGTCAAGTGCGACCTAAATCAGCGGCAGATGAAGCGGGCATCAAGGCGGGCGATGTGATCGTCACGCTGAATGGTAAGGCGGTCAGCAGCTTCTCTGCGCTGCGTGCGCAGGTTGGATCGCTGCCAGTGGGCAGCAAAGTCGCGCTGGGACTGCTGCGTGAGGGTAAACCGCTGACGGTTGAGGTGACGCTGCAACAGAGCAATCAGGCTCAGGTGGCTTCCGGTAATCTCTACTCTGGCATTGAAGGTGCCGAGCTGAGCAATACTCAGGTGGACGACAAAAAAGGCGTCAAGGTGGATAACGTCAAACCCGGTTCCGCGGCGGCTAAAATTGGCCTGAAGAAGGACGACATTATTCTGGGGGTTAACCAACAGCCGGTACAGAATATTGGTGAGTTGCGTAAAATTCTGGACAGCAAACCAGCCGTATTGGCCTTGAACGTTCGTCGCGGTAATGACACGATTTATCTGCTGGCTCAGTAATCGAACGGTTCAGCGTCTACGTTAATAATTACCTTTTAAGACAATTTGTTACGTTACCTATCTGGCCGGGTATTCAGGTACTCGGCCACTTCTTCCTGCTCTATCAACGTGCTTTTGTGAGTTCTTCCACAGATTTAATCTAATTCCCGTTTCTTTGTTAATTTGCACAATGTGTGGCGCACCGTGTGGCGGTATGCTGGTGCAATTGTCAATGTTCCTCTCAGAGGTAAAAATGGCGTCGTATCATCTCAATGCCAAGATGGCACAGGATATTGTCGCGCGGACCATGCAGATCATTGATAGTAATATCAACGTGATGGATGCTCGCGGTAAGATTATCGGCAGTGGCGATCAGGAACGATTGGGGGAACTGCACGAAGGCGCGCTGCTGGCGCTTTCACAGGGGCGGGTCGTCGATATTGATGATGCCGTGGCGCGTCACCTGCACGGTGTGCGTCCGGGCATCAATTTACCTTTGCGCATCGACGGTGAAATCGTTGGCGTCATCGGCCTGACCGGGAATCCCAGCCAGCTACGGCAATACGGCGAGCTTGTCTGTATGACGGCGGAAATGATGCTGGAGCAGGCGAGGCTGCTGCATATGCTGGCGCAGGATAGCCGCCTGCGTGAAGAGCTGGTACTGAACCTGATTCGCACCGACGATCTGTCTCCCGCTCTCATGGAGTGGGCGCAGCGTTTAGGCATCGATCTAAATAAGCCTCGCGTCGCGGCGGTGATCGAAGTGGACAGCGGGCAGCTCGGTGTTGACTCTGCCATGGCCGAGCTACAGCAGTTGCAGACGTTGCTGACCACGCCGGAACGTGACAACCTGATCGCTATCGTTTCTCTGACGGAAATGGTGGTGCTAAAACCGGCGCTGAACAGCCACGGGCGCTGGGATGCAGAGGAACACCGACGTCGCGTGGATACGCTGATGTCGCGTATGGCGGAAAGCAGTCGGCTACGGGTACGGCTGGCGCTGGGGAACTATTTTTCGGGCCCCGGCAGTATCGCACGCTCCTACCGCACGGCACGAACGACCATGAGCGTAGGTAAGCAGCGTATGCCCGCCCAGCGCTGTTATTACTATCAGGATTTGATGTTACCTGTGCTGCTGGACAGCCTGCGCGGCGGCTGGCAGGCAAATGAGCTGGTGCGTCCGCTTTCGAAGCTTAAAGCAATGGACGGCAATGGTCTGCTGCGTCGGACGTTGGGTGCCTGGTTCCGTAACAACGTCCAGCCCGGCGCGACGGCGAAAGCGCTGTTTATCCACCGTAATACGCTGGAATATCGCCTTAACCGCATCTCAGAACTGACGGGGTTAGATCTGGGGAATTTCGACGATCGTCTGCTGCTGTACGTGGCTTTGCAACTGGACGAAGAAGAATAAGGCAGAAAGACTCGTTGTTTTACGCCCACTATGATTCAAGTTTAGCTTGCACCGCATTCACCTGATGCCGCGCGGCATCAGGGTTACCTCATATCCCGTCGTAAAATATTACCGCAGCAACAAAATTGCTTAGACTGAAAACTATTACATAATCATTAACAATATAACGCGATAGCATAAATTATCGCGAAACAATATTTTTGCCCCTTCCTTATATCCACTATTGTCACTTCCATGTTGTCAGCCTGATATATCCGTCCTATTTCAAGCGGCATGTACGCGGTTCAAAACGATAACGTTTTTTTCCTGCAAATCGAATTATTTAATTTATTAATCAGTCACATCCGTCATGATTTCATCTGATACTTTCGAGCATTAGGGAGTGATAAGAATGTCAATACGTCGTCTGGGGTTATCTGTTGCTACGGCAGCACTGTTGTTTTCCGGTGTGGCCTCGGCGGCTACCGAATTATTAAACGTGTCTTACGATCCGACGCGCGAACTGTATCAGCAATACAATGCGGCGTTTATTAAGCATTGGAAAGCGACCACCGGTGAAGATATCACTATCAAAAACTCGCACGGCGGTTCTGGAAAGCAGGCACGTTCGGTGATTGACGGCTTGCAGGCCGATGTGGTGACGCTGGCGCTGGCGGGTGACATTGACGCCTTAAACCTGAATCAACAGCTGATCGATCCTAAATGGCAGGCACGTCTGCCTGACAACAGCACCCCTTATACCTCGACCATCGTTTTTCTGGTGCGTAAAGGTAATCCGAAGCAAATCAAAGACTGGAACGATCTGGTGAAGCCGGGTGTTGAAGTGATCACGCCAAACCCGAAAACCTCTGGTGGTGCGCGTTGGAACTTCCTGGCGGCGTGGGCGTATGCCAAAGCACAACCGGGTGGCAATGATGAAACCGCACTGAAATTTGTCACTGAACTGTATCGCCATGCACCCGTACTGGATACCGGTGCGCGTGGGGCAACGATCAGCTTTGTGCAACGTCAACTAGGCGATGTGCTGCTGGCATGGGAAAACGAAGCCTACCTGTCTCTGCAAGAGCAGGGCGGCGATCAGCTTGAGATCGTGACACCGTCTCTGTCGATTCTGGCTGAACCACCGGTTGCCGTTGTCGACAAAGTCGTTGAGCGTAAGGGAACGCAGAAGCAGGCCGAAGCCTATCTGCAATACCTCTACAGCGATGAAGCGCAGCGCATCATCGGTAAAAATTTCTACCGTCCACGTAATGCCAAGATCGCTGAAGAGTTTAAAGATCAGTTTGCACCGGTGAATCTGGTGACGATTGATAAGGATTTCGGCGGCTGGAAAGCGGCACAGGACAAATTCTTTAACGACGGCGGTGTGTTCGACGCCATCTTTAAAGAGATTAATAAGTAAGTTTTTAATGTCTGACGGATTAAGGCCGCTATCACCCTAGCGGCTTTTTTCAGGTTAAGAAGGCAGAGGATCTGCCGCTTTAACCTTTCTGTCAGGTTGCGCGCGTCGGCAAGCAGTTGTTGGCTGGGTAGTGAGTATGAAAATTAAAGGCACGGTATGTCACAACGTTCTTCCTCAGTGATCCCCGGTTTCGGGCTAACGTTAGGGTTTAGCCTGAGCTATTTAGGATTAATTGTCCTCATTCCGTTGGCGGGGATGTTTTTGTATGCCAGCCAACTAACGTTTGGTCAGTTTTGGGATCTGATCACCAGCCGTCAGGTGCTTTTCTCCCTGCGGCTTTCGTTTGGTACGGCGCTGGCCGCAGCGTTGATTAACGGCATTCTCGGGACGCTGCTGGCCTGGGTGCTCGTGCGTTATACCTTTCCCGGCCGTAAAGTGATCGATGCCATGATCGATATGCCCTTTGCGCTGCCAACCGCCGTGGCGGGGATTGCGCTGACGGCGTTGTATGCGCCGAATGGCCTGATTGGCTCGTTGTTTCCGTTCAAAATTGCCTACACCGGCATCGGTATCACGCTGGCACTTATTTTTGTCACGCTGCCTTTTGTGGTCAGGACGCTACAACCGGTGCTGGCCGATATTCCGAAAGAAGTGGAAGAAGCTGCCGCCTGCCTTGGCGCGCGTCCGCTTCAGGTTTTCCGCCATGTCTTGCTGCCTGCGCTGTTACCCGCGTGGCTGACGGGCTTTGCGCTGGCCTTTGCTCGCGGCATTGGGGAATACGGTTCCGTAGTATTTATCGCGGGGAATATTCCGTTTAAAACCGAAATTCTGCCGCTACTGATCGTCTCTAAGCTCGATCAGTATGACTACAAAGGAGCAACTGGGATCGGCGTATTCATGCTGCTGGTATCTTTCATTATGCTGCTGCTGATTAATGTGTTGCAGCGCCGCATTCAACCGAAACTGTAAGGGCTGGTCTTCATGGAACAGGTTATTTCCGCTCAGGCCAGCGCGGCTAAAAGAAAAAAACAGCCCGCCGCCTATTACATTCTGGTTTCACTCGCGTGGGTCGTCTTTTTCCTGATTCTGGTGCTGCCGCTGATGATGGTCGTCACTCAGGGGTTGGATAAAGGCGTCGGCGCATTTTGGGACGCAATTACCGAGCCGGATGCGATTTCTGCACTTAAGCTGACGCTGCTTGCGACCGTCATTTCTGTACCGCTAAACGTAGTGTTCGGGCTGGCGACAGCGTGGTGCGTGACGAAATTCGAATTTCGTGGCAAGAGCTTTCTACTGGCGCTGATCGATTTGCCATTTTCCGTTTCCCCTGTGGTTGCGGGGCTGGTGTATGTGCTGCTATTTGGGGCGCAAAGTAAGATCTATCCCTTCCTGCTCGAACACGATCTGCAAATTGTTTACGCCGTACCAGGCATCGTGCTGGCGACAATTTTCGTTACGCTGCCTTATGTTGCCCGTGAGTTGATTCCGCTGATGGAAGAGCAGGGTTCGCAGGAGGAAGAAGCGGCTCGGCTGCTGGGTGCGAATGGCTGGCAAATGTTCTGGCACATCACGCTGCCGAATGTGAAGTGGGCGCTGATCTACGGTGTGGTGTTGTGTACTGCGCGTGCGATGGGGGAGTTTGGCGCGGTTTCCGTCATTTCCGGCCATATTCGCGGTTTGACGAACACGCTGCCGTTGCATATTGAAATTCTTTATAACGAGTACAACATCGTTGCGGCTTTCAGCGTGGCGATCCTTCTGCTAATTATGTCACTGGTAGTGCTGCTGCTGCGCCAGTGGAGTGAAAGCCGATTGACGAAGCAAATAGAGAAACAACAGGAGTTGGCCAAAAATGAGCATTGAGATTCGCAATATTAATAAACAATTTGGTCAGTTCCGGGCGCTGAACGAGATTAATTTGTCGATCCACAGCGGCGAGCTGGTGGCGTTGTTGGGGCCATCGGGCTGCGGTAAAACAACACTGCTGCGTATTATCGCCGGGCTGGAACAGCCGGATAGCGGCAGTATTATTTTCCACGGCCAGGATGTGTCCGTTCACGATGTGCGTAAACGCAACGTGGGGTTTGTATTCCAGCACTACGCGCTGTTCCGTCACATGACGGTGTTCGATAACGTGGCGTTTGGGCTGCGAATGAAGCCGAAAAATATCCGGCCATCAAAGAGTGAAATCGAAAAGAAAGTGCATGAATTGCTGAATTTGGTACAGCTGGATTGGCTGGGGGATCGCTATCCTGAACAGCTTTCCGGCGGCCAACGCCAGCGTATTGCACTGGCGCGTGCGTTGATCGTCGAGCCGAGCATCCTGCTGCTGGATGAACCTTTTGGCGCACTGGATGCCAAGGTACGTAAAGAGTTGCGCCGCTGGCTGTCTCAACTGCATGAAGATATCGATCTGACGTCAGTCTTTGTGACGCACGATCAGGAAGAAGCGATGGAAGTCGCCGACCGCATCGTGCTGATGAACAAAGGTGTGATTGAACAAATCGGCACGCCAGCGGAGGTGTATAACAACCCAGCCAGCGAGTTTGTTTACCATTTCCTTGGCGACAGTAACCGGTTGAAAGTGGCGCAGACGGAAGAGACGATTTTGTTCCGTCCGCATGAAGTGTCGTTATCCGTTCAGGCGCAGGAAGGCTATCAGGCAGTGACAGTGCGAGATATTCGCCCACTCGGTGCTTTGACGCGTCTGTCGTTGAAGCTGGGTGAGCAGTCTGAACTGATTGAAGCGGAAGTTGCAAAAGACGATGCAAGTTTGCACGGGCTACAGAAAGGCGATGTGATTCAGTTCAAACCCAAGCGTTATAGCCACGATTGGGAAATTTGATCGATACGGCATCGAAATAAAAAACCCGCGAATCCGCGGGTTTTTTGCTTTTGTCGTCAACACCTGCTGGGTGGCAAGGATTAGCGATAAGCGGGGTTAGAGGCAACAGAATAGCGACCGCTACCGACCAGCATGATGATAATGCCCGCGAAGAAATACAGCGCTTCCACTTCCAGCGCCCAGGCACCCACTTTAGTCAGGGTGAAGAATTTACCTGTGCCAACCATCAGTGTCGCTACAACCAGCGTCAGCGCGGCAATCAGGCCAGAAATGCGGGTAAATACGCCCAGAATAATCAGAATCGGAGCAACAACCTCGCCGATATAAACGCCATAAGCGATAAAACCAGGCAGACCTGCGCCTTGCAGCATCTGTACGATCCAGCCTACACCGTGCTCAATTTTTGCTACGCCGTGAAACAGCAGCAGAATACCCACGGTTAAACGCAGTAAAAGTTTACCTGCATCAGGATGATCGGTTAAACGCGTGAACCACTGATTCAACTGAGAAATCATAATAGACAACCTCATAAGTGAGCAAAAAGTTCTTGTTGGCAATGCTTTGTATAGTGCGGCAGTGTCGTCGATTTAGGGGCTGAATAGAAAACCAATAAATTTGATATTTTCTGTCAAAAAATTACGTGAATATCGTAAACGCAGATAAGCATAGCACCGCGATTGTGGCGGTCTAATGATGGATGGGAATAATGCAATAACAAGATGTTATGAAAAAGGAACTCGGTCTGAATAATCAAAATCCAGATATAGGGTGATGTTACGATGCGTTATGTGGCAAGAGTTGTTGTACAACCGCATGAATTGAGTTTCTAATCGATATTCAACGCCGCGATAGCGTTAAATCATAAAAGGAAATATTTATGTCTGATGATGTTCTGTTTAGTCCCTTCACGTTGAAAGGGTTAACCCTTCCTAACCGCATTGTTATGGCACCGATGACGCGAGGTATGGCTGAAAATGGCATTCCTGGCGCAGCGCAGGCTGAATATTATCGCCGCCGTGCCGAAGGGGGAGTTGGGCTGATTCTGACAGAGGGAACGGTAGTCGATCGTCCCGCTTCGCGTAATATGTCAGGAATCCCGCTTTTTCATGGCGAAGCCGCATTGGCCGGTTGGGACGCGGTGGCGAAAGCGGTTCATGCCGCTGGTGGACGTATTGGGCCGCAAATTTGGCATACGGGGTCAACCCATGGACGTGGCTGGGAGCCCGATGCGCCTGTTGAAAGCCCCTCGGGAATCGTCGGTCCAGATGAGCCTCGCGGTGTGGTGATGACCGAAGAAGATATCGCTGATACCGTGGCGGCGTTTGCTCGCGCTGCGGCGGATGCAAAACGATTGGGTTTTGACACGCTGGAACTGCATGGTGCACATGGTTACCTGATCGACCAATTCTTTTGGTCGGGCACGAATAAGCGTGAAGATGCCTTTGGTGGCGCAACGATCCGCGAACGCTCTCGCTTTGCCGCTGAGGTAATTCGTGCTGTCCGGGCCGCTGTTGGTGAGGATTTCCCGCTGATCCTGCGTGTGAGTCAGTGGAAGCAGCAGGACTACAGCGCGCGTCTGGCGAGTTCCCCACAGGAGATGACGGACTGGCTAGCGCCGCTGGTTGAGGCCGGTGTGGATATTCTTCACTGTTCCCAGCGTCGTTTCTGGGAGCCTGAATTCCCGCAGGTTGATGGGACGGAAGGGCTGAACTTCGCCGGTTGGGCGAAAAAACTGACAGGTGCGGCGACAATCAGCGTTGGCTCGGTGGGGTTGAGCTCGGATTTCTTTGCTGCGTTTGGTGGTGAAGGTTCTGGCACGGCGGCATTGGACAATCTGCATGCGCGGATGGAGCGACAGGAGTTTGATCTGATCGCGGTAGGACGAGTCCTGCTTTCTGATGCGCAATGGGTACAAAAAGTGCGTTCTGGTCAGACTGATCAATTACGCGGTTTTGATGCTGCGGATTTAGCCGTACTGGCATGATATTTAGGTGCCGTAGCTGAGTAAGGCTGCGGTATTTTATTGAATATTAATAAAATTAATGCGGAGCAATTGAGTAGAATTTTATCTACACGACACGTGCAATATATAACATTGGGTGGATTTACTTCAGACAGGAATCACTTTGCGGAAGTGGTGGGTCGTGCAGGATGACTCGGCCTTTGGCCTCGCCCCTTTGGGGTCAACGCTAGCGCGTTGCTGTTTCGCTTCGCTCGGCTCAAACCTGAGCGCAGGTTCTCACCTACACGACACGTGCAATACATAACATTGGGTGGATTTACTTCAGAGAGGAATCACCTTGCGGAAGTGGTGGGTCGTGCAG
>NZ_JACDSF010000048.1:26142-29101 GCF_013449685.1 Pectobacterium brasiliense | reverse complement strand
CTCTCCCAGCTGAGCTAATCACCCCCGCTGTGTGGAGTCGCATTATAGGGATCCTTGAATGTGAGTCAACGCTTTTTAAAACTAAAATGATTGTTCGTTGCAAAATTAGTCAAGACGTCGTATTTATCGCCGTTGGTGCTGCATCCTTGCGCAATTCAGCCTGTTATCTTGCCATTGCTATCAGAATAAAAGCCTGTGCGGCATGTTACGGCGTTGAGGAATCGAAGCAGAGTGATAGAATGTTGCCCACTTTTGTTCTCTGAGCTTATGTCGGTGTATGCCGACAGCCGTTGCGTAATAAGGCTGTAATCCCAAATGAAAATCAAAACCCGTTTCGCCCCTAGTCCTACTGGCTATCTCCACGTCGGCGGCGCTCGTACCGCACTGTATTCCTGGCTGTTTGCCCGTCATCATGACGGCGAGTTCGTGCTGCGTATTGAAGATACCGATCTGGAGCGTTCAACTCAGGACGCGATTGATGCCATTATGGATGGTATGAACTGGCTGAGCCTGAACTGGGATGAAGGCCCGTACTACCAGACTAAACGTTTTGACCGTTACAACGCCGTAATCGATCAGATGCTGGAAAACGGTACAGCATATAAATGCTATTGCTCTAAAGAACGTCTGGAAGCGCTGCGTGAAAAGCAGATGGAAAACGGCGAAAAGCCGCGTTACGACGGCTGTTGCCGTGGCTCTCACGAACATTATGCTGATAATGAACCGCATGTCGTGCGTTTTCTCAACCCGCAGGAAGGCTCGGTTATCTTCAATGACCGCATTCGCGGGCCGATCGAATTCAGCAATCAGGAGCTCGATGACCTGATTATCCGTCGTACTGACGGTTCACCAACCTACAATTTCTGTGTCGTTATCGATGACTGGGATATGGAAATCACGCACGTTATCCGTGGTGAAGACCATATCAACAACACGCCGCGTCAGATCAACATCCTGAAAGCGCTGGGTGCACCGGTGCCGGAATATGCGCATGTGTCGATGATTCTGGGCGACGACGGTAAGAAATTGTCCAAGCGTCACGGCGCTGTGGGGGTAATGCAATACCGCGATGACGGCTATCTGCCGGAAGCACTGCTGAACTATCTGGTGCGTTTAGGCTGGTCGTCTGGGGATCAGGAAATCTTCTCTATAGATGAGATGACATCGCTGTTCTCGCTGGATGCCGTCAACAAATCGGCGAGCGCTTTCAATACTGAGAAGCTGCAATGGTTGAACCATCACTATATTAATCATTTACCCGCAGAATACGTGGCGACGCATCTGTCATGGCATATCGAGCAGGCTGGAATTGATACCTGCACTGGGCCGCAGCTGAGCGAACTGGTTGGCTTACTGGGCGAACGTTGCAAGACGCTGAAAGAAATGGCGGACTCTTGCCGTTATTTCTATGAAGATTTTGCTGAGTTTGATGCCGATGCTGCGAAGAAACACCTGCGCCCAGTTGCCCGTCAGCCGCTTGAGTTGGTACGCGAGAAGCTGGCCGCGATAACGAGCTGGACGCCGGAGAATATCCATCACGCCATTCAGGGCACGGCGGACGAGCTGGGTCAGGGCATGGGTAAAGTCGGTATGCCACTGCGCGTTGCGGTAACCGGCGCGGGTCAGTCTCCGGGCGTTGACGTGACTGTGCATGCGATTGGTCAACAGCGTTCGCTGGCGCGTATTGATAAAGCGTTGGCGTTCATTGCTGAGCGTGAAGCGCAGCAATAAGCCCTACTGCATGAATAGACAAGAAGCCCCGGCCAAATGCTGGGGCTTCTTATTTTATGACTTAGCGCATTATTGGCCGGCGATAGCAACCGCTTTACCGATGGCATCGGGGATCACGTCGCCGTGCCCTTTACCGGGGAACAGAATAAAGTCGGCTTTTGTGCCTTGTTCGTTGAGCTGCGCGACCAGCGCTGTTGCTCTTTCCACCATTTTTCTTTGGCTGAGACGCTCTGCCCGCTTTTCATCAACAGCTTTACCCGCCTGCGTTTTGGCTGGCTCATCTTCATTTGCCCCTGCCGTGACGGTAATGGATTGTGGCGGTGTAGCGATTAGCTGCGTTCTTGCCGGAATCACAACGCCATTTCCCCACCAGATAGACGGGCTTGCGGCAACATAACGCTGGAAAGATTCGGTGTGGTTAAAAAGCGTATAGAGCGTAAACAGACCACCGAAAGAGTGCCCGGCCAGCGTTTGTTTTTGCTTATTCACGGCGTAGTTCGCTTCAACCCAGGGTTTTACCGTGGATTGTAGGAATTGATAAAACGCCTCAGCTTCGCCGCCTGCGGCAAAATCTGGGTCGGTGAGCGTTGTCGGTGGCGTGTAGTCACGCGTTCTGGCGGGGACATCGTAAGGCTTATCGATCGGATAACCTACGGCGACAATCAGCGGTGCCGCGCCATTTTTTGCGTTATAGCTATTTACGGCAACGGGAAACTGAGCATTGCCATCCAGCATATACAGAACCGGATAACCGCCTTCAGGTGCCGGTTGGCGGGGAAGTGCGATGAAAAGCCGATAAGCATGCTGCGCATCGCTTTTCATCTCAATTTGCCTGATCTCAAATTGAGCTTTTGCTTGTTCGGTCATATCAGGAATGGTGGGCTGCGCCCGAACAGACAACATGCCAGAGGCAGATACCATCATAGAAAATACAATCATAGGAAAATAGCGCATGTGCTGGGGCTTATATAGGAGGCAGAAGCGTAACGTGAAGTGATGATAATAAATCGCGTTATCGTTAGCAGCTTTTTATTGCGCTTATGATGAGATGACATCGAAATGGCCGCCTGTTTTTTCTTACCTTTGGCGTCTTTTTCAGCGGTTAATCGGATAACCGGATTTAGCCGTTGACACTGCGAATCGGGTTTCATATTATGCGACGCGTTCGCACAGTACTTGCTTTAACGGTGATGCTGTAAGATACGGGGCTATAGCTCAGCTGGGAGAG
>NZ_JACDSF010000048.1:0-26081 GCF_013449685.1 Pectobacterium brasiliense | reverse complement strand
TCGATCCCGCTTAGCTCCACCAAATCGTTGCATTACTTCTTATTTCATTCCGCTTTTTCAATTTCTCCCTATTCAATTAACGTTTTTCATTTGCTTAATACGTTTGTCAGCGATTCCTTGTAAACCATTCTTTATAAACGATTCTTTGTAAATCATTCTTTGTAAACGACAGTTGGCTGCCTTCATTTTTTGAAGACAACCAAACCGTTATCGCTTAAGCCTCTTCTGGGAGCCTTGGCGTCCAGTCTATTGGTGACAGCCCTTGCTGTTCCAAAAGCTGATTAGCCTGCGAAAAATGCTTACAACCCAAGAAACCGCGGTGTGCAGATAGAGGGGAAGGGTGCGGTGATTTCAGAATATGGTGACGCTGCTGATCGATGATGTTGCCTTTTTTCTGTGCATGCGAGCCCCATAGCAGAAAGACCAGACCTTCCCGCTGCTCATTCAATGCCGCGATGACGCGGTCAGTAAACGTTTCCCAGCCCAAGTTAGCATGCGAGTGCGCCTGTCCGGCTTCAACGGTTAATACCGTGTTGAGCAGTAAAACGCCTTGCTCCGCCCAGCTTTGTAGAAAACCATGCCGTGGAATTTCAAACCCAGGGATATCGCTCGCTAATTCTTTATAAATATTGCCCAGAGAAGGTGGAGCGGGTACGCCAGGACGTACCGAGAACGACAGTCCGTGTGCCTGATTTGGGCCGTGATAGGGATCTTGTCCCAGAATGACGACCTTGACCTGATGCAGTTCGGTAAAGCGGAATGCGTTGAAAACATCCTTCTGCGGAGGGTAGATAGTTTTACCCGCTGCACGTTCTTTCCCAACGAATTCAAGGGTGTTAATGAAGTAAGGCTGCTGCTTTTCTTGTGCCAGCACGTCATGCCAGGTGAGAGAGGTCGCCATCATGCACTCTTTTTTTACAGGTTGAATGGTGTTGCGGGTAGCTTACCGATCTATCGTGCCGAGGTAAAACCGTAACCGTTGTTGTCGCAACGAAAACGCCTTTTTTGAAAAAAAATTGAAAATTTACAAAAATATTTGCAATTAGGAGTCTTGGTAATATTGATATAAAACAATAAATTGCCTTCGCGTAGTTAAGTGGTGGGGTTTTAAAATTGATTTAAGTCAAGGATGTCCCGTTATCAGGCTGGTATATAAGGGGGTAGATACAAACAGTTTTATACGATCGTGACGAAATCTGGCCGTTTTTAACTAAAACCGTTTTTAACTCAGTCAGTTTTAACTAAGTCAGTTTTTAACTACGTTCGTTTTTAACTAAGACAATAACACGCCGTTTTACGGAGGCAATTATGGTTACTGGTATTCAAATCACCAAGGCTAACGACAGCGCGCTGATCAATTCTTTCTGGTTGCTGGATGAAGAAAAATCACAGGCGCGTTGCGTGTGTGCTAAATCGGGTTATAGCGAAGATCAAATCGTTCCGGTGAGCGATCTGGGTCAGATCGAGTATCGTGAAATTCCGCTGGAAATCAAACCTGAAGTGCGTGTGGAAGGCGGTCAGCACCTGAACGTAAACGTTCTGCGCCGTGAGACGCTGGAAGATGCCGTTAAGCATCCGGAAAACTATCCGCAGCTGACGATCCGCGTATCTGGCTACGCTGTGCGTTTCAACTCATTGACGCCAGAGCAGCAGCGCGACGTTATCGCTCGTACTTTTACCGCAAGCCTGTAAGCTGTTACTCAAGCCTTAACAAAAAGGGAGCCGAAGCTCCCTTTTTTTATGTCTCTATTTTATCGAGATTTCACTCGGCAGAGGGTTCGTCGGTTTTCTGCGTTGGTTGACGACGCTTACCAATATTTTTAGCATCGCGATGACGAACTTTTACCTTAACTTTTTCTTTTTCCTTCTCTTTTTTCTCTTGTCGCTTAGCCAGCACTTTTTTCGACGGTTTCCCCGTCGTTTTGGCGCTTGGCGCTTTAGTCGCTGGGCGGAGTTCTTCAATGACGCGCGGTTTTAGCGGTTCATTCAAGTAGCGACTGATTTTCCCCAGCAGCAGATGGTCGTGCGCTTCGACGAAAGAGATAGCACAGCCTTTGCGACCCGCGCGGCCAGTGCGGCCGATACGGTGAAGGTAAGTATCGGCTGTGCGCGGCAAGTCGAAGTTAAATACGTGGCTGACATCGTCAATATCAATACCGCGCGCGGCGATATCGGTTGCCACCAGCACGTTGACACGCCCGTCGCTCAGACGTTTGATCGCCTCATTACGTTTTGCCTGCACCATTTCGCCTTCGAGATAGCAGGAGTTAATGCCCGCTTCACGTAGCCAGGCAACCAGCTCATGCACACGCTCACGCTTGCGTACAAAGACGATAGAACGCGTCACATCCGGTTGTTTTAACTGGTGGCAGAGCAGCGCCGTTTTGTGTTTGAGATCGTCAGCGCGGTAATACCATTGCAGAATTTTTTTACGTTCCCGACGCGATGGGTCGGATTCGATTTCAACGGGTTCGTTGAGCAAGCGCTCGGCGAAATCTTTGATCGCGTCCCCTTCCAGCGTCGCAGAAAACAGCATCGTTTGCTTGCGCCAGCGGGTTTCTCCAGCGATGTGTTCAATATCCTGAGCGAAGCCCATATCCAGCATTCTGTCTGCTTCATCCAGAATTAGCGTTTCTACCGCGCGGCAATCGAAGTTTTCTTCTTTAATGTATTGCAGCAGGCGGCCCGTCGTCGCGACGACGATATCCTGATTTTCACTGAAGACTTCCGCGTGGTTCATGTAGGCCACGCCGCCGGTGATCGTGGCGATATCCAGATGCGTATGCGCTGCAAACGCTCGCGCCTGATCGGCTACCTGCATGGCGAGTTCACGGGTTGGCGTGAGGATCAGAATACGAGGTGGACCCGATTTTTTACGAGGGAAATCGATAAGATGCTGCAAAACCGGCAGCAGATAGGCGGCGGTTTTACCTGTTCCTGTTGGCGCGGAGCCCAGTACGTCGCGGCCTTCCATCGCCGGAGGGATCGCCTCAGCTTGAATCACGGTCGGGCGCTCGTAGCCCATGTCGCGCAGGGCGTCTAACAGGCTTTCATCAAGATCAAGCTCGGAAAAATTGGTTACAGTCATGGTCTACCTCTATTTGGGGCGCCGATTATAGACGGATTGGCCGATTTCTTCACCTGTTTAAGCAGGCATCGGCACTTTTCCTGTACTGATGTTTCACCTATGCTACTGCGGTTTGCGTTTGGAATCTTATTTTCATGAATCATCAGGCTGATAATAAACTGACACTGCGTCGGGATGGATTTACCTTCAAGCAATTCTTTGTAGCGCACGATCGCTGTGCCATGAAGGTGGGAACCGACGGAATTTTGCTGGGTGCTTGGACGCCGGTGTCTTCAGCCACACGGATTCTGGATATTGGCAGCGGCTCCGGCCTTCTCGCGCTAATGCTGGCGCAACGTTCTGAACCGCATGTTCCGATTGATGCCGTCGAGCTGGATAGCGCCGCCAGCGATCAGGCGAAAGAAAACGTTGCTGCTTCGCCATGGGCTGACAGAATCACGGTGTATGCTGAGGATATCGTCAGTTTTGCTGAGACGCGAGCCGTCGACTATTCGTTGATTATCAGTAACCCGCCTTATTTCCCGCCGGGGATCGCGTGCGGGTCGGATCAGCGCGATCAGGCTCGCTATACCACGTTGTTAACCCATGAAGCGCTGTTGCGCTGTGCTCATCAACTGCTGATGCCTGAAGGGCTTTTCTGCGTGGTGCTGCCGGTTCAGGTTGCTGAGCATTTTATTCCGCTGGCGCAGCAGCACAATTGGCACGTTCACCAGCAGCTTCACGTATCGGAGCAGGAAGAGAAACCTGCGCATCGCGTTTTGCTGGCGCTGTCTCGTCAGGAAAGAGAATGTGTGAATTCCTCACTGGTCATTCGTGATGCAGAAAGGGGATATTCGACGGATTTCCAGCGGCTGACAAAAGATTTTTATCTCTTTATGTAGATGGCAGACGCCTTATTGCTGCGCCTGCCTTTGCTGAGTGAACTATTTTTTATGAACTACGGCACCAGAATAGTTGGCGTTGGGGCGTCGAACTGATCTGGGTAATCCAGAGTGTAATGCAGCCCGCGGCTTTCTTTTCTTTCCAATGCGCAGCGGACGATGAGTTCAGCGACCTGCACCAGATTACGCAGTTCCAGCAAATTGTTGGAAATGCGGAAGTGGGCGTAGTACTCATTGATTTCCTGCTGAAGCAGTTGGATGCGGCGTTGTGCCCGCTCCAGTCGCTTAGTCGTCCGCACGATTCCAACGTAATCCCACATAAACAGACGTAGCTCGTGCCAGTTATGCTGAATCACCACTTGTTCATCTGAGTTATCGACCTGGCTTTCATCCCAATCCGGTAACTTTTTCACTGCTTTGATTTGCGGTAAGCGCTGCAAAATATCCTCAGCGGCTGACCAGCCGTAAACCAGACACTCAAGTAATGAGTTGGATGCCATGCGGTTTGCGCCATGCAATCCGGTGTAGCTGACTTCGCCAATCGCATACAGGCCGTCAAGATCGGTACGACCATGTTGATCGACCAGCACGCCGCCGCACGTGTAGTGTGCTGCGGGCACGATCGGTATCGGCTCACGTGTCAGATCGATGCCAAGAGACTGTAGCTTTTCATCGATAGTGGGGAAGTGCTGTTTGATGAAGGCTTCGGGCTTGTGGCTGATATCCAGATACATACAGTCTGCGCCGAGCCGTTTCATCTCATGATCAATCGCGCGGGCGACCACGTCGCGCGGTGCCAGTTCACCTCTGGCATCGAAATCGGGCATAAAGCGTGTGCCGTCAGGACGTTTAAGGTACGCGCCTTCACCGCGCAGCGCTTCCGTTAGCAGGAAATTTCGTGCCTGCGGGTGGAACAGACAGGTCGGGTGAAACTGATTGAACTCCAGATTTGCCACGCGGCAACCCGCACGCCAGGCCATGGCTATACCATCGCCAGAGGAAATATCGGGGTTCGTGGTGTATTGATACACTTTGGATGCGCCGCCGGTCGCCAGAACCACCGTTTTCGCCCGGCAGGACTCTACGCGTTCTCGTTCACGGTTCCATATATAAGCACCGACAATGCGGCGTGTGCCGGGCAGACCCAACTTATTCGAGGTAATTAAATCGACGGCGTTGCAGCGTTCCATAATCCGAATATTCGGATGAGATAGCGCTTTCTGCACCAGCGTGTTTTCCACTTCTTTGCCCGTTGCATCCGCTGCATGCAGAATTCGACGATGGCTGTGCCCGCCTTCGCGCGTGAGATGGTAACGCTCTTCGCCGCTGGTGCTGGTTTCGGTATCGAACAGCACGCCTTGTTCGATCAGCCATTGCACGCAGTGTTTGGCATTGCTGGCGATAAACTCAACGGCTTCCCGTTCACACAGGCCATCGCCAGCGATCAGGGTATCTTCGATATGGGAGTCAATTGTGTCCGTTTCATCGAAAACGGCGGCGATACCGCCCTGAGCATAAAACGTTGCGCCTTCGTTGAGTGGGCCTTTGCTTAATACCGTCACGTTGGCTTGTGAAGCCAGACGCAGCGCCAGTGAAAGCCCGGCAGCACCGCTGCCAATGATTAAAACATCACAGACGTATTCAGTGGTCGTTTGCATGGTCATGTCGTGGGTGCAAAAAGAAGAGTAAATCCGATGGTAGCACCCAATGGTTGATTGCTGCATTGGTTTTTAGCCCCATTTCTACGCTATAAATAAGCGAACAGTAGGGCGTGCTGAATCGTGCGCATACCTCAGATTTATCGTATCATCCTCGGAGAAGCGTGGAGCCTCAGATGAAGACCATTTTTGATGAAGAAAATGTGTGATGATACGCATCGCAAAAACGAGTAACGGCGCTAAGCAAAAGAAAAATGATGACTCGGAACTTTATTGGATGTCTTGGTTCTAATGAGGAGCTTGCTCTAAATATGACTTATATAGCTGGCAGTACTATTTTATGCATGGAGAACGGTTTGAGTAGAGATTACCTCGGATGAGCGAGCAACTGGCAGATCAGGTTCTGGTCGAGCGAGTCCAAAAAGGCGATCAAAAATCGTTTAACTTGTTGGTCGTTCGTTATCAGCATAAGGTAGCGAGCCTAGTATCACGCTATGTTCCCCAAGGGGACGTGCCGGACGTGGTACAGGAATCGTTTATTAAAGCCTATCGCGCGTTAGAGTCATTCCGCGGCGATAGTGCGTTCTATACGTGGCTGTATCGTATCGCAGTGAATACGGCCAAGAATTATCTGGTAGCTCAGGGACGCCGCCCGCCTTCCAGCGACATTGATGCCAATGATGCGGAAAACTATGAAAATGCGGGTGCACTGAAAGAAATATCGAACCCTGAGAATTTAATGTTGTCAGAGGAATTACGAAGCATCGTTTTCCGAACTATTGAGTCTTTACCGGAAGATTTACGTTTAGCGATTACGCTACGTGAGTTGGACGGTTTAAGCTACGAAGAGATCGCCGTGATTATGGATTGTCCCGTCGGCACTGTTCGTTCTCGTATTTTCCGAGCGCGGGAAGCGATTGATAATAAAGTACAACCGCTTATTCAGCGCTAGCGAGCGTTTTCAGCTATCCGCATGACTAATGATGGATTTGACAAGGTAAGGGTGTCGGTATGCAGAAAGAGAAACTTTCCGCTTTAATGGATGGCGAAGCAATTGATTCCGAACTGTTAGGCGCATTGTCACGGGATGACGCGTTGCAGCAAAGTTGGCAAAGTTATCATCTAATTCGTGATGTGATGCGTGGTGATGTGAGTGAAAACGTGATTCACCTGGACATCGCTTCTCGTGTTGCCGCTGCAATCGAAAAAGAACCTGTTCGTCTGGTTCCACAAGCGCAGCCTGAATCTCAGCCACAACCTGTCGAGTGGACGAAGATGCCTTTCTGGCACAAAATCCGCCCGTGGGGCAGCCAACTGACACAAGTCGGTGTGGCCGCCTGCGTCTCTTTAGCGGTGATTGTCGGCGTACAAAATTACCAGCAGGGTAATGCTGCCGAACAGGTTGTGGAATCCGGCGTATTCAGCACCTTACCCGCTATGGGCACCGCCTCTCCAGTAAGTCTGGGCGTGCCGTCAGAAAATGTTGCCCCTAACAGCGGTCAACAGAAATCTGATATGCAGCGCAATCGCCTTAACGCCATTTTGCAGGACTACGAATTACAGCGCCGGCTGCATGCCGAGCACGCTCTGCCGCAGGACGATCAGCAAGCGGCAATTCAGGTTCCCGGTACTCAATCATTAGGAACACAGCCCCGGTAATGAAGCGTGTTTGGTCCGCCGCCTGTTTTCTGATTGGCAGTCTGTTTTATTCTACTTTCGCCCCGGCTCAGAATGTTGAGCCGGGCGCGTTGCTGCAACAGATGAATGGCGCTATTCGTTCTCTGAATTACGAAATTTCCTTTATTAACATTACCCTGCAGGGGTTCGAGTCGGTACGGTATCGCCATGCAGTGGTGAATAACCGTGCCTTGGCGCAGTTGCTGTTTATGGACGGGCCGCGACGCGAGATCGTGCAGCGTGGTAATGAAGTCAGCTATTTCGATCCTGGTTTTGAGCCATTTACGCTTACCAGTGACCATATTGTTGACTCTCTCCCTTCTCTGGTGTTTGCTGATTTCCAGAAACTCTCTCCCTATTATGATTTTGTTCCCGCTGATGGGAGGGTGCGTATTGCCGATCGTCTGGCATTAGGCATTCGGGTCATCTCACGTGATGGCACACGCTACAGCTATACGGTGTGGATTGATGCGGACTCGAAACTTCCACTGCGTATTGATTTACAGGATCGCAATGGCGACAAACGGCTGGAGCAATTCTTAACGACATCACTGATTGTTGACGATGATGTGGTGAGCGTGATGCGTCCGCTGGAAGGGATCAAACTTCCTCCTGCGCTACCCGCGCCTGCGGCGGAAAACAGTGATTTTACCTGGGTGCCGGAATGGCTACCTGCCGGGATGAAAGAGCTGTCGCACAACAAAAAGGTGTTGCCAGGTTCGTCCATTCCGATTGAAACACGTCTGTATAGCGATGGTTTATTCAGCTTTTCGATTAACATTAGCCCGTCTTCTGACGTGAGCGAAGAACAATCTGTGCTCACGGGGCGACGCTCTATTCACACTGTCATGAAAGGCAACCGAGAGATTACCGTCGTCGGCGATATTCCTCCTTCTACGGCTAAACGCGTGGCTGACAGCATTATTTTAAAGGCGCAACCGTGATTAAAGAATGGGCAACGGTAGTGTCATGGCAGGATGGCATCGCAGAGCTGCGGTGTGAGCCAAGTTCGGGCTGCGGCACCTGTAAATCCCGCTCGTCGTGTGGAACGGGTTTATTAAGCCAGCTCGGGCTCTCTGCCGAAAATACGCTGTATGTCCCTTACGGTCGGCCTTTAGAAGTGGGGCAAAAAGTAGAATTGGGTATTTCTGAGGGGCGGCTGCTGCTTTCCGCTGCTCTGGTTTATTTCGTTCCGCTGGTTGGGCTGCTGCTCGGTGCGGCGATTTGCCAAACGTTATTCGGCACCGATCTGGCTGCTGTTATTGGCGCGCTGCTAGGCGGTGGCGTGGCGTTTATGAGCGTGAAGCGCTGGGCGAAGCAATTGGGTAAGAATAAGCGTTATGAGCCCGTTATCCTGCAAATCGCTCTGCCGGGCACGCTCTTACAAAATTGATCTGTTTACCGGAGCGTAAACGGCGCGCGGTGCGGAAACATTGCTGACTTGTTTGTTATCTTTCGACACGATGTTTGCCACGTAATGACACTTTACTTCCCGCTTTCCTCTTGTTGTTCTGCTATTCCAAATAAAACCGTCATAATCAAGGGGAATGAACCGGACATGACTAGGTTTTCACGCCTCTCACATGTAGAATGCTGCGATTCAGGTGGAATAACATCGCTGCTGTTTTCACCTATGCGCATGCCCATCGGCAAGAATTTCAGGAATATCAAGGTAGAAAAATTTTTATAATGAAGCATATACGAAATTTCTCCATTATTGCCCATATCGACCACGGTAAATCAACGTTATCTGACCGTATTATCCAGATTTGCGGCGGTTTAACCGAGCGTGAAATGGCGGCGCAGGTTCTGGATTCCATGGATCTGGAACGTGAACGCGGAATAACGATTAAAGCGCAAAGCGTCACGCTGGATTATAAAGCGCAGGATGGCCAAACCTACCAGTTAAACTTCATCGATACGCCTGGGCACGTTGACTTCTCTTATGAAGTTTCCCGTTCGCTCGCCGCTTGTGAAGGTGCGCTGCTTGTCGTTGATGCTGGGCAGGGTGTTGAAGCTCAAACGCTGGCTAACTGCTATACCGCGCTGGATATGAATTTGGAAGTGGTGCCGGTTCTGAATAAGATCGACCTGCCTGCTGCCGATCCGGATCGTGTTGCTCAGGAAATTGAAGACATCGTCGGCATTGATGCCACCGACGCTGTGCGCTGCTCTGCAAAAACGGGGATTGGCGTGCCGGATGTTCTGGATCGTCTGGTGCGTGATATTCCGCCGCCGGAAGGCAGCCCTGATGAACCGTTGCAGGCGCTGATTATCGACTCCTGGTTTGATAACTACCTTGGCGTTGTGTCGCTGGTACGTATCAAAAACGGCACGATGCGCAAAGGCGACAAAATTAAGGTGATGAGCACGGGTCAGGTTTATAACGCCGACCGTCTCGGTATTTTTACGCCGAAGCAGATCGACCGCGATGTATTGAACTGCGGCGAAGTAGGCTGGTTGGTATGCGCCATCAAAGATATTTTGGGTGCCCCAGTAGGGGATACGCTGACTCTGGCGCGTCATCCGGCTGAAAAAGCGTTACCGGGCTTCAAGAAAGTCAAACCGCAGGTTTACGCTGGCCTGTTCCCGATTAGCTCCGACGACTATGAAGCATTCCGCGACGCATTAGGCAAGCTGAGCCTCAATGATGCCTCTCTGTTCTATGAGCCAGAAAGCTCTACCGCGCTGGGCTTTGGTTTCCGCTGTGGCTTCCTGGGTCTGCTGCACATGGAGATCATTCAGGAACGTCTGGAGCGTGAGTACGATCTGGAACTGATCACTACGGCACCGACGGTAGTGTATGAAGTAGAAACGACGGCTAAAGAAACCATTTATGTTGATAGCCCGTCTAAACTGCCACCGCTGAACAATATTCAGGAACTGCGCGAACCGATTGCCGAGTGTCATATGCTGATGCCGCAAGAATATTTGGGTAACGTGATTACGCTTTGTATTGAGAAGCGCGGCGTGCAGACGAACATGGTGTACCACGGTAATCAGGTTGCGTTGACGTATGAGATCCCGATGGCCGAAGTGGTACTCGATTTCTTCGATCGCCTGAAATCAACGTCTCGTGGTTATGCCTCGCTGGATTATGGCTTCAAGCGTTTCCAGGCATCAGACATGGTGCGCGTTGATGTATTAATCAACAACGAGCGTGTCGATGCATTGGCCCTGATTACTCACCGTGATAATTCACAATATCGTGGCCGTGAATTCGTCGAAAAAATGAAAGAACTCATTCCGCGTCAGCAATTTGATATCGCGATTCAGGCCGCCATTGGTAACCACATTATTGCGCGCTCTACGGTTAAGCAATTGCGTAAAAACGTACTGGCCAAGTGTTATGGTGGCGACGTCAGCCGTAAGAAGAAACTGTTGCAGAAACAGAAAGACGGTAAGAAACGTATGAAGCAGGTCGGTAACGTCGAACTGCCGCAAGAAGCGTTTCTGGCAATTCTGCACGTCGGCAAAGACAGTAAATAAATTCTGAGGAGTTGGCATGGCCAATATGTTTGCCGTAATTCTGGCAGTGGTGACGCTGGTCACGGGGATTGTCTGGTGTTTAGAGCGTTTCATCTGGGCACCTGCTCGCCGGAAGAAATTTGCTGCGATGAGCGGTGCCGATCTGGCTGATGGCGCGGTTTCATCGAAAGCTATTCAACAACCCGGCTGGATTGAGACGATAGCGTCCGTCTTCCCAGTCGTGGCTTTGGTATTGGTTGTGCGCTCCTTCATTTATGAGCCGTTTCAAATTCCATCGGGTTCGATGATGCCGACGCTGTTGATCGGTGATTTTATTCTGGTGGAGAAATTTGCCTACGGTATTAAAGAACCCTTCACGCAAAAAACGCTGATCGAAACGGGTCATCCGAAGCGTGGCGACGTGGTGGTATTTAAATATCCGTCCGATCCTAAAGTAGACTTTATCAAACGCGTGGTCGGTGTACCGGGCGATCGCGTGAGCTATAACCCGATAACCAAGCAGGTGACGATTCGTCCATCCTGTCAGGGGCAGCAGACGTGTGATACCGCCTTGGCGGTCACATACAGTAACGTACAGCCTAGCGATTTTGTTCAGACCTTCAACCAGACAGGACTGGAGTCGCGTAGCGGTTTTTATGAAGTGCCTGTCAATGACAACAGCGTGGATGGCGTCCGCATGGGCGCGCGCAAAGAGTCATTAGGCAATGTAACGCATAATATTCTCCTGGTACCGGGCCAGCAGGATCAGCTTGGTGGTTATTACCAGCAATCGCAGCAGCAGCTTGCGACATGGGTTGTCCCAGCAGGGCACTACTTCATGATGGGTGATAACCGCGATAACAGCTTGGATAGCCGCTATTGGGGCTTTGTACCAGAGAGAAATCTGGTCGGTAAAGCCACCGCTATCTGGATGAGCTTTGAGAAGCAGGAAGGTGAATGGCCTACCGGCGTTCGTTTGAGTCGCATTGGTGGCATTCATTAACCAAAAATAAGCATTAATCAAAGTAAGCATTAACCGAAATAAGATACAGGCAGCATTCTGATGCTGTCCGTTGTAGAATATTTTCTGTAACGCTCTTTTTGGAAGAACATGCCCTAAGTAGTACGAGTTGCAGGACAAGACGTTATCGTTTTAACCACGCTAACGCACAGGCAACGCGAAGTATGACGGGCAGAAAGGCAGGCTCTCTTAGGGGAGCCAATGCAAACGAAACAGTTTTGACCGAATTGGTAAGCAGGGCTGTTCCGTATGCTGCTGTTTTTGACGCATCGTTGATCTATTGGTAACACATGAATCCCATCCTGATAAATCGTTTACAAAGAAAGCTGGGCTATACTTTTCAGCAGTACGAGCTTTTGTTACAGGCGCTGACGCACCGTAGTGCCAGCAGCAAACATAATGAAAGACTCGAGTTCCTGGGTGACTCCATCCTGAGTTTTGTGATCGCTAATGCACTGTATCATCGTTTTCCCAAGGTTGATGAAGGGGACATGAGTCGGATGCGAGCGACACTGGTGCGAGGAAACACGCTGGCGGAAATCGCGCGCGAATTCGAACTGGGAGAGTGCTTACGCCTCGGTCCCGGTGAATTAAAAAGCGGTGGTTTTCGTCGTGAATCGATCTTGGCTGATACGGTCGAAGCGCTGATTGGCGGCATTTTCCTCGATAGCGACATCCTGAATATTGAGCGTTTGATCCTGAATTGGTACCAAACGCGTCTGGATGAAATCAGTCCCGGCGATAAGCAAAAAGATCCGAAAACGCGGTTGCAGGAATTTCTGCAAGGGCGTCACTTACCTCTGCCGACCTATCTGGTGGTGCAGGTTCGTGGGGAAGCACACGATCAGGAATTTACTATCCACTGTCAGGTGAGCGGCTTTAGTGAGTCGGTCATTGGTACAGGATCGAGCCGTCGTAAAGCCGAACAGGCTGCGGCTGAACAAGCGTTGAAAAAACTGGAGCTTGAATGAGCGAAGTACAGACACACTGCGGTTTTGTCGCGATTGTTGGTCGACCAAACGTCGGTAAATCGACGTTATTGAATCAATTACTGGGACAGAAGATTTCTATTACGTCACGTAAGCCCCAGACGACGCGGCACCGCATTATGGGTATTCACACGGAAGGGCCTTATCAGGCTATTTATGTGGATACGCCGGGATTGCACATTGAAGAAAAACGGGCGATTAACCGCCTGATGAACCGTGCTGCCAGCAGCTCAATTGGTGACGTTGAGCTGATCATTTTCGTTGTTGAAGGTACACACTGGAACGACGACGACGACATGGTATTGAATAAGCTGCGCGATCAGAAACTCCCTGTACTATTGGCGATCAATAAAGTCGATAACGTCACGGATAAAACCAAGCTGCTGCCGCATATCCAGTTCCTCAGCCAACAGATGGACTTCCTTGATGTTGTTCCAATCTCGGCTGAGAAGGGGACGAATGTCGATACGATTGCCAGCATTGTGCGTAAACACTTACCGCAGGCAACGCATCACTTCCCGGAAGATTACATCACCGATCGCTCGCAGCGCTTTATGGCGTCGGAAATTATCCGTGAAAAACTGATGCGCTTCCTGGGTGAAGAATTGCCGTATTCCGTAACGGTTGAAATCGAGCGTTTCGTGACGAACGAGCGCGGCGGTTATGACATCAACGGCCTGATTCTGGTTGAGCGTGAAGGCCAGAAGAAGATGGTTATTGGCAACAAAGGGGCCAAAATTAAAACCATTGGTATCGAATCTCGTCAGGATATGGAAGAGATGTTCGAAGCCAAGGTGCATCTTGAGCTGTGGGTCAAAGTGAAATCCGGTTGGGCAGATGACGAACGTGCCCTGCGCAGCCTGGGTTATAGCGAAGACCTGTAAGGTTCACGCCGATGGAAGGCTGGCAGCGCGCATTTGTCTTGCATGGGCGACCTTATAGCGAAACCAGCTTATTGCTGGATCTGTTTAGCGAAAGCGATGGTCGAGTTCGTGTGCTTGCCAAAGGCGCACGAGCTCGACGCTCTAGCCTGAAAGGCTGTTTACAGCCTTTCACTCCGCTGCTGGTGCGCTGGAGTGGCCGGGGAGAAGTGAAAACATTACGCAGCGCAGAGCCTGTCTCGCTCGCGCTACCACTGACTGGTTCGATGCTTTATAGCGGTTTATACGTTAACGAACTGCTGTCCCGCGTGCTGGAACATGAAACCAATTACTCCGCTCTTTTCTTCGATTATCTCCACTGTTTACAACATCTTGCTGCACAGAATGCCTCTCCCGAACCAGCATTAAGACGCTTTGAATTAGCGTTATTGGGCTATCTGGGATACGGCGTTGATTTCCTGCATTGTGCCGGTAGCGGTGAGCCCGTTGCCGATACCATGACTTATCAGTATCGAGAAGAAAGGGGGTTTATTGCCAGCCTGGTGGTTGATAATAAAAGTTTTACCGGGCATGAATTACGCTCGCTGGCGTCGCGTGAATTCCCTGATGTCGGCACGCTGAAGGCGGCAAAGCGGTTCACCCGCATTGCGTTAAAGCCGTATCTGGGGGGGAAACCGCTGAAAAGTCGTGAGCTGTTTCGCCAGTTTGTACCTGCTGCTAATTTGTCCAAACCCGCATCTTCTGATAAATAATCCCGCCTCCTCAGTACCCTGACGCTGTGACATCGGTGTAAACTGCCACGTATCGTGCATGACTTTACCGAGGATTTATCATGGCTGAACTGCTGCTTGGCGTTAACATCGATCATATTGCAACGCTGCGTAATGCGCGTGGAACGGCGTATCCCGATCCCGTTCAGGCGGCTTTTGTCGCTGAGCAGGCAGGGGCGGATGGCATCACTGTGCATTTGCGTGAAGATCGCCGCCATATCACGGATCGTGATGTGCGGATCCTCAGAGAAACGCTCCAGACCCGTATGAACCTGGAAATGGCGGTTACGGAAGAAATGCTGAACATTGCCTGTGAAGTGAAGCCGCATTTTTGCTGTCTGGTACCGGAAAAACGTCAGGAAGTGACAACTGAAGGCGGGCTGGATGTCGCGGGGCAGCAGGAAAAGATCGATAACGCAGTCGCCAGACTTAGCCAGGCTAACATCTTGGTTTCACTCTTCATTGATGCGGATAAGCGGCAAATCGATGCCGCCGTAGCCAGCGGCGCACCCTATATCGAAATCCATACCGGGGCGTATGCCGATGCGCCAGATGACGAAGCACGTCAGCATGAGTTCGAGCGCATTCGTGATGCGGCGACGTACGCTGCGGCGAAGGGGCTTAAAGTCAATGCCGGACACGGTCTGACGTACCACAACGTTCTACCGATTGCTGCCTTGCCAGAAATGCACGAATTGAATATCGGGCATGCGATTATCGGACGTGCGGTGATGAGCGGTCTGAAGGATGCCGTTGCCGAAATGAAGAATCTGATGCGAGAAGCGCGCCGCTGATGGCGATTCTTGGGCTCGGAACAGATATTGTCGAGATCGCCCGTATTGACGCGGTGATTGAACGTTCAGGCGAGCGATTGGCTCGCCGCATTCTGACGGATGCTGAATGGATGCATTATCAGCAGCATCAGCAGCCTGTTCGTTTCCTCGCCAAGCGCTTTGCCGTGAAAGAAGCGGCAGCAAAAGCCTTTGGTACCGGAATCCGTAACGGGCTCGCGTTCAACCAGTTTGAGGTTTTTAATGACGAACTGGGTAAACCTTGCCTGCGGTTTTTTGCTAAAGCGGCAGAACTGGCTGAACAGATGGGCGTTAGACGCGTCCATGTGACTCTGGCTGACGAAAGACGCTATGCTTGTGCGACCGTGATTATCGAAAGCTGATCGTCTGTAAATGGATGCTTAAATCCTGTCGGCATGGTGCATGAGCACGTATTTTTCCCACAGTTGCTCATTGCCTTCAACATGGTTTGGATCTTTGATGATCGTGTTGTCGATCGGACAGACCTTCTGACACGTAGGGGTGTCGTAGTGGCCAACACACTCGGTACAGAGGGTGGTGTCAATTTCATAAATGTCCATGCCCATGGAAATAGCCTGATTAGGACACTCGGGCTCACACATGTCACAGTTGATGCATTTATGGGTGATGAGTAACGCCATGATGCTCTTCTACCTTACAAACAGGGCGCAGATTATACCCGTTGATGCTCGTTTAAACACGCGTAACTGTCATTGATGACGAATATACTGGTAAATCGGTTTCTCCTGCCTTCAATGTTCCTTTCTTCCCTAGCCATTTACTGCGGATTTCGCGCGTTTTCGGAGGCTTTCAGCATGCAACCTATTGGCAGCATAAATAGTGAGGTTACAGGGTAAAATTATCATCTGTTCGTTAAATTGGTTTTATACCTATCCTTTAAACTGTATGAATCAGCTAGTGCGACTGTGTTTCTTGGGTTTTAATTTATTGATTTACAATTTAAATAAATTTAGTTGTGATATTGAACCACTTATTTTTGTAATATCATGGACATTGATTTAATCGGTATTGCTGATGACGTTTGCATCTGGAGAGTCGATGACGGTGCATGTCCGTATGATATAATTTTATAACTAATAGTGTCAGTTTAATGGCGGAACTCATAGTGCAGCAGGAAGGTCATCTTAATCAGATTGGGGCAGGATTTTTCCAACAGGGAGATGCAGAACCATTAAGTGCTGGTTACTGGCAGCAATGCCAACGGCGGTATACTTTTCAGCCCATTTACCGAACATCAGGTAAATTAATGGCTATTGAGTTACTGACTTCTGTTTTTTCTCCTACCCTGCCGCAAAAGTTCATCTCTCCTGAAAAATACTTCGCAAATATCGATGTTGAAACCCGATTGTTAATTATTGTAGAACAACTGCAACTTTTATCTCGGTGGAGTTTTCGATTTACTCGCGACGATCTTTTTGCCTCTGTCAATATTGATGGTATGACGCTACTCGCGTTGCAAAATAGTCTGGAAGCCAAACGTCTGATCGCGGCAATGCCCTGGATTCGTTTTGAAATGGTCGAAAATCAGGGAGGGCTGCCAAAAGAAATCTTAACCAAGCTCCCAGAAGCACAAACACTGTGGCTGGATGATTTCGGCTGCGGTATGGCGAATTTTTCATCACTCATGCTGGCTCAGTATGATTGCATCAAAGTGGCACGTGAACTCTTCATTCTCCTGCAACAAAGTGGTGAAGGGAAAACCGTTTTCCCTGCGCTGATCGCTTTGCTATCACGTTTTTGCAATTATGTGGTTATTGAGGGAATCGAAACAAAGGAAGAGTGGGCAATCGTTCAGGCATCGCCTGCTTATGCTGCCCAAGGATACTACCTCTCGCGCCCCCAGCCGTTTGAGAATTTTGAGACGTTGAAGCTTGAATTTTAGGTGATAACCTGTTGTTTAAACTATTACTTTACACAGTAGAGTGCCGTTGTATACCCATCCATATTTTTCCTTCATATTAATTCATCATATTTCCTAATATTTCATTGTTGCGCAAAATATCGCCTATCTGACGAGCTGTTTTTTCGCTCTGATTGGTAAGGTATAATGCTGTTTATTGTTTTATTTTTGTTATTTAATTCTTGTTTTATTTGTTATGGCAGTGTTTTTTTTCAAAAAAACAAGGAGGAGGAGGACTACGGAGTCTGCATCAAAGTATGACATATATAATCAGATGCTTGCGTTAATGATTTTATTTTTTTCTTTTAATTATTTGATTTTTAATGATAAAAAAATATAATGTTTACTGCTAACGATCAAAAATCACTTTGTGATAGATTTTGTTGATTAAAACAATGATACTTATTGGTATAATTGATTTGCTTACAAAAATTTGATGTTCAGAATATATCGCTATGTACCCTTAGGAATATTTTTTTATTCCATTAGAGAAGCTTATAACCCGAACAATTACTCCTATTAAATTAAGATACTCTTTTGAATTTGTTGTTTTTATCTGCGCACAGTCATATGCGAGGGCTTTATGCTTATGTTGCTATGTTTCTAAACACTCCTGATTCATGGAGCATTTTTTCTTTCATCCTTTCTGCTCTCCGGAAATGCACTCATCCTGAAAATCTACGGGGTAGGCGCTTGTTACCGGGATTTTTCGTCATCAGCATTGTGATTTGTACGATCAGGACCACTCGGGCCTGAGGAGAGTGTTATTGTGTATGAAATTATAATAACCTTACTATTGCTATTGTTATTGTTTTCTTCTATAAAAAATAGAAAAATTAAACAAAAGTTTAAAGCTGAGCAGAAAAAACAAGACTTCCTCAACATGACTTTTTTTGCGATGGAATATAGCCCTGCCTCAATTATGATCGCAGATGAAAATTGTGAAATTATTTACGTCAATCGCCAGTTCATTACCATGTCTGGCTATATGCCGGATGAAGTTATCGGTAAAAAAACGAATATATTAAACTCTGGCATGACCAACGCCAGCGTCTATGAAGATCTGTGGGCGACCATAAATAAAGGTAATATTTGGAGCGGTGAATTCGTTAACCGGCGTAAAGATGGACAGTTGTATTGGGAAAAGGCCAATATCGCTAAAATATATAATAAGGCAAGTAACTCGACCCAGTACGTCGGCATTAAGTTAGATATTACAGAGCGGAAATCGCAGGAACATCATGATAATTCATACAATCGTGCGTTGGAGCTGTTATCAAGCGGTGCGCCGCTGAAAGACATCCTGGATGCGATCATTTTTAGCGTTGAGGAAAAAAATCCTGGCCGTATTGTTTGTTCTGTATTGCTCGTCGATAAAGAAAAGAAATGTTTGACGCTGGGATCGGCACCGAGCTTGCCAGGTTTTTATAAAAATGCCATCCACAACGTGAAAATTGCCGATGGTGTGGCTTCTTTTGGTACAGCAGCCCATACCGGAAAACGCGTAATTGCTGATGACATTTCCGTGCATCCGCATTGGTCTTTATATAAAGGGCTCGCATTATATGCCGGACTGCGTTCCTGCTGGTCTGAACCTATCATTGGTCAGAACAAAGAAATATTAGGGGTTTTAAGCGTTTATCATCGTAAAGTGTATGTTCCAACTGAAGAGGAAATTTTCTCTATCGAGAAGTCGGCGCAGCTGATTGCGATCGCGATAGAGCGATATCATGCGATTGATATGCTGCGGCGTAGCGAGGAACACTATCGGCAGCTGGCGCACTATGACTCATTAACGTCACTGGCTAATGGCCTGACGTTTGCCGAACAAATGGAACAGGCGATCCTGCTATCCAAACAAACGGGTAGAAAAATTGCACTGATGTTCTTGGATCTCGATAAATTTAAGCAGATAAACGATTCGTTTGGGCATGCTGTTGGGGATTTGCTATTAAAAGAAGCGGCTGCGCGTATGCGTGGTGCGGTTCGGGATTCGGATACGGTCTATCGCCGTAGTGGTGATGAATTCATTATTTTGCTTCAGGGCATTAAAGAAATTGATAATACACTCTATGTTGCAGACAAAATTCATAACGCATTGAACAAACCTTTTGAGATCGATGGAAAAACGTTGGATATATCGTGCAGTATCGGTATTGCGCTGTATCCAGAGCACGGTACCGATTCTCTGACATTGGCAATTAATGCCGATTCCGCTATGTATCAGGCTAAAGCTATGGGGCGCAGTCAAACTCAGATTTATCACAATATGAACGATCATTGATAAATGAAATAAAAAAAAGCGCTCCGTTGAGCGCTTTTCTCCTACCTTTCCCTTTTTTTATTATCTTTCTCGTAGTGCTTCAGCTTTTGCGCGAATAATCGGCTTTAACAAATAGCTGAGGATAGTTTTCTTGCCCGTGATTATATCCACGGAGGCTACCATGCCTGGAATGATGAGAAGTGGTTTATCGGCTGAACCTAAATAATTCTTATCAGTCCGTAAGCGAATTATATAAAAGCTATTCCCTTCTTTATCAGTGACGGTGTCCGGGCTGATTTGTTCCAACTGACCTTTTAGGCCACCATAGATGGTGTAGTCATAGGCCGTTAATTTTATGATGGCGTCCTGACCGGGATGTAAAAACGCAATATCCTGAGGGCGAATTTTAGCCTCCACCAACAGTTTGTCATCTAGCGGAACAATTTCTACCAGATCGCTACCCGGTTGAATCACGCCCCCGATGGTATTCACCAGAACTTGCTGCACGATACCGCGAACTGGGGAGACAACCAGCGTTCGGTTTACCCGATCTTCGAGCGCTTTACCTGTGGCTTCAATTTTGTTCAGGTTGGTTTGTGCTTCACTCAACTGAGATAACGCCTCGCTTTTATAGCGACTGCGCGTTTCCTCTATTTTATTCTCACTCTCTTTAATCGCAGACTCCGCCCGAGGAATGGAGAGCTTGATGGAATCAAGCTGGCCACGAGTTTCAACCTCAGCACGGCGCAGGCGTAAAACTTCTACTTTAGAAATGGCGCCTTCCGCAATCAGCGGTTCCGACATTTTAATTTCTTGCTGGAGCAGGCTTAGGCTATTGCGGAACTGAATTTCCTTGGCTGAGAAATCCCGCAGTTCCTGCTGGCGCTGGATCAACTGTTCTTCCAGACCGGATATCTCATTATGCAACTGCTGGCGGCGACTGTTATAAAGCTCTTTTTCTCCTGCCGCGATTTTAGGCGCTTGCGTCGTGATTTCTTCGGAAAGTACGAGCTCTTGGCCGTTGATTTCGGCATTCAGGCGTTCAATTCGTGACAGTAGCGCAAGCCGATCGGCTTCGGTTTCACCGACGTTAGAGGCGAAGCGCGTATCGTCAAGGCGTAGCAAAGGATCGCCTGCATTGACGACCTGTCCCTCACGAATGAACATTTCCGTGATAATGCCACCTTCCAGGTTTTGGATTTTTTGCAGTCGGGAAGATGGGATGGCTTTACCATCGCCGCGAGTGACTTCATCGATATTCGCGAGCCCGGCCCACAGGATGAAAAACAGGAAAAAAGCACCGATAGCCCAGAGCGTGAATCGAATCGATCGTGGCGAATCCTCAGCCATTGCTCGGCTGACTTCTGGCATCGTTTGCAGGCTCTCTTCATCTCCGCCGACAAAATACCGTTTGATTCGTTTGATATATTTACCGAGACGCATTGATCTGCCCCTTCTTCAACGCATCCATCACGATTGCTTTCGGCCCATCAGCAATAATTTTACCTCTGTCGACAATCACTAAACGATCGACCAGTGCCAGCATGGAAACCCGATGGGTGACCAGTAAGAGCGTTTTCTCTCTAATCACGGGGGCCAGAGCTTGTTTTAATCGATCTTCGCTGGTGTTATCCATCGAGCTGGTGGGTTCATCCAGCACCAGAATCGGCGGATCGAGCAGCAGCGCTCTGGCTATTGCGACAGCCTGACGCTGACCGCCTGAAAGCTGTTGGCCGCGTTCACCAACCTGAAGGTTATAGCCATCCGGGTGCAGGCGAGCAAACTCGTTCACCCCTGAAATTTCTGCGGCCCGCAACATTGCTTCGTCTTCTACATAGCGTGCACCGCTAATCAGGTTATTGCGCAGAGAACCACTAAATAGCTGAATATCCTGAGGAACATAGCCGATATTGTGGCGTAAATCGCTGACATCTAACTGACGAGCATCGACGCCGTCGATCAGAATATTACCGGTATTAGGTTGATAGAGGTTTACGATCAGTTTTTGCAGCGAGCTTTTGCCTGAACCGCTGCGGCCGATGACGCCCACTTTCTCGCCAGGCGCGATAGTCAGGCTAATGCCTTGCAGCGAACTGGTTTTTTGTTCTGGATAATTAAACGTCACATCGCGAAATTCGATGCCACCTCGGATGCTCTCACGCTTCAACGGACGTTCGTTATCGTTACGCTCTTGCGGCAACTGCATCATCTGTTCGGTGGTTTGCATCGTCAAACGCGCCTGCTGGTAACGGCTGACCAAGCCAGACAACTGGCCCAACGGCATTAGCGCTCTGCCGTTCAGCATGTAACAGGCAATCAATCCACCCATACTGAGTTTGCCGTTAATCAGCATATAGACGCCGACGACAATCATGGCAACACCGGCAAATTGCTGGAACCACTGCGTCAGGTTTACCGCCAGTGAAGACAGTGCTTTGGCGCGCATTTCCAGCTTGCTCAGGCTGCCAATGGTCTGTTCCCACTGGTGCTGCCGTTCACTTTCCGCATTATTGACTTTGATCGCGTCCAGACAGCTCAAGGTTTCGATCAGCGTAGCCTGCCGTTCACTGGCAAGGTGCATCGTTTTTTCAATGGTGGCGGACAGCGGCTTTTGCATCGCCCAGCTCGCCAACAGGGCGATAGGGTAGGCGAGTATGGAAACCCAGACCAGCGGGCCACCGATGATGCCGATAACCAGTAGTAGGAGCAGCGTAAAAGGAAAATCGATCAGCGTCGTCAGAGTTAGTGACGAAAGGAAATCTCTTAGTGATTGAAATTCATGAATATTTTGCGCAAAGCTACCGACCCGCGGAGGTCGAGCCTTCATCGACATACCGGTAATGCGCTCAAATAACGTGGCGGAAATAATCAGGTCGGTTTTTTTACCCGCCATATCGAGACAAATGCCGCGCAGCGTTTTGAGTATCAAATCGAAAATAAACGCGCCAGTCACGCCGATAGCCAGCACCCATAATGTCGCCGTTGCCTGATTGGGTACAACGCGGTCGTAGACATTCATCACGAACAGCGGCGTAGCAAGCGCGATAATGTTCACCAGCAAACTGGCGAGGACGGCATCGAGATAGAGTGAGCGTGAAAGTTTAAGCGTATCTTTGAACCAGGATTTGGTTCGGGGGATCAGCGACGGATTTTGCAGATCGAACTGATGACGAGGTTGGGCAAACATCACCAGACCAAGGTAATTCTGTTGCAGCGTATTGTGCTCAACGGAAATTTCTCCGCCTTCTGTTTCACTGGGCATCAGACGCGCGCTGCCGTCAGCGTTCCAGCCTAACAGAATCGCTGCACGTCCTTCCCGTAACAGCAACATCGCAGGGAGCGACATGTCGGAAATTTTATTCAGAGAACGTTTGAGAACGCGTCCTTGCAACCCCGCGCGTGCAGCGGCTCTTGGGAGCAATTTTACCGATAACCGTTGATTGGCTAAAGGGAGCCCTGCGGTGAGTGTCGTACGACTGACGGATTTCCCCTGCAAGGTGCAGAGGATCAGCAAGCTATCCAATAAGGGGTCGTCATGACGGCTGCGAGGGTCACTATTTTCATGAATGATGGGTTCATGAACAGTCGATTCATGACCTACAGTCGATTCATGGACAACGGGCTCTTGGACGATAGACTCCCCAGTAGCTGATTTATCAGAACCATCCGTCTCTTGTACAGAATGCAACTTCATTTAACTAAACGTTCCCTTACGCAACGTAATTCCCCCGCATATAAAGCATAATTTATCGCCGTCTGACCAATGAAATATATTAATTAAGGCTCGGCAACTCGGCTTGGGTGGTGACGTTTGTCAAGCTGGTACCCGCATCAGGCGCTGGGATCGCTAAACGGTTTAATAGCTCTCCCATGCGGGATGCGATCCGGTATTCGGTATAGAGAGAGGTGAAACGAACTTCGACCAGACGGCGCTGTGCGGTAAACAACTCATTCTCGCTATCCAATAGGTCCAGCAACGTCCTTTCTCCCAGGCCAAATTGCTTCTGATAGGCGCTACGTACTTTCATACTGCGGTCTGCATATTCGGCGGCAATCGGCAACTGCTGACGCGAGTTATTTAACGCAGACCAGGCTAACTTGAGTTCTTCGCTCAGCAGGCGCAGGGCATTATTTCGGACATCCTGTGCTTCTTTTATCTGATAGGCTTTTGATTCCATGTTGGCTTTGCTGCTACCACCTTCATACAGGTTGTAGCGCATCCGCAGCATCGCCTGCCATTCATTATTTTGACCGCGTGTTCCGCCAACGTTGTTATCCATCGTGCGAGAGAGTTCAACGTTGAGACGAGGGTAAAACGTTGATTTTGATGTCTCATACTGCTGCTGGGTGGCTTCAATATCTGACTCTGCGGATTTCAGCGCCGGGCTGTTAGCCAGCATAATACGCAGCGCTTCATCCAGCGAGGCGGGGAGTTTTATCGCCGAAGCATCGGGCATCACCAAATTCTCTGGCACCTTCCCCACAATGCTCATGTAGTTGATTTTGGCATCGTCCAGATTGGTTTGTTCTGTCAGCACGTTATTACGTGCTTGAGCAAGACGTGCTTCGGCCTGATCCAAATCGGCCAGTCGCCCCACGCCTTGCTCGCTGCGCAGTCTGATTTGATCGTAAATACGCTCATGGCTTGCAAGGTTGGCTTCCGCCAGACGGACAAATTCCTGACGTTGCAGCACACTGAGATAGACCTGAACGGTATCTAATGCCGTTGTCTCACTGGTATTTAATACTTTATAGGCACGTGAATTGACCGTGGCGCGCTGTCTTCCTACTTCGCTGGAGGTGGCGAAACCATCAAATACCGTTTGGCTTAGATTGATACTGGATTCCTGGCGACTGAGCTCAACGCGCTTATTGGTGCTGGCGCGTGTTGAGGGGCTATCGGTCTCTTCGCGTCCGACGCCTGCATTTAGCGTGATGGAGGGGAGATATCCGCCTTTGGCCGCACGTAAATCATGTTCGGCAGAAAAACGGCTATTAATCGCTGCGCTTACTTCAGGATGTGTATAAAGCGTACTTTTTATTGCTTCCTGAATCGTCTCGGCATGCGTTGCGGTGGAAAAAAGGGCAATAAAAGGTAATAAAGCAAAATGGTATCTACGCATCATCAGCAGTTTTCCTTCACAAAAACTTTATTTGTGATTATTCCTATTAAAGTGTTTGAGTGTTATATAAACGCTTAACGAATTGATTTGCTTTTATTCCATTTATATCAATATGTTAATCAATTTCCCTGAAGCGCCCTGTACAAGAAAAATAAGGCTTACTCTAAATGAGTAAAGTTCTGGAAAGAATATTCCGAATTTTTTATTATATCGGTCATTGAGTCAAGCGTTTGACGCATAACGACAACACTATCGTAACGCTTTTTTTTCATAAAAGGTCAGGACGACATACAGCAAATCAACCTTATCGGATGATAGCAAAAATCTATAGCCGCAATATCGCCACATTATAAAAATAATTATAGATATCAAGGAGAAAGCATTTTGAATAGTGTGATTGGTGTCATTAAATTCGTTATTGGACAAGTTTTTATCGTCGCGCTTGATGGAAGCCAGAGATTGTTGGTTGCTGGCGATCGGGTTTATAGCGGTGAAGAAGTGGTAACTGGCGCTAACGGCGCGGTTTCAATCACATTACCGGACGGTAAAACATTGGATTTGGGGCGTGATAGCCGCTGGAGCGATGTTAGCAATGCATCCTCTCAGTCCAATGCGGATGTCGCCAATGATGTCGCAGCTATACAAGATGCTATCGCTCAGGGTGCTGACCCAACGCAAGTATTAGAAGCGACTGCCGCAGGTAATGACGATACCGGAGAAGCCGGTGACGGCGGCGGTGGGCATTTTAATTCGACTGTGGTACTGGATTTAACGGGCGACGTCGTGACTGCCCAGATTGGTTATGATACTGCAGGCCTATCGTTTACTGACCGAGCTTCGTCTGTTCTGGATGGTGTCGATTTATCCACGACGCTGCTGGCAACGGCAACGGATACCACCCCGCCTTCTGTCACCATTGTCATAAACAGTGATGGCACAGTAAGTTTTGTTTTCACAAAACCGATTGTTGGTTTTGACCCCAGTGATATTACTGTAACAAACGGCGTAGTAACGAATCTGGTGCAGGATCCTAACGATCCAAATCGCTGGACGGCGACATTGACGCCAGCCGCCAATTTTGAGGGAGAAGTCCGCGTCAGTATTCCTGACGGCAGTTACACCGATACTGCGGGTATTCCTGGCTCTGGGGGAAGTGAAGCGATAACGGTCGATACTTTACCCCCTGTCGCGTCGATCGTTATCGACAATGTCACTAGCGATAACGTGATCAATGCGACCGAGTCGGGTCAGACCATTGCCGTCACCGGTCAGGTCGGTAATGAAGTCAACGCGGGTGATGCGGTTACCGTTACCGTCGGTGCGGAAACGTATCAGACCACCGTCAATACCGATGGCAAGACCTGGAGCGTCAACGTACCGGGATCGGTGCTGGCTGCTAACGGTGATGTGAGTGCGACCGTCACCACACGGGATACCGCAGGTAACGTCACGACGGCGAATACCAGCCACACTTACGGTGTCGATACGGTTGCGCCAGTCGCGTCAATCTCTGTCGATAACGTCACGTC
>NZ_JACDSF010000047.1:35752-36115 GCF_013449685.1 Pectobacterium brasiliense | reverse complement strand
CACCGTGAGCAAGGAACGGCGGCATATCATCGGCAATTTGGAGGCATGATGTTCAGATATTTTATTATGGTCATGGGGCTATGTATTTCGCTGGCCGCCTGCTCAAGTCCAAATGTCAAAACACCGGTTAACTGGCGTTATGGTACGGGCAGCAATATTGGTGAAACGTGGACGACCAACGTTGAGTTTTATCGTATCGGGGCATTTATTGGCGGCTATCCCGGGGGCGGGGTAGGTCCTGGTGCCAGTGTAAAACGGATTACGGAAAAGCGTTATTACTGGGCTGGCGGTGGCGGTTTGCCTGTAGAAGGAATGGCGGTTCCCGATCACGCAGTGGTCGAAATGGTGTCCTTCTACGATCGT
>NZ_JACDSF010000047.1:0-35500 GCF_013449685.1 Pectobacterium brasiliense | reverse complement strand
AGACCAACAGCCTGTGAAGTAATGAGGTCACCGTCAGCAAGGAACGGCGGCATATCATCGGCAATCAGGAGGCATGATGTTTATTATGGCTGCCCTCATCCTTGCGCCGGATGCTGGGTCAGCCGCCACGTCAGTGCCAGACCGCATAGCCCTAGCAGCGCTGCCGCCAGATAAATAGAGGCAATACCGGTATAGGCCATCAGCACGCCCGCCACCGGCCCGACGATGCCCAGCGATAAATCGAGAAATATCGTATAGGTTGCCAGCGCGCTCCCTTGATTCTGCGGCGATACGGCCTGAACGGCGACGACACCCAATGCTGGGAACACCAGAGAGAAACCCGCCCCCGCGAGGAACGCACCGACTTCCGCCATCAGCGGCTGCGTCGCCCCCCAGACCAGCAATAACCCGACGATCTCAACCACGAAGCACACCATCGCCACGCGCAGCCCACCAAGCCGTTGAATACTTTTAGGAAACACCAATCGTGCACCGACAAAGGCACAGCTGAAAATGGTTAGCGTCAGCGCCGCGCCTTCCCAGTTACGGTCAGCATAAAACAGCGTGATGAAGGTGGCGATCACACCAAAACCCGCAGAGGCGATCGCCAGAATAATGCCGTAAACCCAGACTTTCCCCAGCACTTCGCGGAAGGGAATCTTTTTCCCCGGTGCGACCTGCACCGCCGGACGCGGCAGCGCGAGGACAATCGCCACGGCTGCGATCAGGATAATGCAGACGGAAAGCAGTTTTAGCCCACCGACATGGTTGAGCCAGACGCCGAGCGGTGCGCCAATCGCCATCGCGCCATAGGTGGCAATGCCATTCCATGAAATCACGCGCCCGATGTGTCGGGAACCGACCACACCGACGCCCCAGAGCGTTGCGCCTGTACCTGCAAAGCTCTGTCCGGCTCCCAGAACGACACGTCCGAGACACAACAACAGCAGCGTGATGACAGGCGAGGCATCGCTAAAGGCGGCCATCAGGTAGAACACTCCGCTCAGCATGACGCCAGCCAGCCCCCAGACGACAATTTTCTTCGGCCCTTTTTCATCGGCGCTGCGGCCCGCATGCGGGCGGCTCAGTAGCGTGGAGAAGTATTGCAGGCTGATCACCAGCCCGGCCCAGAATGCACTGTAGCCAAGGTGATCATGCACATACCCCGGCAGCACCGCCAACGGCAGGCCGATATTCAGATAGCTGGCGAAGTTGAACGCCACAATCGAAACGATGCGCAGATTAAGGCACAGACCGCTCAGCGCCGGTTCGGATGGGGAAGGTGTTGGCATGGAAAATTCACTCGCTTAACGTCCGTGTATGACGTACGTTCAGAAAAAATTGAAAAATCATATTGTTATATACTCTACATAATTCGAGTTTCAGGCAGGCGGCAAGAGAAGGAGTCCCGATGAACTTACTCAAGTAAGTGATTCGGGTGACTGAACGCAGCCAACGCACATGCAACTTGAAGGATGACGAGTATATTGTTGGTTATAATCAACCTTATGCTAATAAACTAATCCCGAACACAGGAGAAACGCAATGCCTGTACCGGCAGACTCGGAGCGCCAGTCAACATCGTCAACCCCTGAAGGGGATAAATCACCACAGAAACCCCTTTCGTTTCTGGGCAAGAGTCAGCGTCTGGTCGCCCGTATTCAGGCGATCCCCAGCGTGGCGCACCTGATTCGCGCGGGCGAACGTTTCAACGATCGGATGGGCAACCAGTTTGGCGCGGCCATTACCTATTTTTCCTTTCTGTCGCTGATCCCGATTCTCATGGTGTCTTTTGCCGCCGTGGGTTTCGTGCTGGCCTCCAACCCTGACCTGCTGACAGGCCTGATTAACCGTATCGTCAACAGCATCAGCGATCCTAATCTGGCCAATACGCTGAAAAGTACCGTTAACACCGCCGTGCAGCAGCGTACCACCGTGGGGCTTACTGGGTTACTAATCGCACTCTATTCCGGCATCAGTTGGATGGGAAACCTGCGTGAGGCGATTCGCGCCCAGTCGCGCGACGTGTGGGAACGAAACCCGAAAGATGAAGAGAAGATTTACTTTCAGTACACGCGGGATTTCCTGTCGCTGATCGGCCTGGTCATTGCACTCATTATTACGCTTTTCCTGACCTCTGTTGCCGGCACCGCGCAAAACATGATTGTGAACGCGCTGGGGCTGGATGGCATAGAATGGTTGCGCCCCGCGTTAACGCTGATTGCCCTGTCCATCTCCATCTTCGCCAACTATCTGTTATTTCTGTGGATATTTTTCGTTTTACCGCGCCACAAACCCAAACGTAAAGCACTCTTTCGTGGCACGCTAATCGCCGCCGTGGGCTTTGAAGCAATCAAATTTGCGATGACCGTCGCGCTGCCTAAATTAGCCAGCTCCCCCTCCGGAGCTGCGTTCGGTTCGGTCATTGGCCTGATGGCGTTCTTCTATTTCTTCGCTCGTCTGACGCTCTTCTGCGCTGCTTGGATTGCCACAGCGAACTACAAAGGCGACACCTCGACGGATAAGAATGAGCAAGAAAAAGAACCGCCCTCCGATCGCTAAAAGCAGCGTGAAAGCACTGGTTTTCCGATCTGCGTCATGAAAAAATAAAACATCGTTTCAAGGCTATTGACTCAGTCTCGCGTAATGTTGAGACTGACGTTAATTTCCGCATTTTTTATCCCCAATAACATCAGGTGCAGGGTACCTTTTCAAACAGGCCAAAAGTGATGACAACTACTAACATTGCCGTAATCGGCGAATGCATGATCGAACTGTCGCAGAAGGGCACGGATCTTAACCGTGGATTTGGCGGCGATACGCTGAACACTGCCGTTTACATTGCCCGTCAGGTAAACGCCGATAAGCTGGGTGTGCATTACGTGACCGCACTCGGCACCGATAGCTTCAGTACCGAGATGGTGGCTGCCTGGCAAAAAGAAGGGGTGAAAACCGACCTGATTCAGCGACTGGACAACAAATTACCCGGTTTATACTTCATTGAAACCGACGATAGCGGCGAGCGTACGTTCTACTATTGGCGTAATGATGCTGCTGCCCGTTACTGGCTGGACAGCCCGGAAGCAGAAAAAATCGGTCAATCGCTAGCACAGTTTGACTATCTCTACCTGAGCGGCATCAGTCTGGCGATTCTGAACGCCGAAAGCCGTCAGCGTCTCCTCGCCCTGCTGCGCGCCTGCCGCGCCAACGGCGGTAAAGTGATTTTTGATAACAACTACCGCCCACGTCTGTGGCAGAGCAAGGAAGAAACGCAGCAGGCCTACACCGACATCCTGTCCTGTACCGATATCGCTTTCCTGACACTGGATGACGAAGACATGCTGTGGGGCACGAAGCCACTGGAAACGGTGCTGGATCGAACACACGGTTTGGGCGTTAACGAAGTGGTCATCAAACGCGGTGCCGATTCCTGCATCGTGTCTGAACGCGGACAAGAGCTGGTTGATGTCCCAGCGGTCAAACTGCCAAAAGAGAAAGTGGTCGATACCACCGCCGCAGGCGACTCTTTCAGCGCAGGTTATCTGGCAGTACGTCTGAACGGCGGCAGCACGCAGGAAGCCGCACAGCGCGGTCACCTGACGGCCAGCACGGTCATTCAATACCGTGGCGCAATTATCCCGCTAGAGGCAATGCCTGCATAAACAGGCTGTCGCGTGATAATAAGTAAAAGGCCGCAATCGCGGCCTTTTCTATTTACTGATTAATGAGTTACTGATTAGCGAATTACTGTGCGGCGGGTGCCGTTTCCTGCGGTTTCGTTCCTTCAGGAATAGCCCCTTCCGGCGCAGCCGCCGCGGTACTGGCAACCGGCTCGGTCGCCGGTGTCATAATACGGTCGTAGGCTTCCTGCAACGCTTTCATATTCGCTTCCGGTTCACCGGGCTGTTGGATCAACATCAGCGTCGTATCCTGTACCAGTTGCTGGTGCAGTTCCTGATTCAGCATATCGAGCGTCAACGCGGACAGATAGGTCTGGCGCAGTTTCTGATACTGCTCGGGAGAAATATCTACGACGCCATTCTGCTGGGAGCGCAGTCGCTGATCCATCAGGATGTCCGTGCTGGTCCGCGCATAGGTCGCAAACAGCTTGTTCAGTTCGTCCGTCTTGCGCGCAATCAGCGCATCAAACTCTTGCTGTGTCAGCCCTTTTTCACGCAGCGTCGCCAGCTCACGCGCCATAAACGTCACGCCCAGCTCAACGCCGTCGCTATTCGGTACATCCATATGAATTGCACACTGAGAACGGGTATAAAACACATTGCAGTCGAAACGGAGGTTGTTGCTCTTCAGCGAGCTCTTCTCCAGCACCTGCTGTAGGTGCCAGAACATCGCCTCCCGCGTCATATCACCCAGCCAGTAGCGAACCAACGCCTGCGATTCACGAATCGGGTGCCACGGGGCATCCCACATTAGCGACAGCGTATCCTGCTGGACGTTGTTATTCATCAGGCTGATCGCCTGCGGCGGTAGCGGGCTCAGTGTCGGCAACGGCGCGGGTGATTCACGTTTCCCTTCCAGCGGGGAGAAGACTTTCCCGATCTGCTCGATCACGCTGCGGTTATCCACATGACCGACGATGTAGAGCGTCATCGCATCGGGTGTGTACCACGTTTTATAAAACTGCTGGAGCTGCTCGCCATTCAACGGCGGTTTGACGTCCTGAGCAGGATCGTGCGCCAGCAGGGGTGAGCCTTTCAGGCGATAGCGCCAGCTCGGATCCTGTGGGTTAACTGGAAAGGTTGCCACCTGATCGGGCACCTTCAACGCAGCCTGTAGGCGTTTTTCATCAAACGTCATCTGCCCTGCGCTTTCCGAAAGCCACGTCAGCGCTTCTTTCAGCAGTTCGGGGCGATTATTCGGCAAACTCAGGTTATACGACGTGAAGTCGTACGAGACAATGACCGGAGGCAAGACGCGTGAGCTGTTAGCGTCCCGCATCCACATGGAAGGTCGCTGAGCGGCGGACAGCTTATCGCTGGGCGCTAAGGCCAGACGGGGAAGAAAATGGGCAAAACCTACCTGCTGGGCGTTTTCCAGCAGCGACCCGGCATTAACAACCAGACGCAGCTCAACCCGATCGCCGGGGCGCTGTGGTGTGGTTAATAACTGCCAGGTAAAACCATTATCAAGCTTACCCTGCTGCCAGGCAGGATCGGGCTGTAGTGCTTCAGCCTGCACGCCGCTGCTGACCACAGCCAGCAACAAACCACCAACGAAAAGCGCCTTTTTGGTGCCCTGCATGTGAACCCCTACTCATAGCTATCCAACATAATAATGTGGTTATTGTTGATCATTATGGTGGCCTTGCGTCTGCCACCGCACACTCTCGTGGATATATCACGGAAAAAATTAAAGACGCGAAGTGTACCATTCCCTTGGACAGCGCGCTTTTGTCTATGTCACTCCAGAAGACGAAATAATCTGCAAAAAAGGTAAAAATAGTCATATTTAACAATATTTTTACGTTTCAGGACGGGTAAGAAAAGGAAGGGAAACGGTTTGGTTCGACGTGTTGGCAGACAAAAAAATTCCCCACGGAGCGTTAACGCCGTGGGGAACTGATTTAGAAAATCGTATCGGAATTATGACTGTGCAGTCGGTGTAATCCCATTATCGTTCTTGTTGGTGCCAGACAGCTCAGCATCCAGTTTCTTCTCGTCCAGCTCACGGCAGTATTTTGCTACCACGATGGTCGCCACACCGTTACCAATCAGGTTGGTCAGCGCACGGGCTTCTGACATAAAGCGGTCAATACCCAGAATCAACGCCAGACCGGCAACTGGCAGGTGGCCCACGGCAGACAGCGTTGCCGCCAGCACGATGAATCCACTTCCCGTCACGCCCGCTGCACCTTTAGAGGACAGCAGCAGTACCACCAGCAGGGTAATCTGATGCCAGATATCCATGTGGCTGTTGGTCGCCTGAGCGATAAATACCGCGGCCATTGTCAGATAGATGGAGGTGCCATCCAGGTTGAACGAGTAGCCGGTAGGAATAACCAGACCCACGACCGATTTTTTACAACCGACCTTCTCCATCTTCTCCAGCATACGTGGCAGCACGGATTCAGAAGAGGATGTGCCCAGTACGATCAGCAGTTCTTCACGGATGTAGCGAATGAATTTGAAGATACTGAAGCCAGTCGCTTTAGCAATACTGCCCAACACCAGGAAGATAAACAGAACACAGGTGATGTAGAAGCAAGCAATCAATTGCCCCAGTTGCACCAGCGTACCGACACCATATTTACCAATGGTGAAGGCCATTGCACCGAACGCCCCCAGCGGAGCCAGTTTCATGATCATGTTAATGACGCCGAAAATGACCTTGGAGAAGCTGTCGATCACATCAAAAATCACTTTGCCTTTTGCCCCTAAGCGGTGCAGCGCAAAGCCAAACATCACAGCAAACAGCAGAACCTGCAAGATATTACCGCTGGCAAACGCACCAACTACACTCGCCGGAATCACGTCCATCAGGAACGGAATCAGACCCTGCTGCGACGCCTGCTGGGTATAAACCGCCACCGCAGATGCATCAAGCGTACTTGGGTCGATGTTCATGCCCACGCCAGGTTGCACCACGTTAACCACGACCAAACCGATAATCAGCGCAATCGTACTCACAATTTCAAAATACAGCAGGGCAGCCGCACCAGTACGACCGACCGACTTCATACTTTCCATACCTGCGATACCGGTGACTACCGTACAGAAGATAACTGGTGCAATAATCATTTTAATTAATTTAACAAACCCATCGCCCAGCGGCTTCATTTGCTCGCCAAGCTGAGGGTAGAAATGCCCCAACAGTATCCCTATTGTAATGGCGGCAAGAACTTGAAAATAAAGACTTTTAAAAATTGATGTTTTCATACATACGTCCTATGGTGGGGAAAACACAGGAGGGGAATAGGGTACGAAAATGCCGCCTGTGATTGCGCCGAAAAGTAACATTGCAATAACAAGCTGAGAATGTTTTATAAGTTTAGTTTGTGAACGACAGGTTAAAAACAAGAGCTGAATCACGTCAGCAGGAATTATAAAGAAACATCAGTGCAATTTATTTGTAACAGATGCACATTTTTTCGGCAGCAATATTGCCTTGAAAAACCTTCAAATCCCCGTCATACGGGGAATGTGCCGTTCAGGAAACCTTTCAATGAAAAGTAACATTTGCGTTACCTGCAAATACTCAGGAAGGTACCGTGAGAGGATGAATCCCGGATTTTTTATCACGCCGCGCCAACTGCATAGCAAAACGCGCCTGTGATAAAAGCAGTGCCGCATCCTCGGGTCGAGGATCGGTAATGGTAAGGATTCCGACGCTGACAGCCCGCGCAGGCTGGAAGCCCGCCGGTAAAAAGGGAGAATTAATCGTCAGCATCACATTTTGCGCCCAATCTTGCGCCTGTCCAGCGGATTGCAGTTGCTTCCCGATGATAGCGAACTCATCACAGTCGAGACGCGCCAGATAGATGAGCCCAGCCTCGTTCTGCTCTTCAATAGCCGTGCTGAGCTGCTTCACCAGCATGTCTACCTTGCCCTGCTTGCTGGCGGACGAATCAAGCCCGAAAACCAGCAGACTGAACGGTGTCGCATCAGCCATACGCTGTTCAAGGCGTCGCATGAAGTGCGCTTTGTCCGGCAGCTCCGCGCCTTCCGTTCCGACAGACAGCGACTGCGCCAGCAGCTGTTGATTGCGGTTATAGCTGCGCACCAGCGCGCCGAGCTCATCGTCCTGATGCCAGGGCGGCAGCGTAAGTTGGCGGTGGAGCATGTCATCCGACGGGAGATTCTGTAACTCGACAATAATCCCACGCAGCGGGTGTATCAGCAGGCGGTTAATACACCAGGTAATGGCGATCGACATAATCAGCGCCAGCAGCAGATATGTCGCCAGCATGGTTGAAAAGGTGCTGACGATAAATTGATACATCCGGTAGGAATCCGCCTGCAACACCAGATGCGCCAGCGGAGCCGAATACTGCGTCTGCGGAGGCGAATAAAGCGGAATAGAGATGCGGATAGGCAGCTTAAAGACCCGTGCGATCCAGTCTGGCACCGGACGCTCTTTCGGGAAATTCGCGTGCAGCGTCTGGAAATCATCCGGCAGCAGCACATCTGCTCGGCTCAGAAAGGCAACGGGTAATAAGCTGTCCAGAATATTGCCCGCCCGCTGCACTTCCCCTTGTAACACCGCATCCGTCAGCGGTTGACGCACGGAATAGGCGATGCTCTCCAACTGCTTGGCATAATCTTCACGGCGCTGATGAACGAAGTGAAAGAGCTGTATGACGATAAACAGGCTGATCGTCACCAGTGCCACGGCAGACACGGCTGTCATCTGTTTAATCGTTAATGAACGTCTGAGCCGCAAGCGCTTTCTCCGTCAACCTTTATACAAACCTAGATACCTGACCCACCAAACCACAAACAGGTGAGCAATATACAACGCGAAAAATGCGCACGCGTTACACACAGCAACACGATTGATACGCAGCAAATAGTATAAGGCAGCTTATCGCCGTCTTAACGCTGTTTTCTGCTGATGTTCGGGGGATTTCATCTTAATCCTAGGCTACCTTTGGCAACAGCGATAACGCGGCCTCAGAATAGGGGATATCCCCTGCATAATCCAATATCGCTATTCGGGGAGCAGACTGAAGAATCGGGCAGAATTTTCTCCTGCCTGATAACGTGATAGGGGTGAGATTATTGCGGGTAAGGCACCCAGTCTCCGCCGTTCAGACGAATGTAAGGTTTTCCCTGATATTGCATCACGACATACACGTCATAAGCTTTCCATAACATCGAAACCCAATGATAAATATAAAAATTACTCTGACTTACGATATAGTTACCTGCCTATCTATATAAAAATGATAATGACTATCATTTTTATTCTCAAAAATTAAATTTCTCAACGTATTCTGTCGAATTTCTATTGGCGATCGATTTTACCTAGTCACGAAATGAAGCATTTGTGTATATAAGCGCAAAATGTAAATCAACGTAAGGAACGCGTTCATTTTGTGTAAAACCCTTTCTTTTATAAGCCTTATTTTTTTGAGTCTCAGCAGCTCAACCTTTGCCGCCACCGCCATCAGCCCAACAGATCGCGATGCGCTGGAGCTCCAGCAAAAGTCATTACTGGAGCAGGCCAAACAGCAGCGTTTATCGCTGGAAAACAGCACCACCTTAACGATACCCACGGTCACTGCACCAACAGTAAAAGATGCCGTCTGCTTCCCCATCCAAAACATTGTCTTTCACGATGCAGAGTCCCTTTCAACGAAAGATCGGGCCGCTATTCAGCAACGCTACCAAAACCGCTGCCTTGATTTAGCCACAGTCCATAACGCCGTGAGGGAAACGACCAACGCCTACCTTAATCGCGGCTTTGTCACCAGTCAGGCCTATTTGCAGGAACAAGACCTCTCCAGCGGCACGCTCATCATCAGCGTCAGCGAGGGAAAGATAGAAGCCATTCGCATGGAAGGGGAAACGCCACTCGCAATCAAGATGGCCTTCCCCGGTCTGGAAGGACGCATTCTTAATCTGCGCGACATCGAACAAGGGATGGAACAACTTAATCGCCTGCCTTCGCAGCAGGTGACGATTGATATTCAGCCGGGAAAACAAGCCGGAAGTTCAATTGTTTATCTCAAACGCACCACGCAAGCCCGCCCTATCACCCTGTCTCTCAGCACAGACAACAGCGGACAAAAAAGCACGGGCCGCGAACAGCTTTCTACCCACATCACGCTCGATAACCCGCTGAGACTCGCCGACCGCTGGTGGCTCACCGCCAGCCGTGATAGCGCATTCAGCCATAGCTACGGCAGCAAAGCCTTATCGGGCGGGATATCTTTGCCTTATGGCTACTGGACGCTCGGCTATCAATATGCCTGGAATGACTTTTTCCAACCGATCCCGATTGGCAGCAGCGCGTATCGCTATGAAGGGCAAAGCAACACTCATCGGCTCAGCCTCAACAGAACGCTCTATCGGGATGGGAAACAGAAGCTGGCGCTGGATGGCGCGCTCTCCCGCCGACGCACCGAGAACCGCATGGCGGGCGAGCGCCTTGAGGTCAGCAGCCCTACGGTCAGTAGCGCTAGCCTTGGGCTCAGCTATAGCACCACGCTGGTCGGGGGATATTTTACGCTCAACCCGATGTTAAGCCATGGCTTAAGGAGTTGGGGCGCGACAGATGACACAAAGGAAAATAGTGGCCTGCCACGCAGCGAGTTCCGCAAATTTAGCGTCAGCAGCAGCTATTTCTACCCACTTACATCCTCGCTGACCTTTCTGACTTCCCTTTACGGCCAAACCACGCCGGACAACCTGTATACCAGCGAACGCGTCTCGCTCGGCGGCGAGTATTCCGTGCGGGGATTTAAGGAACAGACACTAACTGGCAATCGGGGTTTCTACTGGCGTAATGAACTGAATTGGCAATTCACCACGCTGCCATTTTTGGGAGATATCGCATTAACCACCGCGCTGGATAGCGGGTGGATTGCGGGGAAAGCCGGCAAAGTCGATGGTGGCAATATGACCGGCGCTTCCGCCGGCCTGTCCGCATCTTCACGTTGGGTCAGCCAGTCAGTGTCACTCGGCGTGCCGCTGCACTTCCCAGACGATCTCCATCCCGACAACGCCGTCGTTTACTGGCAAGTCTCCCTCCCCGTTACAGCGTTTTTTGATTAAGCGTTTTATTCACAGCAAAAGGAAAACAAGGAAAGTCACATGGAAAAATTCAACAACCGTACCACTCGTGGACTTAGCTATCTGCTGATCTACCTGACCGCAATTCAACCGTTACACCCCGCCTTCGCGGCGCTCACGCCAGACGGCCCACGCACGCAGGTCAAGAACGCGGGGGCTGTTCCGGTCATCAATATCGCGACGCCGAACGCAGCGGGTGTTTCTCACAATACCTATAAAGATTTCAGCGTCGGGACACCCGGAGCCGTGCTAAACAACAGCACCGTAGCAGGTAAGTCACAACTCGCTGGGCAGTTAAACGCTAACGCCAACCTCAAGGGAAAAGCGGCCAATCTGATTATCAACGAGGTGACGGGCTCCACCCGCTCAGACCTGCAAGGGAAGATCGAAGTCTTCGGGAATAAAACCAACGTATTGATTGCCAACCCGAATGGCATCACCTGTGACGGATGTGGGTTCATCAATACGCCGGGGATCATACTCACAACAGGAAAAACGCAGTTTGATACACAAGGAGCTTTGGACGCACTAGAAGTAAAAAATGGAAATATTACCATTGGTGATAAAGGACTTGATGCTAGTACTCAAGACTATGTTGACATCATCAGTCGCGCTACCGAACTAAATGGAAAAATCACGGCAAAAAACCTCAACCTGACACAGGGCGCTAACCGCATCGGATTTAAAGACGGTACGATTAATGCGATTGCAGGCGACGGTAGCATACCGCAACTGGCTGTTGATACTAAGGCTCTCGGTGGGATGTATGCAGAGCGTATACGGTTGGTGGCGACCGAGGACGGGGTCGGTGCTAACGTCACTAACCTGACCACTACCCAGCAAGGCATTACGCTTAGTACTAGCGGTAAACTTCAACTAGGTAATATCAGTGCTAAAACCGATTTGGAGATCATCGCTAAACAAGCGGACATCAATCGTAACGCGACGGTAAAAAGTGATGGCAATACAATTATTGTCAGCAGCGCATTAAACAATGGTGGAAATTTGGTTGCCGGACAAGATATGCACCTGCTGCACGACAACCTGACCAACACTCAGGCGACTATTCAGGCTGGCAAAAATCTGTGGATGCAAAAAGATGTGCTGGGGAACAAAAGTAACAAAATTGAAAACCGATCCGGAGTGATAAAAACGGATATGGGTAATTTAACAATAAGGACAAACTCACTTCAAAACGTCAGAAATCAGATCGTTGTAAAAGAGAAGAAGGATTTAACTTACACCAACCTTAATGTTGGTAATGAATTGCCAATTCGAGCGCTTTCCGATACAAAAACGTATATTCCTTTAATTTCTAAAAAAGAGTTTGAAGGGGACGTTGCTACATCTGAATCCGAAATTCACGGAGCAAAAAACCTCTATATTAATGCTACACAGTTGGAGAATAACGCCAGCAATTTGAAATCCTATGGAAATATCTTTCTGGCAGGGCAGGAATTTTTAAATATCTCCCCGTTGTTAAAACAAACTGAGCATACAACCAATTTCCGCTCAGAAACGGCACAAGAACAGGCTATTAGGCGTTCGAAAACGCTACTATCGGCCAGCACAACTATTTTGGATGATGGTATACCACTTATCCTTGCCTACTATAAGGTCAAAGACAAAGATAGCGTTTTTAAAAGCGAGCAGTTGCTATCCGCAAAGGTACATGCCACTGGGAATGTCGTTGCTGATTTTGGAGGGGTAATAAAAATAGAGAACTCGCTACAACCGAAATCGCTAACAATCATGTCACTTGATACAATAAACATTAAAGGGAAGGAAGTCTTACTGAACTCTGGTGAGATAAGAGTAAATGGTATAATTGACTCATCAAGCAACACCAACTTAACCTCTAAAAGTTCTATAGTTATCAACAACTCAGATTTATTATCAAGGAATAGAGACATAAACCTCAGTGCGATATCCAATGTTTATTCAACAACGTCATCTTTAAAAGGATTAAACATTAACATCAACAGCCGAGAAGGCTAAATTTTCTATCACAGTCCTATACCATTGTTTAATGAACATGGAGAGAGAAAGTATGCATCTCTGGATGCCAAGAATGCACTATCTTTGAATGCCGGAGGAGACATCAAGTTATTAGGTGTTAACTTTAGCAACAATCAAGACACCAGTCTTATTTCTGGAAACAGTATAATTATCGATAACTACACATCTGATCTTTCTACCCATAAAAAAACACAAGGAACATCACAAACCGACGAGCAAAAAAAATTCAATAATATATTTTTTAAGTTAAACACCATAGTTTCAAGCGGCATCATCCTTGCCAAAGCAAAATCTCTTATTTTATCAGGAGTATCTTTTAATTCAGGAAAGGGAATTGACCTAATAGCCAGTAATATCGTAAGTATTGATTCTAAAAAAACAAGTAAAAGTTACGATGAATTTCTTCCACCATCGAGTACTCCTTCATTATCAAGCCATATTAGCTCTGGGGGTAATTTACTAATAAACTCAGGAGGCGGACTTATTATTAAAGCAGCAAACCTATCAGCTAATAATATCACCCTTTTGGCTGGCAGCACTCTTTCATTACTCTCTACCGCGTATTCAGCCATCTCCACTCCTGACGAAAACAATAGAGACGATCGCCATGCTATCACTCAAATTAATGCGAGGAGAAATCTTACTCTCGCTACAAATGGCGATCTTATTGCCTCCGGCAGCGCATTATCCTCAATAGGGGACATGACGTTAAGCTCTAATGGGAAAATGGAGTTCAACGCCCTGCGATATTATTCAGTGCGGGAGGGTGACAACGAGTTTAATGAAACGACCACACAAAGAAATGTCGTATTAAACAGCGGCGGTGTGCTAACACTTCTATCCAATAACAGCATCTTATTTCAGGCCACGAGTTTACTTGCAAAAGGTGCAATGGATGTAGCCGCTAAAGGTGGATTCCTGTACGCACAAGCCATGGAAGAAACCAACCACTATGAAAAAGAATCCAGCAGCCGTACCTGGTATGGAAAAAAGAAAAAGGGTAAACAGACCTATCACAATGTCAGTAATAAGGTAGCTGAGTTTACCGCTGGAAGTGACATCAACCTGCTGAGCCGTGATGACAGCATCTATGAAGCCAGCAAAATAGAAGCTGGCAGGAACGCTAAACTCACCAGTACTCAAGGTAAAGTTATCTTTAAGGCGGTAAAAAACACCACATTCGAGCAGACCATCACCTCATCGAAAGGTTTCTTCATTAAAAACTCCGACAGGGGATACACCAAAGACACCTGGCTATTACCCTCAATCCACGCTGGCGGACAGTTTACCGTTGATGCCGCAACAGGGATTTCTGCTGACGTAAAAACACGCAATGCTCAATCACTGCAAAATGCGTTACTGACTCTCAGCAATACTCCAGGAACAACGTGGCTGAAAACTCTGTATGTCAGTAGAGGCGTGCAGTGGAACGCAGTACAAGATGCCTACACCAGTTGGAACCACACCACACAAAGTCTGAACCCCGTAGTGGGCGCCGTGATTGCCATTGCCGTTGCGGCTGTTACCGCAGGAGCAGGATTGGCAGGGATGGCGGCGACAGCAGCAGCCAGTACGGCTTCAGGGATGACAGCCACAGTGATGTCTGGTGCCGTTTACTCAGGCATGACGGCATTAACTTCACAGGCAGCCGTTGCACTGGTCGACAACAAAGGTAACCTTACCAAAACCCTGCAAACACTGGGTAGCAGCGCTTCCGTTAAGTCACTGGTTGCTTCAATGGCTGTGGGTGGTGCGCTTGCTGGTTTCGACAGCGTATTAAAAATCAGCAACACAGCCGCAGGTTCAGCCCAAACCAAACTTCCCATCCTCAGTAATAATGATTGGAACAAGATAGCTCAACGCGTAGCCGGGCAGTCGGTTATTAGTTCTGGCCTTGGCACTGCCATTAATGGTGGTAGCTTCAAAGATAATTTTACTACAGCCTTGCTATCTAATATTTCTAACCAAATCAGCGCTGAAGGAATCAACTACAACGCCAGAGAAGGCTTCATCCAAAATACGTTCGGTAAAGCATTAAGCTACGGCGCAATATCTGCGATTACCGCCGAAATTCGAGGTGGCAATGTGAAAGGTGCTGCCGTAGGTGCGTTAAGCGCGGAACTTGCAGCCTATGCATTAGGTAGCAGCTTTTCCATGGATGAAAACTGGTCGAGAAAAGTCAGTGAATCTGCCGGATTCATTGGTGGCTTAGCTGGTGCAATCGCAACAGGTAAAGCGCAAGGAGCCTACAGCGGGGCTAATGCTGGCCAGATTGCGGTTAACTTCAATTATCTGAGCGCAGCAGAAGCCGAAAAGAAGGGAATTCTGGAACGTAAAGAAAAAACGGGAACGTTAACTCCAGATGAAGCAGAAGAATTAGCAGCTACCCGAAGATTGGATCAGGAGCGTGACAAAGCAATTCGAGATATTTGTACTCAGGGCAATAAATCCATCGCAAGCTGCTCAGCCTTACTGGTACAAGCACAGCAAGCTCTCGATAGCTATGGTAAAAACTTCAATTATCGTTTGGTTTATCGGGACTTATACCCCGAAGATGCGGCAAATGTAGACAAGATACTGCAAGGGCTAGATGCTGGTAGCATTACCAGAGATGCAGCTATCACTGCAATTGCAAAAGCCACAGGGAAAAGCTGGGATGAAGTGGCATCACGCTATGATTCTGTCATGCAGCTGCATGCTATTACTGCAACGGTGGCGGGATACAAAGGAATCAATACGGTTGCAGGAGAAACCGCAATTATTCAGCTGACTTCTGGTGAAAAAGTCATCATGATGACCACCAAGGAAGGCACGACGTTTACTTATCCTGATGGGATAAGTTTTAAAATTGGCCTGCCGCAGCATATCGCAACGTTAGATGGTTTTTCGCAGAAAAAAGGGATCAGTGGTGCACATAATGCTGATGCGTTTTATGCAGCAGCAAAGGAATATAATGTTAATATTATTAGTGAGATGCCTACCCAAACGAATGGCATCGCAAAAATTTTATATCAAGTTCCATCATATGACAGAGCTGGTAATGTCACTGGATATAAGAATGCAGAATTACCAAAGACAGTATATGATCCGAAAGTTTTTACTGATGAAACAATAATTAATTTAGGCCAACAAGCTGCGGTTAGTGGCTATAAAGAGGCGATAAGACAAGAAAGACAGTTTTATGATGCACAAGCTGGAGGTATTACTTTTCGAGTTTACCTAGATAAAAATACTGGCATGATAAACAATTTCCACCCTCAATAAAATTATTAACATGATAAAAACATTATTCAGACAGCCTTATGATAGCAATGATCCCTACTGGGTAATTAAAGCATACTTTGACACAATGTATGGGGATGGTTACTTTAAAAAATCAGTTAGTTATATTTTAGAAAGAGATAGTTTTCACGTTGATGGAGCCTATTGCAATTTCCCAGACATGAATAGCTGCTATGAGGAGGAACATTTTGAAGGGGTAGAATTTGCAATAGGCTATCCTCCCACAGAGGAGGAAACTGTGATTGTCAGCGAAGAAATCTGCTATCAGTATGTCCGTCTGGCCTGCGAAAGATATGTGAAACTTCATCCGGAAGATGCTGAGAAGATCAAATTTTTGCTGGACACGATATCCAACTAACAGCATTCCGCCTTCTATGAAGGCGGATTTTCACAGAAAAGGGATCATTAGTGCACACAATGCTGATGAATTTTTTAACGCAGTGAAAAAAAACAATGTGAAGGTTTCATCTCAAGCTCAAAGCGAAGTTGAAGGGATCACACACGTTAAATACCAAATACTGGCGAAAAACAGAGAAGGAAATATAACAAAGATTTTATAATAGCCAGAAATACGGATTCAAAATATAAGATACTGGGTAATATTTCAGAAAAATTAGGTGGTAATATATCAGCTAAAGGAACAGTTACTATCTTTACAGAGCGTCCAGCCTGTGGAAGTTGCTTAGGAGTTGTAGAGCAATTTCAGCAAAGACACCCTGGGATTCAGGGCGAGATCTAACTCACTTTGTGTGGTTATTATGCTCAAAATAGATACGATTTCAGTTCAAAGAATGCACGTCAGATACATAATTACCGATTGATAAAAGGTTATTAATATATGGGTATTATCAAATTTCTTGAATTGTATGCGTTTTAAGCAAAGTGGAATCCCGCCCTGCCCTGGGATTGAAGTGAAAACACTTGACAATAACGGAATTCCATTGAGACCAGGAGCGAGAAAGTGACAGAGGAAAGAATTAATTATGAAGAAATTAAAAATTCTCTTTTAAGATATTATTATGTCTATTGCAGGAATAAAATCGAGTCGTTTAATCGCCGAGGTGAAAGATGGGCTGAACATGAGTCAGAGATCGGCTATGCATACTATCAGTTTGAAAATGCTTATGAATTAGATATAGAAAACCTAATGCTCGACGTGGTCACATTGGTTTTAATGGCAGGAAGGGGACCACAACAGGTTGAAAAAAATTTACGTAACAGTATAAAAAGCATCCTATCAAATCAGGGTTTGGATAAACTAACCCAAGATATTACCGAGGAAGAAAAATCAAATCTTCTCTATGATATGTCTTTATTAGGATTAGTTGATAAAAAATTAGAATAACGCAGACAAAGCAGCCCTTTCGGGCTGCTCCAATTCACTAATATGAAAACGCTTTATAGTAAAAATGTAAGGCTCATTCCTAGAATGGGGGGATAATAAGCTATCAATTTCTGATTGGTGGAGAGTAAAAAATTATAACCTTACGACTAACCAAAGCGGGTTAATTAACAATGTATCAAAGCAAGCCATTGAACGTCAGATGAATTTACCTGCAGGAATGAAGCAGGAAGTTATTATTGATATACGCGGGCAGACTGTGACTGATGCTCAAAAGAGTGCGATCATCAAAGAAATTTTAACCAAATAAAATAACATACTTAGCGTGACAGATATAGGATTCATGACGAAATGAAAAACGTAGGATTCCATGGTGGACATACCGTCTACAACTGCGGCACATCTCTTGATATGTATATTTTTCCCCAATGCATCGCGCAGGTCACTTCAGAGATGGATACTAGTTTGTTGGCTGATGGACTTTATCGTCGCTACTTGGAAAAAAATGATCTCCATCTCGCTTCCGAGCAAGCAATTCAGATAGAGACGCTATTTAGTCGAACTTTACCCACAGAAATAAATTGGGGTGATATTGGCAGAAATATTAATTTATCAACTTTATGCTTTGATAAAGGTAACTTGGCGACCATTTTTTCAGAGTATTTTAAAAATTTGCATCATGCCATAAAATCGGCCGAATCTTTTTATCATGATTTTGGCACTTACGTCTCTGTAAAAACCGTTATCTCTGATTTACCTTGGTTTATCGAAGATAAAAATCGTCCCCTCGAACAGTATGATGCGCTGGGGTCTGATGATCTGCCATTTTGGCTGAGGTAACATGATAATAATATAAAATGTTATTAAGAGTATTTTATAATAACATTTGAATGGAAAGCACAGAAGATAATTTAAAAATAAAAAATAAATAGAGAGAAAATTCTATTCATGAAGAAATTAAAAAAGAACGAAATATATATAAAAATGTTGTTACTTTATATTCCTTATATCAGGAACATGCAACAACATAAAAAATCATCTGATTTATCATGCTACTATGAAGCGGAACTTGTCCATAATTTAGCTTACACGATCTTGACGCCAAATTTTGAAGATCACGATATTTACTTTCTAAACAATCAGGCAAGATATTATATTGAAAACTGTAGCGATGATATTTCAATAGCTTATAGCGGTCAAAAAGAACTTATATCATCTCTTTTTGAAATGGTTCCACAGGAAATGAAGTCGAAGCTCCTGTGGGAAGGTCCAAAATAAGAGACTAAGAGTAATTTAGACAACATCCATGATATTTAATTCATGGATGTTGTGAATAGTTAAAAATAATCCATAGGTAGGGGGGAAGCAAATAGCCTCCCCTGACATCCTTTCAACTCAATACCCTATCGCTGCCCCTGCCGGGCGGCGGATATCATTGGCACCGTACAGGTAACCTTCGCGTACTTTGCCGGATACCGCCGAGTCATTGCCCGAATCCGCAGGTGTCACACCCGCCGCACCCGGTAAGCCGACCAGAATCAGCTCCGCTGCGCCCCAAGGCGTTTGTTCCACCATCTTGTAGCCGCGCTGCTTCAGCAGGTTCAGCGTATCGGCAGACAGCCCGCGCTGTTCATAATACACCTCGTCCGGCAGCCACTGATGATGGATGCGCGGGGCGTCCACCGCTTCCTGCGGCGCCATGCCGTGGTCGATGATATTCAGTGCCGTTTGCAGCGTGATGGTGATAATGCGCGAACCACCGGGCGAACCGAGCACCATGAAGACTTTGCCGTCTTTCGTCACCAATGACGGGCTCATGGACGAAAGTGGGCGCTTACCGGGGGCGATCGAATTACGCTCTCCTTGCACCAACCCATACAGGTTTTTCTCGCCAATTTTCACGGTAAAGTCATCCATTTCGTTATTGAGGAAGAAACCTGTTCCCGGCGCAATCACCACCGAACCAAAACGCCCGTTCACGGTATACGTGGTGGACACCGCATTGCCCTGATTATCCACGATGGAGTAGTGCGTGGTTTCCGGTCGCTCGTGCGGCCCCATCCCCGGCTGCACGTTTTTGGACGGCGTCGCGTTCTCCGGCTCGATTTGTTTGCGGATTTCGGCAGCATAATCCTTACTCAACAAACGCTCGACAGGGTTGCTGACAAACGCCGGATCGCCAAGGTACGTGTTGCGATCCATGTAAGCGTGACGCATCGCTTCCGTCAGCACATGAACGGTGGCGGCAGAATTAAAGCCCGTCGATTTCATGTCGTAGCCTTCGACAATATTGAGAATTTCACACATCGTGACGCCACCGGAGCTAGGGGGTGGCGAAGAGACAAACTGATAGCCACGATAGTTGCAGGTTACCGGTGCCGTTTCAGTAATCCGGTAATCGGCAAAATCAGCCGCCGTCAAAATGCCGCCGCCCTGCTTTGCCGCCTTCTCCACCGCCTGTGGAATCTCCCCCTTGTAGAAGGCATCCGGCCCTTTCGCGGCAATCGCTGCCAGGGTATTCGCCAGATCGGTTTGCACCAGCTGATCACCGGGCTGCAACGGGCTACCGTCGGGACGCAGGAAAATGCGCGCCGCTTCAGGGTCAGCTTTGAAGCGTTTTACCGTAGTGTCCAGAATATCGGTATCTGCCCGCGTAAGCTCAAAACCTTCACGCGCCAGTTTAATCGCTGGAGCCATCACCTGTTCACGCGTCAATTTGCCGTATTTTTGTAGCGCGGTATCCAGCCCCAGCACCGTACCCGGTACACCAGCGGCCAGATAGCCATATAGGCTCGCGTCTTTTTTCACGCTCCCATCCGCGTTCAGATACATGTTGGCGCTGGCTGCCGCGGGTGCGGTTTCACGGAAGTTGATAAAGGTGTCTTTTCCATCGGCCAGATGCAGCGTCATAAACCCGCCACCACCAATATTGCCACAGCAGGGATTCACCACCGCCTGCGCATAGCCCACGGCCACGGCGGCATCAATCGCATTGCCGCCCATTTTCATGATATCGACGCCAATCTGCGAAGCCAGATACTGCGAGCTGACCACCATACCGTTTTTTGCTTCCACTGCGGGGGCCGAGGCCGCCTGCACGGTTCCACTCACCAGCAGCGCCGTCACACTCAGTGACAACAGCCATTTTCCCGATGTTGTGTTTTTTATTTTCATGAAGACCCCTTTATCCCGTTGATTTTACTGACTGCTTTATCTCTATCCTTTTGCAAAGCCAACCTGCAAAGCCCGCGCCAACAAACGGCAATACTCATCAGCAATAGTAAGAAGCGTAGGAAAGGCGTGAGAAATTGCGAAAATAGCTACTTATCTTTGCGACGCTGCACGATAAATACGCCCATCACAGAACATAAGCCTCACGACTGTCGAGCGGGCCGCCATGCATACAGCCGCGCGCCAAACACATTCACCAGCAGACCGACCATAATTAGCAACGCGCCGACAATCTGTAATAGCGAGAGAGATTCATCAAGGAATACCGCGGCGCTGATCAACCCAACCACCGGCACCAACAGCGACAGAGGTGCCACACGCCAGGTTTCATAGCGCGCCAGCAGGCTTCCCCAAATCCCGTAGCCGATGATAGTTGCCGCAAATGCCAGATAAACCAGAGATAATATCGTCGGCAGCTGGATGGTGGTTAAACTATGGACAATCGCGTCCCGACCTTCAAACAGCCAGGAGCTGATGAAAAATGGCACGACAGGCACCAGCGCCCCCCACACCACCAGTGACATGATGCGCACGCCGCTGTTTTGGCTCATGATCACTTTATTGATAATGTTGCCCACCGCCCATGACAGCGCCGCTGCCAGCGTCAGTAGCAGCGTGGTGGTGGTCATTCCGGATGACATTTGCAGCGCTGTGCGACCTTCTGCCAGCACCACCATCCCTAGCGCCGCCACCAGAATGCCGACAACGTGATTCCAACGTAGCTTTTCCGACAGCAAGACTGCGCCAACCAGCAGGGTAAAAAAGGCCTGCGCCTGTAACACCAGCGAAGCAATCCCCGCGGGCATGCCCAGCTTGATAGCGAGAAACAGAAAGCCAAACTGACCAAAGCTGATTGTTATGCCATAGGCGAGCAGCCATTTCAGGGGAATACGTGGGAAAGGAACGAAGAAAATTGCTGGGAGCGCCACCAGCGAAAAACGTAGCCCGGCCAGTAAGAAAGGCGGCATGTCATTCAGCCCAACTTTGATCACCACGAAGTTCACGCCCCATAGCACGACAACACAAAGCGCAAGCAGCGCATCTTTCAACGACATCCTCATCCCCTGATCAAATACGTAACAAATACCTTCCTCAAGGTACGCGTAAAATGAAGAAACGGATAAGAAAAGATAATTATGGCGTTACGTGACAATGACTCAGCGTAACCATGACGTGAGATGGCCGACCACCAGAGTCTGTGGCCGGCATAGATAGCGTTACTCGATGGCGATGGGTTTTTCCGTCAGCGTGGTTTTGTTATCACCCTGAATGGCTTTTACTTTCTGCTCCGTTTTCTGTACCGCTTCTGCGCTACTCAGCAGGCTGTATGTCAGCTCAAACGTCGTGCTCTGACCAGGCTGAAGCTTCTTGACCCGCCCTTGCTCACGTTCAATCGTAACCGGGTAGGCGTAGTTAGTACCGGGTTCGATCCCTGTGACGTAGCCCTGTTTTTCCGTGTCCGTGTTTTTCCACAGCGTCAGCAGCGGCAGTTGATGGGTATCAAAGGCAATCGATACGCCCTTATTTCCCGCCTTGTTCACCAGCGCCGCCAGCGTTTTGCCCTGTGCATCCGTATACGGCGTAATGTTGAACACCATTTCATCAAAATCTTTTGTCGGCCCTTTATAGGTTTGCCAGGTGGACAAACCCGCTTTAGCATGGTCATTAAACGGAGAAATCTCTTTCACCGGCGCGATGAAACGCGCGCCTTCTTCCAGAATCGGCGTGCCAAAATTGCTGTGGTAGATAATCTGATAGTCGCGCGGGTAGTCGGCTTTGTTAGTCAGCACATCATGCACGGTAAACGACTCGCTGCCGGGAACGTAGCGCAGCTCGGTCCAGGTTTCCAGATTCGACTTCTTGAAGCTGTTTTCCTTCAGCAGGCCGCGCACCGTAATGGTGTGCGGGGCGGTATCGCTGACTTCCACCACCACTTTTGACGCTGGCGTGTTGCCCGCGCGGCCATGCAGGGTATAGATCATGCCCTCGCTGATGACTGGGTGCCCCGTCCATTCGAAGCCGCAGCGCACCATCATCTCATTGAAACCTTCCAGCCAGCCCAGTCCGTTACGGCTTTCCAGATTGATGGTATTCGGGTTGACGACCTCATCAACTGGCGAATCCCAGCCCAAACGGATGTTTTTTCCCGTCACATGCAGCAAGTTCATTCCTCGCGTCGGGCTAAGGGCAATTTTCAGGCCGTCCTGACTGGTAATCGTGATCACTTTACTGCCTTCCTGACGTCCGCCGTGCAGGACTTTTTGCTCAATGCTGAAATGCTGATTTTTGATCTTCAGGGCATCACTGCCAATTTGCCAGTTTCCCTTTTCTACACTGCCTTCAGCATCTGTCAGCACAAATGTCTGCGCCGATAGTTGCCATGATGTCAGCGCCAGTGTGATGCCTATAGCCAGTAATTTTTTCATGTTAACCACCCCTCTCTGCTGAATTGTTTTAGCTAATGCGAGCTAAAGACTACAAATCAGCGGATGGTCAGAATGTGATAGCTATCACCAGATGGAAAAATTCGGCATTGTCGCGTTATTTATCCAATTAGCATCACTAATTCACCATGAATGGTATCTATATTTGCAGAATTATTGAGATATTGATCGGTAAAAGCTGACATCGTTTCAGCAACATAAAGCACGCGGTCTAAAATCCTTTTCTCGTCGGCATGAATTTCAGACATTCATGCTGAATTTTAAATATTTGGCGAGACAAAAAATTATCAGATTGTTTTTTGACCACATTGCACCCTATTGGCGCAAGCGCTATGGTTGCCGCTAACCTGTGTACGATCACTGATAAATAAACTATGAACTTTTCTCTTTTCGGCAAGAAATTCACGCGCCACGCTGGCATCACCCAATTAATGGACGACCTGAACGAAGGGCTGCGTACGCCAGGCGCAATCATGCTGGGGGGCGGCAATCCGGCACACATTCCAGAGATGGACCGCTACTTCCAGCAGTTGTGTCAGGAGATGCTGGAGCAAGGGAAATTAACGGAAGCGCTATGCAACTACGACGGTCCGCAAGGTAAGGATACGTTGCTTAAAGCGCTGGCCGAACTCCTGAGTAATGAATTAGGCTGGCAGATTGGACCACAGAATATTGCGCTGACAAATGGCAGCCAGAGTGCGTTTTTCTACTTATTTAACCTGTTTGCAGGTCGCCACAGCGATGGCAGCCTGAAAAAGGTGCTGTTCCCGCTGGCACCGGAATATATCGGCTATTCGGATTCCGGGCTGGACGACAACATGTTCGTCTCCGTTCGTCCGCAGATCGAACTGCTGCCCGAAGGGCAATTTAAATATCACGTCGATTTCGATCACCTGTCGATTACTGATGATATCGGGCTGGTCTGCGTATCCCGCCCAACCAATCCGACCGGTAACGTGCTGACCGACGACGAGCTGATGCGTCTGGATATTCTGGCGCAGCAGCACAAGGTTCCCTTGCTGATTGATAACGCCTATGGCGTACCGTTCCCCGGCATTATCTTCACTGACGCGACGCCGCTGTGGAACCCGAATATCATCCTGTGTATGAGCCTGTCCAAGCTCGGTCTGCCCGGCTCACGCTGCGGTATCGTAATCGCGGATGAAAAGGTGATTTCCGCGATCGGCAACATGAACGGCATCATTAGTCTGTCTCCGGGGGCGGTCGGACCGGCGCTGGCGCACGAGATGATTCAGCGTGGCGATCTGCTGCGCTTATCTAATGACGTCGTCCGCCCGTTCTACCAACAGCGTGTGACGGAAACTATCGCGATTATTCGTCGTTACCTGTCGCCTGAGCAGTGCCTGATTCATAAACCGGAAGGCGCAATCTTCCTGTGGCTGTGGTTTAAGGATCTGCCTATCACGACGGAAATTCTGTACCAACGCCTGAAAAAACGCGGCGTCCTCATGGTGCCGGGTCACCATTTCTTCCCTGGCTTAGATCAGGACTGGCCGCACGCTCACCAGTGCATGCGCATGAACTATGTGCCAGAGCCGGAAAAAATCGAACGCGGTATTGCGATTCTGGCTGAAGAAGTGGAAAAGGCGATGCAGGAAAGCTAACTCGCCGCTGACAGAGATGCCCACACGCTCCATCAAAGCGGCGTGGGGGCATCGAAGGCAAACTAGGCTACAGCGGTGCCCTGTTCGTCCTGATCGACGGCGAAGCAGGCGACCTGCTGCTCGCCGTAGGTTTTCAACTGCGGCTGGAACTGTGTACAGGTACTGAAACAGCGCTGGCAGCGAGCGTTGAACGCGCAGCCCGGCGGTGGATTCAGCGGGCTGGGCAGTTCACCCGTCAGCTTGATGCGTTCGCGGCGTAAATCCGGGTTCAGGCGCGGCGTCGCGGACAGTAACGCCTGCGTATACGGGTGGCGCGGATTGTTGAAAATGGCATCTTTACTGCCCTTCTCCACACAGCGGCCCAGATACATCACCATCACTTCATCAGCGATATGTTCGACCACGGACAGATCGTGTGAGATGAAGACATAAGACAGCCCTAAATCCTGCTGCAAATCCATCATCAGGTTCAGCACCTGCGCACGAACCGACACGTCCAGCGCTGAAACGGGTTCATCAGCAATCACCACGTCTGGGTCCAGCATCAATCCACGAGCAATAGCGATACGTTGACGCTGGCCGCCAGAGAACATATGCGGATAACGGTCGTAATGCTCCGTTTTCAGCCCCACTTTTGCCATCATCGCCAACGCTTTTTCACGACGCTCAGCTTTTGACAGTTCCGTGTTAATCTGGAGTGGTTCTTCCAGGATCTGGCCGACTTTCTTACGTGGATTCAGCGATCCATAAGGATTCTGGAAAACGATCTGGATCTTCTGCCGACGCAGCTTCTGTGCCACCGGATCAGGCTTCAGCAGATCCTGTCCCTGATAGTACAGTTCGCCATCAGACGGAGTTTCGATCATCGTCAGCAGGCGACCCAGCGTAGATTTTCCACAACCGGACTCTCCGACCACCGCCAACGTTTTACCTCGTTCCAGCGTAAAGGAAACGCCGTCCAGCGCTTTCACCATCTGCTCTGGCGCGAAAAAGCCCTTTTTCACCGGATAGTGTTTTTTCAAATCAATCGCATGCAGCAAATACGGCTGCGATGGTGCGTTCAGTTCACTCATAGGGTTGGCCTCCCCGCATCATCCAGCGGTGTATGACATTTCACCTGACGACCAGGAATATCGCGCAGAACAGGTTCTTCCTGACGGCAGCGGTCTTGCGCATAGGGACAACGCGGGTTTAACAGACAGCCGTTCGGGCGGTCATATTTACCCGGTACCACACCCGGCAACGATGCCAATCGGGATTTATCTGCCGCAAACTCCGGCAGCGCACGCAGCAGCGCCTGGGTATACGGATGGCGGGGTGCGCGGAAAATATCTGCCGCTTTGCCTGATTCCACCACCTGTCCGGCATACATCACGATGATGTGGTGTGCCGCTTCGGCCACCAGCGCCAAATCATGGGTAATCAGGATCAGTGCCATATTCTCGCGCTGCTGCAATTCGAGCAGCAGTTCGATGATCTGCGCCTGAATGGTCACGTCGAGCGCCGTGGTCGGCTCATCGGCAATCAGCAACTTCGGCCGACAGGCAATCGCCATCGCGATCATCACGCGCTGGCTCATCCCACCGGAAAGCTGGTGCGGATACACATCAAGACGCGAACCTGGATCAGGAATCCCAACCAGCGTCAGCAGGTCAATCGCACGCTGACGACGGGTTTTGCGGTTACCGCCCTGATGCACCTTGATAGCTTCCATGATCTGGTAGCCCACGGTGTAGCACGGGTTCAGGCTGGTCATCGGGTCCTGGAAAATCATCGCGACTTCAGAACCCACCAGATTGCGCCGTTCTTTTTCAGAAATTTTTGTTAAATCACGCTGGTTAAATTCCAGCTTGTCGGCCATCACTTTGCCGGGGTAATCAATCAGCCCCATAATCGCCAGCGAGCTGACGGACTTACCGGAGCCGGATTCCCCGACGATACCGACGACCTGACCTTGTTCAACCTGGTAGCTGATACGATCGACCGCACGAAACGGCAGATCCTCATCACCAAAGTGAACCGACAGTTTATCTACATTGAGCAACGCCATCTCTCTACCTCTGCTACTGCTTGAGTTTGGGGTCGAGAGCGTCACGCAAGCCGTCCCCCATCAGGTTAAACGCCAATACCGTCAGTAAGATTGCCAGACCGGGGAACGTCACCACCCACCAGGCACTTTGCGCAAACTGCAAAACGTCCGACAGCATGGTGCCCCACTCTGGCGTTGGCGGCTGTGCGCCCATACCGAGGAAACCCAAAGCAGCCATATCGAGAATGGCGTTAGAAAAGCCGAGAGAAGCCTGCACAATCAACGGTGCCAAGCAGTTAGGCAGAATGTTAACGAACATCTGGCGTGCCGAACTCGCTCCCGCCACGCGTGAAGCCGTGACGTAATCGCGACTAACTTCCACCAGCACCGCCGCGCGGGTCAAACGGACATAGTGCGGCAATGCCACGAAAGTCAGCGCCAGCGAGGCATTCACAATCGAAGGCCCAAAGATCGCCACCAGCACCAGCGCCAATAGCAGGCTTGGCAGCGCCAGCATGATATCGACGATACGCATGATGAGCGCATCGACCACACCGCCGAAATACCCGGCCAGCAGGCCGAAGATCACCCCCAGCACCAGCGACAGTACGACGACCAGACAGCCAACCAGCAGCGACAGACGCGCGCCGTACATCAGACGGGACAGGACATCACGCCCGACGTCGTCCGTTCCCAGAATAAACTGCCAGCTTCCGCCCTCTTGCCAGACTGGCGGACGAAGCAGCGCATCGCGGAACTGCTCGGCGGGCGCATGCGGAGCCAACACGTTGGCACCAATGGCAATAATCAGCATCAGCACGACATACACCATGCCAACGACCGCCCCTTTGTTACGTTTAAAATAGTGCCAGAATTCCTGTAGCGGGGTCATCGGCTTCGGTGCGCTATTTACAACAGGTTCAGTGACGTGTGTCATCTTAGCCTTCCCCTTATTTCTTGTGACGGATGCGTGGGTTAACCACGCCGTAGAGCACATCTACCAGCAGGTTCACCAGAATGATCATGGTTGCCACCAGCAGTACGCCGCCCTGAACCACCGGATAGTCACGACGCTGCAACGCATCGATTAACCACCGTCCCAGCCCCGGCCAGGAGAAAATGGTTTCCGTCAGGATCGCCCCGGCCAGCATGGTACCGACCTGTAAACCAATGACCGTTACCACCGGCAGCATAGCATTACGCAACGCGTGCACGACAATCACACGCAGACGGCTCAGCCCTTTGGCGCGAGCGGTACGAATGTAATCCTCACCCAGCACTTCCAGCATCGCGGAGCGCGTCATACGCACAATCACCGCCAGTGGAATGGTGCCCAGCACGATGGCAGGTAGGATCATGTGTTCAACCGCGTCGATAAAGTCCCCTTCCTCGCCCCAGAACAAGGTATCGATCAGCATAAAGCCGGTTAGCGGCATGCTGTCATCAAGGAAAATCGTGTCGCTGATGCGCCCCGAAACGGGCGTCAGGTTGAGCTGAACGGAGACCAGCATGATCAGCATCATACCCCACCAGAAGATAGGCATGGAGTAGCCCGTCAGCGCCAGGCCAACAGAGGTATGATCGAAAATGGAACCGCGTTTGACCGCAGCCAGCACACCAACCGGAATCCCCACTGCGATAGCAAACAGCATCGCGCAGATACCCAGTTCCAGGGTCGCTTTGAAGCGAGGCACAAATTCTTCCCACACGGGGATACGACTCTTGAGGGAGATCCCCAGATCGCCCTGCATCACACCGCCAATATAGTGGAGGTATTGCTGCCAAAGCGGCTTATCCAGCCCCATTTCAGCCAGCAACTGCGCATGACGCTCGGCGGAAATACCCCGTTCCCCCGCCATGATCATCACCGGGTCGCCCGGAATCATGTGCACGAACGCGAAGGTTAATAGGGTGATACCAATAAACGTTGGGATAACTAACCCCAAACGCCGGAGTATGAACTGCAACATATCCCGAACTCTCTATTCATGCCCGTTGGCTCATTGGCCATCAGGCTTATCATTGCTCACAGCTAAAAAATCGCCAGGTGCGATTTTAAACGTCGTGTGCGACGGCCCGCAGGATAGCGGGCAGGGAAGACAACTATAAATTTAACGGGCAAGAAACCCCGCCTCCACGGCTCCTCTAACGAGAAACCGCAAGGTCGGGGTTTGTAGTGTCCGTGAAATCGAGTGGCTGACTTAATCCAACGTCACGTTGTTGAAGCTATGCACGCCACGCGACTGAATCACATAACCTTTCACGTTGTTACGCACTGGCTCGTACACGGTGGAGTGCGCGACAATCAGCGCTGGAGCCTGATCGTGCATCACAACCTGTGCCTGCTTGTACAGTTCAATACGTTTTTCGTGATCGGAAACGGCGCGTGCCGGTTGGATCAAATCTTCAAACGGCTTGTAGCACCACTTGGAGTAGTTGGAGCCATTTTTGGCCGCATCGCAGCTGAACAGGGTCGCGAAGAAGTTATCTGGATCCCCATTGTCGCCCGTCCAGCCCATCAGCACGGTCTGGTGCTCGCCGTCTTTCGCACGCTTCAGATACTCGCCCCACTCGTAGGTGACGATCTTGGCTTTCACGCCCACTTTCGCCCAGTCGGACTGAATCATTTCCGCCATACGACGCGCGTTCGGGTTATACGGACGCTGTACCGGCATTGCCCACAGGTCGATAGAGAAACCGTCAGCCATACCTGCTTCTTTCAGCAGGGCTTTCGCTTTTTCAGGATCGTAACTGTAGTCTTTAACGTCATTGTTGTAGCCCCACATGGTCGGCGGGATCAGGTTAGTTGCGGCCTGGCCGGCTCCCTGATAGACCGCTTCGATAATGGCAGACTTGTTCACCGCATAGTTCAGCGCCTGGCGAATCTTGACGTTATCCAGCGGTTTTTTCTCAACGTTGTAAGCCAAATAGCCAACGTTCAAACCTGGCTTTTCCAGCAACGTGATATTTTTGTCTTCTTTCATGCGGGCAAGATCGGCCGGGTTTGGATACGGCATGATCTGGCATTCGTCTTTTTGCAGCTTAGCGTAACGCACGGACGCATCTGGCGTGATGGAGAAGACCAGGCGGTCAACACCCGGCTTGGTGCCCCAGAAACCTTCAAAGGCTTTGTACAGAATACGGGAATCTTTCTGGTACTGCTGCAGTTGGAACGGGCCTGTACCGATTGGGTTCAGGTCAATCTTCTCTGGCGTACCGGCTTTCAGCATCTTATCCGCGTATTCTGCGGACATGATGGAAGCGAAGTCCATCGCCAGGTTTGCCAGGAACGGCGCTTCAGGGCGGTTCAGCACAAAGCGGACGGTATAGTCGTCTACTTTTTCGATTTTGCTGACCAGTTCCGGCATACCCATACCCTGATAGTATTCATAGCTGCCGCCAGATACTTTGTGGTACGGATGGTTGGCATCCTGCTGACGCATGAAGGAGAAAATCACGTCATCGGCATTGAATTCACGAGAAGGTTTGAAATCCTTGCTGTCTTGCCATTTCACGCCTTTGCGCAGATGGAAAGTATAGGTTTTGCCGTCTTCGCTAATATCCCATTTTTCAGCCAGACCCGGCTCGGTGTCCGTGGTGCCGTCTTTAAATTCCACCAGGCGGTTATAAATAGGAATAGAGCTGGCATCAAATGTTGTACCAGAGGTAAACAGCTGTGGGTTAAAACCTTCTGGGGATCCTTCTGAGCAGTACACCAGCGTCTTTGCCTGAACGCCTGCCGCGACGGACAGGGCGAGCAAGCCAAGACCGAACTTCAACACCCTTGATTTAACTAGGGATTTTTCCATTACGTGTGCTCCATTGTGGATGATGTTGTGTGCTATACCCGCCATACTCCAAGCTGCATACGCGTTAATTCTGTCGTTAAACGCACAGTGGTTAACAGCGCTGATAGTCCGTGCTGCATCTCGAAATCAATTGGGCATGGTTGGTCAGACCTGTATTTTTACGAACTGTGGTCTGTACCCTGTCGCCCGAAGGCAAAATTAAAATAATGAGGAAGAGGAAAGGGGTTACCAAAACCGATGGCCGCTACGCTGTTGGATAGAGTCATAATAACTACAACGTATACCTTGATGCGCCACAACCGGCTCACGGATGCTGGATGAAGACGTAGAATCATTCAGACAAGCCGCTGCTTTCCTCCTTATATCCCTATGACGCCCTCAATTTCTCAACAGATGGCGGTGACGTCAATATAAGCAGTAAGGATTTACAAAATTTCTTTACATTTTCCTAAAATGGAAAATACAAGTTAACCATCTTATAAAAGGTGTATGTTTTGCATTTCTCGTAAAAGGCAGCGATAAAAACCTATGTACTGCAGACAAAAAGAAATTATCACCATTAAAAAAACTATAGTCATCTGGTCTTACATGTCCACGATTTGAGCACTATTTTTTGTTAAAAACGTTAACAGTAGGTGAAAATCCTGACGGATAATAAGAAATTCTGATATTTACCACGTTACTATAAGTAGACAAATGACTATCTACGCTACATAAAAAAACTCTATGCGACATAAAAAACGTTGTTTCCCCCTCTTTCAACGGGCCGCAAGATCGCTCTTCATCGTTCTTGATCTGTGGGATAACCGTTACCAGAGAGCCATTGCTAGATACATCCGTTAGCTAAAGCATAGATAAAAAGGCGGCGGATGCAGGGTCGAGAACACATTTTGTCCTGCGCTGCAGCGTCAGGGTCCTTACTGGGGATAAAATGATATTGCTCAATAATTAATTGGCTATTTTAGTTAAATAAATATTTTCACTAAAATGAAAACACGCTATTTACTTATTCTCATAAAGTGGTATTTTTCACTCATTGAGTTACCTCTCCTTCTGTTTTAACCCCTCAAATTCCCTCGACAAATTATTTTAATTACAAAAAAACAATATAAGTTATTTAAAATAGAGTTGCTGATAAGTTCACAAATACGTAATTAACGTATTATTTTTAACATTCCCTCATGCTAGATTACTCTCCAACAGGATTCATTGTTAAATAACATCAACCATTCCTTATCTTTTTGTTACTAACTGATAAAAAACAAAAAAACGTATTTTTCTGCTTTTTGATAATAAACATCCCGCCGCCATTGGCATTAGCAAGGCCCGATGTCCACACCGATATCGGCAAGAAAAAGCCAATAAGATGCGTCGATAACGATGCGTTACCAATATCCTCAACGATATTACACGGCAGGTATGTCATTTCTTTCTGTACCAACTGTCCTAGCAGGGTGAATATAATGAAAAAAATTGAAACTGATATTTTATGTGAGAACGATCTCGCTCTGGAAACACAAGAATCGTTTATCGGGGGATTCTTTAAAAAGAAAATCGGCTCCGTTCCCGTTGCGCTTTTTATGGCGATTGCCGCCATTGTCGCTATCGCGGCCTACGAAGGATATTTGCCTAAAAATATGATTGGCGGTTTCGCCGTCATCATGACGATGGGTTTTTTACTGGCACACATTGGCAGCAACATTCCCGTGTTCAAAGATATCGGCGGCCCGGCCATTCTGTGCCTGATGGTGCCGTCCGTTATGGTGTATTTTGAGTTGTTCAACGACAACACCATGAAAACCGTACACCTGCTGATGAAAGAGGCGAACTTCCTGTATTTCGTCATCGCCTGTCTGGTGGTCGGCAGTATTCTGGGTATGAACCGCAAGATCCTGATTCAGGGGATGGTGCGCATGTTCGTTCCTCTGGTCATCGGCACCGCAACCGCACTGGCAACCGGTTTACTGGTTGGTAAACTGTGCGGCTATAGCTTCTATCACACCTTCTTCTTCATTATCGTGCCAATCATCGGCGGCGGTATCGGTGAAGGCATCCTGCCATTATCTCTCGCCTACTCTGCCATTCTGGGACAAACCCCAGATGTGTATGTGGCTCAGTTAGCGCCTGCTGCCGTTGTCGGTAACATCTTCGCGATTCTGTGTGCCGGCGTGCTGTCTCGTCTGGGGATGCGCCGCAAAGATCTGAACGGCGAGGGCCGTCTGGTTCGCAGCGATGAAGACAACGCGATGTTTGCCGTCAATGAGGCACCAAAACCGGTTGATTTTCATCTGATGGGCGGCGGACTGTTGATGATTTGCGCCTTCTTCATCGTCGGTGGCCTGTTTGAGAAACTCGTACACATTCCAGGCCCGGTGCTGATGATTCTGATCGCCGTGTTCTGTAAATACGGACGCGTAATTCCTGCAATTATGGAAACTGGCGCACACAGCGTTTACAAGTTCGTATCCAGTTCTCTGGTATGGCCGTTGATGATCGGACTGGGCATGCTGTATATCCCACTGGAAAGCGTCGTCGCAGTATTCTCTGTGGGTTATGTCATCGTCTGTGGTTCTGTGGTGCTGTCCATGGCGCTGGTGAGCTTTCTGATTGCACCTTACCTGAACATGTACCCGATTGAAGCGTCCATCGTAACCACGTGCCACAGCGGGCTGGGCGGTACGGGTGACGTGGCTATTCTGTCTGCTTCTAACCGTATGTCTCTGATGCCGTTCGCACAGATCGCTACCCGTATCGGCGGCGCATCTACCGTCATCGCCGCAACGCTGCTGCTGGGCTGGGTTGCTTAATCTCAGTATCATGGTTTCCCTCAATCAGGGGGAAACCTTATTCTGAATGAGAAAAACCATTTAAGCCCGTATACACAGCGTTTATGCCGTTATCTGTGTCACAGGTTCAGAACCGCGCTCCGCTACCCCATCAACCGCGTTCTTATCTAAACTTCTTGAAAATGATCAGAATCAGAGTCATGCACACAGGAAAACCAATTAAAGCAACCTCAAGGACATTATCTGTGGCCTTATAAATATTTTCTATAACAGCCTCATGATATTCGATAGTAACCACCTTCCCCAGTGGCATGTCCCCTTTATCATCTAACGGAAAAATAGCAAGAAAGAGCCACAGATAATATACAAAGGTTACTAATGCTATTCCTCCCCAGCGCATAACCGTCTTACATTCACTTGTTAACATCATGCATCCCTTCTAATAATCCCCCGACAGTACCACCAGAATAAGGCGACACCTTGCCAACACCAGAAGCTATCTCAGCGGCAGCTCGAAAAGCTTTCATTCTTATTGTTGATTCATCTAGAGGGCTAAACCCATTAATATTGGGGTACTGTTTTCTAAACTCACTGGTCATATCAACAACAAGCATCAATGACTCAGCGCTTTTTCGTTCTAAATACCGCTGTAGCGATACCGGCACGGCGAAATCTTCTTCGTAATCAATTCGCATCTGAGAGCAGGGCGAGATCTAACTCACTTTGTGTGGTTATTATGCTCAAAATAGATACGATTTCAGTTCAAAGAATGCACGTCAGATACATAATTACCGATTGATAAAAGGTTATTAATATATGGGTATTATCAAATTTCTTGAATTGTATGCGTTTTAAGCAAAGTGGAATCCCGCCCTGCATCTGAGAGTGAGTGGTATATCCTCCCTCAAATATCTGTGATCCCGCTATCTTCACGCCTTTTGTTGTATGGGTTGTACAGTTAACCCCTGTCACATCATATTGATCAATTGTGTGACCATCTCGTTTGGTATAATCCCCCATATCTGGCGCCTCTTTAGCTTTGCTTCCTGAATGCCACAGCCTTTCAAAGTACATTCTTGCAATCGTAGGATCTGCATCTGTAATGATGAATGCCTTCGCCTCCATCTTGTACAGCTCTTCTCGGTAATATGTTCTGGCATCTTCAAACCGCAAAAAGTTTAAGATGCCATCACCGACAGTCCCGCCAGCACCAGACCGTCTACCGAATCGACCATAAGTGAAAACAGAAGCACTATTACCCTCGTGAATGGAAACAAAGGCGTGACCTGTCCCCTTAGTTTCTGTCCAGATAAATACACCGTTCTCTAATGGGTTATTTTCTTTTTTGCATTCTTGGATCTGATTAATCCATTCCCCTTTTGAGGGCGTGAGATAAATCGGGTCATCCCTGAAGTAATTTATTGGGTCAGGCTTAATATTTTCCCGTGGGTTACGCCACAGCCCTAACCCGCGGCCATACTGCATAAATTTATCGTGTTCCACTAAACCAACTCCATTTGATTTCATCGTCACTGAATTGTGATAACACAAGGCGGGGTCGCTCCCGCATCGTTATCTGTGTCACAGGTTCAGAACCGCGCTCCGCTACCCCATCAACCGCGTTCTTACCTAACCTTCTTGAAAATGATCAGAATCAGAGTCATGCAGATGGGGAAACCAATTAATACGGCCGAATACATGGAATCCATAGATTCTCGCATACCAGCTAATATCGCAAAATGGTATTCAACTGGCACTGTTTTATCAGATAAAAAAACCATTCTTTCCTTATCTTGAACATGTCCAAAAGAAAAAAGAGCAATGCTTATCAAATAGAAAAAAGATACAAAGCAAATACTGAACCATCGAATAAAAGTCTTGCACTTACTTGTTAACATCATGCATCCCTTCTAATAATCCACCGACAGAACCACCAGAATAAGGTGAACTTTTACCTATACCAGAAACAACCTCGGACACGACTCTTAAAGTGGTATCTTCACTTATCGGTGTGTAGTTATCGGTATTCGGGTACTGCTTTCTAAACTCACTCGTCATATCAACAACAAGCATCGATGATTCACCGCTTTTTCGTTCTAAATACCGCTGTAGCGATACCGGCACGGCGAAATCTTCTTCGTAATCAATTCGCATCTGAGAGCAGGGCGAGATCTAACTC
>NZ_JACDSF010000046.1 GCF_013449685.1 Pectobacterium brasiliense | reverse complement strand
CCCGTTTCTGCATCAAACAACTGACCCTGATAGCGCAGCTCGCAGTACACCTCCTCGTTCGCCGCATCTCCCAGGTAGCGCCGCAGCGGGATAGGCCGTCGCTCTTCGCGGTGTGAGCCCCACAGCCCCTGTTCCCCGCGCCAGAGAACTTCCCCTTCCTCACTGCACAGCTCTCTTGCGGTTCCTGTCAGGTCCGTGACGATGTAGTGCAGTTGCGTACTGTCGCCCTGCGCCTCCACCTGTGCCAGCGGCCGGAAGCTTCCCGGCTCGTACACCCACTGTACTTCCCGTGCCGCTGACCCGTCCGCCCGGTACTGCTGCTGGCCTATCAGTTGGTCACCGTCCCACCGGTACGCCACCCGTGCGACCGCCTGCGCCGAAGGGAGTTGTCCCTCACGTACCTTACTGACTCTGCGGCCAAACGCATCGTAACGATAGCGCCACCGTGCCCCGTCCGGCAAACTCACACGCACCAGACGGTCCTGCACGTCCCAGTCGAAATACGTGTCCTTCGGCCTGAACCCCGGCCGCGTTTCCCGCTTCACCGCCAGACGCCCGCAGTCATCATACCGGTACTGCGTATGGCCCCGCTCTATTATCCGGCCCGCCGCATCGTACCGCGCCGACGCCTGCACCACCGCATCCTGCACCTTCAGCGTCTCACCCAGACCCGGCGCTATCTGCGACACCTCGCACAGGTTCTGTTCGCTGTCGTAGCCAAACAGCCGCGCCTGACGACGACGCCCCTCATCACGGCGCTCTGCCGTCACCTGACCGACCCCGTTCAGCCGGAACGCCTGTTCGCCCCAGTGGCTGTCGCTGATGCCCGTCAGCCGGTCCAGTACATCGTACTGATAACGACGCTCCAGCACGTCATTCACCCGGCCGTCCGCCCCTTCCAGCGCCTGACGCTGTAGCAGCCCCGTCGGGCTCCACTCGTGACGTAATGCAAACCCGCTGCCGTTACTGCGACGCTGCTCTTCCCCCGCCGCCGTGTGGCTGAACTGCAGCGGCTGGTGTGAACCGATACCCAGTGACGACAGCCGACCTGACTGCCACGCCAGCTGCAGCGGGGCCAGAATTCCTTCCACCACCGCACGCTGACCACCCGCGTCGTACCCGCTCTGCACCGCCTCGCCGTTCACCGTTTCCGACGTCACCTGCCCCGCACGGTTATAGGCGTATTCCACCACCGCATCCGGACTGGCGGCTTGGGTCAGCCGGCCGGCCGCGTCATACGCCAGTTCCGTGATGCCGTCCGTTTCCCCGTCCGCTTTCTGTGCCGTGATGCGCGTTATCCGCCCTGCCGCATCATGCTCGTAGTGCAGTGCGCTGCCATCCGGCGCGGTGCGCCGCACCAGACGGTCTGCCACATCATACTGATAGCGGTACACCCGACCGTCGTAATGCCGCTCCTCACTCAGCCGGCCGCTGCGGTCAAAACTGTACGTCCAGTCCCGTCCCTGGCTGTTCGTCACCCCGGCGAACGCCGCTTCCGCATTGTAGTGGTAGCGCACCGTCGCCCCCAGCGGGTCCGTCGCTTCCAGCAGGTTATCGAACGCCCCGTAGCGGAACTGGTAGCGCTGACCCAGCGCATCCGTCACCGCCGTCAGGTTACCTTCCACATCGTAACCAAACCGCGTCTCGCTGCCGTCTTCGTACACCACTTTCGACGGTGACTCGCGCACACCGTCATACTCCCAGCGCCTAACCTGTACGCCCGCTTCATGCCCGATATGCCGCTCTGTCAAACGGTCAAGGTCGTCATAGCGGAACATGACCGGCGGTGCATTATCACGCTCAAGGCGGCTCAGCAGACCACGACGGTTATAGTGATAGCGTTGCAACACGCCGTCCGGGCCTATCACCGTCGACAGTTGCCCCGTGTCACCATAACGGTACAGCCACTCGCGCCCTTCCGGATCGTTCACCTCGACAACCTGCCCGGCTGCGTTACGCTGATAGCGCCATTCGCTGCCCAGCGGGTCGGTGTAGGCCAGCAACTGCCCGTTATCGTCATACGTATAGTGATGCGTCGCGCCGTCAGCCAGAGTCACCTCGGTGACCTGCCCCCAGTCATTGCGCTGATACACCGTGCGACCACCCAGCGCGTCGGTCTCTGCCACCAGTTGATTATTCACCCACTCGTAACGGGTCTCACCGTCGTCGGGTGTACGCTGAAGCAGAATATTGTTGCGCTCGTCGCGCACGTAGCTAAATACCCCACCAAACCCGCTGTGGTAATGGCTGGTCAGAGTGTCATCGTCGTATTCAAAGTGACCCGGCCAGTAGCCTTCCGAGGTTCTGTCCCGGATAGCGCGGCCTTTTTTATCGTAGTCGTGCTCAACCCAGGTCGAGCCTAAATCCGACCAGCGCAGCAGCCAGCCTTCTGGCGAATAGCGATAGTCAAAGTTGCGTCCCTCATCCGCCCGGACACTCAGTAAATGCCCACTGTCGTCATAGGTATAGCTCGCCAGCGTTTTTAACCGCTGACGCTGTGGGGTACATAGCGTCAGTGCCGTAATCCTTTGATGTTCCGACGTGACGTGAATAAAACGCCCATCGGATAACTGCACCCAGCACAACGCGCCGAATACCCACTCGAAAGCCACCCGATTGCCCGCCGCATCCTCAATCGACGTCAAACAAAGCTGGAGACCGAGCGCATATTCAAAGCGATAGCGCAAGCCATCAACATGGTGAAGCACCAGCTCACCCTGCTGCCGGGTTAACCGCCATTGTGGGTTGGACGGTGAGCGACTGAACGCCCCTTCATTCGGGAGCGTGAAAAATGCCTGATTAAATTCACCATCGGTTAACGTTGCGACCCCATCGTTAAGCGTCAGGCTGATATCCCAGTTGCTACGCCACACAGTGCCCAATAAACCTGAGTGACGTTTTCCCGTAGAGCGATAGTAACGTTGCAATGAAAGCGACAGCGGACTGCTTACCTGAATGTCGGTGCGCTGCTCCACCACGGCACCCGTTGCCATGTCGACCGGGTCACCATTTTGTTTGCCATTTTTGGGGTCAGATTTCGTGTCTTCATTTTGTTCTTGTGCTTTTTTCTGGGCTGCACCATCGTCAC
>NZ_JACDSF010000045.1:1276-27175 GCF_013449685.1 Pectobacterium brasiliense | reverse complement strand
TAATAGAATGAAGAAGGTGATAGCGATACTTGAGCTTTTCTTTCTCTGTTGGAGGTTGTTACAGGAAAGCATCAGTCTAATGAGAGGAATGCTGGATCCCAAAAGCATAAAAAGTCCGCCAGAGCGAACCTTTTATGTATTACTTTATGCAGGACAAAATCAAATAAGATAGATAACTCATTGATTTTGTTAAATGTATGGCGGTGAGGAAGGGATTCGAACCCTTGATACGTTTTCACGTATACACACTTTCCAGGCGTGCTCCTTCAGCCTCTCGGACACCTCACCGGGGGTTGCCTACAAGGGACAACGGGGCGCTACTATAGGGAGTCGCTTAGCGTCGGTCAAGCAGTATTTAGCGCGAACGGTGCGTATGGCTAAGCATTGAACGGTAACGGATAGTCCGTGCAACTTTGTCGTTAACATGTAGGCAAAATGAATGAGTAATTAGCATAAAAAAACCACAGACCGTGATGGCCTGTGGTTTTTTTTCAGCTATTGACGATTATGCCAGCAACGTTTTGATGTAGCTGGTCAGTACTTCGTCTTTGCTGTTAGCGAAGAAGTATTCCTGGAATTTAGGACCAGCAATCGCGCCTTTAACCAGATCCTGATCGAGGCCTTTCAGGATGGTGATCAGATCGTTGTAGGTCACTGCTTTGACAGCATCTAGGATTTTCTTGTTACGTTGTTGAGGAGCAACGCGATCGCTCGGATAGCCACGGCCGCCTTCTTCTTTGAACAACTGGGTAAACAGGTTTTCCAGGTTCAGTTCAGCGCCCCAGCCAAAGCCTTTAGCGTAAGGAACGGATACCGCGTTACCGTTGTTGATCTGAGAGAACAGGTAAGCATCAGATGGGTCAACAACCAGACCGCAAATTACGCCTGGGAAGGAGTTACAAGCCAGCATTGCGCCCTGGCCAGTACCGCAACCGGTCACAACGAAATCAGCCGCGCCGGAGTTCAGCAGAATAGCTGCCAGAATACCGTTCTGGATGTAGGTCAGTTGCGCTGCATCTTCAACGGCGTATTGGCCGTAGTTGTATACAGTGTGGCCCAACGGTGCAACCGCTTTGGTCAGAGACTCGGCGATGATGGCGTTTTTGGCAGCTTGGCTGTTCTCGTTAATCAGTGCAATTTTCATGTTCGTTCCTTTTCTGTGACGGTCAAATACATTTTTTAAAACTGTATTTCAATTTGATGTGTGCAGTATACCGTTTCAAAAATAAAGCGCAAATCGTGGAAGCAAAGAATGCGGCACAGTCCATAGATTCAGGAAAAATACGAGACAATAAAAAGAGAGGATAAAGGCATAACTTATTGAAAATGGCGCTGTATTTCAGCGCCATAGGGGAAGGGTTATGTATCAGGGAAGGTCAGCGTATTGCCTGGCGCTTCTCGATTAAGATGAAGAAAATTCAGGTGTCGTTCGTACTGATTCAAAATGTCGTTAATCACCTGTTCTTTGCTGTAATCCATCAGGTCATTCCCCTGGCTTCCTTCCAACAGGAAGGTTTCAAGGCGGTAATAATCTGATTTACCTGAGCGAGCCCGGTAGGTAAACGCCGGAACGCTATAGCGCTGCGGCCAAATTTGGTAAAGAAAGTTCTGTTCATCACCCAAATCAACCAGCAGTTCGAGATGATTCAAGCGCTCATCTTCGACAGGCGGCAGGTCGTTGACTGCAACGCTGGCCCCTCGCAGACGCAGTTCACGCGCGACATCCTCCATCGCGGCTTTACAGACATTATCCAGCATTTTTTGCGTATGCGTTGCGCCGGGGAAATTCATGACGCGTGAGAGACGTTGCTTCCAGTTCAGACGATCGTCTCCGGAGATTGGCATCGGGGCTGAGGTTTGTAAGGAGCTAGCTTTACGGTAATCCTCAACCCGCAGTGATTTGTACAATCCCGCCATAATAAAGAACATCACAAAGCTAAACGGTAATCCCATAATGACGGTGGTGTTCTGTAAGGCTGACACACCGTTTGTCATCAGCATACCCAACGTCAGCAGGCCAATGGCGATTGACCAGAAAATTCGCAGCCAGTTTGGCGCATCATTATTGATGTCGCCAAGGCGAGAGGTGAAGTTGCCCAGTACCAGCGAACCGGAATCGGCAGAGGTGACATAAAATAGCAAGCCGGTAATGGTCGCGACAGAGGCGCTCAGGCTAAAACCGGGGTACTGCGCCAGCAGGCTGTAGAATCCGCGCTCTGGATGCTGCATGACTTCATTGGCAAAATCCAGATTACCGTGTAGCACCTGATAAAGTGCGCTGTTGCCAAAAATGGAGAGCCACAGCAGCGTAAAGACAAACGGAATGATCAACGTGCCGACAACGAACTGTCGAATCGTTCTGCCGCGTGAGATACGTGCCAGAAATAGCCCAACAAACGGTGCCCATGCGACCCACCATGCCCAGAAGAACAGCGTCCAGCTATTCATCCACTCCGTTGGGCGATCAAAGGCAAAGCTGTTGAGTGTCATGCCCGTAAAACGATTGATGTAATCCCCGACATTAAGCACCAGTGCGTTTAGCAGAAACTCGGTATCGCCCCAGAAAAGCAGAAAAAGAATCAGGCCCAGTGCGAGCAGGACGTTAAGCTCGGAGAGGAAGCGAATGCCGCGATTGACCCCAGACGTCACCGAAACGGTCGCCATGATCACGGAAAGCAGGATGAGCGAGGCCTGAACGGTGAGATTTTCTGGGATCTGGAACAGAACTTTCAGCCCGTAGTTAAGCTGAACGACGCCGATGCCCAGTGTAGTCGCGATACCGAAGATGGTTCCGAGTACGGCTGCGATATCAACGCTATGGCCAATCGGGCCATTAATACGTTTACCGAAGATAGGGTACAGGGCAGAACGAATCGTTAACGGCAGATTATACCGGTAGCTGAAATAGCCCAGAGCAATGCCCATCAGGGCGTACATTGACCAGCCGGTTAACCCGTAGTGAAACAGCGTCCAGACCATGGCTTGCCGTGCCGCTTCTATCGTCTGGCCTTGTCCTTCCGGCGGCATCATATATTGCGTGATTGGTTCCGCAACGGAAAAGAACATTAAATCGATGCCGATCCCTGCTGCAAATAGCATCGCTGCCCAGCTCATCAAGCTAAATTCAGGTTTCGACTGTTCTGGGCCGAGCTTGATCGATCCAAATCGAGATGACGCAATGAAGATGACGAAAACGATGTAGAGCGTGGCGGCTAGCAGGTAGTACCAACCAAATGTGGCAGAAACCCAGTTAAGCGCGTGGGTAATCCAGGCATTCGCTTCATGGTTAAACAACATGGTCATCAGCGAGAAGGTCAGGATTAATCCCGCGGATGTGTAGAACACGACAGGATTCAGGCGATCCTGTTGGGTGGTCGTTTCTGATGCTGGCATGGTTATCCCTTACGTGACGTGAACAGATACTCTGATTCCTCTCTCCACGAAGCGCGCTTAGCGCATATCAAGAATACGGCGCAGGACATCCGCTGAGTACGCTTTCCGTTGAAGAAGGTCGTCAGAACAAAAAAGAAATTATTCTTTTTAAGGTGGAGTTATCGTCTGAGCTCACACCATTTTTCATGATAATTGATACAGATTTTTAACCTTTCAGCAATAAAAGATATTCATTTTTTATTGAACGTTCAATCAAAAAAAAGTTTAATGGGACAAATCGGCTCATGAATCACCGTCGTTTACCGTGATTCATCACGCAAAAATGAAGGGAAGAAAATGAAGGGGAAGTGCGGTGCCTAAAGTCGGAATGCAGCCCATCAGACGGCAGCAACTCATCGAAGCGACGCTGGCCGCGATTAACGATGTGGGGATGCATGATGCCTCAATCGTACAGATTGCCCGACGTGCGGGCGTGTCGAATGGAATCATCAGCCATTACTTCCGCGATAAAAATGGCTTACTGGAAGCGACGATGCGTTATCTGATTAGTCATCTAGGGCTGGCGGTGAAATCAAGGTTGCTGAATCTGGCAGAAAATACGCCTCGCGCACGCTTGCGGGCGATTGTTCAGGGGAATTTTGATGATAGCCAGACGAATAGCGCAGCGATGAAAACTTGGCTGGCGTTCTGGGCCAGTAGCCTGCATTCCCCCATGCTCCATCGGTTACAGCAGGTTAACGATCGGCGACTTTACTCCAACCTGTGTGTCGAATTCAGCCACTGTTTGCCGAAGGATCGCGCGCGCGTTGCAGCAAAAGGGTTGGCAGGGTTGATCGATGGGCTGTGGCTACGTGGTGCGCTAAGCCATGAGGCCTTCAACCGCGAAGAAGCGCTGAGCATTACCTACGACTATATCGAACAGCAGCTCGTCCGCGCGTAATCCTTCCTTATCATTTTTGCCTTTTCTGCCCTGAACGTTTGTTCGGGCAGCCATCAGACAGGAGAATTTATGTCTCACTACGGTTTACAACAGCTTTATATCAACGGCACTTATGTCGATAGCACGGGTGACGATACATTTGAGGCGATTAACCCCGCGAATGGCGACATCATTGCCCACATTCAGTCGGCCACTGCTGCTGATGTTGACCGTGCGATCAGTGCAGCAACCGCAGGGCAGAAGGTATGGGCGGCGATGACGGCGATGGAACGCTCGCGCATTTTACGTCGCGCCGTGGATATCCTGCGTGAGCGCAATGATGAACTCGCTTTGCTTGAAACGCACGATACTGGTAAGCCGCTCTCGGAAACCCGCACTGTTGATATCGTGACCGGCGCGGATGTTCTGGAGTACTACGCAGGGCTGATTCCTATGCTGGAAGGTCAGCAAATCCCTCTGCGTGATACCTCATTCGCCTACACCCGTCGTGAACCGCTTGGCGTGGTCGCGGGTATTGGGGCCTGGAATTATCCCATTCAGATCGCATTGTGGAAATCTGCCCCTGCGCTGGCGGCAGGCAATGCGATGATCTTCAAGCCCAGTGAAGTCACGTCGCTCACCGCGCTGAAGCTGGCTGAAATCTATACCGAGGCTGGGCTGCCTGCTGGCGTATTCAACGTGCTGACGGGGACGGGAAAGTCGGTTGGTCAGGCGCTGACCACGCATCCGGAGATTGCCAAAGTTTCTTTCACCGGTGGGATCGCCAGCGGGAAAACGGTAATGGCCAATGCCGCAGGCTCGACCCTGAAAGAGGTCACGATGGAGTTGGGGGGAAAATCGCCGCTGATTATTTTTGATGATGCCGATTTGGATAAGGCAGCGGATATCGCCATGATGGCGAATTTCTTCAGCTCAGGGCAGGTGTGTACTAACGGTACACGCGTTTTTATCCCGCAGGCATTACAAGCACAGTTTGAGGAAAAGATTCTGGCGCGTGTTCAGCGCATTCGTATTGGTGACCCGACTGACGAACAGGTGAATTTTGGTCCGCTGGTCAGCTTCCCGCACAGAGAATCCGTACTGCGCTATATCGAAAGCGGAAAACGTGAAGGTGCTCGTGTGCTGGTGGGTGGTGAAACGATGACTGGCGAGAAGTATGCACAAGGTGCATTCGTTGCCCCTACCGTGTTCACAGATTGCCGGGACGATATGACGATTGTGCGCGAGGAAATCTTTGGCCCGGTCATGAGTATTCTGACGTATCAGAATGAGGATGAGGTTATCCGCCGCGCCAATGAGAGTGAATATGGACTGGCTGCTGGCATCGTGACCTGCGATCTGAATCGGGCACATCGGGTGATTCATCAGCTTGAGGCAGGAATTTGCTGGATCAACACCTGGGGTGAGTCTCCGGCCGAAATACCTGTGGGCGGCTACAAACATTCGGGTGTCGGACGTGAAAACGGCATAACAACATTGGAACACTACACGCAAATTAAATCGGTACAGGTTGAACTGGGTGAATTCCGCTCGGTATTTTAAACGAAGGGGAGAAAGCCTAATGGAATATGATTACATCATTATCGGCGCCGGTTCGGCAGGCAACGTGCTGGCAACGCGTCTCACAGAAGAAAGCGACGTAAGCGTGCTGCTGCTCGAAGCGGGTGGCCCGGACTATCGTTTGGATTTTCGCACGCAAATGCCCGCCGCATTGGCTTTCCCATTGCAGGGGAAGCGCTATAACTGGGCTTATGAAACCGACCCAGAACCTCACATGAATAATCGCCGTATGGAATGTGGCCGAGGCAAAGGGCTGGGGGGGTCCTCGCTGATTAACGGCATGTGCTACATCCGTGGCAACGCGATGGATTTTGATAACTGGGCGACCATGCCGGGTCTGGAAGACTGGAGTTACCTTGACTGCCTGCCATATTTCCGTAAAGCAGAAACGCGAGACGTGGGGTCGAATGCCTATCATGGCGCGAGCGGTCCTGTTTCAGTGACAACGCCGAAGATGGGAAACAACGAACTGTTTCACGCGATGGTTGAAGCGGGCGTACAGGCCGGATATCCGCGTACGGACGATCTTAACGGCTATCAGCAGGAAGGCTTTGGTCCGATGGATAGAACCGTCACGCCGAAGGGGCGTCGAGCCAGTACCGCGAGAGGCTATTTGGATCAGGCAAAAGGCCGTAAAAATCTGACCATCGTGACGCATGCCTTAACCGACAAGATTCTCTTCGACGGAAAGCGTGCCGTTGGCGTTGCTTACTTTAAAGGGGAAAATGCGCAGACGGCGAAGGCATGCCGCGAGGTGCTGCTGTGTGCGGGTGCAATCGCCTCGCCGCAGATCTTGCAACGTTCTGGCGTGGGGCCGAAAGACTTGCTCCAGCGTCTCGATATTCCCGTGGTGCACGATTTGCCCGGCGTCGGTGAGAATTTGCAGGACCATCTGGAAATGTATTTGCAATATGCCTGCAAAGAACCGGTATCGCTGTATCCGGCGCTGCAGTGGTTTAACCAGCCCAAAATCGGCGCGGAATGGTTGTTCAATGGCACGGGTGTTGGGGCTAGCAACCAGTTCGAAGCGGGTGGCTTTATTCGCAGTCGGGATGAGTTCGCCTGGCCGAATATTCAATACCACTTCTTGCCCGTCGCCATTAATTACAACGGCAGTAATGCGGTGAAAGAGCACGGATTTCAGGCGCACGTCGGCTCCATGCGTTCACTCAGTCGGGGGCGTGTACAAGTGCGATCCAAAGACGCCCGCGAGCACCCTAGCATCTTGTTCAACTATATGTCGACGGAGCAGGATTGGCAGGAGTTTCGCGATGCGATCCGCATTACGCGTGAAATCATGGCGCAGCCCGCACTGGATAAATACCGTGGGCGAGAGATCAGCCCTGGGCTGGAGGTTCAGACGGATGAGGAACTGGATGAGTTTATCCGCACTCATGCTGAGACAGCATTCCACCCCTCCTGTTCTTGTAAGATGGGAGAGGATGAGATGGCGGTGGTCGATGGGCAAGGCCGGGTTCACGGTATGGAAGGGCTACGCGTGGTGGATGCTTCCATCATGCCGCAGATTATTACCGGTAATCTGAACGCGACAACCATCATGATTGCCGAGAAAATTGCCGACCGAATCCGCCGCCACCAGCCGCTGCCGCGCAGCAAAGCGCGCTACTATGTTTCCGGAAATACCCCAGTGAGAAAAGCGCCGCTGAAGTCGGCTTCGTGACGCTTCCTGCATAGCCAGATGGACCGCAGAGAAAGCGCGGTCCATACTTTTCATTGATATACACAATCTGACAAACAAACGCCTTCCGCACCATTACTATGGGTGACAACACCATCAGTGATGTCACTTTTCCTTGAGGAATGAAAATGAATAATTGGCTGCAACAGATTCAGGGCTTATTGGGCTCCGGTAGCAAGCAGGGGAATCAGCATCAAGGGGGGAAAAACGGCAATTTGGGCGATATGCTAAAGCCTGCTGTGCTGGGCGGTTTGGCTGGCGTATTGTTATCGAATAAGTCCACGCGGAAAATCATGGGTTCATTGGGTAAAAATGCGTTGATCATTGGTGGCAGTGCGGCGGCGGGCGTGGTGTTGTGGAACCAGTACAAAAAGCGTGTTCGCGATACGCATCAGGACGATCCGCAGTTTGGCACTCAGTCCTCGGGTGACAATATTCGTGCCCGTCGTTTGATTCAGGCTCTGGTTTTTGCTGCTAAAAGTGACGGCCATATTGATGCGACTGAGAAACAGCGTATTGATGAGAATATTCAGCAACTGCAACTGGGCAGTGAAGCACAGCGCTGGGTGCAGGAAGCGATAGAACAACCGCTTGATCCAATTTTGCTGGCAAAAGATGTGAAAAATGAGGAAGAGGCGCTTGAGGTCTACTTCTTGAGCTGTGCGATCATTGATGTCGATCACTTCATGGAAAAAAGCTATCTGGATGCGTTAGCGACCGAATTGAAGATACCGCAAGATGTACGGCAGTCGATCACCAATGAACTGAAGAGTCCATCATAGTAGGGCGAGTGGTTTAAGCGGTGGTGAGATAATGTCGGAGAAATAAACGGATAACGCGGGCGAAAGATTTTTCGCCCGCACGGCTATCTGATACTTAGAAAGCGCTGGTGTCTTTGAACAGACCGACTTTCAGTTCGTCAGCAGTATAGATCTGCTGACCGTCAACCAGTACTTCGCCATCAGCAATCCCCATCACCAAACGGCGATTGATCACGCGTTTGAAGTGAATGCGATAGGTTACTTTCTTCGCTGTTGGCAGCACTTGTCCGGTGAATTTAACTTCACCCACGCCGAGCGCGCGGCCTTTGCCTTCGCCACCCAGCCAGCCCAGATAGAAGCCGACCAACTGCCACATGGCATCCAGACCGAGGCAACCTGGCATCACCGGATCGCCGATGAAGTGGCAGCCGAAGAACCATAGGTCAGGCGTGATATCCAATTCGGCTTCCACATAGCCTTTGCCATACTTACCGCCGTCTTCCGTCATTTTAACGACGCGGTCCATCATGAGCATGTTAGGGGCAGGCAACTGAGGGCCGTTTGGGCCGAACAGTTCGCCACGACTGGAGGCAAGGAGGTCTTCTTTTGTATAGGATTCGCGTTTATCTACCATGGTCTCTGTAAGCCTTGTTTTAATGAAGCACGCAGGTTAGCGTACACCTGTACGCTGGGCAAGTCTGTTGCGTCTGGTTGAACCAGTTGGTTTAACGGAAAAACCAAGGGAAACGTCTACGTTCTTGCGGTGTCAGTTGCCCAATTCGCTCACGAATGGCGGACAGCAGGTTTGGCTGCTGTTCATCGTCATAAGCGCAATTGGTCAATAATGACAACGCTTCCGGCGCAGTTTCTACCGGGAAAAGGTGGAATTTCCCTTCGCGTACCGCTTCAACGACATCTTCCTGTAAACAGAGATGGCGTAAATTAGCTGCGGGTAAAACCACGCCCTGTGTTCCCGTTAATCCACGACGCTGGCAGACCTCAAAGAAACCTTCAATTTTTTCATTCACGCCGCCAATGGGTTGCACGTTACCAAATTGATCGACGGAGCCGGTCACAGCGAACTGCTGATTGATTGGCCGCAAGGAGAGGGCGCTAACCAGCGCGCACAGCTCTGCCAGTGAGGCGCTGTCGCCATCAACTTCGCTGTACGACTGCTCGAAGACCATGGACGCCGAGAAAGGCAGTTGTTGATCAAGCTCCAGTTCCGTAATCAGGAACGCCTGCATAATCATCATCCCCTTGGCGTGTAAATTGCCAGCAAGTTCGGCTTTGCGTTCAACGTCGGTGAATTCGCCGTCGCCAGCGTGAACCACGCAGCTGATACGTGTCGGCTCGCCAAAGGCAACGGGATAGCCAGGGAATTCCAATACGGAAAGTCCATTAATCTGGCCGACGACTTCGCCTTCCGTTTCGATCAGGATTTGGCCTAATTCAATTTCATCCTGCATACGTTCACGGAGGTAGCCTTCACGCCATTGGCGAGCGGCAACGGCGTCAACCAGTGCCTGCTCCGTGATTTGGCCATCTCTGGCGTATAGAGACGCATATTTTAACTGGCTGATTAGCCAGCGTGGGCATAATGGCAAATTGCCCTGATCGCCGCTGTAGCGTATCGCAACGTTCACTAATGCCGGCCAGGCATCGGCGTCCAGCAACGGTAGTTGATTTTCGCTGCATAGTGCGTTGATGTAGGAACACCAGCGCGCCATGTCATCCGTTTCAATCAACTGCAATTGCGCTTCGAACTCGCCGTAAATAGCGTGTTCGCCTAATTCCGGCTCCATATCATGAATATCTGCCAGACTTTCGCGGTCACCGAGAATGATCAGGCGAATATCAAGCGGCATCGGTGGCACATCAACAGGAAGTGGCTTGCGCTCGTCTGGTGACTGCCAGCGATAAATGCCTTCAGCCATAATCTGCTTCAAACGCAGCCACATCAACGGCTGAGCCAGCAGCGCTCTGGCTGATAGGATCAACGTGCCGCCGTTTAGCTGATGTATCAGCCCTGGATGCAGCGTGATTTCATCGTGGAAGCTGCGTAGGCAGCCGAAGAGCTGTTCAGGTTCAATCCATTCCTGATAACCACAGCGCTGCTGTGCGGCAAAATTATCTGCAGGCTGCGTGGCGGGTTCGACCCGGATATGACGACCCTCAATGATATATTTACTGCCATATATCGCCCCGGAGTCTGGCCTGATGGCGCTTAGCGCACGGGCGATCAATGCCATATATTCATCATTCTCTCGCGCTTTCAACAGCATAAAGCGGGAAGGGGAACGAGGGTGGCAAAAGAGCGTCAGGCTGTCTGCCAGACGCGACTGAATAACGGAGAATTCAGCAGGAGCAAGCTGAGCTGCCTGAGTGAATAGCGTTTGATAAGGCGTATTATTAGGCAGTAAATGCTGCCATGAGAGTCGGTTACTGGTCAAAGTATCAATGTAATCGTCTGAAGGAAAAGCGTGATTATACAAGAATAATCTAGACTTCACATAAGGAGAGTCATCTCTCCGTCATCTTTCATCCGTTGAAGCTCAGACCACGTTTGGCTAATCATCTTAAAAGCTGTCAGAAAGCCGCCAGAAAGCGGTCAAAATCAGGGAAAACTGTTATGCTGAAAGTCACGTTACGCGGTCACTGAAGAATTTAATATGAAATATCAACAACTAGAAAATCTTGAGTGCGGGTGGAAATGGAAATACCTGGTGAAGAAGCATCGGGAGGGAGAAGAGATTACGCGTTTTCTCGAGCAAAGTGCTGCGGATGACGCCGTACAGGCATTGCTTAAAATGGAAAATCAGCCAGTGAAAGTGCTGGGGTGGATTGCAGAGTGTATGAATCCCTCTTTAGAAAATCGGATGAAGCAGACGATTCGTGCACGGCGTAAACGTCATTTCAATGCTGAGCACCAGCATACACGTAAGAAATCGATCGATCTGGAATACCTGGTCTGGCAGCGTCTTGCGGCCCTCGCTCAGAGACGTGGGGTGACTTTATCAGAAACGATTGTGCAGTTAATCGAAGACGCTGAGCACAAAGAAAAATATGCCAGCCAGATGTCGCTGCTTAAACAGGATCTTGAAGCCATTCTGAATAAAGACGAGACGTGATCAGTTTTTGTCATTTATCGCGCTGATAAACATGCATAAAAATGCAGTGCGCATTTTTCAATGTTGCGTAGCGACGGCCCACAGTGCGACGGATAACAATGCACATCATAAAAAAACCTCGCCGAAGCGAGGTTTTTTTCGTTAATAACTTAAGCCTGAGGCTGAGTTACAACGTCTTTGATGCCTTTAACTTCGATCTCTACGCGACGATCCGGTGCCAAGCAGTCGATCATCGCAGCACGAGGTTTCACGTTGTCACAGGTAGAACCGGTAACTGGTTGAGATTTACCTAAGCCACGAGCAGAGACTTTGTTCGCAGGGATACCTTTAGAAACCAGGTAATCAACGACGCTCTGTGCACGTTTCTCAGACAGGCCTTGGTTGTATTGCTCTGAACCTAAACGGTCAGTGAAGCCCAGAACAACAACGGAACCGTCTTTCGGATCCAGTGAGCTCAACTGGGTGTACAGCTGATCCAGTGATTGCTGGCCTTCTGCCTTCAGCGTTGCTTTGTTGAAGTTGAACAGGACGTCAGATTTCAGCGTGAAACGCTTGGTTTCAACAACTGGAGCCGGAGCCGGGGTTGGCGCAGGAGCAGCAACAACAGGTGCTACGCGGTCATCTTGGCCGAAACGATAAGACAGGCCAACGCTCATCAGCAGGTTGTCTGGACGGGCACCAACGGTACCAGCATCACCAATGTTGCTTACCCATTGGTAGTCAACACGTGCAGCCCAGTTTTTGTCGATTGCGTATTCAACACCCACGGCAGCCAGTGGAGAAACACCAGTATCGTCGTTGTTGATGTCGCCGCCGCCGATAGCTGCGTGGCTGTCTGCGCGCCATACCATACCGCCCAGACGAGTATAAGCGTCCAGACCTGGCATAACAGGGTAGCTCAGTTTAGTAGCCAGTTGGATGCCTTGTGCTTTGAAGCTCGCGCTGTCTGCTAAGCTAGAAGTGGAACCTGCATACTTCATGCGGCCCAGCCAATCGTAGCCCAGTTCAAAGCCCAGGTACGGGTTGGCTTGATAACCAACAAATGCACCAGCACCTAACTTGCTTTTGATCGGGTTGTTAACGATACCGTTGTAACCATTGCCGTAGAAACCCGTATCGTGGAATTGAGACACACCCAGTTTACCACCGGTGTACCAGGTATTGTCTTTAGGAGCTGCTTGCGCGACGGTCGCGAAGCTAGCCAGTGCCACTGCAACTGCGATAGCTGTTTTTTTCATTTTACGCCTCATTATCATCCAAATCGGCAACTAACCTGGAGGGCTAATAAACCTTTGGTTAAAATCCTTTGGTTGGAGACTTTGCCCTTATTTATGACTCACTGTCAGTCAACTGACGTTATAAAAGAGCAACTCCAGCGAGTTAAAGTCTACAACGTGATGAGAAAGTTACAAGTATGATGTGACCTGCATCATAGGAAAAACGCACGAATCATACACACTTGCTAACAAATAGTAGAGGCTTTTGACAGATCTTATGTCTTTTGATTGTATTAAATATAGCCAAAAAGCCCACAGAATACCGCTCTGTGGCGCTCGATAAGACATATAACTGGAATAAGCTGAGAAAATTCTTAATTTACTTAATGATACAATGTCGAATGAATTTTAAGGCTAGGAAACAGTCTATAGGCGTCAGCGTCACCACTTTCTGGCCGCATAATAAAGCCATACGTATTTCCTGCCTGTGCGGCGTGCCGTAACCGAACCTTCTCTTCTTCCGTCAATTCGCGCGGTAACCAGCATAAAACAGCGCTGTAATTCCCTGTCAGCAAGGCTTTTTCCATGGCATTAACGGTAAACAGCGGATTGATATGGTGGAGTTGCACCATTTTATCCAGCGGTAGCCCAGATTGTTGGACCCAAGGGCGGCTCAATTTTTGCTGCGGCGAAAGCCATAATAGCCAACGAGACTGCGTGCCTAGCTGCTGTAAGAGCGGTAATAACAGATGTGTGACGATGGGCTGATCGGCGTTGTACACGATTTCGCTGATAATTCCACCTGTGGCAACCGAGGGCTCCGCAGCGTGTTGATTTGCAGAAAATGATGACGGCTCGATGTTGTGAGAGCAGATTGATTGTGTACGCATAATGAGTTCTACCCATAGTGATACTGTATGTACATACAGTATATGCTGTGTGCGTGAAAATCAACCTGATTTTTTGAAAGCGCTTCGCATATTCCTTATGCAAGAGACAGTAAACACATTTACTGTTTGAAGCCGCATCGGGGCTGTGGTTAATTATTTGTTCCTGCTACAGATACCTTTAATTGTTCAGGACGAGATCATTTCAATACTAAGGATTATGGCAATGAAGCAATTATGCAAAAAAAGGATTTTGCAATCTCAGCAGTCTTTTTCATCTTTGGGGGATATCACTTCGCGTTCCCAATTTGGTGGCTACAGTATCGCAGCAAACAAAACAATTTTTGGACTGGTGTCTGAAGGAGAACTTTATCTTCGCGCCAGTAAGAAGGATGAAAAATATTTTCAGCAGCGTGATATGCCTAATCTGATTTATACCAAGCGCGGTATGCCCGTTCCGTTGAATTACTTTCTTGTCGATGAAGCATTATGGCAAGAATCTGAGCAGCTATTGTATTTTGCCCATCTGGCGTTGGGAGGGGCGCAGTATGATAAGGCTGTCAGAAGTACCAACGGGCGGTTAAAGGATCTTCCGAATCTTAACCATGATATCGAACGGCTACTCTGGAAAGCGGGGATCAAGAATGTTGATGAGTTACAGCATTATGGTGCCAAAAATAGCTACCTCAAGTTGCGGAAGGTTCGTGCTAATCTGAGTGTTAACGTGCTATTGGCGCTTGCTGGTGCCATTTGTGGTACGCATCAAGCGGCACTCCCTCGCGGTGTCCGCAATGAACTGTTGGAATGGTATAAAAACAATGCGGTCTCCAAAGGGCCAAAGCACTAAGTGATGCGTATATTTTACTGTGTCATCATGTCATTTTTTAGCTGTACGAGTTCAGGTAAGAGACCGAGCAACAGGCCGATTTGCTGAATAATTAATGATTCTTTACTGTCTGACTCGGGTGAGAGGGATTGAAGACTGGCGGTAATGGTTTTCAATCCCTGATTGATACGCAAACTTTCCTCTTCGCTACAGTGTAGCGCATCATCAACATGACAAACGGCATCATCCAGCAATTGCAGCGTTTCCGTTGAGGTAATTTTCCCGCGGTGTGCGCCGAGCGTCGAAATATAGCTTAGCAACGTATGATTCAGGCACATAAAGCGGAATGCGCTGTCCAGCTTGCTTCTGGTCGCGTGAGGTTCTGAAGACATATTCGACACAACGGATGCCAGTTCGGCATCGCAGTTATGCGCATCGCGGCGGGCAATACGATAAGGCAGGCTATTATCTTTCCCCTGATAATATTGAACCATGATCGCATCAAGATAACGGCAGTTGGCGTCCAATGTTTTATTGATGATGGTTGGCAGACCGCGAAAGTGCCAGTCCGGCCAAATAAAACTCACCGCCGCCCAAGCGATGGCACACCCGAGTAGCGTATCAATGATGCGTGGCACCGCAACCTCAAAACCTTCACCCAGCAGGTTGAAACAGAGCAGGACAAGCAGCGTAATAAACATGGTTGCGTGGGCATACTGAACGTTGCGAAAGGCGAAAAAGAGTACGCCGCTAATAACGATCAACGTGAGCTGTCCTTCCAGCGAAGGAACGAAGTACAGGATGGGTAAACCGAGCAAAATACCGGTCAATGTCCCGATGATTCTTAACGTCAGCCGCCGCCGAGTGGCGTTATAGTTGGGCTGACAAACAAACAGGCTGGTGAGCAGAATCCAGTAACCGTGCTGCAAGCCCGTTATCTGAATTAATGCGTAGCCGCTGCAGAGCAGCACGGACATACGGATGGCATGGCGAAACAGTGCTGACTGTGGCGTCAGGTGGCGGCTAATACGTAAGTGGATGTCACTCCAGCCCGTGATTTTGTCGTCTGCCAGCGTGTTTTCTGGGTTGTTCTCTTGCTCAATGGCCTGTTCGGATTCGATAGTCGCTAGCTGGGCATCAATAGCGCGTAAATTATTTAGTAGATAAGTGAGAGCCTTAATTTGCGAGGCATCCGCCATGTTGTTGGCCTCGATACGCGCAATAGCAGATTCAAGATGCACGAAAGCCCGCTCAATACGACCGTCATGCTGATATTTTTGGTGCAGCAGAATGGATTGTGACAGTTGCTGACAGGCTTTAGCCTGCCTACTCAGTAGGCGCTGAAAGCGAAATAGGACGTCGCTATAACGCAGTTTCTCACGCAATTGCGGATAGTAAACGTGCGATGAACTGGCCCGTTCGTGAATATCCTGCGCGACGAAATAGTAGTGCAGCGTTTGGCGCGTTCCTCGCTGGCCGCGATCGCCCCGCAGGCGCGTTAACAGCGATGACTTGGTCTGATTGAGCGTTGCAACCAGTTGGCTGTTCGCCATCGCGACCTCAATGAGGGGCTTGTCAGTTTCTTCTTCAATATCAGGATCGAAGAGGTTGGCTTTGGCATCCAGATAGTGTGCCAACTGCTGATAACACTGTGCGAGGTTGTCCTGTAACGGGCGGATGGGGAAAATCAGATGGCCGAATAGTGTCAGCAGATTGTACCAGGAGGCTCCGATCAGCAGCATGATGGGCTGCTGATACCAATTGTCGTAAAGGGATATGCCCAGCATGGTGTAAATCGCGATCAGCAGTGCGCCGAATGCGATGGTTGCATAGCGTTGCCCTAATGCGCCGAGCAGAATGAATCCGCAGGTCGATACCGCCAGACCAAGACCAAATAGCCAAGGGTGGGGGAAAAGCAGTTCGATCGAGACGGAAGCGACAAAAAAACAGGCCAGCGTAATGAACAAATTACGCAGACGCCCAGTGAGTCGATCGTCAAGGTCGGTGAGGGCGGCCGCGACGATGCCAAGCGTGACGGGGATTGTCGATGTTGGCTGTCCCAACCACCAAGGAACCGCCGCCGCACCACTCAGTGCAATAAAGATGCGAATGGTATACAGCCAACTGCTGTTATACACATAGCGGCGAATTCCTGGGGCGAAGGTGAACAACGTAATATCCTTAGATGCCGTTAGCGAAAGTGGCGGCGGGCATTATTTTCCCGTGCTGCCTGCGCCAGTTCGACGGAAACCACGCGACGCCCTACTGGCCACAGCGCGATGGCGGCAATTTTAAAATTGGCGATGCCAACAGGAATGCCAATGATCGTAATGCACTGTGCGATGCCTGTAATGATGTGCGACAGGCAAAGCCACCAGCCAAAGAAAATGAACCAGAAGATGTTCAGCAGCGATCCGCCAGCGCTGAGAATGGTGCTCTTTTCATCTGGGCGTAGCTCATCAACATGCACCGCTTCATTGCCATAAGGCAAGAGCGACAGTTTGGTTATTTCCCAGCATGAACGCGTTAGCGGTAAAGTAAAAATCAGCAACACGCTGACGACTGTCGCCAGAAGCCAGGCTAATGTGGTGAAAAAACCACCTAATACGAAATTGAGGATATTCAACACAGTACGCATAATCTCTCCTGTACTTGTAAGGTAACCAGATAACGTCCCAAACTCGCTGATGGTAAAAGAATTATCACATTAAGCATCAGGATATCCTAACCTGTTTTTAAGGCTAGAGCGCGAAGTCCGATAACGGGTAAACTAGGGAACAGATAAACGACAAAAAATGGACAAATAACCTCTCACATAGTCATGGCGCGAACATCATGGAACTGAAATCTACCTCGTTAGGTAAGCATCTGGCCCAGCATCCCTACAATCGGGTGCGGTTACTGAATGCCGGTGTCGAAGTGAGTGGCGATAAACATCAATACCTGATCCCCTTTAATCAGTTGCTGAGTATTCATTGTAAAAGAGGGCTGGTGTGGGGAGAGCTGGAATTTGAATTGCCAGCCGGAAAAGTAGTGCGCCTGCATGGAACAGAGTGGCAGGAAACGCAGGCTTTTTACCGCCATCTTCTTAAATCCTGGCTCGATTGGAGTGAGGAGATGAGTCTGATCAGCTCTGAAGTTTTGCAGCGCCAAACGGACACTATTCACACGCTGACGCAGCAGGACAAATGGTTTAACCGTCAGGCTCTGACTACGTTGCAGAATGCCATTCGCGATTCTCTGGGGGCTTTGCCCCTGCCTGTTTCTCGTCTTGAGACTTTTGATAACTGCCGTGATAACTACTGGCACTGCTTACGCTGGCTTGAGCAGGGTGATGAGATGCGCACTGCGGCGAATCAGGCATGGATGGATCGCACACTGGCGGCAGAGCAGCCTTTCTTTGAAACGGTGGAGGGTTCGCCATTAAATGTGTCGCAGAGTAAAGCGGTGATCAATGGCGAAGAAGGCGTGCTGGTACTGGCGGGCGCAGGCAGCGGAAAAACCTCCGTGCTGGTGGCTCGAGCTGCGTGGTTAATGCACCGACAAGAGGCCACGCCCGATCAGATTTTGCTGCTGGCATTTGGTCGTAAAGCGGCAGAAGAGATGAATGATCGCATTCGGGAGCGGCTTCATACGGATGAGATTCAGGCTAAGACGTTCCATGCGCTGGCATTGCACATTATTCAGCAGGCTAGCCGCAAGGCTCCGATGATAAGCCAACTGGAAAGTGATGCGAAACAGCGTCGCGAACTGCTAATTTCTCACTGGCAGCAGCAGTGTGCAGAGAAAAAAACGCAGGCTAACGGGTGGCGACGCTGGTTAACTGAAGAGCTGGAATGGGATGTACCAGAAGGCGATTTCTGGAACGACCCGAAGCTGGCGGGGCGGTTGGCCGGGCGACTTGAGCACTGGTTGGGATTGATGCGTATGCACCGCGGCAGCCAGAGTGACATGGTTGAGCAGGCACCAGAATCCATTCGGCCAGAGTTTCAGCAACGTATTCGCCTGATGGCACCGCTGTTGAAAGCCTGGAAAAAAGCGCTTAAGGACGAGAATGCCGTCGACTTCTCTGGCCTTATCCATCAGGCCGTGAACTTGCTGGATAAAGGGCGCTTTGTCAGCCCTTGGAAGCACATTCTGGTGGACGAATTTCAGGATATTTCGCCACAGCGTGCGAGCTTACTTGCAGCACTGCGTCGACAAAATAGCCGTACCTGTCTTTTTGCCGTCGGGGATGACTGGCAGGCCATTTACCGTTTTAGCGGTGCTGAGCTGGCGTTGACGACGGCATTTGAACAGCATTTCGGTGTAGGCGATCAATGCGCGCTGGATACGACCTATCGCTTTAATGAACGCATTGGTGAAATCGCCAACACGTTCATACAGCAAAACCCGTATCAGTTGAAGAAACCGCTTAATAGCCTGAGTAAGGGAGATAAAAAAGCGGTGACTATTCTGCCTCAGGAGCAGCTTGAACCACTTCTGGATAAACTGAGCGGTTTTGTGAAAGCTGATGAACGCATTCTCGTGCTTGCACGTTATCACCATTTACGCCCGGCGATTTTGGAGAAGGCGGCAACCAAGTGGCCGAATTTGCACATTGATTTCATGACGGTGCATGCCAGTAAAGGGCAGCAGGCGGAATATGTCATTATCGTAGGCATGCATGAAGGGAAGGACGGCTTCCCCGCGCCGGCAAGAGAGTCTGTGATTGAGGCGGTGCTGTTACCTGAACCGGAGGATTTCCCCGATGCGGAAGAACGGCGTTTGCTCTATGTGGCATTGACGAGGGCGAAACATCGCGTGTGGTTGCTACAGGATGTGGCGAGTCCATCGGTGTTTATTGAACATCTTCATCGTTTAGGTGTTCCGACGCAGCGTAAGCCAGGATAACGAACAAGATAGACGTAGAACAGAAGAGACCAGCGTCGACGGTGTAGTACGGCTGCTGGTCCATTGTGATGTACGGATATTATTTCAGACGATCTTGCAAGTAGCGCTGATAATCAGGAATGGCGATTTGAACGGGTTCTTTAAATAGCGCTGAGTTAATCAGGAAATCCGCCGTTGCTCGGTTGGTAGCAACAGGAATGTTCCAGACTGTAGCCAGTCTCAGCAGCGCCTTCACATCGGGATCGTGTGGTACGGCGTTAAGTGGATCCCAAAAGAAGATCATTAAATCGATTTTCCCTTCGGAAATGAGTGCGCCAACCTGCTGGTCACCCCCCATAGGTCCACTTAGCATGCTTTTTACGGGCAGACCCGTGTTCAACTGAATCAGGTTGCCGGTGGTTCCGGTAGCGTAAAGCGTGTGCTCTGTGAGCTGTTGTTTATTCGTACCAACCCAATCCAGCAAAGCTTGTTTACAATGGTCGTGTGCGACCAGCGCGATATGTTTTTGCGCGGGGATGGTACGGGTGGTGAACTCCATGGTTACGTCCTTCAATCTGGTGTAGTAAAGCTGACGCTAGGGTACAGACAGATTACGGAAACGTGGTTTCAGTGCAAAGCGATAAAAGCAGGAAAAGACGAACGGGTATCAAAAATCAGATGTGACTGCGCGTAAAATCACCAGCTTACGGATTCATTCAGTGTGGTAGCAAATCCTGCAACTGAAGCCCCGTTCGCCGCCGCGTTGTACTCTGACATTTTTCGTTCTATATCGGGTAGCTCATTGTCTGCGATCACAAACGCATCAGCACGCACGGGGATCGCCTGATTTTTTTCATCAAGCAATTGATATTGAGGCTGGGTGGTAAAGTTTTTGCGATCTTGCAGGGTTTGCAACGGCGGTAGTTTAAATGACACTGACGCCATTTTTTCCGTGTTAAAGGTCGCAATAAAGGTTGAAGGGAAATAGGTCACTGGTGTACCGGTTTGGGCATCGACAGTATCGACGATTTTGAACAGAAGCTGATGTTGCCCATTGCCAAGTTCGAGGCTATCGGCCCCTTTCAGCAACGAGCCTGACATCTTTTTCCCGTCAACCATAAGGAGATTGATTTTCTGATCTAATTTCAACGTTGTTGCCGCCATTGTAAAGGTATTGAAACCTGCAATAACAAGGTAGACAGTGATGACGCCGAATTTCATAATTTTCCCAGACGGAAAGTAATCCGAGTATTGTTGAGGAATTGTCTGAATGTGTCAAAGGTTTCAATTTGAAACAGGTTGTTATGGCATTTTTCGCGATATAGGGTGCAGATTGAGGGGGCTCAAGCCATTTCATGCTATTCGTAGAATGTGCGATACACTGTAATCAATCACGCAAGAGAGGTGGAATAGCATGAATGACAAAGAGATTGAATCGGTACTGAAAACGGTAAAAACTATTGCGTTAGTGGGCGCCAGCGATAATCCATCCCGTCCTAGCTATGGCGTGATGGCATATTTGCTTAAGCAGGGCTACGACGTTATCCCCGTTAGCCCCAAACTGGCCGGCCAGACACTTTTAGGTCAAAAAGCGTATGCCAGCTTAGAGGATATTCCTAAGCCGGTTGATATGGTCGATGTCTTTCGCCAGTCGGAAGCGGCCTATGAGATTGCCAAAGAGGCCATCGCCATTGGTGCTACCGTTCTGTGGCTACAGATTGGTGTCATTAATGAGCAAGCCGCCATTTTGGCTCACGATGCCGGGCTGACAGTCGTGATGGATCGCTGTCCGAAAATTGAAATCCCGCGGTTGGGGTTGGATAAATAAGTTGCAGATAGGCGATGCTGAATATCACAACATCGCCCACGCCTGCCTTTGGTCATGGCATCTGCTGGTAGTGAAAAACTAATGGCGCAGTTGCGGCGCGCGGCGTTGAATGACCTCCGCTAATTCGTTTAGCGAAGGGTGGTCATGCTCAGAAAGTTCTTCCTTCATCAGTTGCGCTTCTGCCAGATAAGTATGAATCGGTTGGCCTTCGTCATCTTCCATCACAACGTGGTACCACGGTTCGGAGCGCGGTGTGTCATTGCCGCTAATTTCTTCCCAAGTGGGTGTGTCTAATGAGTATTCGGGATCGATATCAATCACAACCCCTGGAAACCCCAGTTGTCTATGACGAATCTGTTGTCCGATACCAAATTTACAGACGATCATATCACCCCCCTGGAAATAGATTACACTTTCTACTCGTTGCGGATGGCGTGAAGGAAAAATGACTGCATCCGATAACGCCTTTTAGCGTACAGCGTTTTTTCAAGTCATGTGCCCGTTGATAACTCACTGGCTGAACACATTATTAACAGTATGGTGTAAATTTTTAGAAGATACAGGTCTGCTAATGAAATGTTGTGTGGTTGCAGGGTAGGAAAGGGAGGAAGAAGATGGTAAAGATAGCGACGGTCGCCTATGTCTATGGTGTGGTTCAGGGCGTGGGATTTCGTTACAGCACGCAGCACCAGGCTAGACAGCTTGGGCTCAATGGATATGCACGCAATTGTGATGATGGCAGCGTGGAGGTGGTAGCAAGCGGTGAACCTCATACGGTAGACGCGTTGATTGAATGGCTGAAGCAAGGAGGCCCACGAAGCGCCAGAGTGGATAAGGTGCTTATTGAGCCACATGGTAAGACGGACTATGACGGGTTTACGATCCGCTATTGAAATTGGGTGATGCTAGATGCATTTCACCGGTTTGGGTAAGCCGGCGATTTTAGTTGCTTGCTTGGCTGGCCCTTTCGGGAACAGCTTGTACAGGTAGCGGCTATTTCCTTTCTCCTCACCATACTTTTGCGCCATTGCCTTAACCAACATGCGTATCGCGGGTGACGTATTGAACTCCTGATAAAAATTCCGCACAAACCGGACGACTTCCCAATGTGGTTCAGTCAACACAATGCCTTCCTGTTCTGCTAACACGGGAGCCAATGCTTCACTCCATGCGGTGCTGTCCATCAGGTAACCCTGTGCGTCAGTTGCGATTGTCCGCCCTTCAAACTCCAACATCTTCTCTCCGACTGCGATAGTTCAGCCCGCAGTTTACCAAATTTTTCTATCTGCACCGGAATAAAAAAAGCCCCAGATGGGGCTTTCTTGGTGCGGCGATAGACGAGACTTAGTCGTTACGCATGATGCCCAGAATGCTCAACAGGCTAACGAAGATATTGTATATCGCGACATACAGGCTAACCGTCGCCCGGATGTAGTTGGTTTCGCCACCATGGATGATGTTACTGGTTTCCCACAGAATGGCACCCGCAGAGAACAGAATAAACAGGGCGCTGATTGCCAGATGCAGAGCCGGGATCTGCAAGAACAGATTGGCGATAACGGCAACAAGCAGGACAACGAATCCAGCCATCATCATGCCTGACAGGAAGGACATATCCTTACGTGTCGTTAAGACATAAGCTGAACAGCAGAAGAACACCACCGCTGTGCCGCCGAGGGCCAGCATGACAATGTCGCCTGCGCCGGTGGAAATCAGCGAACTTAAAATTGGGCCCAGCGTATAACCCATGAATCCGGTCAGTGCGAACGCAGCCAGAATGCCTGCAGGGCTGTTAGCCAGCTTGTGCGTTAGGAACATCAGACCATAAAACCCAACCAGCATCAGAATTAAACCAGGAGCAGGCAGGTTGAGTACGGTGCTTGCCGTGGCGGTAACGGCTGAAAAACCCAGTGTCAGCGACAGCAGGAAATAGGTGTTGCGCAGCACGTTGTGCGTGCTGAGTAGCGAGCTTTCACGGGTAGAAGAAACAACAATACGATCCATATCAGCGACTCTCTCTTCAGGGTGCTATTATCCAATGTCAAAGAGTAAATAGTTTCATGACGTTATTAAAGATGGTTTACCCTTCTTTACGCTGAAATTCTTCATTTTTCTGCCCGCGCTTGTGTTTTGTTCGGCAGGTAGTGTGATACCGGAGATAAATTGCACTATTTTATCCGCCGTGTGACGGTTTTGTGTCCAATTGCGCTGCGTTAGGCTATTTTTCAGGCGATTGAGCGCCGTGATGCTTTACAAGATTTCACACACTGTTTATAGTTCGCGTCATTGCGGAGGAGTGGCCGNNGTTCGAATCTCTACTCCTCCGCCAAAAAATTCAACGGGTTAGCTTAGGCTAGCCCGTTTTCATTTCTGCTATCGAATCCCAGCATCGTTTCTTACCTTATGGCGCTGATGTGGCGATTGTCCGTAACAACTTCTGCGCTGAGCGCGTTGACACGTGTAGCGAAGACACGAAGCGAGTTTTTCCCATCACCGATTCATTCAGAAATGAATATTAACGATTGGTAAAAAATAAATAAGCATAGCGTTATTCATTATTAATAAATCAATAATTACTGCCTAATAATAACAATACAAATGCGGGTGTTATTTATTGTTCACCTATTCCTGTTCAGCCTTGCGTACAGTAAATAAAACGCTGAACTGGAAAACATGCAAGTGACTGAAAACGATTGGTTGATGTATTGACTACAAATTAAATCAGGAAATCATCCTGAGTTTTATAAACAACCAGATCAAGCAATGTGCGATATTTTTCCTGAAAAGCGGCATTGGCCTCTGTTTCAATTTTGTGGACTAATTTAGCGATGATGGCCTTGTTACTGACGGAATGGCCGGATTGAATGATTTCTTCCACAATGTTACCGAGCATTTCCATGTCGCTGACTTGAGACTCAAGGTTAAGGACATCAGATATTGGGAGCTCGTTTTGGGGCACTTCTGGATGCATTGCTTTTCCTCCCTTTCGCGCTTTCTGGCATAGAATACACGCCTTGCCAGACAACACGAACGCGTTGCCCGCCAGACATGAAGAAATCGTTACTTAACTTTAGTCGATCATCCGCATAAAACCAGTCGATAAGATAAATAAACACAGCGTTACTCAGCAATGTTTCCGAACGTGAAAGGATGACGGTGATCAATGGTCAGGTGAATAAATATGAATTTTTCGTTTCCCACCAATATTATGTTTGAAATAATTATGTGAGATGTGTGACTTCAATAAGTTAAACATAACGAGAGGGAAGGATGTAGGGAAAAACATTAACTGAACATAAAAACTATTAATACATTTTGATTACGACCTATAAGATTTATATCTGTAAAAGGAGATGATGTTTTTTTGTGGCACATATCGTTTTAGCAAAAGATGTCCTTTTCTCGAATATAGTGCTGTAGTTTACCTGGAGCGTTGGGATGCAAAAAATCAGAGCAAAAGCAGTTTGTCTTTTCCGCAATAATGGCAAGATCCTGTTAGCTGAAGGGTATGATCCGATAAAAGACGAGCATTATGTGTTGCCGCTCGGTGGTGGTATCGATTTTGGCGAACTGTCGCAGGCCGCGGCGGAGAGGGAGGTTCAGGAGGAAATCAGTGCAGCGACCAAGGATTTTTCGCTGTTGGGCGTTTCGGAGAATATCTTCTCCTACAATGGCAAGCCGGGTCATGAGATTGTCTTTGTTTATGAGGCCCGATTTCAGGATGAGTCTCTTTATCAACAAGATATCATTCATGGTATAGAGACAAACGGTGTTCCGATCGTGACTCGCTGGTTTGATATTGATTTGCTGCGCTCAGGGGAAATCCAGTTTTATCCTCATGGTATAGTGGACATGATCTAGTCGGAATTGACTGGTGGGGATGATGGCATGCCGTTGCTCCGTGATGATAATCCGTGCCGATGCGAAGCGTCGAAATAAGGGAAAAAAGAATGCAGGCTTTGATAGTGATTGATATGCAAAATGCGGTGTTTTCAACGCCAAGAGCGCGACACGCGCAGACGGTCGCATTGATAAACCAGCTTTCAGATGCAGCAGATCGGACGATTTTTATTCAGCATGAAGAAGACGGCATGCTGTCTGGCAGCGATGGGTGGCAGCTATTACCTGAACTGCATCAGCCAGAGGGAAGTCTGTTTATCACCAAAACGGCGTGCGATGCATTTTACCGCACGTCGTTAGCCGATGTGCTGGCTGAATTAGGTGTTAACCACCTGACGATTTGCGGGTGTGCGACAGATTATTGTGTTGATGCAACCATTAAGAATGCAGCCAGCCGAGGCTATGCGCTGACGATTGCAGCCGATGCACACACGACGGCGAATCGCGGTGAACTGAAAGCCGAACAGCTCGTCACGCATTACAACGACGTGTGGCGGAATTTTATTATTCCGGGCAACACGATTACGGTAGAAACCACGGAACACATCGTTGCTTCATGGAGGATGAGTCGTTAGTTCCATGCTGAATATTATTTCTGTCAGAAATCGCCCCGAATACAAAGAGCAGGCGATCCAGTACTTCCAACGTCACTGGGTATCAGATGAGACGCAGATGCTTTACGAAGACTGTATCAGCCACTGCATTGATGTGGAAAACCCATTGCCAGATTGGTATCTGATTATTTTGTGCGTCGATTGGGTTAAAATTGCAGGCAACATGCGTAAAAGTGAACGGGATCATATTTTGCTGATGAGGGGCAGACTACGCTTCTTACAGATTGACAGGTAATCAGTTATCCACGTCAGGGCGGGATTCCACTTTGCT
>NZ_JACDSF010000045.1:0-1199 GCF_013449685.1 Pectobacterium brasiliense | reverse complement strand
AGTGAGTTAGATCTCGCCCTGTTATCCACGTAGGGGAGAGGTGATTATGTATACGAGCATTCTGGTGCCAGTAGATATAGAAGAAGATGAACTCACCAAACACGCGCTTACGCATGCAGTCAGGTTGGCCAAAATGTCGGGTGCCGCAATCCACCTCTTTCATTCCCTCCCAGATGCGTCGGCATTTTTGTCTGCTTATTCTTTTGGCATAAAAGAGTTGGAGAATGAGGCGGTGGTGAAAGCGAATGACAAGCTGAAATCACTGATGAAAACGATCGACCTTCCTGCCTCGCGTTTATCATGTAGCGTCAGTTTTGGCTCGGCCAGAGACGAAGTATTAGCGCTGGCGGAAGAGATGAATGCAGATTTAATCGTCATTGGTTCGCGGCGACCGAATGTAAAAACCTACCTACTTGGCTCAAATGCCGCAGCAATCGTTCGCCATGCGAAAATGTCAGTCTTAGTTGTCCGCTAGTTTTTGCATAACGCTGCTGCCTCGTCTGAGGTTGGTGACAAGGCAGCAACCTCAGACGAGGCAGCTTTAAAAAATGGAGAACAGCAGGACAACGGGAAAGCTCAACGGCCAGGTTAGCCCGACTATCAACGAAGCAAAAAATCGGATGAGCAGGGATTTGTCTTTACTCAACAAGAACGTCACGATCAGGGAAACGACAAAGCCGATCATGTAAGTCAGTTTAATGAGTTCCCATGGGGAATGATGTGGCACGTTTGTTTCCTTTTATCCTCGCAGCACCTGCATTTTATGTTGTTAATATTTTACGATCAATTTTTTAACTCTTAATAGGTAGTTGAGTGACATTGTTCTTCGGTACGTATTTTGTACAGTAGTTATTGTCCTCTGGTTAAAATAAGACCCTTGGTATGAAAAAAACGCTGGCTGTTGCGATGGTATGTGTTGTGGCCCTGCTTTCTATTTCTACACCTAGTATGGCGAAAAATGTCCGAATTTCTGATGAGCAGATCAAAGAACAGATCATTCAGGAATCGATTTCGTCTTATTCTGGTCATTGTCCTTGCCCTTATAATTCAGCACGTAATGGTAGCAAGTGCGGTAAACGTAGCGCATGGAGTCGGGCAGGAGGATATTCGCCAATCTGTTACAAAGGAGAAGTAACTCGGAAAATGATTGACGATTGGAAAATGAAAAACGGAAATAGCTAAATAGCTTCGCCAAATAG
>NZ_JACDSF010000044.1:44114-44673 GCF_013449685.1 Pectobacterium brasiliense | reverse complement strand
TACACAATTTTAATTACAGGCTCTGATAAAAAGACCTCTGGGTGTGTTTCTTTGCTCAAAGCATCCGGTCTGTAATGCTGCTAGCGTAGAACACGAAAATCACTTGAAAATATACTATTGCATCTTAATTCGCTTAAGCCCATATATACCCACTCGCCATGCGTGACATAATATCAATCCAGTCTTTATTTAATTTTATAATGAATTGTTACCTTTTGTTTTTGAGTCTGTTGTTACATCCTAAATGCAATATTTTTCCTCCCTGAAAAGACGCATATCTTATAAATAGATAGATTGTAAGAAAATGATCGATTTAATAGATATTAATGCCATAAGTTAGAAAATATAAAGATTATCTACAAAAGGCCGATACTCCCTTTGGCGTGAGGGAGACGTGTTCTGGTTTTATTCACCCTTGTCGCTGCTATTTAACTCTAATTTTAGTGGCGGTAATGCTCCTGGGTTTTATGGCGCATGTGGGAATGTAAAAATCAGCTATGGACGAAAGTGTGTGGTGAAAGATGAGGGGTAAAGGACAGGGCGAGATCTAACTCACTTT
>NZ_JACDSF010000044.1:0-44035 GCF_013449685.1 Pectobacterium brasiliense | reverse complement strand
AGCAAAGTGGAATCCCGCCCTGGGGTAAAGGATGACGTTTTTTCTACTGCCAGTATGTGCAGATGTCTTATACCGACCGCCGTATCTGGCTAGACCCATTCACCACGTTGTGATGGATGTGGTTTGATGAGCATGTCTATCTACATATTGTTTATGTTTCTCAGCAGGGTATATAAATAATCTGTCCAGAGATGTGTATTTTTTGTTACGAATAAAAGTAGTGGAGTTATCTGTATTTATTAAATAAATATTAATTTTTTTAATTATATATTTTATGCAGATAGAGAAAATTAATTAAGGAGATGTTAATGAATTTGTCCAACTGGCGTATAGGATATCGATTAGGGGCGGGATTTTCTTTTCTGGTATTAATGCTTTTGGTAATTGGTAGTGTTGCAATTTCAAAGCTAAGTGACTTTCACGAAAAAATGGATGAGATTGTTTCGCAAAACTACCCACTTACTGTTAAAAGTAACAAGCTCATTGATGAGCTGAATAATTACCTCAATAATCAGCAACTGCTGCTACTTCTTAAATCAGAAAGTGAAATTAACAAACAGTTGGCACTGAACAAAGAGCGTTCAGGAACGATATCTGAACTCATGGAGTACTTGAACCAATCGGTAAGCGACAATAAATCCGTTACGATACTGCGTGATATTGGCGATATTCGCCGCGACTTCCTTGGTTCAGCAAACAAACTCTCTGCACTGGTCTCAGCAGGTAACACCGAGGCGGCTGCTGAAGAGTACTTCAACGTCACGCGCGTTACTCAGGCAAAATATACCAGTAAAGTTAATGAATTCATCGATATACAGGATGATAAAATGGCATCCTCAGCACAAGAAGTAGGGGACAGCTATAAAAATGCGCTGATGGTACTCGCTACGATCATTATCATCAGTGCGCTGACTGGATTAATTATTGCTTCATTGATTACCCGTAGCGTAACTCAGCCGATACAGGAAGCACTGGGCGTTGCCGAAAATGTCGCGAAAGGCGATCTGACCTCTGAAATTTATACCGAGCGTAAAGATGAAACGGGTCAGTTGTTATCCGCCTTGAATAATATGAATGGTAGCTTAAGGCAGATTGTCAGCCAGGTGCGCGATGGGGCAGAAACGATCTCCAGTGCCGCATCGCAAATTGCTGCGGGGAACCAGGATTTATCTGCCCGGACGGAAGAACAGGCGAGCTCGCTGGAAGAAACCGCATCATCAATGGAACAATTGACGTCGACAATAAGAAATACCGCCGATAACACGACGCAGGCGACAGATCTTGCGGCCAGCGCATCGGCAACGGTGAAGAAAAGCGGTGCGATGATGGAAACGGTAACGCAGGAAATGCGCGGTATCCGTGATTCATCACAGCGTATGGCAGAAATTATCGGTGTGATTGATGGCATTGCATTCCAAACGAACATTCTGGCGCTGAATGCGGCCGTTGAAGCGGCACGTGCCGGTGAACAGGGTAGGGGCTTTGCCGTTGTTGCCAGTGAGGTACGCGCGCTGGCTCAGCGAAGCGCTACTGCGGCAAAAGAAATCAAAGAACTTATCGATGACTCGTTTAGGAAAGTGCAGGACGGCATGGGGCTGGTAGAAGAAACCGGCATCACGATGAACTCATTGGTGGCGAATGTGCAGGGTGTCACGGGAATCATCAGCGAAATTGCGCAGGCCAGCCGTGAGCAAAGTGATGGAATCAACCAGATCAACCTGGCCGTTGGGCAGATTGATACGACAACCCAGCAAAATGCCGCACTGGTTGAAGAATCTGCCGCCGCTGCGCTCTCTTTGCAAGATCAAGCCAATAGCCTCGCGCGTACGGTCAGCGTATTCAATCTTGGTGCATCGTACAAAAGTGCGACATTAAATAGAAACGCAGAAACACCCGCGCTGGCTGCCCCTAAAACTGGTCGTACAGAAAAAACCGCAGCCAAAGGTGAGTTAGCGGATTGGACCACGTTCTAACGTTTTTTCGTTAAACGGTATTGCTGATTGACCGCCATTGTGTGCACGAGTTGTGTACCACAATGGCGGTTTTTTATTGCCGTGTCGGGCAATGATGACAGGACGGAAATCAGCTTTTAGCGATAGTTTGCTTAGGATGATTCATATACCACCGAACAACATCAATGAGCAGGAAGATGAGCAGGCTGATCCCCATGACGGGCAAGCTCACTGCCAGTAGCAGCGTAATAAGCGCGATCAACACACGTTGAAAGAGCGGAACCCTTAACAATGCCGCCGTCAGCGTGTTGACCGGATTAGCGTCATGGCGAGATTTTGGCCGACGTATCCACCACATCCGATAACCCCACACAATCATCGTACAGAGCCCAAGACCAAATGCCGCGAGGATAAGTTGGTTTGGTAAACCGAATAACACGCCCATATGTGCATCCACTCCCCAGCGGGTGAGCTTGGCGGCAAGTGGGAAGGTGTTGAAATCAGTTTTGTCGATAATCTCCAGCGTATCTGGGTTAACCGACACGGCATCAACCTGCGTTGGCCAGGAACGATCGATCTCACTGACGGTCCAAGCACGGTGCGGCTTGGTGGCAGGGCGGATTTCGATTTTATTGGCATCAATCCCAGCATTGCGCGCGGCAGCCAGCACTTCATCAAATAACGCGGGTGAAGCGGCTTCGACATTCTCCATTGGCATCGACGCATGGTGCTCTGCATGTTCATCCGTAGTCATCGCCATATCGTGACCGTGCATCATGTCGTGATGAGACATCGGTGTGGGCAACTGTGTGTTCACCGATGGGGTCTGCCACCCTAGTGCGGTACGCGCGACAGAAATATTGCTTCCCGCCCATTGCGACCAGGTTAACCCCGTTACGGAGAAAAAGAGCAAACCAAGCACAAGAGTCAGCCCCATTGTGGCGTGCCAGTGGCGCAGACGCTGCGTCTTGGCTGTTGTCGTCTGGCTATTCTTCAATCTCCGCCGTTTGGTCGCTGAAGACAGATGTCGAGTTGACCACCAGATAACCATGCCGCCCAGTGCTGCGACCCACAGCCAGGATGCTGCCAGCTCGCTGTAATTACGCCCGACATCGCCTAACAGCAGCCCGCGGTGGAGGTAATCAAGCCAGATACGGAATGGCAGAATGCCGCTGGTGCCGTAAACAATCTCACTTCCGCGATTTTCCAGCGAAACCGGATCGATGAAAACGGCGCGGCTTTCTGATGGCCCCAATTCCGGCAAGGTAAACATGACGCGGGTGGTTGCTCCAGCTACCGGTGCAGGACGTACCGCAAGCAGTTTTGCATCCTGACGGTGAGCGAGCCACGCCTGTGCAGCATGGATTTGCTCAGACAGAGAATGTGGCGTGCCCTGACTCTCGGTGAAAAGCTGGTGTGAATACAGCCGATTTTCAATCTGCGGTGTCAGGACATACAGCGTCCCTGTCAGAGCAGCGATAAAAATAAAAGGACCGACAAAAATACCGATATAAAAATGAAGCCGGATGAACAGGGCAACGATCGCAGCACGTGGCGATACGTTATCCATCGCGTGTTTATCCGACGCCGTTTCTCCGGCTGGGCGTGAGCCGGAGGCAGCAGTGGCTGATGCCTGATTAGGGTGTGACATAGACCCCTCTGAAATCACTTAGCAAAAAATCATCAAACGCCACACCTGAAAGGGTATAGCGCGGTGCGTTATAAATGTACATGAGCATGATGATGCGTGATTCAGAAAGGTGGGGCGCGGACTACAGGAGAAGCATAACGCTCAGGAAGGACAATGCGGGAAAGAAAATGAATAACCAATGCTTCCGATAAAGACGCAGCCAGTATGGGATTGGGGGTACCTGTTGCGAACAGCGCTGGCGTATACGAAAAGAGTACGCAGTAACCGCAAGCAGCATGGTCCATCATCATGGATGGCGACGAGGGAGAATGGTGTGATTGTGTTGCGTGATGCCCGGACATCTGATGTCCGGTAGGATTATGGTGCGGTTCGGTTATACTGCTGCTGTGGCTGGCGGACGCTGCTGTATCATCTGCGTCGGCCATATGTGCAGTTGTACGAGTATATGCAGTCGATCTATGCGTGTTTGTACCATATTCATGAGCATGAGCGCCATTAAGCACCCGTGTTTGTGAAATCACTGGCGCAATGAAGATGGTCAAAATAGCGAAGATGCCGACCCAGGCTGGGAAACTTCGCCGTCGTAGTGCGGACAAAAGCATAGCAGTCTTAATTCAACAATACCTAGTTCAGCCAAGGAGCGTACTTTACTTGTCCCTGCATTGTTACACAAATGTTTATACTCGGCATACTGCAAGTGACAGGTGACGTGCTGTTGCTATCCGTTCTGATTTCTATCAATGACTCGTCAGGAAATTGCACGGGCGTAAACGGAATAATCCTACGAACGCGCAGGGCGATATTCGCTATAGTCCGTGGTTGTTTTCCATTTTGACAACCCAGTTTATCATGCTTTAACGTTCTCGTTGTTTAAACGGTGACCTATTATGATGAACAATATCTTTATCAAGTTGTCGGAAAGCTAACTTATCCATTAATATGGATTTTAGTTGATTGAAGCACACCAACAGGGGGAGCTGTGCTGGATAATAAATTTGGGTTTAAACAGCGGGTTGCTAGTCTTCGCTGGCTGTCTGCCGCCGTTATGCTGTCTGTAAGCGCAGTGCCTGCTTGGGCATTTTCTATTGATGATGTTGCGCAGCAGGCTGAAAAGCTGGCTCAAAAGGGTTTTGAAGCACCGAAAAGTAATCTGCCTGCGCAATTCCGTGATATGAAATTTGCGGACTACCAGCAAATTCGTTTCAATAACGACAAATCATACTGGAATAATGTACAGACGCCTTTCAAACTCCAGTTTTACCATCAGGGCATGTATTTCGATACCCCGGTGAAAATTAATGAAGTGACGGCGACAACGGTTGATGAGATTAATTACTCTCCTGAGTATTTTGATTTTGGCTCCGTCAATCACGATCCTGAAACGGTTAAAAATCTCGGCTTTGCCGGTTTTAAAGTTCTCTATCCGATCAATAAAGCCGATAAGAACGATGAAATTGTCAGCATGCTGGGTGCCAGCTATTTCCGTGTGGTCGGTAAAGGCCAGATTTATGGTTTATCCGCGCGCGGTTTGGCGATCGATACGGCGTTGCCTTCTGGTGAAGAATTCCCGCGTTTCCGTGAGTTCTGGATTGAGCGTCCAAAACCAAATGATAAACACTTGGTGATTTATGCGCTCTTGGATTCGCCACGTGCCGCAGGGGCTTACCGTTTTACCGTTTATCCGGGGCGTGACAGCGTCGTAGACGTTCAGGCTAAAGTCTTCCTGCGCGATAAAGTGGGCAAGCTGGGTATCGCTCCGCTGACCAGTATGTATCTGTTTGGGCCGAACCAGCCGTCACCAACGCTGAACTACCGTCCAGCGCTGAACGACTCTAACGGTCTGTCAATTCATGCCGGTAATGGCGAATGGATTTGGCGTCCGCTGAATAATCCTAAGCACCTGTCCGTGAGCACTTATGCGGTGGAAAATCCGAAAGGGTTTGGTCTGCTGCAGCGTGGCCGTGATTTCGCTGCCTACGAAGATCTTGATGACCGTTACGATCTCCGTCCAAGTGGCTGGGTTGAGCCAAAAGGTGAGTGGGGCAAAGGAAAAGTTGAGCTGGTTGAAATCCCTACCGCGGATGAAACCAACGACAATATCGTTGCCTTCTGGACACCGGATGTGTTGCCAGAAACGGGCAAACCGCTGGATATTAAATATCGTCTGCACTTTACGCGCGACGAAGATCAACTGCATTCCCCGAACATTGCCTATGTTCAACAGACTCGCCGTTCTGCCGGTGATGTTAAACAATCTAACCTGATTCGCCAGCCTGACGGCACGATCGCTTACATTGTGGATTTTGTTGGACCGAATTTAAAAGAGTTGGATGAGAACGCCCCAGTAGCCTCTCAGGTCAGCATTGGCGACAACGGCGAGATTGTAGAAAATAATGTTCGCTATAACCCGGTAACTCATGGCTGGCGTCTGACGCTGCGTTTGCGTGTGAAGGATGCGAAACAGCCGACTGAAATGAGAGCTGCGTTGGTTAATGGCGAGACGACATTGACTGAAACCTGGAGCAATCAGCTGCCTGCTAATGAATAAGTCAACTTCTTCTCTCGATTATATTGAGAAACTACCTCTGCCTGCTCCGCAGGCAGAGGTTCTTCGCGAAAAATTACCGCAAGCGGCCTGGAACGATCAGGCCGTTTTGCATCAGGCGTTGTCTGAAGGTAGCCAGTCTGCAGGCAGCCAGGTCAATGTTCAGGCAGAAGACGATGTTGCGCTGCATTCCGTGCAGGCTCGTCTTGAAATGGCCTGGGCTGATGGTCTGGACAACGGTAAGCAGCTCGGCACAGACAGGGAAGGGCGGACGGCGTTAAAAGCGATGCCTGTTATTACCCGCGCCTCTATGTTCCCTGATGTCTGGCGGACGAACCCACTGATTCGCTGGTGGGAAAGTCTGCTGGGCCGTACCGTGCCGCCTCGTCCTCATTACAGCCCGGAAGAGAAAATTTCCGAAAACCGCTGGCGTCTGGTGGGGACAATCCGCCGCTATATTCTGCTGGTGTTGACGTTGTTCCAGACGGCGATCGCCACTTGGTACATGAAAACCATCCTTCCTTATCAGGGGTGGGCGCTGATCGATCCGTTTGAAATGGCGGGTCAGCCGTGGACGCGATCGGTCATGCAACTGCTGCCTTATGTGTTGCAAAGCGGCATACTCGTTCTGTTCGCTGTGCTGTTCTGTTGGGTGTCGGCCGGGTTCTGGACCGCGCTGATGGGGTTCCTGCAACTGCTGATTGGTCGAGATAAATACAGTATCTCTTCCACGACAGTGGGTAACGAGGCGCTGAATCCCGAGCATCGCACGGCGTTAATCATGCCGATTTGTAACGAGGACGTAGAACGCGTGTTTGCGGGATTACGTGCGACGTATGAATCGGTTGAAGCGACGGGCAACCTTGAGCATTTTGATATTTACGTCCTGAGCGACAGTAACGATCCTGATATCTGCGTAGCAGAGCAAAAAGCCTGGATGGAGCTGTGCCGTGATGTTGGTGGAGCAGGGCGTATCTTCTATCGTCGCCGTCGCCGTCGCGTCAAACGTAAGAGCGGTAATATCGATGATTTCTGCCGCCGTTGGGGCAACCAGTACAGCTACATGGTGATTCTGGATGCCGATAGCGTGATGAGCGGTGAATGTCTGACGTCTCTGGTCAGACTGATGGAAGCAAATCCGAATGCCGGTATTATCCAGTCCTCGCCGAAAGCATCGGGCATGGATACGCTATATGCACGTTGCCAGCAGTTTGCAACGCGTGTCTATGGGCCACTGTTCACCGCAGGCTTGCATTTTTGGCAACTGGGTGAGTCACACTACTGGGGACATAACGCGATTATCCGTGTTAAACCGTTCATCGAGCACTGTGCTTTGGCACCGCTGCCGGGTGAAGGTTCGTTCGCTGGTGCGATTCTGTCTCACGACTTCGTTGAAGCTGCATTGATGCGCCGTGCTGGATGGGGCGTATGGATTGCATACGATCTACCGGGAAGCTATGAAGAGCTGCCGCCTAACCTGTTGGATGAACTGAAACGTGACCGCCGCTGGTGCCATGGTAACCTGATGAATTTCCGGTTGTTCTTGGTTAAAGGTATGCATCCGGTTCACCGTGCCGTTTTCCTTACTGGTGTGATGTCTTATCTGTCGGCACCGCTGTGGTTTATGTTCCTGATGCTCTCTACAGCCTTACAGGTTGTGCATACGCTGATGGAGCCCCAGTACTTCTTGCAGCCACGACAATTATTCCCCGTCTGGCCACAGTGGCGGCCGGAACTGGCTATCGCGCTCTTCTCGACGACATTGGTCTTGCTGTTCTTGCCAAAACTGTTGAGCGTGATTCTGGTGTGGGCGAAAGGGGCAAAAGAGTACGGCGGCGCTGTCCGGGTATTCCTTTCTCTGCTGCTGGAAATGCTGTTCTCGGTTCTGCTGGCTCCGGTTCGAATGCTGTTCCATACGGTATTTGTTGTCAGTGCGTTTCTCGGCTGGTCGGTACAGTGGAATTCTCCACAGCGTGATGACGATGCGACTCCGTGGAGTGAGGCGTTTGTGCGCCACGGTTCTCAACTGATTCTGGGGCTGGTCTGGGCGATTGGCATGGCATGGCTGGATCTACGCTTCCTGTGGTGGCTGGCTCCGATTGTCTTCTCGCTGATTTTGTCGCCGTTCGTTTCGGTTTATTCGAGCCGCGCGTCATTGGGGCTGGGTTGTAAGCGTGCTAAGTTGTTGATGATACCGGAAGAGTTTAATCCGCCGCGCGAACTGGTCGCTACGGATGAATATTGCCGGTTGAACCACCAGCGTAGACTCGATAACGGATTTATGCAGGCTGTCTTTGATCCGTCAATTAACGCCCTGGCCAGTGCAATGGCGACGGCGCGGCATCGCTTCAGCCGAGCGATTGAAGACGTACGTGAGCAGAATGTGCGTGATGCCTTGAATCGCAAACCGGAAGAAGTGAGCAATAATCAGCGCCTGGCGTTGCTTAGCGATCCCGTTACGATGTCGCGCCTGCACTACCATGTGTGGCAAAAGCCGGAGACCTATGCTGCGTGGGTTGAGTCTTACCAGAAACTTCCCGCACCTCATATCAAAAGCTAACTGCTTGTCGTGTAGAAAATGAGTAGCGTGAAAGATAAAGCAACGGCAATCCATGCCGTTGCTTTTTTTTCGACGATTATAAGGTGTCGCAGCTCCGAAACTACAGGAGTGCATTCGTTAATAAAGGGACGGTTCGCCTTCTGGGCGCGTTTTAAAACGGCGGTGCAGCCACATGTATTGATCCAGTGCGAGCAGAATATTCCGTTCAACCACGTTGTTCATCCAAACGGCAGTCGCAGTTTCATTATCTATAGGCGCATCCTGTTCCGCTGGCTGTATCAGTAGCTCATAGCCTTTGCCGTCAGGCAGTCGGCGAGGTACAAAAGGGATGACTGCTGGGCGTGCCGTTTTTATCAGCATGTAGCTACCGCGGGTTGTCGCTGCTTTCTCTACGGCAAACAGAGGAGCGAATACGCTGCTGCGTGGGCCATAATCATGATCTGGGGCATACCAGATAATATCGCCCTGCTTGAGAGCGCGAATCATGCCCTTCAGATCTTTTCGGTCCAGCATGGATTTATTGGAACGCATTCTTCCCCACGTCTGTAACCAGTCAATCAGCTTGTTATCATTCGGACGATAGACGCCAATCCCCGGATTGTACATGCCAAAAACTCGTGCACCGAGTTCCAATGTTAAAAAATGGAGCCCGATGAGCAGTACCCCTTGCTCCCGTTCGTTCTCAGGAATGATGTGTTCAACGCCTGTTACCGTAAACCAGCGCTCGATACGCCAATTCGGCCAAAACCAGGCCATGCCTGTTTCAACTACGCCCATGCCGACAGATTCGAAATTCTTCCTGATTAACGCATCACGCTCAGCCTGTGGCATGTCGGGGAAACACAGTTCAAGGTTGCGGGCGGCGATCTTGACGCGCTTTGGCAGCAGACGCATAGCCAGATAGCCGAGCGTGGTACCGATACGATAAATAATGGGGTAGGGAAGCAAAACGATAAGGTACAGGATGCCGATGCCCAACCAAGTGAGCCAGTAACGCGGATGTAGCAATGAACGATTAAAAGAAGGGATTTGTGTCATGGTCTCAGTATCAATATTTTGGTGCTGGTCAGCACGCGAACCGTTAAAAAAGAGTTAATAGATCAACTGCAAGATAGATTATTGCGGTGCTTTGCCAATAAAACAAATTACCGTTGTGTTATTGACTGATTTTTATGCAAAAGCGGACTTGATCGTACCATCTTCAGAGAATGAGTTTTAACCTTTGTTGGCATACTGCGTGGTGAGAGGGGGAAGCGGCGACCCAGATAGGATCGCCTGACACATCGTATTCATCGTTACTGTTTAAAAATACCTCTGGCGTAGCGTGGTTCACTACGCCAGTATTGTGCAGGGGCGGAGACCTGAGCGCCCAGTCTGACGGCTGCATGCCACGGCCAGCGAGGATCGAAGAGTATCGCGCGAGCCAGCCCGATAGCGTCTGCCTCACCGGTTGCAACGATCGCTTCTGCCTGTTCCGGTTCGGTTATCAATCCAACGGCGATGGTCGTAATACCCACCTCTTGCTTAATCCGCTGCGCATAGGGCACCTGATAATTCGGCGCAGGATGAATTTGTTGCAACGGCGATAACCCGCCGCTGGAAACATGGATGAAATCACAGCCCAATTCGTGCAGCGCTTTACTGAGCTGTACGGACTGTTCCAGATCCCAACCGCCTTCCACACCATCTGTTGCGGAAATGCGTATGCCGACGGCTTTATGTTCAGGGAAAATGTCGCGTATCGCACGGTAAATTTCAATGACCAGACGCATCCGATTTTGAAGCGATCCGCCGTAGCCGTCCGTGCGCTGGTTGGTTAACGGTGAGAGGAACTGGTGCAGTAAATAGCCGTGGGCAGCATGAATCTCTATCAGATCAAAGCCCAGACGATCCGCACGTTTAGCGGAATCAACGAACGAATCAATTAGCGCATGGATTTGTGGTTCTGACATGGCCTGCGGTGGCGCATCACTGTCATTATAAGGAACAGCCGATGGTGCAATAGTTTGCCAACCGCCCTGTTCCGGGCGCAGAAATGCTCGTCTGCTCCACGGCACGCCTGTTGATGCTTTGCGACCCGCGTGCCCGAGCTGTATGCCGAGAGGCATGGCTGAATAGGTTTTGACTGCGTGAACCGCACCAGCAAGAGCCTGCTCCGTCGCGTCATCCCACAAACCAAGGTCGTGCGGGGAAATCCGCCCTTCTGGTGAGACTGCGGTTGCCTCAATAATAAGTAGCCCAGCGCCAGAATGTGACAGGTTACCTAAATGCATGGTATGCCAGGCTGTCGCCTTGCCGTCCTCTGCTGAATACTGACACATAGGGGCAATGATGATTCGGTTGGGCAATTCGAGTTTACCCAGTGATACTGGGGAGAAAAGCTGACTCATAATGACAGATCCTTCGATGATGATACTTCATGAAAGCGAAAATGAATCCCAGAGGTCATGGGTTTACGGTAGATCACTCTTTCTCGTTACGCTATTCATTTCATGCCCTGACAGCTTCAGCGCTATCAGGTATGATGCCGGGCGATTCAGTATGTCGAGCTATAGCTTGATGATGAACGCCACACGCTAACCTCAATGAAGACAGGAACGTACACCATGCCAGTGTTACATAACCGAATTTCTAATGAGGAACTGAAGGCGCGTATGCTTGCGGAAACCGAGCCGCGTACCACAGTTTCCTTCTATAAATATTTTGCGATTGACGATCCAAAAGCCTTTCGCGATCGTTTGTATATTCAGCTTGAGCAATATAAGGTCTTCGGACGCATCTATATTGCCACTGAAGGGATTAACGCCCAAATCAGCGTACCTAATAATCAGTTCGATGCCTTTAAAGCTGCATTGTTCAGTGCACATCCGGCACTCGATCAAATTCGCTTAAATATCGCTTTGGAAGATGACGGGAAATCGTTCTGGGTACTGCGTATGAAAGTACGCGAACGGATTGTCGCCGACGGCATTGACGATCCTACTTTTAACCCTGCGAATGTCGGGCAATACCTGAAAGCCGATCAGGTTAATGCGATGGCTGACGATCCTGATACCGTATTTGTCGATATGCGTAATCATTACGAATATGAAGTCGGACATTTCGAGAATGCGCTGGAAGTGCCGTCGGATACCTTTCGTGAGCAGCTACCGATGGCGGTTGAAATGCTGGACGAGGCGCGTGATAAAAATATTGTCATGTACTGCACGGGCGGTATTCGCTGCGAAAAGGCCAGTGCCTACATGCTGCATCACGGCTTTAAGAATGTGTATCACGTCGAGGGCGGTATTATTGAGTATACGCGTCAGGCTAAAGCCCAAGGCTTATCGCTGAAGTTTATCGGTAAGAATTTCGTGTTCGATGAACGGATGGGAGAGCGTATCTCTGATGATGTCATCGCGCATTGCCATCAGTGCGGCGCGTCGTGTGATAGCCACACTAACTGCCGTAATGAAGGGTGCCATCTCCTGTTTATCCAATGTCCGAGCTGCGCCGCAAAATACGAAGGCTGTTGCAGTACGCAGTGTCAGGATGAGATGAAGCTGCCGCTGGAAGAACAAAGGGCGATACGCAGCGGGCGTGAAAATGGAATGAAAATCTTCAATAAATCCAAAGGATTATTACAGGCAACGTTGCACATTCCTGCCCCTGTAGCGAAAGATAAGGCTGAATAGCGAACGGTTCATCCTGCAATAAAAAGCCCTTTCCAACGGAAAGGGCTGTGTACTGTTGATGCGTGTTGCGGCCTTATTTCTGGCGAACGCCTTCAACGGCAATAATCAGTTCTACATCCTGTGAAGCTGGACCCAAATCGGTCGCAATGTTGAAGTCTTTCAGCTTGATAGTGCCTTCGGCTTGGAATCCTGCACGATAGTTACCCCACGGGTCATCACCTTGACCGATGAGTTTGGCATCCAGCTTAACGGGCTTGGTGACGCCATTTAAGGTCAGGTTGCCGGTAATAGCGTAATCTTCACCGTCTTTCTTCACTTCAGTGGAAGTAAACGTTGCCTGCGGATGCTTGGTAACGTTTAAAAATTCTGCACTGCGAAGGTGCTTGTCACGTTCAGCGTGGTTAGTGTCAACGCTGTTGGTATTGATAGTGACATTCACTTTATCCGCTGATGGGTTTTTCTCATCAAAGGTAAAGGCACCATCGAAGTCGTTAAAGCTGCCGTAAAGCCAGCTGTAACCGAGGTGTTTAATGCGGAATTCGATAAACGCGTGCTGGCCTTCCTTATCGAACGTGTATTCTGCCGCCAGTGCAGAACCGGCAGAGGCAAGCATGGATACTGCGGTCAGGCCCAGTAGTGTTTTCTTCAGCATTGGTATTTATCCATAAATCCAGAAAGTTAAGGAACGTTGCGACCCAACATCCGTTTCAACGTGTTATCACCATCGATAAAGTGGTGTTTTAATGCGGCTAAACCGTGCAGCGCTGATAAGGCAACCACCGCCCATGCAAGATAAAGATGCACGTCGCCTGCTATATCGGCCTGATCCGTCAAGCCGCTGACAATGGCCGGAACAGAAAACCAGCCAAAAACTGAGATAGAATGCCCTTCGGCAGTGGAAATGAGATATCCACTAATGAGAATGGCGAAAAGAATGACATAAAGTGCAATATGAGCCAGCGTCGCGCTGATGCGGGTTAATGTGGAGTAGCTTTTCAACGGCGGAGGCGGTGGGGAGATAAAACGCCATACCACGCGAAAGAGTAAGATGGCAAAGAACAGCACGCCAATGGCTTTGTGAATCTCTGGGGCTCGGTGATACCAAATATTGTAGTACCCTAATGTGACCATCCACAGCCCTAAAGCGAACATGCCATAAACGGTTAACGCTGCAATCCAGTGCAAAATAATGCTGATATGGCCATAACGAGAAGAGGTATTACGCCAAAGCATAGTGATAACTCCTTATCAGATCGGTAACGCAGTCAATTCGGCGGAATTTAACAGGAAGAAACATAAAATCAATATAAACTTTCAAATTGTAACATTATCATAAACATGAACAATTTTTTTGAATTTAAATTCATAATTTATTCAGTTTAGTTATGGAAATTCTTTACTGGAAATAGATATTTTTAATGCCTATTTTCAGACGAAATATGGATAAAGACGACAGTGAGATAAATTAATTACACTGGAAAGCGGCTCTATTAGTTGAATAATGATATAGCGGGTGATTATTAGTATCAGGTCGGTGATAGTATAAAAATAGATAGGCACGAATTAATGTATTGACGGATATAAAAAGAAATGAGAATAGCCCTAAAATAACAACACCGCGCTATTGGCGGTGTTGTTATTTTTTAAGAAACTTAATGGGTACTGAATATAATATTGATAACGTTATCAATTACTAATGTTTTCGATAATCACTGGCGTCACAGTCTGTTGATTCGATCTTTGCAATACCGGCTTCGAGTATGTGTATCAGTTGCCTTGCAACATCAGTCGTTAGCCAAAGCGTCCGGTCGACATGTGCTTCATCTGGTGCCTGGTCCGAGGTGGATAAATAGTGCAAACGGATCATCATGGCGTCATAACTGTCAACGGTGCTGATGTCCCAACCTACAAGAGGATGTGTCTGAATAACTTCATTTTTTCTATCCATAAATACCCCTTATTGACTAGTTACTAACATGAGTGACTAATGAGGCTTCGGGTAGTTCATTTTTTTAGATGAACATTATCAGTATACTGCTGCTTATTTAATTTATGGGAAATATTTTCAATTTTTCGTAAAAAATATTACACAGGCAGCTATGGCTAAGGATGGCGTCAGATGACATTTCGGGACGAATAGACTTTCATCCCGAACATGTTGTTAGCAGGGACGGCAGAGCATTATTCCGCACCCAATCCTGCATTTCTCTCCAATGCGGCAGCAAGTCGGGCAAGGTATTTCTTCATCGCTGGATCCCGATTCTCATTTTGAGATTCGAGTGCCAGATTGTGAATCATCAGCTTGTTTGCTTTCTCATCAAGGCAGAATGCCAGGGACGAAAAGGCAAGTTCCAGAGCGTCGATCTTGCGTTGTTGCTCGCCAATCAGCTCCAGCAATTCCCCAAATGTCATTGCCTCTTCTGGTTTTTCTACCGTCATAACAGATACCCTCGGTCATAGCACATGGCGAAATGCCGCTTTAAGCTGCCATTACAGCCTATATCTTCGTTATTTTTCAAGCTTTGGATTACTCTGCGGTAAACCAGTCGTCGGCGCTTTCCCACGTTTCCTGCAAGATTTCAGAGATACGATCTTTGTCCTCTTTGCCTGCTCCCATGACTGTCAGGTTATTTGCAGATGCATAACGCACCTGAATGGGGGTGTCGGGATAAATTTTGTGAATACGCTTTTCCAGCTCATGCCTGAGTGCTTCGACTGCACCGGCGGGTAAAGGCGTTGTCTTTGCAAGAGTGATTTCTACGCGCATGCTGACCTCCAAATTTTAAACTGTTTATTTATACAGTTATTACAAGTGGAGAACAAGACGCACAATAAAATTTAGCCCATCGGCACAATGCGGATGGGCTTGTCGGTTAACGGACTGACCAGTTGAGGCTTTGTCCGGCCAGGAAGGGGATGAGCGACTCGTCGTCGAGAGCGATTTCTTCAGGGAACGTGACGGTTTCACGATGAAGCTCAATCCAGCTGTCGTTCACCGGCAGGCCATAAAAACGCGGGCCATTCAGGGAGCAGAATGCTTCGAGTTTATCCAGCGCGTTCATTTCTTCAAAAACGGTGGCGTAGGTACTTAATGCGGCCTGAGCATTGAACACACCGGCACAGCCGCAGTTGGACTCTTTTCTGTGTTTTGCATGCGGCGCGGAGTCAGTGCCGAGGAAAAGCCGGCCACAGCCGCTAGCGACGGCTTCACGTAGCGCCTGCTGATGCGTATTGCGTTTTAAGATAGGCAGGCAATATAGGTGAGGGCGAACGCCACCAACCAGCATATGATTGCGGTTAAACATCAGATGCTGTGGTGTAATGGTTGCGGCGAGATAATCATTACCTTCAACAACATACTGCGCGGCTTCTTTCGTCGTAATGTGCTCGAGGACGACTTTCAGCTCAGGGAACTGTTGGCGTAATGGTTCCAGCACCGTTTCGATGAAGCGTGCTTCTCGATCGAAAATATCAACGGCAGAGTCGGTCACTTCGCCGTGGATGAGTAACGGCATGCCAATCTTCTGCATTTGTTCCAGAATGCCGGAGATATTGGCGATGCTGGTGACTCCATGGCTGGAGTTTGTTGTGGCATTGGCTGGATAGAGCTTGGCTGCGGTAAAGACGCCTTGCTCAAAGCCACTCACGACTTCGTTGGCATCAAGTGCATCGGTCAGGTAGCACGTCATCAGCGGATGAAAATTATCACCCTGCGGGACCGCAGCTAAAATGCGCTGACGGTATGCTATCGCGCTGGCTACGCTGGTAATCGGTGGCGTCAGGTTAGGCATAACAATCGCACGGCCAAAGAAACGACTGGTATAGGGGAGAACGGTTTCCAGCATCCGATCGTCACGCAGGTGAATGTGCCAATCGTCAGGGCGACGGATTTTAAGAATAGTGGGCTGTGCGGTCATGGAATTGCGCTCCGGCGGTCAGTAGAAAAACAGCATCTTTCGGTTGGTTTTGGGACTGATACGGCGGGGGATAAGGATAAGCGCAAAGCCATTTTAATGCATCCGTTTGTTGATGAATGCTTGAAATTAACCGTAGATTGGCATCTGATAGCATTATCTTTTCATTGATAAATAAGGGATGTATATGGAAATTCGTATTGTTGCTACCATTCAGGCAAAAGCAGAGTTCATTGCAGACGTTACCGCAACGCTGAAACGCGTGGTGGCACCTAGCCGACAGGAAGCGGGTAATGTGCAGTATGATCTACATGAAGTCGTGGATAAAACCGGTTCGTTTGTGTTTTTAGAACGCTGGAAAGATAGAGATGCGCTGGTATCACATGAGCAGAGTGATCACTTCAAAAATCTGCTGGCGGAGTTGGATGGAAAAACGGACAGTATAGATATCAAGCTATTGAATCTTTTAGGCTAACAAAACGTTATTCATAAAAAACCCGCCAATTGGCGGGTTTTTTGTCGATAGAACCAGAATTACTCGCTGGCCGGTGTAGGCTTGGTTGCTGGCGCAGTTGACTGGTTAACTGCGGCATGACCACCTGCTGAACCTTTTCCTGAGAACGGATAGGCAGGACGAACCCAATCACTGTGTCGAGCAGGCTCCGCATGGTATGCCGGCGCTGGCGCTTTAGTCATTGGTGCTGTCGCATGGAGCTTATAACGAGGTTGCTCAGCAACGCTTGATGATTTTACTGCGCTCGGTACAGACGCTTCCACAAACGGTTGTGCGTTGATAGCAGATACTGGCTCATCCTGAATATGTTGTGGCGGGATGACTTCCTGAACTGTGGAAACTGCAGGAGTAGAAACCGCTTCTGTCAGATCTGCTTTCTCAGTTGCATCAGCAATGCTATCTGCTTGCTTGTCTTCTGCGACCGCTGCGGTAGCTACGTTTTCAGCCACTGTATTTTCAGAAGTAACCGCGTCAACGGTTTCTTCAGCAACCTGAGTTGCCATAGTATCAGCAACTTGTGCCTCCTCAACGGCATTCACAGTAACTGCAGCGATAGCAGTGTTCTCGGTCACTGGCTCGATGACGGTTTCTTCGCCTGCGGTACTCACCTCGACATCCACTACATTGCTATCCTGGATAACGTCGGCAGATTGTGCTGTAGCGGTTACAGCGGCGTCTTCCTGACCCACGGCTTCAGTGATGGCAACGTTTTCAACCGTGTTGGATTTCGCGGTGTCAGCTTGTGCAGTCACTGCGGCTTCGACAACGGCAGGTAACAGCGGTGTTTCAATTGCTGTAACGTTCTCGTCCTGCTGTTGACTTTCAGGCTGCTGTGGCTGTGCAAGCGGATAGCTAACCCAAACTTTTCCTGATGACATTTCCGGTGATGCAGCGGCAAACTCCAACTGCATTGGCGACTGAGACGGATAACGCTCGTCACGATAGCGACGACGGCGCTGACCGCTAACACGCAGGTGACGCGGAGAACGACGTGAACGACGCGGCATACCGCCATTCTCGCTATTGGCACGATTGGCATCGTTCTGCTCGTTATCGACCTCGTTAGTGTCTACCGCAGCATCGCTTGGCTTGACGTAAGCTTGAGCCTGCTCAGATGGTGCAGCGACAGGTGCGGTGCTATCAGAGAGGGGATCGTGTTGAGCATCGGACTGAACGCGTACTTTCTGCGTCAACTGACGGCGTTGGCGACGCGGCATAACCTGAGTCGGTTTATCCTGCTCGACTGCACTGTCATCCACATCATCAATAACTGGCTGTGTTTTTGCCTCAGCCGGAGCCTGACGGCGATCATCTTGACGGCGACGCTGACGTTCAGCACGTGGTTCACGACGCGGTTGCTCTTCCGAATTGGACTTCTCCGCATTTTCCGCAGAGTGGGTGTCAGTAACCGCTTCCTCGTTTTGTCGCTTATTACGGCGCTGCTCATCACGCTGTTCACGATTGTCACGATTGTCACGATTGTCACGATTGTCACGAGAGCCACGATCGCGGCGATTATTGCCCTGACGGCGTGAGTTCCGGCGTTCAGGGCGCTGATCTTCAGTGGATTTCTCTTCTTCGTCTTTCTTATCGTCAACGCTATCCGCTGCTTTTACCGTGGGCTCGGAAGCAAAGACGCTTTTTAAGGCACTGAACAAGCGGCTAACGAGGCCAGGTTGAGCGATTTCCGCCGGTTTCGCCGCTGCAGGTGCTGCTTTGGCAATCGATGGTGCCGTTTCCTCTGGCATTTCAACCATGCTAAACGTTGCTAACGCAGGTTGTTCAGGCTGTTTACGCTCGATAGTCTGTTCGTCTTGCAACTGCTGCGTTTCCGTTTCCAAACGCTGAGGCAGCAAATAGCTGAGCGTCGGTTTTTCTTCGCCTTTACGGACGCGAACAACGGAGTAGTGCGGTGTCTGCATTCCGTCATGTGGCACGATGATCGCGCGCACGCCGCCTTGACGTTTCTCAATGGCGTTAACGGCATCACGCTTCTCGTTCAGCAGATAAGACGCAATCTGGACGGGAACAATCGCGTGGACTTCTTTGGTGTTTTCTTTCAGCGCTTCTTCTTCGATCAGACGAAGAATAGACAGTGAAAGTGATTCATTGTCACGAATCGTACCGGTACCGCTACAGCGTGGGCAGACGTGGTGGCTTGATTCACCCAGTGAAGGGCTCAGACGCTGACGCGACATTTCCAGCAGACCAAAGCGGGAAATTCGGCCGATCTGAATACGTGCACGATCCTGACGTACGGAGTCACGCAGACGGTTTTCAACTTCACGTTGGTGACGAACCGGAGTCATATCGATGAAGTCGATAACGATCAGGCCACCGAGGTCACGCAGGCGCAACTGGCGGGCAATTTCGTCTGCGGCTTCAAGGTTGGTATTGAATGCGGTTTCTTCAATATCACCACCGCGCGTCGCACGGGCGGAGTTGATATCGATTGCTGTCAGGGCTTCGGTCGTATCGATAACGATAGAACCACCGGACGGCAGGCGAACTTCACGCTGGAAAGCCGATTCGATCTGCGATTCAATCTGATAGTGACTGAAAAGTGGAATTTCACCACTGTACAATTTGATTTTGCTGCTGAAATCAGGGCGGCCCAGCGCAGAAATATGTTCTTTCGCCAGATCGAGAATTTTTGGGTTGTCGATCAGGATTTCGCCAATGTCTGGGCGCAGATAGTCGCGGAATGCGCGGACGATCACGTTACTTTCCTGATGGATCAGGAACGGTGCAGGGCGGCCTTCGGCGGCTTTTTTGATCGCGTCCCAGTGTTTCAGACGGAAAGCCAGATCCCATTGCAGCGCTTCAGCGGATTTGCCCACACCAGCGGTACGAACAATGAGCCCCATGCCATCGGGCAATTGCAACGATCCCAACGCTTCTTTGAGCTCGGTACGATCGTCACCTTCGATACGGCGTGAAATACCGCCCGCACGAGGGTTGTTTGGCATTAAGACTAGATAGCTGCCTGCCAGACTGATAAAGGTGGTCAGTGCAGCGCCTTTGTTGCCACGCTCTTCTTTGTCTACCTGAACAATGACTTCCTGACCTTCACGTAATACGTCTTTAATGTTAGGACGACCGTGGGAAGAATAGTTGCTAGGGAAGTATTCGCGGGCGATTTCTTTAAGAGGGAGGAAACCGTGTCTTTCAGCGCCATAATCAACAAAAGCGGCTTCAAGACTAGGTTCGATACGAGTGATTTTACCTTTGTAGATATTTGCTTTCTTCTGCTCATGACCCGGACTTTCGATATCCAAGTCATACAGCCGTTGACCATCAACCAAGGCAACACGCAACTCTTCTTGCTGAGTTGCGTTAATTAACATTCTTTTCATCTTCAACTTACTCGTTATTTTTACTTGCATTATTGATAGAGCTGCGGACAAAAGAACCGCATGACCGGAGTGAACCGATGGCCTCGTGGCTTATCGCAGGGACGTCAACCTCCCGGTTGTCGCCTGCATAGAGACGCATGTTTCGGTAGCCTGTGTTTCCTGGTGGAAAACAGCGCATTTACTGAGGGAACAGCTTCTGAATTATGTCGCCAGATCTGATTCCATTTGCCGGCCAAGCTGCAATCCGCAGCCCGCTAACTGCTTGATTTCACATTACGTCTTACGCCATTGCTGCGTGTGTGCGTCATCAGGCAAATTTAATAATTTCGCAATTTCCCCTTGTTTTATCGGAAATCCGCGTGGGAAACGCAAAAGCATTATTCCACTGCTGATACCGTTATAGCAAGGTGACTTTGCCTGTCTGTATAAAGATAGTTCTGTTGTTATCACCAAAACGGACAGGGTTTGATGCTACAGCCCAATTCACCCGCCCACTTACTTGACAATGCAACAATATCTTCATAAGTCAGACACACAGTTAAGCACAGAAAAAGAAGTGGCGCTATCGGGTTGCTCTATTTAGAATCGCGCATCATGAAAACAGATAATCCTTCAGTACAATTTGTGACGATCTCCGCAGATGAAGCGGGGCAGCGCATCGATAATTTTTTGCATACCCACTTAAAGGGTGTGCCTAAAAGCATGGTTTACCGTATCTTGCGAAAAGGTGAGGTAAGGATAAATAAGAAACGGGTAAAACCTGAGTATAAATTGCTCGATGGTGATGTCATCCGTATTCCGCCTGTTCGACAGGCAGAACGCGATGAAACCCCTGTTTCTGCCAGTCTTGGTAAAGTGGCGGCGTTGGCCGAGTGCATTATTTATGAAGATGACTACCTGTTGGTGCTAAATAAGCCCTCGGGTACGGCCGTGCATGGCGGCAGTGGTCTAAGTTTCGGCGTGATTGAAGGGCTGCGTGCTTTACGCCCGGAAGCGCGTTTTCTGGAGTTAGTACACCGCCTCGATCGCGATACCTCTGGTGTTTTGCTGGTCGCAAAGAAACGCTCGGCCTTACGTTCTCTGCACGAACAGTTGCGGCTGAAAGGCATGCAAAAAGACTATCTGGCGCTGGTTCGCGGCCAGTGGCAGTCTCATTGCAAGGTTGTTCAGGCACCGCTGTTGAAAAATGTCCTGCAAAGCGGTGAACGCATCGTACGGGTAAACAGCGACGGTAAACCGTCAGAAACGCGCTTTAAAATAGAAGAACGTTTTGAACACGCGACGCTGGTGCGGGCGAGTCCTGTTACCGGACGAACGCATCAAATTCGTGTACACGCCCAACATGCTGGGCATCCGATAGCGTTCGATGACCGTTACGGCGATCGCGAATTCGATCAGCAACTGGCGGACACGGGCTTAAAACGTCTCTTCCTGCATGCGCAGGCGCTACGTTTTGAACACCCGAATACGGGCGAGACACTGAGAGTTGAAGCCCCATTGGATAGCGGACTGCGTCGCTGTCTACAGCTGTTGCGCAAGACAAAAGCATAACTACATATATCTACATACTTTTATCTGTCGGGATAGCCGCTTCATCGGGCTATCCCGATTTACTTTACATCGTCAGCGGGTTCACGCCTTCCTTTTGTAGCATCTGCGTTAGCGCGATCAATGGCAATCCAATGAGCGTATTAGGATCGCGCCCGGATAGTCGTTCAAAAAGGGTAATGCCCAATCCTTCGCTTTTAAAGCTGCCCGCGCAGTTCCACGGCTGTTCTTTCTCCAGATAACCGTCAATTTCTGCTTCTGTTAGCGTACGGAAATGCACGTCAAATGGCTCAGCAATGCTCTGCATTTCCTGAGTTGCACTATTGAAGAGCGCTAAACCCGTAAAGAAGGAAACACACTTTCCACTGGCCTGCTGTAACTGGCGTGTTGCGTTACCTTTATTATGTGGTTTTCCTGTTATGGCGTTCTCCAGAACGCAAACCTGATCGGAACCGATAATCAGGTGATTAGGGTAGTGGGTGGCCAGTGTTTGCGCTTTGTTTTCAGCAAGACGGATCACAAGATCGATGGCGTTTTCACCGGGGTAAGGGGTTTCATCGATGTCTGGCGCTGCGCAAACGAAGGGTATCGCCAGCTTTTCCAACAAGGTTCGGCGATAAGGTGAGGTTGAGGCGAGAATAATCTGCTGCATAATTTTTTCATAAACCGTAGCGTAATGATGAAAGGCATTTTAAACTGTGCGCCGCTCTGGAAGCGAATATTGGTGAAAGGTGGTGCATCACTGCCTTTTTCTTTGACTCTATGTCGTTACGACGTTAATATGCGCGCCCTATGCAAAAGGTAAAATTACCCTTAACCCTTGATGCGGTCCGCACTGCTCAGAAGCGTTTAGATTACGTTGGTATCTATTCAGCTGAACAAGTAGAGCGTGTTGCCGAATCAGTGGTGAGTGTGGATAGTGATGTTCAGGCCTCTTTATCTTTCAATATTGATAATCAGCGTCTGGCAGTGATTGACGGTAACGCTGACGTTACGGTCACACTGATGTGTCAGCGTTGCAGCAAGCCGTTTGAACATCAAGTCCATGCGACATTCTGTTTTAGCCCGGTCGTCAACGATGAGCAGGCCGAAGCGTTACCGGAAGCGTATGAGCCGATCGGCGTTGATGAATTTGGCGAAGTCGATCTGCTGGCAATGATTGAAGATGAAATTATTCTGATGTTGCCTATCGCCCCGGTGCATGATTCTGAACACTGTGAAGTGTCCGAAGCGGATATGGTATTTGGTCAACTGCCTGCAGAGGCGGAAAAACCAAATCCGTTTGCCGTATTAGCCAGTTTAAAGCGTAAGTAATTAAGGAGTAAGGTCCATGGCCGTACAACAAAACAAACCTAGCCGTTCCAAACGTGGTATGCGTCGTTCACATGATGCGCTGACTACCGCTTCTGTATCCGTAGATAAAGTTTCTGGCGAAACTCACCTGCGTCACCACATCACTGCGGATGGTTACTACCGCGGTCGCAAGGTCATTGCTAAGTAATTCTTGCGAATTATTTGCAAGGCAATACCTTGACACGCCTAACTCTGGCGTTAGATGCGATGGGTGGGGATTTTGGTCCCTGCGTAACAGTGCCTGCTGCATTGCAGGCACTGGCTTCTAATCCAGCTCTCAATTTGTTATTAGTCGGCGATCCTGCTGCAATAACGCCATTACTTGCCAAAGTCGATTCTGATTTACTTTCCCGCTTAGAGATTGTTCCGGCGGAGTCGGTTATTGCTAGTGATGCGAGGCCATCGCAGGCTATTCGTGCGAGCCGTGGTACCTCAATGCGTATAGCGCTTGAGTTGATTAAAGACGGTAGGGCACAGGCCTGTGTGAGCGCTGGCAATACGGGGGCGCTTATGGGGCTAGCCAAGCTCCTGATTAAGCCACTGGAAGGCATTGAGCGACCCGCGTTAGTGTCAGTATTACCTCACCAGCAACACGGAAAAACAGTTGTGTTGGATCTGGGGGCGAATGTTAACTGTGACAGCACGATGCTGGTTCAGTTTGCCGTGATGGGCTCAGTGATGGCGGAAGAAGTGCTGGAACTGACAAATCCTCGGGTCGCGTTGTTGAATATCGGTGAAGAAGAAAGCAAAGGGCTGAGCACTATCCGTGAAGCAGCGGCACAGCTAAAAGAGGCACCATCAATAAATTACATCGGTTATCTGGAAGGCAACGATCTGCTGACTGGGAAAACGGATGTGATGGTCTGTGACGGCTTTGTGGGGAATGTCACACTGAAAACGGTGGAAGGCGTGGTAAGGATGTTCCTGTCACTGCTGAAATCTCCGGCTTCAGGCCCTGGGCAAAAACAAAAGCGATCCTGGTGGTTGAAATGGCTAGGGCGTTTGTTACAAAAACGCTTATCAAAGCGTTTCGGTCATTTGAATCCCGATCAATATAATGGCGCATGCCTGCTAGGATTGCGGGGAACTGTAATCAAAAGCCATGGTGCAGCAAACCAGAGAGCGTTTGCGGTTGCTATTGAACAGGCAATGCAGACGGTACGGCGGCAGCTTCCCGAGCGGATTGCCGCTCGTCTAGAAGCGGTATTACCCAAGAGTGACTAAGCGTACATGTATACAAAAATAATCGGAACAGGCAGCTACCTGCCTGAAGAAATCAGGACGAACGCTGATTTAGAAAAGATGGTGGAAACGACGGACGAATGGATCGTCACACGTACTGGAATCCGTGAGCGCCGTATTGCTGGGCCGGATGAAAACGTGGCGACCATGGGATACCGTGCCGCGCAGAAAGCGCTGGAAATGGCGGATGTCAATCCTTCTGAAGTCGGTCTTCTGATTGTTGCTACAACATCATCAAGCCATGCTTTCCCTAGCTCCGCCTGTCAGGTTCAGCAACTGCTAGGGATCAAAGATACGATTGCCTTCGATCTGGCCGCTGCGTGTGCAGGTTTTACCTACGCGCTGAGCGTTGCCGATCAATATGTTAAAAGTGGTGCGGTGAAATATGCACTGGTGATCGGTTCTGATACGTTGTCACGTACATTGGATCCTGAAGATCGCGGCACGCTGATTCTGTTCGGTGATGGTGCGGGTGCCGTGCTGTTAACGCCGTCAGAGCAACCGGGGATTCTTTCTACCCATCTGCATGCCGATGGCCGTTATGGCGAACTGCTGGCGCTGCCGCATCAGGATCGTAACCATGCGGATACGCCTGCTTACCTGACGATGGCGGGTAATGAAGTCTTTAAAGTGGCAGTGACTGAACTGGCACATATTGTTGAAGAAACGCTGCAAGCGGCTCAACTGGATAAAAGTGAATTAGATTGGCTGGTGCCTCATCAGGCTAACCTGCGTATCATTAGCGCCACAGCGAAAAAGTTGGGTATGGGGATGGACAAGGTGGTTGTGACGCTAGATCGTCATGGTAATACCTCCGCAGCCTCTGTGCCTTCAGCGCTTGATGAAGCGGTGCGTGATGGGCGTATTAAACCAGGGCAACTGGTGCTGCTTGAAGCCTTCGGTGGCGGTTTTACCTGGGGTTCCGCGCTGGTTCGTTTTTAATTAAACAGGATTGTGATATGACGCAATTTGCAATGGTGTTTCCCGGTCAGGGATCGCAGACGGTAGGGATGTTAGCTGAACTTGCAGTAGAATACCCGATCGTCACCGAAACGTTTGCTCAGGCTTCTGAAGCGTTAGGTTATGACTTGTGGCAGCTTACCCAGCAAGGGCCGGCTGAAGAGTTGAATAAAACCTGGCAGACGCAGCCTGCATTACTGACCGCTTCTGTTGCTATCTGGCGTGTCTGGCAGCAGCAGGGAGGAAAAACACCTGCTCTGATGTCTGGTCATAGCCTCGGTGAATATTCCGCACTGGTTTGTGCGGGTGTGCTGGATTTCCAACAGGCCGTCCGTCTGGTTGAACTGCGTGGCAAACTGATGCAGGAAGCCGTGCCAGAAGGCACGGGTGCGATGTATGCCATTATCGGGCTTGATAACGAGGCCATTGCCAAGGCGTGTGAAGAATCCGCGCAGGGGCAGGTGGTGTCTCCGGTAAACTTCAATTCACCGGGTCAGGTGGTGATTGCGGGCAATAAAGAGGCCGTTGAGCGTGCTGGTGCTGCGTGTAAAGCGTCGGGGGCGAAGCGAGCGCTGCCGCTGCCTGTTAGCGTACCGTCACACTGTGCGCTGATGGAGCCAGCAGCGAAGAAACTCGCTGTTGCGCTGGAATCCGTGACGTTTAATTCTCCGGCCATTCCCGTTGTCAATAATGTTGATGCACGCATCGAAACCACGCCGGAAGCCATTCGCGATGCGCTGGTGCGCCAGCTTCATTGCCCAGTACGCTGGACTGACTGTGTTGAATTTATGGCTTCTCAGGGCATTGAGTCGCTGTTAGAAGTCGGGCCGGGTAAAGTATTGACTGGCTTAACCAAACGAATCGTCGATACCCTGACAGCAGCTGCGGTGAACGATCCTGCTTCTCTATCAGCGGCGATTGAGAAATAAGAACGGAGAAGACAATGAGTTTTGAGGGGAAAATTGCACTGGTTACCGGTGCAAGCCGTGGTATTGGGCGCGCCATCGCCGAGACGTTGGTTGCCCGCGGGGCAAAAGTCATTGGTACCGCAACCAGCGAAAAAGGTGCTGAAGCTATTAGCGGCTGGCTGGGTGAGAACGGTAAAGGTTATATGCTGAATGTTGCTGATGCAGCATCAGTAGAAAGCGTATTAGCAGAAATTCGCGCAGAATTCGGGGAAATTGATATTCTTATCAATAATGCGGGCATCACCCGTGATAACCTGCTGATGCGTATGAAAGATGATGAGTGGCACGATATTCTGGATACCAATTTAACGTCGGTATTCCGTATGTCTAAAGCAGTGATGCGTGCCATGATGAAGAAACGTTTTGGCCGGATCATTACCATCGGTTCTGTTGTGGGAACGATGGGCAATGCAGGACAAGCTAACTACGCGGCAGCGAAGGCGGGACTGATCGGATTCAGTAAATCCCTCGCGCGTGAAGTGGCTTCTCGTGGTATTACGGTCAACGTTGTCGCACCTGGTTTTATCGAAACAGATATGACTCAGGCATTGACAGAAGAACAGCGAGCAGGCATTTTGACGTCGGTTCCAGCTAACCGACTCGGTGATGCTAAAGAAATCGCCAGTGCTGTTGTATTTTTAGCCTCTGATGAAGCTGCTTACATTACTGGCGAAACGTTGCATGTCAATGGCGGCATGTATATGATCTAAAAAGCTCGAAAACTATTTGCATTATTTGCGGTGATAACCGCAAAATAGCACAAAATCGTGGTTCGACCAGCCGAGATTTTGTTGCATCTTTTCAAACATTTTATACACTACGAAAACCATCGCGAAAGCGAGTTTTGATAGGAAATTTAAGAGTATGAGCACTATCGAAGAACGCGTTAAGAAAATCATCGTTGAACAGCTTGGTGTTAAGCAGGAAGAAGTCGTAAACAATGCTTCTTTCGTTGATGACCTCGGCGCTGATTCTCTTGACACTGTTGAGCTGGTAATGGCTCTGGAAGAAGAATTTGATACTGAGATTCCAGACGAAGAAGCTGAAAAAATCACGACTGTTCAAGCAGCCATCGATTTCATTCAGGCTAACCAGCAGTAAGCGAACATATCTAGGCGGTCATTCGACCGCCTAAGTTTTTTTGTCCCGCAGTGTCTTTTTTCTTTCCCTCCCTGGAGGATAAGCGTGTCTAAGCGTCGAGTAGTTGTGACCGGACTGGGCATGTTATCTCCTGTCGGCAATACAGTTGAGTCTACCTGGAGTGCTCTTCTTGCCGGTCAGAGTGGTATCAGCCTGATCGACCATTTCGATACTAGTGCCTACGCAACACGTTTTGCTGGCTTAGTAAAGGATTTTAATTCTGAAGAATTCATTTCGCGTAAAGAAGCTCGCAAAATGGATGCCTTTATTCAATACGGTGTTGCTGCTGGCGTTCAGGCTATGCAGGACTCCGGTTTGGAAGTAACGGAAGAGAACGCCCCGCGTATCGGTGCGGCGATTGGTTCCGGCATCGGCGGTCTGGGTCTTATTGAAGAGAACCATACTGCGCTGGTGAACGGTGGCCCGCGTAAAATCAGTCCGTTCTTCGTGCCGTCAACCATCGTCAATATGGTGGCTGGGCATCTTACTATTATGTACGGACTGCGTGGCCCGAGCATCTCTATCGCTACGGCCTGTACGTCTGGCGTGCACAATATTGGTCAGGCTGCTCGCATTATTGCTTACAACGATGCGGATGTGATGTTGGCCGGTGGTGCAGAAAAAGCCAGTACGCCATTGGGCGTCGGTGGATTCGGTGCCGCCCGTGCGTTGTCTACGCGCAATGACAATCCTCAGGCGGCAAGCCGTCCGTGGGATAAAGATCGTGACGGTTTTGTACTGGGTGACGGTGCTGGCCTCATGGTGCTGGAAGAGTATGAACACGCGAAAAAGCGCGGTGCGAAAATCTATGCAGAAATTGTTGGATTTGGCATGAGCAGCGATGCGTATCATATGACGTCTCCGCCGGAGAACGGTTCTGGTGCTGCGCTGGCGATGGAAAATGCGCTCCGTGACGCGGATCTGTCAACGAGCCAGATCGGTTATATCAACGCGCATGGCACCTCTACGCCTGCGGGTGATAAAGCTGAAACGCAGGCCGTGAAATCCGTATTTGGTGCAGACGCCAGCCGTGTGCTGGTGAGCTCGACAAAATCAATGACGGGTCACTTGCTTGGTGCGGCAGGCGCGGTAGAGTCTATTTTCAGTATTCTTGCTCTGCGCGATCAGGCTGTTCCGCCAACGCTCAATCTGGACAATCCAGATGAAGGCTGCGATCTGGATTTCGTGCCGCATGAGGCGCGTCAGGTCAGCAATCTAGAATACGTACTCTGCAACTCTTTCGGCTTCGGTGGAACCAACGGTTCTCTGATCTTCCGTAAAGTTTGATTGCGATAGCGTTTTAAAAAACCCGGTCTCCGGGTTTTTTTTTGCCTGCGTAAAATCAGACACGCCAGCTTNNGCTTGCCTGCAACGCTGCTTTGCTGGCAAGCTGGCGACGATGAATGATGCGGAGCTTATTATGCTGTGGATTAATGGTCAGTTACAGGAACAGCTTTCGGTACTCGATCGGGGTACACAGTACGGCGACGGCTGTTTTACGACAGCCAGAGTATGCGATGGCGAGATTGTCTGGCTTGATCGACACGTCGCGCGTCTGCAACAGGCCGCGACGCGCTTATTATTTCCGACGCTGGATTGGGAAAGTCTGATCGCTGAAATGAAACAGGCAGCACTGGGACGAGCGGACGGCGTAGTGAAAGTGATGCTAACGCGGGGTGCCGGTGGGCGTGGCTATAGTGCCCAAGGCTGCACGCAGCCGACCCGAGTCGTCATGCAGGTTAGCTATCCTGCGCACTATGCCGACTGGCGTGAGCAGGGCATTAGCCTGAATCTCAGCCCTGTGGCGCTAGCTAAAAATCCGCTGCTGGCGGGCATAAAGCATCTGAATCGGCTCGAACAAGTGCTGATCCGCGCGCATCTTGACCAGACCTCAGCCGATGAGACCCTCGTGCTTGACACCTCTGGTACGCTAGTGGAATGCTGTGCCGCGAATTTATTCTGGCGTAAAGGGCACTGGGTCTATACGCCGGATTTATCCGAGTCAGGAGTGGATGGTGTTGCTCGACAGCATATTATTGCCTCGCTGGCAGAGTCTGATTTCGAGCTACAGATCGTCAGCGAACCCTTAATTGCACTGTCCGATGCGGACGAAGTGCTGGTTTGCAATGCATTAATGCCGATCGTCCCTGTAAATCAGGCGCACCTCTGGCGTTATCACTCCCGAGAGCTTTATCAATTTCTAAGTCCTGACTGCTAGTAGATGGTTGATTTATGAAGAAAAAGAAAATTGGTTTGCTGATTATCACTGCCGTTGTCCTGATATTACTGGTCGCGTGGCAGAAAATGCAGCGTTTTGCTGATTCTCCATTGGCTATCGAAAAGGAAACTATCTTTACGCTTCCGGCGGGTACGGGAAGAGAAGGGCTGGAAACGCTGCTTCTCGATCAGAAAATTATTACTGATGACACATTTTTTCCGTGGCTGCTGCGTTTTGAACCTGAATTGGCAAAATTCAAAGCGGGTACATATCGCTTGACTTCGGGCATGACCGTGCGCGAGATGCTGGCGCTGCTGTCCAGCGGAAAAGAAGCGCAATTTTCCATCCGTTTTGTCGAAGGCTCACGCTTGAAAGAGTGGCTGGCCACGCTGCAACAAGCACCTTATATCAAGTATTCATTGGCCGATAAAACCGAACAGGATGTTGCCACCCAGTTGGAAATCAAAGATAAGCCGAACCCGGAAGGCTGGTTTTATCCTGATACCTATTCATACACGGCAGGTACGAGCGATATCGCCCTGTTGCAGCGTGCGCATCAGCGCATGAAAAAAACGGTGGATGAGGTCTGGAAAGGGCGCGAAGAAGGATTGCCGTATAAGACACCGGACGAATTACTGACGATGGCGTCAATCATTGAAAAAGAAACGGCGATCAATGAAGAACGTACTCAGGTCGCCTCCGTTTTTGTCAATCGCTTACGGCTTGGTATGCGCTTGCAGACTGACCCCACAGTGATTTATGGCATGGGGGATGACTATAAAGGCGTGATAACCCGTAAAGCATTAGATACGCCGACGCCTTACAATACGTATGTCATATCCGGCTTGCCGCCGACGCCAATTGCGATGCCGGGGAAAGCCTCATTGGATGCGGCTGCGCATCCTGCCAAAACGTCATACCTGTATTTTGTGGCAGATGGAAAAGGCGGACACAGTTTTACCACTAACCTTGCAGACCATAATCGTGCTGTGAGGGTATACCGCTCAGCGTTAAAGGAACGGGATGAACAGTAAATTTATCGTCATTGAAGGATTGGAAGGCGCAGGGAAGACCTCCGCACGCAATATCGTCGTGGAAACGCTGCGGTCACATGGTGTGAAAGACGTGGTGTTCACGCGAGAGCCAGGTGGTACGCCGCTGGCAGAGAAACTGCGTGAGCTTATCAAGCAAGGTATAGCCGATGAGAAGGTCACTGACAAAGCAGAAGTCCTGATGTTATACGCGGCCAGAGTACAGTTGGTGGACAACGTTATCAAACCGGCGTTGGCGAATGGAAACTGGGTCATCGGCGATCGTCACGATCTCTCTTCACAAGCTTATCAGGGCGGTGGACGTGGGATCGATCAGCAACTGCTGCGCTCACTGCGCGATACCGTGCTGGGTGATTTTCGGCCTGACCTGACGCTCTATCTTGATCTGCCGCCAGCTATTGGCTTACAGCGTGCGCGCCAGCGCGGCGAGCTGGATCGGATTGAGCAGGAGTCGCTGGCTTTCTTTGATCGTACCCGTTCCCGCTATCAGGAATTGGCAGCGGAGGATGGCAGCATCCTGACGATCGATGCCTCACAGCCTATTGATGCTGTTAGTGCGGATATTCAGGCGACGTTACAGCAGTGGTTGCAGCAACAAGGGTTGCAGCCTGTTGCGCAGGGGCAGGGCTGATGGATTGGTATCCGTGGCTGAATGCATCCTATCGGCAGCTTATCGGGCAATATCAGGCGGGCCGGGGGCATCATGCGCTGTTGCTGCATGCGCTGCCGGGCATGGGTGATGAGTCGCTGATTTATGCGCTGAGCCGTTGGCTGATCTGCCAGCGGCCTGATGGGATGAAAAGCTGCGGCCAGTGTCACTCTTGTAACCTGATGACCGCAGGAACGCATCCAGACTGGCATGTGCTGAGCCCAGAGAAAGGCAAGCAAAGCTTGGGCGTCGATCCCGTGCGTGACGTCGTGGAAAAAGTGTATCAACACTCCCGACAAGGTGGAGCAAAAGTGATCTGGCTGGCTGTCGCTGAGCAACTGACAGAGGCCGCAGCCAATGCACTGCTGAAAACGCTGGAAGAACCGCCGCAGAATACCTTCTTTTTATTTGGCTGCCGTGAACCAGCCCGGTTATTGGCTACTTTGCGCAGCCGTTGTTTGTATCATTATCTGGATGTTCCAAATGAGACGCAGAGCGTGCTGTGGCTGAATGCTCGCCATCGCCATGACAGCAAGGCATTGCGCACGGCATTGAGATTGCAATCGGGCGCGCCGCTAGCCGCCGAGGCGTTATTGCAGCCAGAGCGTTGGAAACAGCGTAGCTCGCTGTGTCAGGCGTTTTCTGCTGCGCTGACTTCGCGAGATCAGCTCTCATTGATATCACAGCTAAATCATGACGATGCGGATGTTCGTATTCACTGGTTGGCTGCGCTACTGCTGGATGCCATGAAATGGCAGCAGGGCGCGAATGAGCATTTAGTGAATCAGGATCAGATTGAACTGGTTGAGCGTCTGGCGCGCGAACCTTCCGCACATTTGCAGTATGAGCTGCAACAGTGGCTGGCGTGTCGGCAAAAATTGCTGACCGTCACGGGGGTAAACCGTGAACTGCTGCTGACGGAACGCCTGCTTGATGGAGAGCGCACGCTTGCTTCATCGGTTAAGCGCGACATCCCCCCTTTTTCTGTTTAATTACTATCGAGTAAATATCATGTTGTTAGTGGATTCCCACTGTCATCTTGACGGTTTGGATTATGAGTCATTGCATAAAGACGTCTCCGACGTGCTGGATAAAGCGAAAAGCCGTGATGTCGGTTTCCTTCTGGCGGTGGCGACAACGCTGCCCGGCTATCGTGCCATGGTGGAGTTAATCGGCGAGCGCGATAACGTGGCCTTTTCCTGCGGCGTTCATCCGCTCAATCAGGAAGCCCCTTATGATTATGCCGAGCTGCGTGAGCTAGCCAGCGCCAGCCGTGTGGTGGCAATGGGGGAAACGGGTCTGGACTATTTCTATCAGCAGGAGACGAAAGCCCAGCAGCAAGCGTCGTTTCGCGAACACATTCGTATAGGTAATGACCTGAACAAACCGGTCATCGTGCATACGCGTGCGGCCCGTGAAGATACGTTGGCCATTCTACGTGACGAGCAGGCGGAGAAATGCAGTGGCGTTCTGCACTGCTTTACGGAAGATTTGCTCACGGCAAAAGCGCTGCTTGACATGGGGTTCTATATCTCGTTTTCTGGGATCGTCACGTTTCGCAATGCAGAAGAACTGCGTGACGTCGCGCGTTACGTGCCGCTGGATCGGATGTTGATTGAGACGGATTCCCCTTGGCTCGCACCGGTTCCGTTTCGAGGTCAGGAAAACCAGCCCGCATACGTACGCGATGTAGCAGAATATCTTGCTGTACTGAAAGGCACATCGTTGGAAACCCTCGCTGCCGTCACGACAGAAAATTTCTCCCATCTGTTTCACATCGACCCAGTTCGGTTGACCGCCGCGCAATAGTGGCTGAAAATAGCCGAGTTTTTTTTATCCGTGTAATTAATAGCGCTTCACCATCCCCTTGATTAGGTTTTTCCTCTTCAGGGGGACGTGTTTTTTAGCGACATATCACAAGAAAGTGCAATATCTGTTCGATCTCAGCCTTTTGGCTTGTGGAAACGTGATAGTAATCAAACATTGTGAACGCTATTTATTTTACTCTGCGTAAAAATTAAAGGGGGCTAAGACACCCCAACTCGCAAAGGTCATCCTCCCTGCCTTTGCTTATATGAAGTATCAGAAGTAAAAGCACTATTACTCAGGAGCACACTCAATTATGTTCAAGAATGCATTCGCAAACCTGCAAAAAGTAGGTAAGTCGCTAATGCTGCCCGTATCCGTACTCCCTATCGCAGGTATCCTGCTGGGTGTCGGTTCGGCCAATTTTAGCTGGTTGCCTGAAATTGTCTCCAGCGTCATGGCACAGGCCGGTGACTCGGTGTTTGCCAATATGCCGTTGATTTTTGCTATTGGTGTTGCCCTGGGCTTCACTAATAACGACGGTGTTTCCGCACTGGCGGCGGTGGTGGCTTATGGCATCATGGTCAAAACCATGGCTGCGATTGCGCCGCTGGTTCTTAATCTACCTGCTGCCGAAATCGCGGCGAAGCACCTAGCGGATACCGGTGTTCTGGGCGGGATCATTGCCGGTGCGATTGCCGCGTATATGTTTAACCGTTTCTACCGCATTCAGTTGCCTGAGTATCTGGGCTTCTTTGCTGGTAAACGTTTTGTGCCGATTATTTCCGGCCTGACGGCGATCATTACCGGTGCTGTGTTGTCTTTCATCTGGCCACCGGTCGGTAGCGCTATCCAAACGTTTTCACATTGGGCTGCAAATGAGAACCCGATGTTGGCATTCGGTATCTATGGGATCGTTGAACGTTCTCTGGTCCCGTTTGGTCTGCACCATATCTGGAACGTCCCTTTCCAAATGCAGGTGGGTGAGTTCACCAATGCGGCGGGTCAGGTTTTCCACGGCGATATCCCTCGTTACATTGCAGGTGACCCGACTGCGGGTAAACTGTCCGGCGGTTTCCTGTTTAAAATGTACGGCTTGCCAGCTGCAGCTATTGCTATTTGGCACTCTGCTAAACCAGAAAACCGCGCGAAAGTGGGCGGTATCATGATCTCTGCGGCGCTGACCTCATTCCTGACGGGTATCACCGAGCCAATTGAGTTCTCCTTCATGTTTGTTGCGCCGATTCTGTATGTGATCCATGCGATTCTGGCGGGTCTGGCATTCCCAATCTGTATCCTGTTGGGCATGCGTGATGGCACAAGCTTCTCTCACGGTCTGATCGACTTTGTGGTACTGAGCGGCAACGGTAGCAACCTGTGGCTGTTCCCGATTGTGGGTTTGTGCTATGCGCTGATTTACTACACCATTTTCCGCGTTCTGATTGCCAAACTGAATCTGAAAACGCCGGGCCGTGAAGATAGCGCCTCTGAGCAAACCTCACAGGACAGCACTGAAATGGCTGCCGCACTGGTTAGCGCGTTTGGTGGTAAAGAAAACATCACTAACTTGGATGCGTGCATCACCCGTCTGCGTGTTAGCGTAGGCGATGTGGCTAAAGTTGATCAGGCTGGCCTGAAAAAACTGGGCGCAGCAGGTGTGGTTGTGGCCGGTTCCGGTGTTCAGGCTATTTTCGGTACCAAATCCGATAACCTGAAAACCGACATGGACGACTACATCCGTAACCACTGATGTGTTGTTGGGGAGTGGTAAAAAGGGGCGAAAGCCCCTTTTTTTATGGTCAGAACCGTCTTATTCCTCTTTCACGGCGAAAACTTGACAGCATCTGTGGAGCCTGTTTCTCCCTGCCGATGAATCGCTTATGCAGTAACGGGTTGGTGAACAAGAGCCAGAGCAGATTACGTCTTTCGGAAGGATGGGCGTCGAAGCTGAATTCGACCTGTTCGTGATCAATGTCGCTATTCCCAGCATTCAGGCTGATCTGGGCGCTAGTTTCGCACAAATTGGTTTCATCGTAGCGGGTTATGAACGGGCTTCTGGCGCACAGCTGATTACGGGCGGACGGCTGGGGGATGTATTTGGTCGACTCTGGGTGTGGCTGTGGTCTGCATCCTGTTATGCTGGTGAGAACGCAGCGGTCTCTTAGTTGGTGGGAAGGCGCACACACGAATTTTCGATGGATGATGCGAAATCCTTATCGTAGCGGCGGGAGCGCCGCTGTTTTCGGGAGAAGGAGGGCGTATTTCTGGTTTTTACTGGGAGTCGTATTTTGACCACCCGCACCAGAAATAGACGAAGAAGGTTGAAAGAAATGGAATATGTCACTCATACTGCCTACATGACGTCGTTCAACGCCAGCTTTAACAAGGAAATCAATCATGGCTGAAGAAACCATTTTTAGTAAAATCATCCGCCGGGAAATTCCTGCCGATATCGTGTATCAGGATGAACTGGTCACCGCCTTCCGTGACATCGCGCCTCGCACGCCAACCCATATTTTGATCATCCCGAACGTCTTGATCCCTACCGTTAACGACACGGCCCCCGAGCATGAAGCGGCGCTGGGACGTATGGTGACGGTCGCGGGTAAAATTGCGCAACAGGAAGGCATTGCAGAAGACGGCTATCGCCTGATCATTAACTGCAACCGACACGGCGGGCAGGAGGTTTATCACATCCATATGCATCTGCTGGGTGGCCGCGCATTAGGGCCTTTGCTGGCGAACTAGATCTTATAGCACTAGATCTTATAGAACCAGGTTCGATAGTCATGGGTAGACTGTCGTGCGAGAAAATCATCATGCGAGAACATCATGCGTAACCCGATGCTTTTTCTGTCCGCGTTTTTGATGGTTGGGCTGCTAGCGGGTTGTAGCGCGCCAAAGGTACTGACCATCAATGAACGGCAAACGCTGGTACTCGATGCGCCTGTGTTATCGGCCGGTATTACCGCGGGGAACCCGTCGCTGGATTCAGAAAACGGCCGGCTGCGCGCATCTTCTGCCGTCAGCAACGACGCTTCACACGCGGTGACCGTGCATTACCGTTTCTATTGGTATGATGAAAACGGGCTGGATGTGCTGCCGTTCGAAGACGTGCAGTCCATTGAACTCCCGCCACAGACGGAAATGACGGTTTTTTCCACTCGCAGCAGTCCCAATGCGCGTCAGGTCCGTCTTCATCTGTTTTTGTAATGGTGTGCAGAGAGAGAATATATGAAAAAGTATCTAGGGGTGATGCTGGCGACATTGGTACTGACAGGGTGCCCCAGCCATCCGCCGGAACCGACTGCGACGATTGAGCCCGTTGAGCCGCAAGTGCCGACTACGCCAACGCCGCCGCCGGGTGAATCGGTACCGCAACCACCAAAAATCCAGACATTGAACTGGGAAGCCAGCATTAACCCGCTGGTGGCACAAATGCTGAAAGCCGATGGCGTCACGCCGGGCAGCATCCTGCTGGTGGATAGCGTGAAAAACAACACCAACGGCTCACTGCCGATAGCGAAAGCGACAGGGACGTTGTACAGCGCGTTATCCTCCGGTAAAGCGTTTACGCTGGTGCCGCGTGAGCAGTTGGCTGCCGCGAAACAAACGCTGGGTCTGTCGGTTGATGACAGCTTAGGATCGCGTAGCAAGGCGATTGGTCTGGCGCGTTATGTCAGCGCGCAGTATGTGCTGTACAGCGACGTCAGTGGTGATGTGAAATCGCCGCAGCTCGACATGCAACTGATGCTGGTGCAGACCGGTGAAATTGTGTGGTCAGGTAATGGCGCCGTTCAGCATTAAGCAGGCAGGCATCCAGCAGCAGCTGACTGCGACGATCCAGAAACATTTCCCGGCTGTGGATGTGGCGGATATTCGCTTTGAGCTGGTGGGTGGGCTGAGTAGTAAAAGCTGGCGTATCCTTGGGCCGGACATCGAATGGCTTGCACGTCGGCAGTCGCCAACCGAGCGGAAAATGGGCGTCGATCGCCAGCGCGAATTCGCCTTGCTGCGGCAGATGTCGGCGAGAGGTCTTGCGCCACGGCCGCGGCTGTGGCGTGACGGCTGGCTGATTGTCGAGTGGGTACCGGGTCGCATTGCCACCTCTGATGAGTTCCTGATGATGCTGGCTAATGGCGAAGTGGCTCGCCTGTTGTCTCAGCTTCATCGTCAGCCGCGTAGTGGTTATCCTCTCGATCTCAAAGTGCTCTTCGCGCAGCACTGGCAGTTGATGGATCCGCGCCGCCGTTCGCCTGCGTTATTGCGTGCCCACCATTATTTTCAGCGTGCGGCGCGACCCACGCCTTTGGCGCTCGCTCCTCTCCATCTTGATGTGCATGCTGAAAACCTGCTGATTACCCCACAAGAAACGATGTTGATTGACTGGGAATATGCCTCAGATGGCGATATTGCCTTTGAACTGGCGTTCATTGTGCGAGCCAGTCAGATGGAAAGCATGGCGCAAACGCATTTTCTACAGAGCTACCAGCGACATCGGCGAGGGTTTTCCGTGAGCCGCCTCCAGCAACAGATGATGCAGTGGTTCCCCTGGGTCGATTATCTGGTATTGATGTGGTTTGAGGTTCGCTGGCAGCAAACGAAGAATCCTGAATTTTTAGCGGAAATTCCCGCGCTCTATCATCGGTTACAACAATATCATTGGCTATAGTCATGCCATCGGCTATAGCCAGGCTGATGATATAGCTTGTGTGGTAAAGATCATTTCATTAAGCAGTAAACTCTAAAGAATGAGGTTTTTGTGGGTCCGGTAATGTTAGACGTTGCCAGCTATGAGCTGGATGCAGAAGATCGTGAAGTGCTGGAACATCCGCTGGTTGGCGGCGTGATTCTGTTTACCCGTAATTTTCATGATGCGGCGCAGTTACGTGAATTGGTACGCCAAATCCGCGCGGCGTCGCGCGAGCGCCTTGTGGTGTCCGTGGATCAGGAAGGTGGACGGGTTCAGCGTTTTCGTGACGGGTTTACTCGTCTGCCTGCCGCGCAGGCGTTCGCGGCATTAAACAGCGAGTCAGAAGCCCTGCGTTTGGCGGAAGAGGGCGGCTGGCTGATGGCGGCAGAAATGATCGCCATGGATATCGATATTAGTTTTGCGCCAGTGCTGGATATCGGCCACCAGAGCGCGGCGATTGGTGAGCGTTCATTCCATGCCAATCCAGAGACGGCACTGGCCGTAGCGCAAAGCTTTATTCGCGGCATGCATAGCGCGGGTATGAAGGTCACGGGTAAGCATTTCCCCGGCCACGGTACGGTCAGCGCTGATTCACATAAAGAAACGCCGCACGATCCGCGTCCGCTTGCAGAAATTCGCGCACACGACATGCTAATTTTTAAAGAACTGATCCAGCGTCAGCAGTTGGATGCCATCATGCCTGCCCACGTGATTTATACGGAGGCCGATCCGCATCCAGCCAGTGGTTCACCCTATTGGCTCAAAACGGTGCTGCGTGAAGAGCTGGGCTTTGATGGCATCATTTTCTCCGACGATCTCTCGATGGAAGGTGCCGCTGTGATGGGCAGTTATCCCGAGCGGGCGCAGGCGGCGTTGCAGGCAGGATGTGACATGATTCTGGTTTGCAATCATCGTGAAGGTGCGGTCAGCGTGCTGGATAACCTGTCCTCGGTCAAAGCGGATCAACTGACGCGATTATATCATCAGGGTTCGTTTTCTCGTCGGGAACTGCTGGATTCGCCACGCTGGAAGCAGGCGAATCAGGCGCTCACATTGCTCAGCGAGCGCTGGCAGGCGCATATACACTAAATAATTCGAGTTGCGTGAAGGCGGCAACTGCGCGAATCCCCAGGAGCTTACTTAGGTAAGTGACTGGGGTGAGTAAGGGAAGCCAACGCACAAGCAGCTTGAAGTATGACGGGTATAAAAATGGCGAGAAATAGGCAACTTAGTCTGCGGTGAGGATGAAAGATGATTATCTATTTACACGGTTTTGACTCGACCAGCCCCGGCAACCATGAAAAGGTCCTACAGCTTCAGTTTATTGATGAAGATGTACGATTGATTAGCTACAGCACGTTGCATCCGCGTCATGATATGCAACATCTGCTAAAGCAGGTAGATAAGACGATTCAGCAGTCTGATGACGATCGTCCGCTGATCTGTGGCGTGGGGTTGGGGGGCTTCTGGGCTGAACGCGTCGGTTTCCTGTGTGATATACGACAAGTCATCGTTAATCCTAACCTTTTCCCGCAGGAAAACATGAGCGGGAAAATCGATCGCCCAGAAGAGTATCTGGATATCGCCACGAAGTGCGTGGCGAACTTTCGCGAAAAGAACCGCGATCGCTGCATGGTGATGCTTTCCCGTCAGGATGAAATGCTCGACAGCCTGCGTAGCGCGCAGACGTTGGGAGCGTATTACGAGATCGTCTGGGATGATATTCAGACGCATAAATTCAAAAGCATCTCCCCCCATTTGCAGCGAATAAAAGCCTTCAAAACGCTCGGTTAACCCTGCGTTAGCGATGACCTGTTCATCGCGGCTGTCGTTCCTTCTGATACCCTTGTTTGAGGGGGAACAGGAGGAATGGCGCAATTTATTTACTTTCCTTAGTTCATCCAGTTGCGCAGATGCGCACGATTCAGCATTTTCTCTTCGCGCGGATTTCTGCTAATTCACTGAAATAAAGATGGAATTTTCTCGCTAAAAATCTGCCTGACAAAATAAATTGATATATATCAATTTTGGTATGACCAAATAACCTAGCGTGCTATTCTTGCAGCAGATATCAGGCTTAACTTACGCGAACCCTATGTTATATAAGGATATTATTTTTTACTCTTTATTAACGATTGGTTCACATTTTAGGGGGTCATTTTGACATCACCAACCAAAAAAATTGTCATTGTCGGCGGGGGAGCTGGCGGGCTTGAACTCGCAACGAGTTTGGGCCACAAGTTAGGACGCAAGAAAAAAGCGGAGATTACGCTGGTGGATCGTAACCATAGCCACCTGTGGAAACCGCTGCTGCATGAAGTGGCGACAGGCTCGCTGGACGACGATATGGATGCGCTGAGCTATCTGGCGCACGCCCGCAATCACTATTTCCAGTTCCAACTGGGCATGCTGACGGATATCGATCGTGAAGCGCAGCAGATTCAACTGGCTGAAGTGTGTGACGAGCAAGGCGATGTGCTGGTTGCCGCGCGTCGTATCCCGTATGACATTTTGGTGGTGGCATTAGGCAGTACCTCAAATGACTTCGGTACGCCGGGCGTGAAAGATCACTGTATTTTTCTGGATAACCCGAAACAAGCCCGCCGTTTCCATAATGAAATGCTGAATTTGTTCCTGAAATTCACAGCAAATCAGGAAGAAAAAGAGCGCGTGAACATCGCGATTGTGGGCGGCGGCGCGACAGGGGTCGAACTGTCTGCGGAATTGCATAACGCGGTGAAACAGCTGCACAGCTACGGCTTTGACGGGTTGGATAACCAAACGCTGAATGTGACACTGGTGGAAGCGGGCGAACGTATTTTGCCTGCGTTGCCGCCGCGTATTTCAGCGGCTGCACATCAGGAATTGAACAATATTGGCGTCCGTGTGCTGACGAAAACCATGGTGACCAGCGCAGAAAGTGGCGGTCTGAATACCAAGGACGGTGAATTTATCGAAGCCGATCTGATGGTTTGGGCGGCGGGCATCAAGGCGCCGGATGCGATGAAAGAGATTGCGGGTCTGGAAACGAACCGGATTAACCAGTTAGTGGTTGAGCCGACATTGCAGACGACGCGCGATCCCAACATTTTCGCCATTGGCGACTGTGCCTCCTGCCCGCAGGAAGGCGGCGGTTTTGTACCACCGCGCGCGCAGGCCGCTCACCAGATGGCATCACGTTGCCACAGCAATATCATCGCATTGCTGAACGGGCAAACGCTGAAGCCTTACGTCTATAAAGATCACGGTTCTCTGGTTTCGCTGTCTAAATTCAGTACGGTTGGCAGCCTGATGGGGAACCTGATGCGGGGCTCCGTCATGGTAGAAGGACGAATTGCACGTTTCGTGTATATCTCCCTGTACCGCATGCACCAGGTTGCTCTGCATGGCTATGTTAAAACAGGCCTGATGATGCTGGTCGGTGGGATCAACCGGGTGATTCGCCCGCGTCTGAAGCTGCATTAATTCATCTTTGCTGACCGCTTTCTGATACGGGTATGAACGCAATGTCATGCCCGTATTCTTTTCTGCCAGCGGTCATCTTATTCTTCCTCAGTAGCCCTTTCTTTTCGTCGATCTACTCATAATCTCCTGTTTCTGAGCCGTAGCACGATAGGCTACTTCGCTGATATGGCAGTATAAAATATCGTCCTATTACCAATTCCAGTTAAGATAATTCCCAAATGACGCTTTTATGTTACGAATCTGACACTTTTGGTCAGTTAGTCTTATTGCGAGAGTGCGAAACATTGTGCAGACTTTCCACTGTTTACAGATGGCGTAGCACGCACGCCAAAAATTCTGAATGCTGATATTCAGAAGGAACCACCGGATTCATCGCGTTAAACGCGAGCTGGCGTAAAACAAGATTTACGCCAGGATTGCAGGTGGGGAATGCGTGAGAATAGATTCGGGAGGTATCCTGTGAACAAATCAATGTTAGCGGGTGTAGGTATTGGTGTGGCTGCTGCATTGGGTGTGGCGGCGGTGGCGAGTATGGATGTATTTTCCTCTAAACCTCAGTTTGCACAGGTGCTAACAGCAACACCAATTAAAGAAACGGTCAAAACGCCTCGTCAGGAGTGCCGTAACGTGAACGTGACGCATCGTCGTCCGGTACAGGATGAAAACCAGATTGCTGGCTCGGTGCTGGGTGCTGTCGCGGGTGGTGTGCTGGGGCACCAGATTGGTGGCGGACGCGGTAAAGATATCGCGACGGTAGCGGGCGCGTTGGCAGGTGGTTATGCCGGTAACCGTGTACAAAGTGGCATGCAGGAAAATGATACGTACACGACGCAGCAACAGCGCTGTCAGACGGTGTACGACAAATCACAAAAAGTTCTGGGTTATGATGTCACTTATAAAATCGGCGACCAGCAGGGTAAAATCCGCATGGATCGCGATCCTGGCACACAAATTCCAGTAGACAGAAACGGGCAGTTAATTCTGAATCAGCAGAGTTAACTGACCTCTAACGTCTACGGTTTGCGCTGACACCTCTCTAAAAACCGCGAGACACCTGAAGAAGGTGCTCGCGGTTTTTTCATTCTCTGTTCTTTCTGCTTATAGGCTCTTTCTGCTTTCGGTTAGCTTCATGCTAACGGATAGCAGCAAGGCAGCCGCAGCGAATTACGGGTTAATTAACGGCGGAAAATAATCTCTGCCCAGCGCGCCAGTCCGGCGGTAACGGAACCAAAATCGTTGCCGCTGGCGATAGGAATATCAGGAAGCAGTTGCTGAATAGCCTGACGCAGCAGGGGAGAACGTGCGCTACCGCCAGTCAGGTAGATCACTTCCGGCCGGGTTTGACTGGTTTCTAGCGCCAGTGTCACCTGCTGTTGAATACGCATGAGCGGATTATCGATGGCGGCATTGAGTTCATCAGCATGAATGCGCGTTGCCAGACCCGATTCGATAAAGTGCAAATCAGCTGCCGTTTCCGATTGATTGGACAGCGCAATTTTGCTCTCTTCCGCCAGTTGAATCAGACGGTAGCTCAGGCGCTGTTGCCAGACGGTCAGCAGTCTTTTCACCAGCTCGGGCTGACGGGCATCGCGGATCATTTCGTTGATTAACGCGCGGCTGGCGGTGCTATAAAACTCTTTTTGCGCCGGAATATCGTTAATCGCGACCGCATTCCACCAGGTCATGATCGGCAGAGCGATGCCTTTTTCTGTCTCGCTATTCATACCAAGCAGCGGCATCAGCTGTTTGAATGCGAGCATGATGTCCAGATCGTTACCGCCAACGCGGCAGCCGCTATGCCCTAACAGGCTTTGCGAACGTTCTTGCTGCTTATGCCATTCTGGGCCCATCAGTAGCATGGAGCAGTCGGTGGTGCCGCCGCCGATATCCACGACCAGCACGCGCGTTTCTTTCGTCAGCGTGGATTCGAAATCCAGCCCGGCGGCGACAGGTTCAAACTGGAAGACGACATCTTCAAACCCGGCACGATGTGCCGCACGGTCTAAAATGCCTTGCGCCTGCTGGTTGGCTTCTTCGCCGCCGATGCTTTGAAAGTTAATCGGGCGGCCGATGACGGCCTGACGAATAGACTGGTCAAGCTGACTTTCCGCCTGCGTGCGGATATGCAGCATCATGGAGCAGACCAGATCTTCAAACATCGCAATTTGCTGCGCTTTCAGCCCGACGGCACCGAGGAAGGACTTTGGTGATTTAACGAACCACGTCTCTTCTGGGTCATCCATATAGTGGCGCAACGCATCACGTCCGAATTTCACGCTATCCGCCTGCACGCGAATATCTTCCTCGCGGTTGTAGCTGATGGCGCGCTTTAGCAGCAGCGCATTCTCACCCTCGGCATTGACCTGATGGTGTCGCCATAACCACTCGCTAACCGCTTCGCGCACGGGCGCGCACAGCAGGGAAGAAAGATAAGGCGAGCCATTTTCCAGCGACAGGAGCCGTGGCGTACCTTCATCCATAACCGCCACTGAACAGTTGGCTGTACCGTAGTCAAAACCGATAAACATCGTCGTGCCCCATGCCATAAAAAATTTTCGGGAGAAATTTTTAACGTCGCACCCGCGACGGCCCGGAAGGGTGGCCGCCAAGGATGGCAGGCCATAAAAAAGGTGGCGACTTTACTGCGTTACGATGGTGCTTGTAAAGGCGGAGAGGGATTTACTAATAATATTAATGACAAAGTATGTCGAGCGGTGATAATGGGTAGATCGTAAAGACGCTGCAAGTACGTCCCTTGTATCTTGAACCATGTAG
>NZ_JACDSF010000043.1 GCF_013449685.1 Pectobacterium brasiliense | reverse complement strand
TTTTTTCAGCAAAGCGAATTAAAAGACGCCGTTATGCCGGATTTTTCGCCGCTAATTGAGCGAAATCCTGAGCGAAACGGGAAACCTGCTGCCAGTCTGTATATTCAATTTCTTTAGTGCTATCTGTTTCCCCCCCAGTTATACGCATAATAAGTTGAATCATTACCCGATCGAACCAGCGGTAGCGTGGGTAGCGTAAGGCGCCAGCGAACACGCAGCACAAATCTGGCTGCCAGGGAGAATTCAGCAGAAACTTACGCGTATAGGCATTGGTCTGTACCGTGCGTTTTTCTGGCTTACGCGCAGTGAGGTTCACGGAGAAGAATGCGCTGGGTAGCCGCTGTAGAGAAGTCAGATGCTTACGGATAAATTGATTTACCGCAGGATGAAAGCGCCCGTATCGAATCGATGCCCCAATCAGAACCTGATCGTATTGGCCCAGATCGATATCATTCGCATTGAGTACGTTAACCACATCGCACTCCAGGATTCCTTTCAGAGTATTTGCAATATAGGAGGCAATCGCTCTTGTTTGCCCATCCCGACTCGAAAACACGATCAAAGCTTTCATTGTTCTTTATCCTTATGGGGACTATTCCCGCCAGAAGGTTGGCGTAAACAGCACTAAAAGCGTGAAGACTTCCAAACGACCAAACAGCATCGTCAGTATCAGAATCCATTTCGCCGTATCATTCATCGAGGTAAAATTCTCAGCAACGACGCCCAACCCCGGCCCCAGGTTATTCAATGTGGCCGCGACCGCCGCAAACGCGGAGAAATCATCAACACCTGTCGCAATGACGGCCAGCATGCTGACAATAAATACCAGCGCATACGCAGAGAAGAATCCCCACACGGCTTCAAGGATGCGTTCAGGCAACGCCCGATGACCGAGCTTAATCGTATAAACCGCATTCGGATGCACCAACCGTTTAAGCTCACGCGACCCTTGTAGGAAAAGCAGCAGGATACGAATCACTTTCAAGCCGCCCCCCGTTGAGCCCGCACACCCGCCAATGAATGCAGAGCATAGAAGCAAAACCGGCAGGAAAAGCGGCCACGATGCAATGCTATCCGTGGTAAATCCTGCCGTTGTCGCCATAGAGACAACCTGGAAGAACGCCTGATTGATTGTCTGCATCCCGCTGTCATAAACGTGGTGAAACCACAGGACAATCGTACACACAGCCACCAGCGACAGTTGAACGAAGATGAACATGCGGAATTCCGAGTCACGCCAGTATACCTTCAGGCTGCGACCGCTCAGCAGGGCAAAGTGCAAGCCAAAGTTACAGCCGGAAATCAGCAGGAATATCGCGATGATGGTGTTGATCGTTGGACTATTGAAGTAACCGATACTGGCATCGTGGGTAGAGAACCCTCCGACGGACACCGTAGAGAAACTGTGGCCAATCGCATCGAATACCGGCATGCCAGCCAGCCAAAGCGCGACAGCACAGGCAATCGTCAGTAAGAGATAAATCAGCCACAGCGTTTTTGCCGTATCGGCAATACGCGGGCGCATTTTGTTTTCCTTCAACGGCCCCGGCATCTCCGCACGATAAAGCTGCATCCCACCAACACCGAGAATCGGCAGGATGGCAACGGCAAGTACGATGATCCCCATCCCGCCAAACCATTGCAGCATTTGTCGATAAAACAGAATGGCTTTAGGCAGTGAATCCAGCCCGACCAGCGTAGTGGCACCCGTTGTCGTTAGGCCAGAGAACGATTCGAAAAAAGCGTCCGTTACGCCCAGATTAGGATGTTCAGCAAACAGGAAAGGCAGCGCACCGACGCTTCCCAGCACCGTCCAGAAGAGAACAACGATCAGGAACCCTTCACGAGATTTCAGTTCATGCTTCTGTTTGCGGTTTGGTAACCACAGCATGATGCCAATCGCCAGTGCGACAATAAATGTCTGCGTAAACGCTCGGCCTGCGCCATCGCGGTAAATTAACGCCACCAGTCCGGGAATAACCATTGTCCCGGAAAACAGGATAACCAACTGGCCGACAATACGAGTTATGGCGCGCAAGTGCATCGCAGGGAATTCCTTAATGATTCATAAAAAGCGCTGGGATTATTATGGAATCGGCAATAAATGCAACGCGCCGCGGCTTAAATCACGCAATTTCATTGCCGCCTCCTCGGTTCCCCTAACGGGGATAGAGAAGCGCAATACGACTTCCACGCCATACTCACTATGCAGAATTTTTCCACCAAGCTGGAAGATCAGGGATTCCACCTGGGGCAACAGTGCATAGTCACATTGTAAGCCATACTCTTTTTGCAATACTTTCTCTTGCAGCGATAGCAGCTTCAGCGCTTGCTGAACACCACCACCATAAGCCTTCACTAACCCACCCGTGCCCAGCGGGATTCCGCCATAGTAGCGTACGACCACGGCCGTAATCTCACCGATACCGCTTCCCATCAGTTGCGACAGCATCGGCTTACCCGCCGTGCCGGAAGGCTCACCATCGTCAGAAAAACCAAGCTGCTGGGAATCGTCAGGCGCCCCCGCAACAAATGCCCAGCAGTGGTGACCCGCCGAAGCATGCTCTTCCCTGACATGCTGGATAAACGCTTTCGCCGCGTCGATTCCCGGCGTTGCCGCCAGGATCGTCGTAAAGCGGCTTTTCTTGATTTCCTCACTGAAGCTCACTGACGCAGCAGGAATGGGATACGCTTGCATCAGGCCAGATTCAGGTCGCGCGTCATGTTCTCCACACGCCCGTCATGAATGACAATATTATCCTCGATACGAATACCACCAAACGGTTTCAACGCATCAATTTTTTGCCAGTCAAAGTGCTGACGCAATTCGCCCTCACGCCACGGAGCAAGCAAGGATTCGATGAAATAGATGCCCGGTTCGATCGTCATGACCATGCCAGGTTCAAGCACGCGAGTACAACGCAGATAAGGATGCTGCGACGGTGCCACCAGATGTGTGCCGCGATCGTCTTGCATAAATCCGGCGACATCATGCACCTGCAAGCCCAGCGGGTGGCCAAGACCGTGCGGCAGGAAAGGCGATGTCAGCCCCTGCTCCACCATGGCCTCTTCGCTGATGTCCCGCACCAACTGATGTGATTTCAGCAGCTTCGCAATCCGCTGATGCATCTGAAGATGGTAATCGGTATAACGCACTCCCGCCTGAACGGTATCAATCAATGACAGCATTTCCTGATTGAGATCTTTAATCAGCAGGGCAAACGCGCCATCGCTCTGCGCAGAATAGGTACGCGTCAGATCGGCGGCATAGCCGTTATATTCCGCACCCGCATCAATCAGAAAACTGCGGACATCGGAAGGCACCTGATGATCAAGCTGGGTATAGTGCAACACCGCGGCGTGCTCATTTAGCGCAATGATATTACCGTAAGGGACATCGATATCACGATGACCGGTGGCCGTCAGATACGCCAGGTTAATATCGAATTCGCTCATCCCAGACAGGAACGCTTCATGCGCCGCCCGGTGACCGATAACGGCGGTCTTCTGCGCTTCACGCATGCAGGCCAGCTCGTAATCCGTTTTATAAGCCCGATGGTAGTGCAGATAATCCAGCACGCCCTGAGGGTTAATATTGTCTGCACGAATCCCCAAATCCTGCGCACGCTGCGGGGCATAGCCGATATAGGCAACACGTTCGCGCTGCGAGGGAAGCAGTTGTCCAATATCATCAGCATTCCGTAGCACGGTAATATCGATGTCTTCAGTCCAAAAACTCTCGGGAACCGGTGCAACGTTATGCCAGTAATCCACCGGCGAGTAGAACCACAGTTTTGGCGGATTAACGCCGTCAACCCATAGCCAGCAGTTCGGCACCTGCGTGACGGGCACCCAAGCTTTAAATTGCGGGTTAACTTTAAAAGGATAGTCGTGATCGTCCAGAAAAACGGTCAACAGCTCACCAGAGTGAATCAGTAATGCGTCAAGCTGATGGCGCGCTAAAACCGCCTGAGCACGCGCTTGCAGCGTAGCCAGATGGTGATGATATAAAGAAGCCAGCTTTTCCATGAGTATCCTTGTACGTCACGACATGATCTCTCCATTTTAACACAGGCATTCCCCAAGGGCAGCGTCCGGTGCTTTGTGATCGATTCGGCAAAAAATTAATCTCTCGTTTGCAAAACGTTAACATTAAAACCACAATTCGATTATCTGGTCATACCAGATAACTCACACAAACAGCGGAGATAAACATGCTTTATCAAGGTGAATCCCTCTACCTTAACTGGCTTGAGGACGGCATTGCCGAGCTGGTATTTTCTGCCCCTGGCTCCGTAAACAAGCTAGATACCCGCACGGTTGCCAGCCTGGGTAAAGCGTTAGACGTTCTGGCGGAACAGCCGAATCTGAAGGGCTTACTGCTACGTTCTGACAAACCGGCATTTATTGTCGGTGCGGATATCACGGAATTCCTTTCCCTTTTTGCCGCACCGGCCGAAAAGCTGCATGAATGGCTTGTCTTCGCCAACAACATTTTCAGCCGCCTTGAGGATTTGCCCGTTCCCACGCTGTCCGCGATTAATAGCTATGCGTTGGGCGGCGGGTGTGAATGTGTGCTGGCGACCGATTTTCGTTTAGCGACGACGGATGCGCGAATCGGGCTACCTGAGACCAAACTGGGGATCATGCCGGGCTTTGGCGGCACGGTCAGGCTGCCACGCCTGCTGGGCGCGGACAGCGCGCTGGAGATTATCGCCGCAGGCAAAGACATCAGCGCAGCCGATGCCTTAAAAGTGGGGCTGGTGCAAGCCGTTGTCGCCAATGACAAGCTGGTTCCCGCCGCCATCAAGATGTTGAAACAGGCGATTAATGGCTCACTGGACTGGCAGGCTTACCGACGTCCGAAACTTGAACCGCTGAAGCTCAATAAGATCGAAGCCATGATGAGCTTTACCACCGCCAAAGCGATGGTGCTACAAACCGCTGGCAAGCACTATCCGGCACCGATGCTAGCGGTAAAAACCATCGAAGCTGCCGCGACCATGACACGCGATGATGCATTGCAGCTTGAGACGCAGCACTTCGTTCAACTGGCGCGTTCCAATGAAGCTCGCGCACTCGTCGGTATTTTCCTCAACGATCAGTATGTTAAAGGCAAATCGAAGAAGCTGATTGGCGAGACATCCGTACCGAAGCAGGCCGCCGTGCTAGGGGCAGGCATTATGGGCGGCGGCATTGCCTATCAATCTGCGCTCAAAGGCGTGCCGATTCGGATGAAAGATATCAACGAGAAGCCGCTCGCGCTGGGGATGAATGAAGCAGCCAAGCTCCTAAATAAGCAGATGGAGCGCGGCAAGCTGGACGGAATGAAAATGGCGACGATTCTGGCTAGCATTCAGCCAACGCTGGATTACGCCGGATTCGAGCGCACCGACATCGTGGTTGAGGCCGTGGTTGAGAACCCGAAAATCAAAGCCAGCGTGTTGGCAGAAACCGAATCGCACGTGAGTGAGAATACGATTCTGGCCTCGAATACCTCAACGATCCCGATTGCTTCACTGGCTGCGTCGCTAAAACGACCGCAAAATTTCTGTGGTATGCACTTCTTCAACCCGGTACACCGCATGCCGCTGGTCGAAATCATTCGCGGCCCTCAAACCAGCGACAGCACCATCGCCAGCGTAGTGGCTTACGCCAGCAAGATGGGCAAGACGCCGATTGTCGTGAACGACTGCCCTGGATTCTTCGTGAATCGGGTGCTGTTCCCCTATTTTGCTGCATTCAGCCTATTGCTCAGAGACGGTGCCGATTTCCGCGATATCGATAATGTCATGGAGAAAAAATTCGGTTGGCCGATGGGCCCAGCCTATCTGCTGGACGTTGTCGGTATTGATACCGCTCACCATGCTCAGGCCGTGATGGCTGAGGGCTTCCCACAGCGCATGGCGAAAGACTATCGCGATGCGATTGATGTGCTGTTTGAACACCAGCGTTTCGGGCAAAAGAATGGTCACGGCTTCTACCGTTATCAAACCGATAGCAAGGGGAAGCTGCGTAAAGAACAGGATGAGGCTGTAGATGCGATCCTTCAGGACATCAGCCAACCGAAAAAAACGTTCAGCGCAGAAGAGATTATCGCGCGCATGATGATCCCAATGATTAATGAAGTCGCGCGCTGTCTGGAAGAAGGTATCGTCGCCAGCCCCGCCGAAGCGGACATGGCGCTGGTATATGGGTTAGGTTTCCCTCCCTTCCACGGCGGAGCCTGCCGCTATCTGGATACGTTGGGGAGCGAACGTTATGTCGAGATGGCACAGCAGTTGGCGCACCTCGGCGCCATTTATCAGGTGCCAGACGGCTTGCAGCAAAAAGCCAGAAACAATGAAGGCTATTACCCATCGGTCGCGCCACACGCGGACGTTTCTTACGGTCAACCGGCATGAGGGCAGGAAATATGGAAAAGGTAGTCATTGTTGATGCCGTACGTACGCCGATGGGACGCTCCAAAGGCGGCGCTTTCCGCCAGGTAAGAGCCGAAGACCTGTCTGCACATCTGATGCGTAGCCTGCTGAGCCGTAACGCGGCGCTGGACGCCCGTGAGATCGACGATATCTATTGGGGATGTGTGCAACAGACGCTGGAGCAAGGCTTCAACGTCGCTCGCAATGCCGCTTTGCTGGCAGGAATTCCGATGAATGTCCCTGCGATCACGGTTAATCGGTTGTGCGGTTCCTCCATGCAGGCGCTCCACGATGCCGCCCGCGCCATTATGGTGGGAGACGCGAATGTCTGCCTAATTGGCGGCGTCGAGCATATGGGTCATGTGCCGATGGATCATGGCGTCGATTTTCATCCGGGGCTGAGTCGCACCATAGCTAAAGCCGCAGGTATGATGGGGCTCACGGCTGAGATGCTGGGGCGTATGCACAATATTAGCCGTGAGATGCAGGATCAGTTCGCCGCACGTTCGCACCAGCGCGCCCACAGCGCCACCCAGTCAGGAGCGTTTCGTCATGAAATTATCCCCACGGCGGGCCATGATGCAGACGGCGTGCTGCAACGCTTCGATTATGATGAAGTCATTCGCCCAGACACCACTGTCGATAGCCTAGCCGCCCTCAAACCCGCGTTCGATCCGGTTAACGGTACGGTGACAGCCGCATCATCCTCGGCGCTATCCGATGGGGCTGCAGCCATGTTGATCATGAGCGAATCCCGCGCGGCATCGTTAGGCTTACCGGTACGAGCCTGCATTCGGGCAATGGCCGTGGTTGGCTGTGATCCTTCGATTATGGGTTACGGCCCCGTCCCCGCGACCAAATTGGCGTTGAAACGAGCAGGGCTCAGTCTGACCGATATCGGCATCTTTGAATTGAATGAAGCCTTCGCCGCCCAGACGCTACCCTGCATTAAAGATCTGGGGCTGCTGGAACAGTTGGATGAAAAGGTCAATCTCAACGGCGGCGCGATTGCGTTGGGTCATCCGCTCGGCTGCTCAGGCGCACGCATCTCCACCACGTTGATTAATCTGATGGAAGGCCGCGACGTTCAGTTTGGCGTGGCGACGATGTGCATCGGCCTGGGACAAGGCATTGCGACGGTATTTGAGCGCGTCTAAACACAGGAAAGTTCTGCCAGAGCACGACTAGAAACCAAAAATCCCACAGCCGTGGGATTTNNATTTTGCTGCTTATGTCTTACTGCTATCGACTGCTTTAAATAAACGAAAACGCATCGCTGAACATGTGCGCTGCCAGCGCACCGCGCTCGTTACAAAAACGCTCACGTGCAATTTTCGCCATTTCAAAACGACCAGCAATATAGATATCCTGCTCTGCCAGTGAACCGTAATCCTGCAATACCGCACTCAGGACGGTCCCCGTTCTGCCATCCCATCCTGCTTCCGGCTGCTCAACGACCGGCACTACGCGCAGATTCGGGTGCTTGGCCGCAAAGCCTTCGAGCTCGGTTAAGTCATACAGATGCTGAGATTCACGGCCACCCCAGTAAATAGCGATATCACGCTCGGGTTGCTGCGCCAGCGCGGTCAGCAGAATAGAACGCACATACGAAAATCCGGTTCCGCCCGCAATCAACACCAAGGGGCGCGTGCTCTCTTCCCGCAGCCAGGCTTCGCCGTGCGGGATATCGACCATCAGGGATTTTTCCTTATGAATACGTTCCATCACGGCCATCGCGTAAAGATTCAGTTCGGACGCCCCAATGTGCAACTCAATAAAATTTTTATCCATCGGGGTCGATGCCAGTGAAAAAGGACGTTTATCTCGATCTCCCATCACCACCATCAAATACTGGCCAGCCCGAAAGGAAAACGGCGCTTCAGGTAATAAACGCACACGATAAACCGTATCGGTTATGGCTTCGACCGAAGTCACTTTACAGCTCAATGTTGTCATGCATTCCCTCTATAGGGTCATAAAAGCAAAACTGAGAACAGAGCAGCAGCCCTTAACGCCGAGGCTCTCTGTCACTAAAAATGGCCAGTTCATCCCATATGTCATCAACGCGGGCACAAACCTGCGGGTCTTTCTTGATGGGATGTCCCCACTCGCGCTGCGTCTCGCCAGGCCATTTATTGGTGGCGTCCAGACCCATTTTGGAGCCAAGGCCAGAAATCGGCGAGGCAAAATCAAGGTAATCTATCGGCGTATTTTCTACTAATACCGTATCGCGCGCCGGATCCATACGCGTCGTGATCGCCCATATGACGTCGTTCCAGTCACGCGCATTAACGTCATCATCGCAGACAATGACAAATTTCGTATACATGAACTGGCGTAAAAAAGACCAAACGCCCATCATGACGCGTTTAGCATGGCCAGGGTACTGTTTCTTCATGGTAACGACCGCCAGACGGTAAGAGCAACCCTCCGGTGGCAAATAAAAATCAACAATCTCAGGAAACTGCTTTTGCAGGATCGGCACGAAAACTTCGTTCAACGCCACGCCCAAAACAGCAGGTTCGTCCGGTGGCCGGCCGGTGTAAGTCGAGTGATAAATGGCATTCTGCCGCTGAGTAATATGCGTGACGGTAAAGACCGGGAAGTGATCGACTTCATTGTAATAGCCGGTATGGTCGCCATAAGGCCCTTCAGCTGCCATTTCTCCCGGTTCAATATAGCCTTCCAGAACAATTTCCGCACTGGCGGGAACTTCCAAATCGTTCGACAAACACTTCACCACCTCGGTCTTATGCCCGCGCAGCAAACCCGCAAAGGCATATTCCGACAGCGTATCAGGGACAGGCGTCACGGCACCGAGGATCGTCGCGGGGTCAGCGCCCAATGCAACAGACACCGGAAAACGCTGCCCGGGATTTTCCTGACACCACTCCTGGAAATCCAGCGCACCGCCGCGATGAGATAGCCAGCGCATGATCAGTTTGTTTTTACCCAGCACCTGCTGGCGATAGATTCCCAGATTCTGCCGCTCTTTATGCGGCCCGCGCGTCACGGTGAGCCCCCAAGTAATCAGCGGTGCAGCATCTTCTGGCCAGCACTGCATCACTGGAATCCGGCGTAGATCAACATCATCCCCCTGCCAAATCTGTTCCTGACACGGCGCAGAAGACTGGCGCTTCGTCGGCATATTCAGTACCTGACGGAACTTCGGCATTTTATCCACCAGATCGCGGAACCCTTTGGGCGGCTCCGGCTCTTTCAGAAACGCCAGCAGCTTGCCCACTTCTCGCAATGCGCTGACGTCTTCCTGCCCCATTCCCAATGCAACACGTTTCGGCGTGCCAAATAAATTGCACAGCACCGGCATATCATAGCCTTTGGGGTTCTCAAACAGGAGCGCAGGGCCTTCCGCACGCAGCGTTCGGTCGGCAATTTCCGTCATTTCAAGGTAGGGATCGATGGGCTGGGTAATGCGTTTCAACTCCCCTCTCTCTTCCAGCAGTGAGAGGAATTCGCGTAAGTCACGGTATTTCATGCTATTCATCGGGGGCAGTCTATCGTTCTGGCTATTATAAAGTCTCTTCGCCAACCTGTCGCTTCCCGAAGCAGCTATTATGGTAAGAATCTGCTCACTATCAAGAATCCGATCACCAAAATGTGGTAACAAAAATATCTGCCGAAAATTTTTTATCCGTGCCCGCTTTTGTTATGCTTGCTCGTCGGAATCATAAGTCTGCGAAATTATGGAAGCTTGGTACTTACTGTATTGTAAACGTGGTCAACTGCTGCGAGCGAAAGAGCATCTGGAACGTCAGGATGTCACCTGCGTGAGCCCGATGATCACGCTGGATAAGATCGTTCGTGGTAAACGAACGGAAGTGTGTGAGCCGCTGTTCCCAAACTACCTGTTTGTGGCGTTCGACCCCGAATGCATCCACACCACCACCATCAGCGCGACGCGCGGGGTGAGCAACTTTGTGCGATTCGGTGCACTGCCCGCGACCATTCCGCAGCAGGTTATCGATGAATTGTCACTTCGCCCTGTTCAGGGAATCATTGACCCACTGACGCCACAGCCTGGCGATAGCGTGGTCATTACCGACGGTATTTTCTCTGGTCTTCAGGCTATCTACACCGAGCCTGACGGCGAAGCCCGCTCGATGCTGTTGCTGAATATGTTGAATAAACAGGTCAGACAGAGCATCGATAACCGCGAGTTTCGCAAAGCTTAGTCTTTATAAAAAACATCGCCCTTCGAAAAACGTAGCTTGACGCCTCTGCTCTTTACCTTATCCGGCGCGTTTATCACGCGCCGGATAAGAACAGACCTAGCGTTGCATATGCTGATCGTGTAGCCACTGTGCGACACGCTTGGCAAAATAGGTCAACACACCATCTGCACCTGCGCGTTTAAAGCACAGCAGAGACTCCATCACTACTGGCTGTTCTTGCAACCAGCCGTTCTGAATCGCCGCCATGTGCATCGCATATTCGCCAGATACCTGATAAGCAAACGTCGGCACACCAAAGGTATCTTTAACGCGACGCACCACGTCCAGATAAGGCATCCCAGGTTTGACCATCACCATATCCGCGCCTTCCTGCAAATCCTGCGCAATTTCTTGTAAGGCTTCATCGCTGTTAGCAGGATCCATCTGGTAGGTTTTCTTGTTTCCACCTTTCAGATTGCCAGCTGAGCCCACGGCGTCACGGAAAGGCCCGTAATAGCACGACGCATACTTAGCCGAGTACGCCATGATCTGGGTATTGATCAGGTTTTGCGCTTCAAGGGTATCGCGGATAGCACCGATGCGACCGTCCATCATGTCGCTAGGCGCAATAATTTCGGCTCCAGCTTCAGCGTGTGACAACGCCTGACGTACCAAAATCTCCTTGGTGACGTCGTTAATCACATAGCCATCCGCATCGATAATCCCGTCCTGCCCGTGCGTGGTATAGGGATCGAGCGCCACATCCGTCAGTAAACCCAGTTCTGGGACAGCGTCTTTCAGCGCGCGAATTGTGCGAGGAACCAGACCATCCGGGTTATAGGCTTCTTCGGCATAGAGCGATTTCTTATCCGCTTCAATAACGGGGAACAGCGACAGCACCGGAACACCGAGCTTAGCGATCTCTTCGGCCTCTTTCAGAAGCACGTCGATAGTCATCCGATATACCCCCGGCATTGAGGGAACTTCCTGACGATGATTTGTCCCTTCCATCACGAAAACGGGATAAATCAAATCATTCACCGTCAGTTGATTCTCAGCAACAAGGCGGCGGCTGAAATCATGGCGGCGAATGCGACGCATACGTCGGCCAGGGAAAGTGCCGGGAAAAGCAGTGCTCATGTCATTATTCTCCTGAATCAGGCCAGCCGGAAAACTCGGCGGGCATTTTCATCTGTTGTCTGTCCCAACCATGTGGCATCTTCTCCACGCCACTCCGCAATCTGGCGGATAATATGAGGCAGATAACAGGGTTCGTTACGGCGGGAGGCCGGTTTAGGGCGTAAATCCCGAGGTAACAGATAAGGTGCGTCGGTTTCCACCAACAGCCGATCGGCAGGAATATGCGGCAGTAAGGCGCGCAGCTCAAGCCCGCGACGCTCATCGCAAACCCAGCCGGTAATACCGACCATCAGCCCCGCAGCCAGACACTCATCCAATTCATGACGATTGCCGGTAAAGCAGTGAACGACGGCGGCAGGTAACTGACTCAACCACGGCGTCAGCAGAGAGATAAAGCGGGAATGGGCATCACGACAGTGAAGGAAAACCGGCATGGACCGTTCGGCCGCTATCGCTAGCTGCGCACTGAACGCCCGTTCCTGCTCTTCTGGTGTCGAAAAGTTACGGTTGAAATCCAACCCACATTCACCAATAGCAACCACGCAGGCGGCGCTTGCCATCTGATGAAGCTGCTCAGCGATGCCGTCATTCCATTGGCTGGCATCATGCGGATGAACGCCTGCCGTTGACCAACAGTAATCAGGATAAGCTTGCGCCAGTAACATGGCCTGATGGCTTTCCTGAGCGTTTGTTCCGGTGATCAAGATGCCACTGACACCCGCTTGCTTTGCCCGGATGACGACCTGCTCCCGATCTTTTTCAAACTGAGAACTGGTTAGGTTGACACCGATATCAAACATGACTCTCACCTGCCCGTGACCGTTCACCGATTTTACGCTGGCGAATAAAAAAATAAGACCTCTCGAAGAGAGGTCATTTTACCGTCCTACCGCAGGAAACCGTTCGTTACTGCGATGGCTCTTCGGCTTCAGCACGTCGGCCTTTGCCAACATAAAACCGTGAGAAGAAGACGCCGATTTCAAACAGTAGATACATGGGAATCGCCAGCAGCGTCTGCGAGAAAACATCCGGCGGCGTCAGCAGCATCCCGACAACGAATGCGCCCACCAAAATATAAGGGCGTTTCTTCTTCAGATCTTCTGGCGTCACCACACCACTCCAGCAGAGCAGCACGATGGCAACGGGCACCTCAAACGATACGCCGAACGCCATGAACAGCGCCATAACAAAATCGAGGTAGTTATTGATGTCTGTCGCAATCAATACGCCAACCGGCGCGGTTTTTGCAAAAAAACCAAACGCCAGCGGGAACACCACAAAATACGCGAACGCCATGCCCGAATAAAACAGCAGACTGCTGGAAACCAGCAACGGCATCATTAAGCGACGCTCGTGTTTATACAAAGCTGGAGCCACAAATGCCCACACCTGATACAGCACCAGCGGCGCAGCGACAAACACTGAGACAATCATCGTCAGCTTTATCGGCGTAAAGAAAGGTGAGGCGACATCGGTCGCGATCATGCTGGCACCCGCAGGCAATTGCTCAATGAGCGGTGCAGAAACCAGTTGATAAATGTCGTTGGCAAAGAACACCAGCGCAATAAATACCGCCAGCACACAGATAATGCTGTTCAGTAGCCGCTTACGTAGCTCAATCAGGTGGCTAATTAGCGGTTGAGTCTCTTCATCGGCCATAAACTAACGACTATCGCTCGGTTGACGGGCAGAAACAGCAGAAGACTGGGACTGCTCAGGTTTGACATTATCGCTGCTGACAGCGTCATCACTCGCGGCGTTGTGACCATCATGGTGATGTTCAGCCACAGTAGCGCTTTCAGGTTTAGGTTGACTGACTACCGGACGTACTGCGGTTTCCGCTTCAATCACCCCATCGTAGGCCGCTTCGGGATCGCTCAGCGGGGTGCTGTGCTGCGGTTCCACCGTCGCGCGATGACCTTCTGACGTTTGGTGGTCATCTGGTTTTTGCGGCGACACTGTCTCGGCATAGCCACGTTTCATCGCTTCTGCCGCTTCTTTGAGTTCATCCATTGAGGCTTTCAACTCAGGCGACAGATTTTGCAAACTGGCTTTTTCGACTTTCTTCAGGCTTTCCTGAAACTCCTGGAGTTTCAGTTCCTGCGACAGCTCATTCTGAACCGTAGACGCCAGCGAACGCAGCGTCCTGATCCAGCTTGCAACCGTTCTGACTGCCACAGGCAAACGCTCCGGCCCGAGGACAATCAGGCCGAGAACCATCACCAACAGCAATTCACCAAAACCGATATCGAACACAGCTTACACCTGCTCTTTATGCTGGCTCTTCGTGTCATTCTGTTTGGTTTCTGATGGGTTATCAGTGATCGACTTAGTCGAAAAATCCGCATCTTGCTGAGTTTTATCTGCGTGATTAGAGGCTTGATCATCCCCCATCGCTTTCTTAAAGCCTTTGATCGACGCACCCAAATCTGAACCCAGTGTTTTTAATTTTCCGGTCCCGAATACCAGCACGACGAGAACGACAACAATCAGCAACTGCCAAATACTAATACCGCCCATAACATTTACCTCTTTTCAAAAAGGGGAACGACAGAATTCCCGTAATTATATCGAGTAATTCTGGCGTACATCATGATCTGCTTCAACGAGTTCGACGCCAGCCGATAATCCAAGCGACGATCCCTGCGGCCATCAGTCCTGCGGGAACCCTATCGGCTTCAACACGGCTGATCAGTAATAACGTACCACTGATTAGCAGCGTTGCGCCAATACCCAGAAGATATCGTGACTGTCCTTGACGAGAGTGCTGTGTCTTCAACTCATAGGCCAGCTTATCGACGCTTTGCTTTAACATCTTATGCTGACGTAGCCCGTCATAAAACAGCTCAGGGACTTCCGGCAGTTTTTCAGCCCAGAACGGCGCCTTTTCTTTAAGCGCACGGAAAACCGCAGACAAACCGACCTGTTGTTTCAGCCAGTTTTCCAGAAACGGCTTGGCAGTTTTCCACAGGTCAAGCTGCGGATAAAGCTGCCGACCCACACCTTCAACATACAGCAACGTTTTTTGCAGCAGCACTAGCTGCGGCTGTACTTCCATATTGAAGCGACGGGCCGTATTAAACAGATTCAATAATACATGGCCGAACGAAATTTCTGCCAACGGCTTCTCAAAGATCGGCTCACAGACCGTGCGAATGGCAAACTCAAAATCGGCAACATTCGTGTCCGCAGGCACCCAGCCCGAATCCACGTGCAGTTCGGCAACTTTGCGATAATCGCGGTTGAAGAAGGCAATGAAATTCTCAGCCAGATAGCGCTTATCTTCTTTATTCAACGAACCGACGATGCCGCAATCAATACCAATGTATTGCGGGTTCTCTGGGTGATCGTAGCTGATAAAGATATTGCCGGGGTGCATATCTGCGTGGAAGAAACTATCGCGGAACACCTGCGTGAAGAAAACCTGAACGCCGCGTTCTGCCAGTAATTTCATATCCGTGCCATTGGCTGTCAGCGCGTCGACATCAGAAACAGGAATACCGTAAATTCGCTCCATGACCAACATACTTTCACTGCAATAATCTGAATATATTTCCGGCACATACAGCATCGGGCTATTATCAAAATTACGCCGTAGTTGAATGGCATTTGCCGCTTCACGCAGCAAGTTCAGCTCATCAAGCAGCGTTTTTTCATATTCCAGCACCACTTCGCGCGGGCGCAGACGGCGGCCATCAGGCAACAGGTGCGGCAACCACCCCGCCAGACGTTTCATCAGGCGCATATCCGCCTTGATGACAGGCAAAATATCTGGGCGAATAACCTTGATAACGATCTCTTTTCCCGTGCTTTTCAGGCAGGCGGTATGCACCTGTGCAATCGAGGCAGAGGCCAGCGGTTTAATGTCAAAATCATCAAACCACTCTTCAAGGGGGACTCCGCCCATCGACAGCTCAATTTGCTCGCGCGCCAATTTGCCATCAAACGGCTCAACCTTATCCTGCAACATCGCCAGTTGATCGGCGATAGCCGGTGGGAACAGATCGCGGCGCGTGGACATCATTTGTCCGAACTTAATCCACACAGGCCCCAGTTCCTGAAGTGCCAAACGCAGACGTTCCCCTAAAGGCTTAGTGCGGTGACGATTGGGTAACCAGAACAGCAGACGACGACCCGCACGTAGCGGCAGCGTCAAACGCATTTTAGGAATCAGTTCGTCCAGACCATAGCTCAACAGTACACGCAATATACTGTAAAGGCGGCGTAATTCACTGGGCGTCATCGTAAAGCCTCCAGCTTCGCCAGCCGTTCGGACAACGTATCGGCGGATTTATCCAGCGCAACAATTTCCTCATGGAACCAGGCATTTTCCAGTTTTCTTGGAGCCAGTCGCCACTCTTCCGTTAGCGTCTCAGACAAGAAATGTTGCTGCTGATGGAATGAGCGTCTCAGGAAACTCAGGGTTTTCTGTGCCGTTTGGGTAAGCCCTTGAGCAACAATATCGCCCAGATAGGGGGACAACCACTCCGCCGGATCGAACTCCGCCAGATCAACCAGCACGATGAACTGTTGAACAACTTGAATATCGCCTTCTATCACCAGCTCGCCGCTGCGCATCAGCGACGATAGCTGTTGACGATCGCGTAATTTCATCAGAACCGGAACGCGTGTTTTCAGGCAGCAATCCGCTGGCTCGCCCCATTGGTTGATCACGTCCAGCCGCTGTTCGTTAAACACCAGCACCAAGGGCATATCCAGCTCAGCCAGCTCGATCTGAAGTGTTTTACCCTGTAAGCGCTGGCGGGCAGACTTCATACTTCGATCGCAAGAAAAACCACGATCGCAAGAAACCGTATCGTGAAAAAGCAGCTGATTCAGCGCGGTTTCCAGCGTAGCAGTCAGAAAAGACGTTATCAGCATTGGCGTTTCCAATCAGAATTTAAACCCACGATGCAGTGCAACGATTCCACCGGTGAGGTTGAAATAGTTAACACTGTCAAAACCGGCATCGATCATCATCCCTTTCAGCGTTTCCTGATCGGGGTGCATGCGGATAGATTCCGCCAGATAGCGGTAGCTCCCGGCATCACTCGCCACGGCTTCGCCAATCCTCGGCAGGATATGAAATGAATATGCATCGTAAACGGTGCTCAGCTGTTTAATGATCGGTTTGGAAAACTCCAGCACCAGCAAGCGACCACCCGGCTTCAGCACGCGGTACATGGAGCGCAGCGCTTTGTTTTTGTCCGTCACGTTGCGCAGACCAAAGGAGATAGTAATGCAGTCGAAGAAGTCATCAGGGAACGGCAGCGCTTCAGCATTAGCCTGCACGTAGTTGATGTTGTCGATAATGCCTTTGTTACGCAGTTTTTCGCGGCCCACTTTCAGCATTGATGCGTTGATGTCCGCCAGAATGACCTCACCACCTTCGCCAACCATGCGGGAGAATTTGGCGGTTAAATCCCCTGTGCCTCCGGCAAGATCCAGAACTCGCTGGTTACGTCTTACTCCACTACATTCGATAGTGAAACGCTTCCAGACACGGTGGATACCAAAGGACATCAGGTCATTCATCAAGTCATACTTTGCTGCTACAGAATGAAAAACCTCAGCCACCATGACTTCTTTTTCATCCCTGGCGACAGTCCGAAAACCAAAGTCGGCCGTTTTCTCCTGCTCACTTGCCATCTTATCCGCCTACTATTTCAGTCAAATTTCGGGTCTACCCATTAATGGTGAGAGTGTACCAGACCCGTATAAAAACCCCACTGCACTAATTTCACATAGCATGGTGCCAAGCCCGCGAAATCCATACCTATTTATATCCGTCATACTTCAAGCTGCTTGTGCGTTGGCTTCACGCAACTCGAATTATTTAGGATAGGTTACGGGTCGCTAAGGGGGATTCCCCTTCTTCGCCCTCCGTTTTCACGGTTGGTGAAACAGCGTCGGGCGCTGCGGAATCCGGTAATTCATCGCGTTCAGCGTGCTCATGGGCCGTTGCTTTTTCTGCTAATGACGGGCTGATTGTGCGTTTAATTTCTACACCCAGCGCACGGAACCCCTCAGCCTGGCCAATAAGGTTACCACGCCCAGAGGAAAGTTTATTCATCGCCTGACGATAAGTGCCCTGCGCTTTATCCAGACTCAGCCCCAGCGCTTCCATATCATCGACAAACAACCGCAGTTTATCGTACAGTCGCGACGCTTTTTCAGCGATCTGCTGTGCATTGCGGCTCTGTTGTTCATAGCGCCATAAATTGGTGATAGTGCGTAATGCCACCAACAGCGTGGTCGGGCTGACCAGCATAATATTGTGCTTTAGTGCCTCGTTGATCAATTCGGGCTGGCGATCGATAGCGACCAGAAAAGCCGGTTCGACCGGAATAAACATCAGCACGTAGTCTAGCGAACGCAGGCCCGGAAGCTGCTGGTAATCTTTACTGCTCAACTGCCGAATATGGCTGCGAACCGAGAGCAAATGTTCGTTCAACGCCACACTGCGCTCTGCGTCATCGTCACTATTGAAATAGCGCTCGTAGGCCACCAGCGACATCTTGGCATCGATCACGACATCTTTGCCCTGCGGTAAGCGCACGATGACATCCGGTTGCAGGCGGCTATTTGCTCCCGTCTGCACACTGACCTGTGTTTGGTACTCATAGCCTTCACGCAGGCCGGAAGCTTCCAGTACGCGGCTTAACACCACCTCGCCCCAGTTACCCTGCGTTTTGTTATCGCCTTTCAGCGCTTTCGTCAGGTTGATGGCCTCATGTGCCATCTGCGCGTTCAGCTGTTGCAGATTGCGGATTTCGTGCGCCAACGTGTGACGCTCGCGCGCTTCCGCCCCAAAGCTGTCCTGCACCTGACGACGGAAGCCATCAAGCTGCTCACGTAGCGGCATCAGCAGCTTATCCAGACTCTGTTTATTTTGTTCATCCACTTTGCGGCCGCTGTGTTCAAAAATCCGGTTCGCCAGATTCTCAAACTGTGTCGTCAACCGCTGTTCGCTGTTTGCCAGCAGCCGCTGCTTCTCTTCCGCCGCCATACGGGTTTCTTCCAGCCGAATGGTGACTTCCCGTAGCTCCGCTTCCTGTGCGCTATTGATTTCACGCAGCGTTCGCAGTTCCTGATTGAGCTGCACGCACTCCTCGCGGAGTTCACTGAGCTGTTGCAGCTTTTCATGGCTGGCAGAGAGTTGAGCGTGAACCGTGCGCAGCTCCAGCTCGTTTTGCCGTAGCCGCTGTTCGTGCAGCTGCTTTGTCTGCTGCTGTTCGCTGAGCGACTGCTGAGTCTGCTGTAACGTCTGTGCCAGCAACCGCTGTTCGGTGTCATGCTGCGACAGCTTCTGCTGATGAATCAGGCTGGCAATCAACCACCCGATCAGTAGCCCTACCGCGCCGCCGCCCAGACCATAAAATATGCTGATATCCACTTTGCCTCCGCAGGCCTTTCACGCTGTCGGTCAAGGTAAAATGATACTGTATGGATGTCCAGAAACAATTCTGATGGGGAGTAGGTTGAGCAAAAAAATGCGAACCGCATTCCATATGAAAATGGATAGATGATAATTTGCAGAAGAATCAGATCGGTAAGGGTAGAATTCCCCCAACGCGGAACACCACGCTGGGGGAACAGAACAGAGGTGGGCGAGTTAAGCTAAGCGCTGCTTCGCATCACTAATCGCTTTAGCGACCTGCTGCGGTGACACGCCACCTTGTGCAGCACGCTTATCTAGGCAGGATTGTAACGCCAGAATCGGGTACACATCCTCGCCAATCACAGCGCTGAATTTTTGCAGATCGGCCAGCGGCAACGCTTCCAATGCTTTGCCCTGACGAATGGCTTCAACCACCGCTTCACCCACGATATGGTGCGCTTCACGGAATGGAACGCCTTTCGCGACCAGGTAATCCGCCAGCTCTGTCGAGTTCGCGTAGCCTTGCTCGGCTGCTTCTTTACAACGTGGACGCTTCACCTGAATGCCTTCCAGCACCAGACCCGCCATCATCAGGCAGTCGTGCCAGGTATCCAGCGCGTCAAACAGCCCTTCTTTGTCTTCCTGCATGTCTTTGTTATACGCCAGCGGCAGGCCTTTAAGCGTCATCATCATGCCGGTTAACGCGCCCTGTACGCGACCACATTTACCGCGAATCAGCTCCAGTGCATCCGGGTTTTTCTTCTGCGGCATCAGGGAAGAACCAGATGTCACACGGTCAGACAGCTCAACGAACGCCGCTTCACCGCTGTTGAAGAAGATCAGATCTTCGGCAAAACGAGACAGGTGGATCATGCCGATCGACGCATCGGACAGCAGTTCCAGTACATGATCGCGATCGGAAACCGTATCCAGACTGTTACGCGTGGCCGAGGCAAATCCCAGCCAGCCCGCCAGTTGCTCACGGTCGATCGGATAAGCCGTTCCCGCCAGCGCGCCACAGCCCAGCGGGCTGACATCCAGACGCTTCAGCGTATCTTCCAGACGGCTTTCATCACGCGCCAGCATTTCGTGGTAGGCAAGACACCAGTGTGCAAACGTCACCGGCTGTGCGCGCTGCAAGTGGGTGTAACCCGGCATCACCGCATCCTGATTGGCTTCAGCCGTCGTGACCAGCGCCTGACGCAGCTGGCGTACCGACAGCAGCAGCTCTGCAATCTGCGCTTTGCACCACAATTTCAGGTCGGTCGCGACCTGATCGTTACGGCTACGACCGGTATGCAGTTTTTTACCTAAAGCGCCGACTTTCTCAATCAGGCGCTGTTCAACCCAGCTGTGAATGTCTTCTGCATCGCTTTGCAGGATCATCTCAGGGTCAGCCTGTACCTCAACCAGCAACGCATTCAGCGCCTGTTCCAGTTGCTGCTGCTCCTGCTCGCTGAGCACATTGACCGTCACCAGCGCTTTCGACCAGCCGATCGAGCCAACGATGTCCTGTTCCGCCAGACGGTAATCAAACCGCAGTGAGTCATTAAATTGTTTAAAACGCTGATCTGCTGCCTGACTAAACCGACCGCCCCACAAAGCCATAACGATTACTCCCAGAATTTAATTCATGTTGGTATCGCATCATGCCATACCCAGAAACGACTTACGCCAGAATACGTGTACCAATCGCCACGCCGTTGAACAGCGCAGGTAGCTGCTCGGCATGACGCCAACTAGCGATATCAACCGGACGCCCCAGCGCACGCGCGGCATCCAGCGCGGCGTTGACCTTAACAATCATGCCGTCGGTAATAATGCCCTGAGCAATCAGTTGCTCGGCTTTCTCCGCCGTCATTTCAGCAATACGCTGGCCTTTACCGTCCAGAATGCCACTCACGTCAGACAGCAGGATTAAATCCGCGCCCAGCGTTTGCGCCAGCGCCGTCGCCGCCTGATCGGCGTTGACGTTCATCAGGTCGCCCTGCGCCGTAATACCAATGGAGCTGACGACTGGCAGGTAGCCCGCAGACAGCAGCGTATTCAGCAGCGCAGGCGATCCCGCTTCCGCTTTGCCCACAAAGCCCAAAGACTCATCGAGCTGCGTGACCGTCGTGCTGCCGCCATCGCCCAGACACAGACCAACTGCGTTGATATCATGCTTCTTCGCCCATGACAGCAGCGTCTTGTTGGCGGATCCCGCCAGCGCACCGGTGATGATGTCGATCTGATCGGCTGGCGTGACGCGCAGGCCGTTTTTCTTCACGACTGGCAGCGCCAGCTTCTTCATCAGCTCGTCCACCAGACAGCCGCCGCCGTGCACAATCACCAGCGGACGCTGATGCTCCTGACGGTAAGCCACCAGTGCGGTGAACAGACGCTCCAGCGCTTCTTCGCTATCCAGTAAAACGCCACCTAATTTGATAATTAACGGATTCATTATGCTTCGCGCCTCGAAATGTCGGGACCAGTAGTCATTAAATTAACGATTGGGTTTCAGGGAAACCAAAACGAATGTTCATGCATTGTACAGCCTGTGCCGCCGCGCCTTTCAGCAGATTATCTTCGGTTGCCACCACGATGAGGTGTTCACCGTCAACGGAGAAACCGATATCGCAGAACGGCAGGCCGACAACGGATTTCAGCGCCGGCACGCCCTTGTCATACAGGCGAACCAGCGGCTTATCGTGATAGGCGTTGTGATAGGCTTCGGCAACATCCTGCTGGGTGACGCCCGGTTGCAGGCGGCAGGTGATGGTTTCCAGAATACCGCGAGCGAAGTTGCCCAAATGCGGCGTGAAGATCACTGGCGTGCCGAGGTGCGTTGAAATTTCAGGTTCATGACGATGGTTGAAAATACCGTACGGTTGCAGGCTGACTTCGCAGAAGCTGTTGGTCATAGACGCTTTACGCCCTGCCCCGCTCACGCCGCTCACGGCATTAATCACCGGCCATTGCGCCGGGTTCAGCAATTGCGCGTCCAGCAGCGGCTTCAGCGCCAGCTGTGCTGCCGTTGGATAACAGCCCGGCACCGCAATCAACTGCGCGTGTTTTACACTTTCAGCACGCCATTCAGCCAGCCCGTAAACCGCTTTTGCCAGCCAGTCAGGGTGCTGATGCTCAAAGCCATAGTAGCGACGATAAAAGTCGGCATCCTGTACGCGGAACGCACCAGATAAATCAAAAACGGTGCAGCCTGCCGCCAGAAAAACAGGGGCCAGATCGTGGCTGACTTTGTGGTCGGTCGCCAGAAAAACGACATCCACGCCTTTCGCCGCTTCTTCCGCATCGGTCAGCGGTTTTACCGGTACATCAATAATGCCTTTGAGCTGCGGATGTAAATCAGAAATCAATTTTCCTGCATCGACACTTTGCGCAGAAACCATCAAAGCGGTTATGTTCATCTGTGGGTGACGGTTCAGGTAGAGCGCAAGCTCAGCGCCGGTATAACCACTTGCACCAACAATCAGCGTATTCAGCATGGGATCCGTATACCTTCTTACTTATCTATGAAACAGGTAACCGGGCTCACCAGCGTCGGTACGCTGTTCACCCGCGAAACTCAGTGAAAGTGACGAATCGCCATCGCCGTACCTTTGGGTTTCCTTTCGCTGAGCATTATTGTATTTTTATTCAAAATAAATGCATGAATATTGATACTATCCTAACCAGAGGCTGTCAACAGTGAAGATGAATTTACCCCCTTTTATTGAGCTATATCGGGCATTGATCGCCACACCGTCCATCAGTGCCACCGACAGCGCGCTCGATCAAAGTAATCATACCTTAATCAACCTGCTGGCAGGCTGGTTCGGCGATCTCGGCTTCCATGTGGAAGTCCAACCGGTTCCCGGCACCCTCAATAAATTTAATATGCTGGCGCGGATTGGTGAAGGAAAAGGTGGCTTATTGTTGGCAGGCCACACCGACACCGTCCCATTCGATGATGGTCGCTGGACGCGCGACCCGTTCACGCTGACCGAACATGACAACAAGCTGTACGGCTTGGGTACAGCGGATATGAAAGGTTTCTTTGCCTTTATTCTGGATGCGTTACGCGATATCGATCCGACCAAGCTGACAAAACCGCTCTATGTGCTGGCAACGGCAGATGAAGAGACGACCATGGCCGGTGCCAAGTATTTCTCTGAATCCACGCAGATTCGCCCGGACTGCGCCATCATCGGCGAACCGACGTCGCTGCAACCGGTGCGCGCCCACAAGGGCCATATGTCCAACGCGATCCGCATTCAGGGGCAGTCCGGCCATTCCAGCGATCCTTCGCGCGGCGTGAACGCGATTGAACTAATGCACGAAGCCATTTCTCACCTGCTGGTACTGCGTAACACGCTACAGGAACGCTATCACAACCCGATTTTCCACATTCCTCACCCGACCATGAACCTCGGCCACATTCACGGCGGCGATGCCGCTAACCGCATCTGCGGCTGCTGTGAATTGCATATGGATATCCGTCCGCTGCCGGGCATTACGCTTAACGATCTGGACGGACTGCTGTCAGAAGCGCTTGAGCCCGTCAGCCAGCGCTGGCCGGGCCGGTTGACCATCAGCGAGCTGCACCCTCCGATTCCTGGCTATGAGTGCCCACCCGATCACCGTCTGGTGTCAGTCGTAGAGAAGCTGCTGGGGACGAAAACGGAAATCGTGAACTACTGCACCGAAGCCCCGTTTATTCAGACACTGTGCCCGACGCTGGTTCTGGGACCGGGATCGATCGAGCAGGCGCACCAGCCGGATGAATATATTGATACCAAGTTTATCAAACCAACGCGTGATCTGATCTCGCAGGTGATTCATCACTTCTGTCACCACTGATCCGATGCAAGCGGCCTTGTCAGCTACGCTGGCAGGGCTACTTTGAGACAGCTCATGAAAAAGAAAGACTTCATCGCGCAGGATTTACTGAGCAAAATCTATCGGCACACCGATCCGCTGCCGGAAAAGCTGCCGCCGGAACGCCAACTGGCGGAAGAATACGGCGTGTCGCGTTTTACCCTCCGTCAGGCGCTGGAAAAGCTCGCCAGCATCGGCGCGATCCATATGGTACAAGGCTCGGGTAACTTCATTAATCAGGGCGTACGCAGCAATCCGCTGGTATATAACTCGATTACCGAAAAGAAATTTAATCAGATTTCATTCCGTCTGCTTAGCCTGCATAAGCGATTGCCGAATCGTGAAGAGCAGCAGGTTTTTGCTATCAGCGAAAATACGTTCATCTGGGAATTTAGCCGGTTACGTTATGTCGATAACCGCAAAGTGCAGATTGAGATATCAAAGATGCCCGCCGCGGATTTCCCAGACATGAGCCAGAAGATTATTGAAAGCTCGATTCAGCAGTATGTGCTCAGCAAGGGCTATGCGATTTCACACTACCTGACGCATTATCAGGCGGTTAACGTCACCAAAGCACAGGCTGAGCTGCTGGGCTGCAAGAAAGGCACGGCGGCGATGCATATTCTTAATCGCGGTATTTTACAGGGCGGTCGCGTGTACGAAGCGAGCGATATCATCGACATCAACTACGCCTGCACCTACGTCATCCCCTTTAACCGCGATAACCTGAATTTCCGCCAGTCGCCGTAAGACTCAAGGCGTATGTATCGTGCCATCTGACAGGCGGCTCTGCGTCCACTCATGCGGACGATAGACGACGGGGAACTGCCGTGCCGCGTCCAGATCGATCCCAACGCCGATACCGGGGCGTTCAATCGGATACAGGTAGCCGTTTTCCGGCTCCACCGCCTGCGGGAAGACCTTGCGGGTATTTTCTGGGTAAGCGACAAATTCCTGAATAGCGGCGTTGTGCAAATGGATATTCAGATGAATGTTGACCGCCGCACCGATAGGCGTCATATCTGGCGGGCAGTGCCACGCCAGACGAACACCAAAGTTCTGACAGAACGCGCCCAGCTTCAGTGCCGGCGTAATCCCACCAATCTGTGAGACATGGCAGCGGATGAAATCAACCTGACGGTTAATCACCAGATTCTGCCACTCGGCGGGGTTATTAAACAGCTCACCGGTCGCCAGCGGCACTGCGCTCTGGCTGCGGATCTGCGCCAGCCACTCATTTTGCGCAGGCGGCAAAATGTCTTCGATAAAATAGGGGCGATAGGCTTCTACCGCTTTGGCGAACTGCACGGCCTGATTCGGGAACAAACGCTCATGAACATCATGCAGGATGTGGAAACGATCGCCGTATTTCTCACGCAGCGCACGGAACATGGCGAGCGTGTTGGTCATGTACTGATCCTGATCGTAATAGGCTCCCTCCGTCGGTTGCCGCGTGCTGTGCAGCGCATCGGGATTACCACCATAGAATCCTAGCTGACAGCGGATATGACGATAGCCCTGCGAATACAGCCGATCCACTTCCTGATAAAGCCCGTCCAGCGTATCGCTGGCTGCATGGCTGTAAGCGGCAATCGCATCGCGGGATTTCCCACCAAACAGGTGATAGAGCGGCATATCCGCCAGCTTGCCCTTGATGTCCCACAGCGCCATATCGACACCCGCCACCGCATTGTTGATAACCGGCCCGTTACGCCAATAGGCGTTGACCATCAGCATGTGCCACAGATCTTCAATGTGGTTAGCATCTCGTCCTAGCAGCAGCGGTTTGAGGTACTCGTCCACCATCGCTTTGACGGCCAGCGGGCGCTGCTGGAAGGTCGCACAGCCATAACCTGTCACGCCTTTATCCGTGTGAACCACCACCGTCACTAAATTATGGCGGTCAGGGCGGGTAACAAGACATTCAATGTCAGTAATGATTGTCGGCAACACAAAAATATCCTCCAGAGCATTTACCGGAATAGCGCTACCCGGCAAAAACACAGTCTAAAATTAGTTTCTTTTTTTGTTTTCTACTTATTTTTTCTTTTATTGTAAACCTCTTATTTAAAAGATTTATTTTGGTTTGAAAAACCCATCTAATTGATTAAAAAACCAGACCAATTATCGAATAATGGCAACAAATATCCCCTTATAGAATAACCATGTGACGAACTTCATGTTTTATTGGTTTGTTTTTTCTTCTTTAAGTTTTTACTATCGGTGGAAATAATTCGGCCAAAAATAACATAAGGCTATACCCTAAATAATTCGAATTTCAGGAAGGCGGCAAGCGAGGGAATCCCGATGAGCTTACTCAAGTAAGTGATTCGGGTGACTGAACGAAGCCAACGCACATGCAATTTGAATTATGACGGATATATGCGGGGAGTTTATTCCATGGGAAAAAATGAGGTTATTCAGTCAATCATTAAACTGGTTGGCGGAAACGATAATATAAATAAAGCCTGGCACTGTATGACGCGGCTTCGGTTTGATTTAATTGATGAAAATAAAGTGCAAACCGAGGCGATCAAAAATCTGCCTGGTATATTAGGTGCGCAACACCAGAGTGAACAGTTTCAGATTATTATCGGGCCACAGGTCAATGAGTATTACGAACTGCTGAACGCCCAGCTTTCGCCTACAACGACATCGCAGCCAGACGTGCAGAAGCAGAAGAAGGGGCTGATTTCGCTGTTCATGGATACGGTTTCCGGCGTATTTGGTCCGATCGTCCCTGCCATCGCAGGTGCCGGGATGATCAAAGGGCTGCTGGCAGGGCTGATCGCCTTGAAAGTGGTCTCTGCCAAAACCGATACCGTGATCGTCCTCGATCTGATCGCCAGCGGTGTGTTCTATTTCTTACCTTTCTTCCTCGCCATCTCCGCAGCCAGGATCTTTAAAACAAGCGAATATCTGGCAGCGGCTGTTGCAGCCTGCCTGATGTACCCATCGTTGATAGAAGCGGCGAAGGCACTAGCCAGCAATAGCCCTAATGCGGTCAGCGCCTTTTACTTCATCGGTGTGCTACCCATTCCGGTGTTCAACTATGCCGCCAGCGTCATCCCAGTGATTTTCTCCGTGCTGGCACTGAGCTATATCCATCGTTGGGTCGACCGCATCATGCCTTCGGTGCTGAAAACCGTGTTTACCCCAACGCTGACGCTGTTTATCGCCGCACTGGTGTCGCTCACCGTTATCGGGCCATTCGGGATCTACCTCGGTAAACTGCTGGCACTGTTTATTCAGAGCCTGTTCGATGTGTCGTCTATCTTTGCTGGTTTCGTGGTTGGTGCGATTCGACCTGTCGCGATTCTGACTGGCATGCATCACGCGATGACACCGATTGCGCTGCAAAATTTCAGCAATCAGGGCTTTGATATGCTGATGCCAATGATGTGTATGGCTAATATGGCGATTGCGGGTTCCACGTTTGCCATCTACTTCCATGCCAAAACCCGTCAGGATAAATCCGTCGTGCTGTCTGCTGGGGTTTCCGCGCTGCTCGGTATTACCGAACCGGCGCTGTTCGGCGTACTGACCAAGTATAAAAAAGCGTTTATCTCCGCCACTATTGCCAGCTCCATCGCCTCGGCCTTTATCGCGTACTTCGGTGTCCGGCTGTATGGCTACATCTTGTCGAGTATTTTCAGCCTGCCAGCCTATATCGGCCCGTACTTTAGCTACGCGGTATCCGGCATGGCCATCGCCATCGTGCTTTCTTTCACGCTGACTTATATTCTGGTCGTCAGAGCGTCCAAACAGGCATAACCGCACTCGCGGGGCCGTTGCGCCCCGCGACGTTCCCCTGCTAATAAGTCCTTCTAATATCCGCGCCCCTGTAATTAAATTTCACAAATTGCCAAGCCCGCCTCAATGCAAGTACAAAGAATAAGGAGAAGAAAGAATCGTCAATTGACGAATCCGCCTTATCGTGGCTAGATGGAGGCAGTGCGTCAAAATATGTCAAGTGAAATAAACTTACAAAAATGGTAGGGATGGTCAGGGTAACTATGAACGAACAATATTCCGCAATGCGCAGTAACGTCAGTATGCTCGGCAAGCTTCTCGGCGATACCATCAAGGAAGCGCTGGGTGAAAACATCCTTGATAAAGTCGAAACAATCCGCAAGCTGTCAAAGTCTTCCCGCGCAGGTAATGAAAAACATCGTCAGGAGCTGCTGACCACGCTGCAAAACCTGTCTAACGATGAACTGTTGCCGGTTGCTCGTGCATTCAGCCAGTTCCTTAACCTGACCAATACCGCTGAGCAGTACCATACGATTTCACCGCACGGTGAAGCCGCGAGTAACCCGGCACAGCTTTCCAACGCCTTTGAGCGCCTGAAAGAAAGTAAAAATCTGACCGAACGCGATATCCGTGACGCGGTAGAGTCCTTGTCGATCGAGCTGGTGCTGACAGCGCACCCGACCGAAATTACCCGCCGGACGCTGATCCACAAACTGGTGGAAGTGAATACCTGCCTCAAGCAACTCGACCATAACGATCTGGCTGATTATGAACGTAATCAGATCATGCGCCGCCTGCGCCAGCTGATCGCACAGTCCTGGCATACCGATGAAATCCGTAAAATTCGTCCTACCCCGGTAGATGAAGCCAAGTGGGGCTTTGCCGTGGTGGAAAACAGCCTGTGGGAAGGTGTGCCTGCGTTTTTACGCGAGCTGGATGAACAGCTGGAACAGGCTTTTGGCTACCGTCTGCCCGTTGATGCGGTTCCGGTGCGCTTTACGTCCTGGATGGGCGGCGACCGTGACGGTAACCCGAACGTCACGGCGGAAGTCACTCGCCATGTGCTGTTACTCAGCCGTTGGAAAGCGGCCGATCTGTTCCTGCGTGATATTCAGGTGCTGGTTTCCGAGCTGTCGATGTCCGAATGTACGCCGGAGTTGCTGGAGCTGGCCGGCGGCAGCGAGGTACAGGAACCGTACCGCGCCATCATGAAGTCGCTGCGTTCGCAGTTGAGCAGTACGCTGAGCTATCTGGAAGCCCGTCTGACGGGTGAAGAGCGTCTGCCTCCTAAAGATCTGCTGGTTACCAACGAACAGCTTTGGGAACCGCTCCACGCCTGCTACCAATCGCTGAAAACCTGCGGCATGGGCATCATCGCCGATGGTCGCCTGCTGGATACGCTGCGTCGCGTGCGCTGCTTCGGCGTGCCTTTGGTACGTATCGATGTCCGTCAGGAAAGCACCCGCCACACCGAAGCGCTGGCCGAAATTACCCGCTATCTGGGTCTGGGTGACTACGAAAGCTGGTCAGAGTCCGATAAGCAAGCCTTCCTGATCCGTGAACTGAGTTCCAAGCGCCCGCTCCTGCCGCGCTACTGGGAGCCGAGTGCGGATACCAAAGAAGTGCTGGATACCTGTCGGGTTATCGCCAAAGCGCCACAGGGTTCTATTGCTGCTTACGTTATTTCAATGGCGCGCACGCCTTCCGACGTGCTGGCCGTTCAACTGCTGCTCAAAGAAGCGGGCTGCCCATTTGCCTTGCCGGTCGCACCGCTGTTTGAAACGCTGGACGACCTGAACAACGCCGATGATGTCATGACGCAGTTGCTGAGTATCGACTGGTATCGCGGCTTTATTCAGGGCAAGCAGATGGTCATGATCGGCTATTCCGACTCTGCGAAAGACGCGGGCGTGATGGCCGCATCCTGGGCGCAATATCGTGCACAGGACGCGCTGATCAAAACCTGTGAGAAAGCGGGTATCGCACTGACGCTGTTCCACGGACGCGGCGGTTCCATCGGTCGCGGTGGCGCACCGGCTCATGCTGCGCTGTTGTCACAACCGCCGGGTAGCCTGAAAGGTGGCCTGCGCGTGACGGAACAAGGCGAGATGATCCGCTTTAAATACGGCCTGCCGGAAGTCACCATCAGCAGTCTGGCGCTGTATACCGGTGCGATTCTGGAAGCAAACCTGCTGCCGCCGCCGGAACCAAAACAGGAATGGCACGAGGTGATGGATGAGTTGTCCCGCGTGTCCTGCGATATGTATCGTGGCTACGTGCGTGAGAACCCAGATTTCGTTCCTTACTTCCGCGCTGCTACGCCGGAGCTGGAGCTGGGTAAACTGCCGCTGGGTTCACGTCCGGCCAAGCGTCGTCCGAACGGCGGTGTGGAAAGCCTGCGTGCTATCCCGTGGATTTTCGCCTGGACGCAGAACCGTCTGATGCTGCCAGCGTGGCTGGGTGCAGGTGCCGCGTTGCAGAAAGTGGTGGATGACGGCAAGCAGGAACAGCTGGAAGCCATGTGTCGCGACTGGCCGTTCTTCTCGACGCGTATCGGTATGCTGGAGATGGTGTTCGCCAAAGCCGACCTGTGGCTGGCGGAGTATTACGATCAGCGTCTGGTAGAAGAGAAGCTGTGGCCGTTAGGGAAACAGCTGCGCGATCAGCTGGCCGCCGATATCAATGTCGTGCTGGCGATCTCCAACGACGATCACCTGATGGCGGATCTGCCGTGGATCGCCGAGTCGATCGCATTACGTAACGTCTATACCGATCCTCTGAACGTATTGCAGGCCGAGTTGCTGCATCGTTCACGTCAGCAGGAAAAACCAGATGCCGATCTGGAGCTAGCGCTGATGGTGACGATCGCCGGTGTCGCGGCAGGTATGCGTAATACGGGTTAATTGCGACAACACGTTAATACGCCAAACTAACTCACTCACGAAGCCTCTCAACAGAGAGGCTTCCTTTACATGGGTTAAAAGATAACCGTCGTGACGCCATCTAACGGTAAATGCCAGTCCAGCGTGTTCCATGGACTTTCAGGATTACCGGTTAAACGACGCAGAATATCCATCTGATCGTTAACAAAATCTTCCGTCGCCAGCGAGCGCCAATATTGCCGCCCAACCACGTAGCTAATGGCAAAATGATACCAACTGTCATATTTCTGTTGCGCATCCCGCGCCATAGACATGATCATATCCCAACCTTCCTCTTCGCCCACCATACCCACCGCCATCCCCCAGCGGCACAGGTTGACGCTACGCCCTTCGTCCCAGGCATCAATCCCGGTACGATCCAACGCAAACCGATTGAGCCTCACGATCAGTAATTCACTGTGATGTTCTTCATCATGTTGATGGCGCTGGATATACGCATCCATCTCCGCTTCAGACATCGCAGACAGCCTATGCTGTAGACGGCGGTAACCAGGCCCGTGTCCGTGACCATTGAGCAGGCGATGGATCTGGCGCAGCAGCGCTTCGCGAGTTTCAATGCCCCAATCCCGTTTCAGAATATGGCGGATCGCCCTCAGCGCTTCCTGTTTATCACCCCCGCCATCCAGCACATCATGGCGATCGCGATTCATTTCCGTCAGAATGGCTGACAGCGCCAGCCCCCATAGCTGAGTTTTGGATAAAGGCTGCGTATTTTCCTGATTTTCCACGGTCATGCGTTATCTACTCCCTGCCGCCCCGGCGCTATCCGCTCCAGCTTCATTAACCATTCGCCGATCTCATCCATATCGCCGCCGTATTCCTGGTATAACTTCGCGCCACGCTGAGCCTTATCATACAAGCCTAATTCACAGGCAGATTTCAACAACTCCAGTGCGGTAATCGACCGCCGAGTGCCCCACTCGATCGCTTCGTCAAAACAGTCTATCGCTTCACGGTGTCTCCCTAAGCGACTTAGACATATGCCGCGACGATGCCAGAGTCCATCATCGGACGGTTTGCACCTCACCGCAAAATCCAGATCCGGTAACGCTTCATGGTAACGATGAAAGGTATAAAGCAACATTATCGAACGGGCGGAAAAATACACCCAATGTGATGCATCCAGCGCGATAGCTTTATTCACACACTCCAATGCCTCATCAGGCTCATCAGTAAAACGGAAGGCCTCCGAGAGCATAAACCAGACTTCAGAATTGTCCTGATGATAGCTCAATACATTTTCCAATAGCGGGATCATGTCCTTATACGTCTCCATTTCGTACAGGGTTCGTGCTAAGCGAATCCGCGCATCGTAGCCATTTTCTCCTTGCCGCTGCGCCTCTTCCATCGCCCATGTATAGGCCTGCCGCGCGTCCTCATATTGCTTCAACCGATAATAGGCATCACCAAGCGTCATATAAAGTGTCGAGGAAAGATGACGCTGGCTGAAATCACCATGCTTGACGAAAAGTGAGCGGTAGATGACCTCAAAAATACTCCCCCTAATAAAGCGCCAGGGTGACGTAGCGTTGTATTCTGCTCGAGCCATCAGATGGTGGATAAAATCAATACTCAGTGTATAAGCACCATTTTGCAGGTAGCATTCTGCGACTTCTTCACAGTATTCCATGCTGTAACGCTTCGGCTTAATCGTCGTGAAGTCATCCGCAATCGTCTGCGCATTAATTTTGATTACTTGAATCTGCGCTTCTATGTCATACGGCAACAAGGTGCAGACATAGCGATACAACTCTCGAGCCTCAAACGACAGCCCTTGAGCCAGAAAACAGCCAGCCAATCCCTTCAACGCCACGGCATGGTCGCTTTGCATCTCCAGCACCTGATTAAACGCATCGGCAGCACGTAGATACTGTCGGTCATGCAGCTCGATCTGCGCTAATCGCAGGTAACCGTCTATTTGCTCCGGCACCATTGCAATTAACTGACGACAGCATTCACGAGCGGGGGAAAAATCACCAAGGCGATGGTAGTGGGCGATAGCCCAACAGAGCAGCTCTGGATCGCAGATCTCTCGCGAGAGCATCTGCGCTAGTTGCCGATCAAATGCGGCATTATCATGTTGGTAAACAATGCGAACCAGTTGTTCCCGGTCGTAAAAATAGCGGTCTACGTCTTCGCCAGTTATACCAGAAGGAAAGCGCAACCTCCGCACTGGGATATGCCAGACATTTTCGTCATTCAGCCATTCCAGCACATCCTCCACCTGCTGTGACGAATAGTGTCGCCTGAGCAACAGCAAGTTGTGTTCCCAGTCAAACGTCTCCAATAAGCATTGCTTCACCGCATCTGGCAAGAAAGCACAGTGGCCTAAAAAACCAAACAGCCACAGTGAAACAGGCTGTTTGATTTCAAGACGATCGAGTACCGATGTTGATAGCACGTCACGCCACACCTCATCGTCGATACGACACTGAAAATCCGCATAGATTGCCGCCACGCGCTGCTTTATCGCTTCAATTTGCTGCGCCGTATCCTGCATTACAGCAATGTCACCATTCGCCGTGTTAGCCGCAGGATTGCTCATCTTCTCAGCCTCTGCTTCTGCCTCTGACGCAGGGTTTTCCTGCTGCTCGGCATCCCCTTTAGCCACCAGATAGCGGGCCTGCAAGAGCGCTTCTTCGTACGCAGCGCGGAGCGCTTTAAATGCCTCGGGATCATCCTCTGGATTATGTCTTCGCAACAAACGCGCATATGCACGCCGAATTGCCATTTGGTCGATAGTTTTCTCGATCCCCAAAAATACCCAACATGACGTTTTCATAACGAATGAGGCTCCATCTCATCAAATACGCTCTGTATTTCTTTTGTTACCCGACGAATATGTAATGTATCCTGCGTTTCCAATGCATCTTCAAAAACTTGCAATTCATGCGCAATACGTTCTCGAGCGTCTCCCATTAATTGCTCATATAAACGCTCACCGCGTGCCAGTAACAATCGACTCTCCATACGCTCACGCGGGTGTATTTTTATCTCTGCCAACTGCTGTAAGCGCGCCTGTATCTCAGCGTCCGACAAATCACAGCTATCATTGCGGATAACCGTTGATTTACTGTTACCCTCATGGAGGTCTGTCGCCTGCACTTCCAAAATGCCGTTGATATCGTAGGTATAACGCACACGCACAATGGGTTCATCTTCCGGTGTGGGCGGAAAATCAATTTCCAGCTCACCCAATTTGACGTTATTACGCGTCAGGCGACTTTCCCCCTGATAGATTTGCAGCAGCATGTTGGTTTGCCCTTCATGACAGGTGCTGAACACCTTTTCCCGGCTCACGGGGACAACCGTATTACGATCAATGATCGGCGTATAATAACCGCTCTCCAGATGTCCATTCGGCAAGCGGCGTGCCGTTTCTAGCCCTAGGGTAAACGGGCAGACGTCAGTCAGCACGACCTCCGCTAGCCCTTGGCTACGCGCCTTGAGCCCAGCCTGCACGGCAGCACCCAACGCCACGATTTCATCAGGATTTAGCGTCGCGATCGGGTACTGACCAAATAGTTTGGCAGCCAGGCTTCTCACCACGGGCATACGGCTAGCACCCCCGACCAGAATGACGCAATTCAAATCACGCGGGGTAATAGCCGCGTCATTCAATGCCCGTTCGATAGGCTGGCGTAACGCATCAATTAAAGGAGTGCAAAGTGATTCAAAATCATCGCGGGTGAGGCGCCATGGATACGCTACGCCACCGAACTCTGGCGCTATCGACGCCTCATGTTGCAGCGTCAATTCCCGTTTCATTCCTTCGATATGCTGGCGCAGGCGACTCATTTCTGACAAGTCGAGCGACGTCAGCGCATGCGTATTCAGAAACGCTTTTACCAACGTATCGACAAAATCTTCGCCCCCTAGTGTGTTGTGCCCTGCTGTGGCGTTCACTTCCATAATGCCGTCAAATAGCGTCAGGACCGACACATCGAAGGTGCCACCGCCCAGATCGAATACTAAAAAACGGTTTTCTGGTGCATTGATGTGCAACCCGTAACTTAACGCAGCGGCCGTCGGCTCATTCACCAAACGTTCAACCTTGAGGCCAGCTAGCTGCCCTGCAATCTGCGTTGCTTTGCGTTGTTTGTCATTAAAGTAAGCAGGCACGCTGATGACCGCTTCTGTCACGGGCGCACCAAGAAATGCCTCAGCATCGGCTTTCAGCACGCGTAGCAGAAAAGAAGATAGTTCTTCAGGCTGGTAGGTCTGTACATCGCCGAGCGAGTAGGCCTTTTTCGTCCCCATGTAGCGTTTGAACAACGCTGCGGTTTTAAGTGGGTGAGTAATCAAGCGTTCTTTGGCAACACGCCCTACCAACAGATCGCCGTTATCATCAAGGCCGATAACTGAAGGAGTGAGGTAATCACCGTGTGCATTGGGAATCAGTACGGCTTTCTCACCATCCCAGAATGAAACCAGACTGTTTGTCGTGCCTAAATCAATCCCTATGATATGAGACATATTCCTCCCTGATTTAATAAACACAAAACGCCTGATGAAATTCATCGGGCGTTGGTTAGACGGAGTAAAATTAACCGATAAGAGAGCTAATTATGACCATAATAACGGATTCGAAAAACGCATTATTGTCAATTAAAACAGGTAATTATCCTGCAATCAGATATTTATCCTGCAAATAGTTCCGCGCACGATTATCCAGACCGTATTCCACTTCAAGCCAGCTATCGATGGAACCGTGTCGTTCGTAGATAGCCTGCAACGCCGTCACGATGAACTCTTCCTGTACCGACAGCACATAAGCGAACTGTCCCAGCGCTTTCTCATTCAGCGTTGCCGACAGGTGTGTCAGTAGCTGCTGGCGAAAGGGCGTCAGCGTCGTCTCGGTGAGCAGGTAATCTTCCATCACCGTCTGCTCATCTGCCCCCAGCGCAAACATCACCAGTGCCGAACCGATACCGGTGCGATCTTTACCGACAGCGCAGTGCTGTACCAGCCCGCCCTCATCCGGCCGTAATAGCAGCGATACCAACTGTTTATAGGCCGAGTTATTGAAAGGCAGACGGCGGTAAAGCTCCAACATGAATGCGCGGGAATCAAAGGCTGCCAGCACATCGGATCCCAATGAATCCAGATTAGCCGTCACTTCATGGCGCAATGGGTTGGCTGGGTAAGCGTGATAATTAGCCCCCGTCCACAAGACATCGGGCTTCTGCACAATTTCATCGGCATCCCGATAATCCACCACGTGAGCAATCGGCACGCCAGCAAGATGTTCACAATCAGCCTGACTCAGCAGATCCAGCGAGCCGGAGCGAAAAAGTTTACCGTGTCGGATAAGCCGCCCATCAGCAGCGCGGTTACCGCCTAAATCGCGGAAGTTGATTCCACCGTCCAGCGGTAATAAAGAGGGATGAAGCAACGTTGGTTCGGTCATACATCTCCTTGCGAGGTTGAAAGGCGAGCAAGGCAACTTGAATTATTTAGTCTATACCCTAAATAATTCAAGTTGCAGGAAGGCGGCAAGAGAAGGAATCCCGATGAGCTTACTCAAGTAAGTGATTCGGGTGAGCGAACGCAGCCAACGCACATGCAGCTTGAAGAATGACGGGTATATCAGGATACGGGCTGGCATCGACGATGACCAGCCCAAAATAACATCAATTTTTGTGCTTATTCAGCGGCTAACAAACGACGAGTCGCGTCCAGCAACACCGTGATGACGGTGGTTTCGGCCAGCTTCATGGTCGCCGCATCTGGGATTTCCTGCTGGGTACGGTTCACGATCACGCCCGCGATCATACCCGCTTTTAACCCTTGGCTGGCGCACATCGTCAGCAGCGTGGCGGATTCCATTTCATAGTTCAGCACGCCCATGCTCTGCCATTCTTCCATCGAACCGCGGAAGCGACGGACAACGCGTCCAGAGAAGGTGTCATAGCGTTCCTGACCTGGGTAGAACGTATCGGAAGATGCGGTGATGCCCACATGCAACGCCGCCCCCGATGCCTTCGCCGCTTCCACCAGCGCGGTGGTACAGCCGAAATCAGCAACGGCCGGAAATTCCATCGGCGCGAAGTGCAGGCTCGCCCCATCAAGGCGAACGGCTGCCGTGGTTACTAGCACATCGCCGACATTAATACCGGACTGAATCGCCCCCGTCGTACCGACGCGCAGGAAAGTACGGATGCCGAGCTGTGCCAATTCTTCGACCGCGATTGACGTTGACGGGCCACCGATACCGGTCGAGCAAACAATCACTGCCTTGCCGTCCAGCTCCGCACGCCAGGACGTAAATTCACGGTGTGATGCCAGATGTACCGGGTTATCCATCAGGCGAGCAATTTTTTCAACACGCTCAGGATCGCCGGGGACGATAGCCAGCGTCGCGCCCTGTAAATCGTTCTTGACCAGACCAAGATGGAACACATCAGATGTAGACATAACTGCCTCCCGGGCAATCAGTTGGGTATTCAGAGAAATCGTGCTGGACACCCCATAAGCGCAGTCTGTAGGCATCCGTTCAATAAGAAGACTCTAGCGCATCATGACGTTTTTTTAAGTGATTAAAGTCACCGATGAAAAAGAAACAAACATCAACATACATAAAAAATGTGACTTAAATCACTATTTATCGGGTGGGGAATTCATTTTTGCCGATTAATTGTCTTCTAGTGTAGATTCTTTAATCATTGATAGGATTTATGATGGATATTCTGAGATCCCTCTTTCACATGAAAACCGGCCGATAACAGGAGAGCGCGTAATGAAGACTGATGAACAGACGACCTTCAAACATCTTCCTCAGGGGCTATCCCCGGCGGTAGAACCGCAGACCTCCTCCATCATTACGACGGATTCTGTCGGTATCATTGCCAGTGAAACCACGATTTCTTCTCAGGGTGAGCAGTTGCCTGCGTATATCGCCAGACCGGCGACCCATGACAAGCCGCTCCCTATCATTCTGGTGGTGCAGGAGATTTTCGGCGTTCATCAATACATTCAAGACGTTTGCCGCAGGCTGGCCAAACAAGGCTATATGGCCATTGCGCCAGAGCTGTATTTTCGTCAGGGCGACCCCAGCCACTATAACAACATTCAGCACATCCTGACCGAACTGGTGTATAAAGTGCGCGACACGCAGGTGCTGTCCGATCTCGATCACACGGCCAACTGGGCGATTAAACAGGGCGGCGATGCCAGTAAGCTGGCGATAACGGGTTTCTGTTGGGGCGGACGCATCACCTGGCTCTACGCCGCGCATAATCCGCAGCTCAAAGCAGCCGTTGCCTGGTACGGCAAATTTACCGGTGAGAAAACGCTGAATAACCCCAAACATCCGGTCGATATCGCAACGGCATTGGAAGCGCCTGTACTGGGGTTATACGGCGCGAAAGACGGGAGTATTCCGCTAGAACAAGTGGATATCATGCGGAAGGCGCTGCGTGCCGCCAACGCCGAGGCAGATATCATCGTCTACCCCGATGCCGGGCATGCTTTCCATGCCGATTACCGCCCCAGCTATCATGAAGAGTCCGCACAAGACGGCTGGCAGCGTATGCTGGCGTGGTTCCAGAAAAACGGCGTGGCGTAACACCTTCACACGTTTTGCCTCTTATTCCACGATCTAAAACGCCACCGAATAACGGTGGCGTTGGTGTTTTACCTGTTGATGATTTTACAGAGACAGACAGCCTTAGAACGTCGTCCAGTCGCCGTCATTGCCCTTACTTTTCGCCGTCGCTGGCGCTAAAGACAGCGTTGGCGTGCGCGTTGGTGCCGATGCATAAGACGCGGTTTTGCCGCTGCCATATGACTGCAACTTAAACGCACTTACCGCTTCCGCGAGCACAGAGGCCTGTGATTGCAGAGACAGTGCCGCAGAGGCCGACTCTTCAACCAGAGCCGCATTCTGCTGGGTCGTGGTATCAATCTGTCCCACAGCCAAATTAATCTGGTTAATCCCGTCACTCTGTTCATGGCTGGCCTGCGAGATTTCGCTGATGATCTCATTCACATCCTGTACATAGCCTGTTAATCCGCTCATCGTTTCTTCAGCGGTATCCACCAGCGACATGCCCTCCTGAATTTTGCTTACAGAGTCGTCGATCAAATCCTTGATCTCGCGTGCGGCGGTCGCACTGCGCTGTGCCAGAGAACGCACCTCTCCTGCCACCACGGCAAAACCACGCCCCTGCTCGCCCGCACGCGCCGCTTCAACCGCGGCATTCAGTGCCAGAATATTGGTCTGGAATGCAATGCCGTCAATCACGCCAATGATTTCCGCCATACGCTGGGATGAATCGCGAATGCCGCGCATTTTCTGCGTCACAGAAACCATAACGTCGCCGCTTTGCTTCGCTGCACCAGAGGCTTTGTTCGCAATGTCCGTTGCCTGCTGGGTGTTTTCCGCTGTGTTCTTAATGGTAGACGTCAGTTGCTCCATCGACGCCGCCGTTTCTTCCAGCGAGCTGGCCTGCTCTTCGGTACGTGATGACAAATCCTGATTACCTGCGGCAATTTGCGAGGCCGCCGTCGAGATCGTTTCCGCCCCGTCGCGCACCTGCCCAACAATCGTGCTCAGGCTGGTGTTCATGTGATCCAACGATTGCAGCAGCAATCCGGTTTCATCTTTGCTGGTAACAGTAATACGTGAGGTCAGGTCGCCCTGTGCCACTCTGTCTGCGACTTGCAAAGCCTGCTGTATCGGTCGGGTAACGCTACGCGTAATTGACCAGGCAATCAGCGCACCAAATACAGCACCCAGCGCTAAAATGAGCAGTAGAATAATGCGGGTCTCGCTGTACACCTCGGCCATGGTTTCAACCGAGGTATCCATCGCATCATCCTGATAGTTAACCAATTGTCTTACCGCATCACGGTACTGACGTTGGACAACATTCAGGTTGTTGTTGAACTCTTCAATCGCCGCTTCCCGATCGCCAGCGACCACTTCGCTGATAATTTTGTCACCGGATTTCAAAAATTCGGCGCGGATCGCGCGGATAGTCTGCATCTGAGAGCGTGAACGCTCTTCAACCGCCTGGCTTTCCAGCTTATCCAGCAAGCGGCCAATCTCCTGGCGGAATCCGTTCACGCGATCGACGTTTTCCTTGATTTTGTCCTCACCCGACACCAGCATCATCCGCTGATACGCTACCAGGATACTCGTAACATTATCGATCAAGCTATTGGCATCCACCGTTTGTGGATACACCTCTTTCACAATATCTCTGGCACTATCCTGAAACCCAGATAGCTTGGACAGGGAAAAGATACTCACGACAAACAACATCAAAATCAGGACAGCAAACCCAGCCCCCAGTCGATAGCCGATACGCCAATTCGCTAAATTCATGTCTCACTCCTTTTAGATAATGCATAGCAATGTCAATTGCGCACATGTCGCAGATTGATGGAACCACAGGGCGGAGAATGGTTGGCTATCCAAAGGAAAAAGCGGTTTCCTTCTGACATACCAGAGATACCTTGAGGCAGGCATTTTTACGCACGCTCTCAGCATGAGAGGCGCGATCAAAATCAAATAATTTTCCTCAGGTGTTGAGGTGCAAAAGTGGCAATAAATCTAACAGTGGTACAAATACGATTGATAAGACTGCAGAGACGTTATCAAGACCTTCCCTCTCCGTATTCATGCATCCATAACCGTTCCTGTGTAATTCATTTTATCGGCAACATGTTTCTTAACTTTACAAATTGATCGTTTAAATCATTCAAAAACATATAATAAATAGATTTTAACTATCAAAAATTAAGTTTCGATCGGAAAAACAACAAGTTAATCAACTAATAATTAACATAAATAACGCTTCAATTACATAAAAGGATAGTCAGATATCGTTGATATTAAAAATAAAGAGATGGAAATATTTCTTAGTAAAGGATAACAAACTGAATAGGCAGGGTAAAAAACGTATTTACGCTACGTAGCGCATGCAAAGAATCAGGGAGGCTGTCGCCTCCCTGTGGGAATAGGCGCTACCTTACAACGCCGTCAAATGATGGCAGTCATTTACTCTTTGCTTGCCAGCGCCAAAGACAGCGTGGGTGTGCTCATCGACATCGGCGCATAAGACTCGGTGTTGCTACTGCCGTATGACTGTATTTTAAATGCACTCACCGCTTCCGCCAGAACGGAGGCCTGTGCTTGCAGAGACAGCGCCGCAGAGGCTGATTCTTCAACCAGGGCCGCATTCTGCTGGGTCGTGGTATCAATCTGTCCAATCGCCAAATTCATCTGGTTAATCCCATCACTCTGTTCACGACTGGCCTGCGAAATCTCGCTGATGATGTCGTGTACGTCCTTCACGTGGGCCGTTAATCCCCCCATCGTTTCTTCAGCGGTATCAACCAGTTCCATGCCCTCCTGAATGTTGCTCACAGAGTCGTCGATCAAATCTTTGATTTCACGCGCGGCGGTCGCACTGCGCTGTGCCAAAGAGCGCACTTCTCCCGCTACCACCGCAAAACCACGCCCTTGTTCGCCCGCACGCGCGGCTTCAACGGCGGCGTTCAGCGCCAGAATATTGGTCTGGAACGCAATGCCATCGATCACGCCGATAATTTCCGCCATACGCTGGGATGAATCACGAATGCCGCGCATTTTTTGCGTCACGGAAAGCATGACATCACCGCTTTGTTTCGCTGCACCGGTTGCCTTATTGGCAATCTCCGTTGCCTGATGGGTATTTTCTGCCGTGTTTTTAATGGTGGATGCCAATTGCTCCATTGAGGCAGCCGTTTCTTCTAGCGAGCTGGCCTGCTCTTCAGTACGCGATGACAGATCCTGATTACCGGCCGTGATTTGTGACGCCGCCGTTGAGATCGTTTCCGCGCCATCACGCACCTGGCCGACAATCGTGCTCAGGCTGGTGTTCATACGATCCAACGCTTGCAGCAGTAAGCCGGTTTCATCCTTGCTGGTCACCGTGATGCGTGAAGTCAAATCGCCCTGCGCCACCCTATCTGCTACTTGCAAAGCCTGCTCTATTGGACGGGTTACACTGCGCGTGATCGCCCAGGCAATCAGCGCCCCAAATACGGCACCCAGCGCCAAAATAAGCAGCAAAATCATACGGGTGTTGCTGTATACCTCAGCCATGGTCTCGACAGAGTTATCCATCGCGTCATTTTGGTAATTCACCAACTGCTTCACCGAGTCACGGTAATTACGCTGAATGACGTTCAGGTTGCTATTGAATTCCTTTACAGCAACGTCGTTATTACCCGCCAGCGCATCACTAATAATTTTATCGCCAGACTTGATGAACTCGGCACGAAGCCCGCGGACAACGCCTACCTGTTTACGGGCATGATCTCCTGAGACATTGCTTTCCAGATTGTCGAGTAGGCGGCTAATTTCCTTGCGATACGCCATAATTCGATCGACATACTCCTGACGCTGCTCCTGGCCGGATACCAGCATCATTTGCAAATAAGCGACAAAATGCCCATTCACGTTATCGATGAGGTCATTCGCATCTACCGTTTGCGGATAAACCTCTTTGACGATATCTCTGGCACCATCCTGAAAAGAGGACAGTTTAGACAAAGAAAAAATACTCACGGTAAATAACATCAGAATCAAGATGGCAAATCCGCCTCCTAATCGATAGCCAATTCGCCAATTCGCTAAACTCATGTCTCACTCCTTTTAGGTAATACATAATAATGACTGCTGCTCGTCTAATAACACCGCAGAGTGGGGAATTATCGTTTTTTCGGAAAAAAATAGGCTTTATGGGTATATATAAATACCCATAAATGAGTAATTGCAGGTGCACTTTCAACATAAGTAGAACGTTAAAAAATACAAACGACCTCGCTCTATTGGTAAACCCAGAGCCACCTCCATGCCGTCTACCTTATCGGCACAAGATTCCCTAGCTTTATGACGACGTCGACTCACTCCGCCGATGAATAAATATATTGATAGCGGATAAATAATCCTTTTCGACAAATAACCTACCAGTCGATGCAGAAAAAAAAGGGGGATAGCGCGGCGATTTTATTAAGGGAAAGACAATATAGTTAATTTTCAGGAAGGGAGAAAATTTGCAGGAGAAAATAATAAACAATCGAGATACGACGAAAAATAGTGCGTATTTTATCTACTCGTTAGCTATAAAAGATCAGGGAGGCCATCACCTCCCTGATTGCATTAGCCATTAACTATGACTGGGTTTCACGCAGACGCTGTGCTGCCTGAACCATATTCGCCAAAGCCTGACGCGTTTCCGGCCAGCCACGGGTTTTCAGACCGCAGTCCGGATTCACCCACAGGCGTTCAGCGGGGATACGCTGCGCCGCTTTCTTCAACAGGGCTTCCATCCATTCCACGCTTGGGACGTTCGGGGAGTGGATATCATAAACGCCCGGGCCGATTTCATTCGGGTACTCGAACTCTTCAAACGACTCCAGCAGTTCCATATCGGAACGCGAGGTTTCAATCGTAATCACGTCGGCATCCAGCGCGGCGATAGAATCCATGATGTCGTTGAACTCGCAATAACACATGTGGGTATGGATTTGCGTATCATCTTTCGCCACCGCGGCGTTCAGACGGAAAGCATCCACTGCCCAGGCTAGATAAGCATCCCAGTCAGAGCGGTGCAGCGGCAGACCTTCACGCAGCGCCGGTTCGTCAATCTGGATGATACCAATGCCTGCAGCTTCCAAATCGGCCACTTCATCACGCAGCGCCAGTGCAATCTGCTTAGCAATGGTTTCACGCGTGACGTCTTCACGTGGGAAAGACCAGCACAGGATCGTCACCGGCCCCGTCAGCATGCCTTTCATCGGCTTGTCGGTCAGAGACTGTGCGTATTTCGCCCACTCGACGGTAATCGCTTCTGGGCGACTCACATCACCAATAATGACTGGCGGTTTCACACAGCGAGAACCATAGCTCTGCACCCAGCCGTTCTGGGTAAAGACAAACCCATCCAGATGCTCGCCGAAGTACTCCACCATGTCGTTACGCTCGGCTTCACCGTGCACCAGTACGTCCAGCCCCAGACGCTCTTGCTCAGCCACAGCCTGCTTGATGTGCTCGGAAATGCTGGTGCGGTAGTGATTACCATCCAGACGACCCTGTTTGAAATCCAAACGCAGGCCGCGAATTTCGGTGGTTTGCGGGAAAGAACCAATCGTCGTCGTCGGCCATGCTGGCAGATTAAAGCGCTCACGCTGGGCATCCGCACGAACCGAATACACGTTCTGACGCTGGCTGTCCTGCGCAGTAATCGCCGCCAGACGCTGGGCAACGGCCGCGTTATTCACACGCGTCGAGGTACGGCGAGCACGAATCGGCGCGCTGTAGGCGTCCAGTGCCTGCCCGTTGCCACTGTTCAGTGCCTGAGACAGCAGTGACAGCTCCGCACATTTCTGGATGGCAAAGGCAAACCAGCTCTTCACTTCATCATCCAGACGCACTTCCACACTCAGATCGATAGGGCTATGCAGCAGTGAACATGAACTGCCCAGCCATAGATCACGCGTCCCCACCAGCGGTTGCAGACGCTCGAACCAGTTACTCAGGTCAGCACGCCATACGTTACGGCCGTTAATCACCCCCAGAGACAGGACCCAGTTAGCAGGCAGTTGGGCGCTCAGCGTAGCGGCATCATCCTTACCGTGAACCAGATCGACATGCAGCCCCTGAACCGGCAGCGTTTTGATCGTTTCCAGATTCTGGCTAACGCTATCGAAATAGGTCGTCAGCAGCAATTTCACCTGACCCTGCAATGCATCGTAAGCCGGTTTAAATGCGGCCAGCCACGCTTGCGGCAGTTCCAGCACCAGTGCAGGCTCATCGATCTGCACCCACTCAATGCCGCGCTTCGCCAGCTCAGCCAGCACCTGCTGGTAAACGGGCAGAATGTCCTTCAGCAGCGACAGACGATCAAACTGCTCGCCTTTCACTTTACCCAGCCATAGGTAGGTCACCGGGCCTAGCAGAACAGGCTTCACGTTATGGCCCAGCGCCAGTGCTTCATCAACTTCATCCAGCAGCTGTGTCCAGGCCAGCTTGAACTGCTGCCCTTTGGTGAATTCCGGCACCATGTAGTGATAGTTCGTATTAAACCACTTGGTCATTTCTGCCGCAGCAGCAGGTTGACCGGTTGGCGCACGTCCGCGGCCAATACGGAACAGCGTATCCAGATCGACCGAACCGTCTTTATTCTGATGGCGTGCAGGTACGTTACCCAGCAGCAGACTCGTGGTCAGCACATGGTCGTACCAAGCGAAATCACCCACTGGCAGCAGATCAACGCCAGCATCCTTCTGTTGTTGCCAATGGCGCGCACGTAGCTCGCGGCCAACGGTCAGCAACTCCTCCTGTGTTGCGTTACCTGCCCAGTAGCTTTCCTGCGCTTTTTTCAGTTCACGGCGTAATCCAACGCGCGGAAAACCCAGTGTGTGATTCACAATCGCCATCGTTAATTCCTCATTTAGCCGTCCAGATGTTTACACATCCATAATCCGCAGGTAGTGTAGTAAGCACAAGCGCAATTTATTCACTGTCACTGTGAAGGACTCTCATGATCGAATTCAAACACCTGCGAACGCTGCAAGCACTGCGCAATACCGGATCGTTAGCCGCCGCTGCCTCTGCACTTCACCAAACTCAATCGGCGTTATCCCACCAGTTCAGCGATCTGGAGCAGCGCCTTGGGTTCAGGCTATTCGTGCGTAAAAGCCAGCCGCTGCGCTTTACGCCTCAGGGAGAAATTCTGTTGCAGCTCGCAGAGCAGGTGTTGCCGCAAATCCAGCAGGCGTTGCAGTCATGCCATGAGCCACACCAAACCACGCTACGTCTGGCCATTGAGTGCCATAGCTGTATTCAGTGGCTGACGCCTGCGCTAGACGAGTTCCATCAGCACTGGCCGCAGGTGGCGATGGACTTTAAATCAGGCGTGACGTTCGATCCTCAGCCAGCACTTCAACAAGGCGAGCTAGATCTGGTTATGACCTCCGACATCATGCCGCGCAGTGGCCTGCACTATTCACCTCTGTTTGATTTTGAAGTCAGGTTGGTGCTGGCTCCCGACCATCCGCTGGCAGGAAAAGAGAAAATTGAACCGGAGGATTTCACCGCCGAGACTCTGATGATTTATCCGGTACAGCGACAACGACTGGACGTCTGGCGTCACTTTTTGCAACCAGCAGGCATCAGTCCGACGCTGAAAAGCGTGGATAATACGCTGCTGCTGATTCAGATGGTCGCCGCCCGCATGGGCATCGCTGCGCTACCGCACTGGGTGGTGGAAAGCTTCGAGCGTCAGGGACTGATTGTGACTAAATCGCTGGGGGACGGGCTGTGGAGCCGGTTGTACGCCGCCGTCCGTGACGGAGAGCAGCGCCAACCGGTGATTGATGCGTTTATTCGTTCGGCGCGCCAGCACGCTTGTGAGCACTTACCATTTGTGAAGGACGCTTCACGACCCAACGCTGGTGTACCCACAGTGAGGACGTAATAATTATCGTCCCCACGATAAAGCTCAGCCAGTCTGGCGTTTTATGCCAGATAGCGAAGTTGACCAAGAGCCCAGCCGGCACGTGAAAGTTGTTCATTATGCTAAGCGTTCCGGCATCGACCTGAGTTGCGCCGTAGTTCCACATAAAATACCCCAGGCCAGAAGCGCCAATCCCCAACCAGACCAACACGCCCCACTGCAAGGTTGTAGTGGGTAATTTATCCAGATTGCCGAAAAGCAGCCATGCAGCTATCGTCACAATCGCCGCCCCCAGATAAAACCAGGAAAACGCGCAGTGCTGCGGCACCGGATAGAGCTCCATCAAACGCTTATAACCCACCTGACCGGCGGCAAAACACACGTTAGCTGCCTGCACCAGCAGGAATCCCCACCAGAAATGTGCACTCACGCCGTGATAGTGGATCACCGCCGCCCCGAATACCGCCAGCAGAGCGCTCATCACGTAGCCCCAGCGCAGGCGCTGTCGGGCAAGCAGGTCGTAAATCAGCGTCACGTACAGCGGCGTCATCACCGTAAAGAGTAAAAACTCAGGTACGGTCAGGTACAGGTAAGCCTGGAATACGAACAGGTACATGATACCCAGTTGGCAAGCACCCACTAACAGATACAAGAAAATGACGCGTGGCTTGTAACCCCGCAGGCGTAGGAACGGCAAAAACACCACTGCCGCCGCCGTCAGGCGGAACATCGCAGAAAACCAGCTATCAACCTGACCCGCCAGATATTCGCCAATCAGGCTGAATGAAAATGCCCACAAGATAGTGGTGATAGTAAGTAATGGCACAACAACATCCGCTTAGGAAAAAGTATCACCATTGTAACGGAGATGGCTGAATGAATTTCAGTCAATGTGGTTTACATTAGATTAAATAGCAAACAAACAAAAAAATACGCTTAACAACGGAGAAAGGCGGCGTTAAATAATCTTTATCAGGTAGCATCCACGTCATTAAATATATTCTGTCAGTGCTGCTCTTTTAGCAAAAAATAGGGCCTCTTTTTATCAAATAAAGAGACCCTGTGACCGTGGAATTAAATCTGCCATCTGAACCAAGCAAAGAAAACATTACCGTTATTGTATGTTCCGGGAATGTAAGTCGCCTGGAAAGAGAGCCTGCTGTAGCTTATTGATGCCAAAGGTAATAAGACGGGAATTGGAATATAGTTCCAGTTATCACGCATAGTGAAACCCGCCGTAAAACCCAGCCCCAGTTGAAAATCCTGATCGCTGGTTGGCCGCCAGCGCTTTTCATAGCCATAGCCACCGATAGGCTCCCATTTGTTGTAGGAGTCTTTGAATGCCATGAGATAAAGCCCGTGCCAGTCCCCATCCTTATCCAAGCGGGAAACACCATAGCCCGCGCCCCACGGCCTTTCATTATATTTATCGGTCTTTTCTTTATCGTACGTCCAGCGGTTATGCCAGGTGATCGTCGGGATATAAATATCGTGGCTCTGCGGCGAATTCCAGGTCGTAGACAGATTATTTTTACTTCTCTGCCACCAACTTTCATCCTGCTTATCCGACGCCGACTCATTGGAATCAACCGCGACAGGTGCGAGATTTGCCGTGCTACTCGTATTATTTATCCCTACATTATTTATGCTTTCTGCTGCGTAACTCAAAAAAGGGACAACGGGTAGTGTAATCAAACTCAACGTGATTAAAATTCGCTTCAAATACATATAAGGTTCTCTGTAACAGCGTCACGATTCCATTCAAACAAAGGTGATCCAAACAAAACTATTTTTGGTTCTTACCAGAATATATAGTTCAGTTTACGTCATCTGCCTATATAGGCGGGAAACCAAAACAGCCTATTATGAAGAGATAAACAGCAACTTTGCTTAAATAGATAGTGAATTCCGTTCCGCTTTCAGACGTTTCCTAGCTGAAATAACAAAAAACCACCTTATTTATCGGCGGTTTATATTCTGGTTGGAACCCGTATCAGAGAGATAGCAAGAACGATGAATCGCCTATGCCGTGGGATTAGATACCATCACCATATTCGAAACCGCGATTGATCCCGTTGAAATACTGATCCATGTCCATAGCGGGTTTATCGCTTTCCGGACGACCGACGATACGAGCCGGAACCCCTGCCGCCGTCGTATGTGGAGGAACCGATTGCAGCACAACAGAACCCGCGCCAATTTTCGCGCCACAACCCACCTCAATATTCCCCAGAATTTTCGCGCCCGCGCCAATCATCACGCCTTCGCGAATTTTAGGGTGACGATCGCCACTCGTTTTACCCGTACCGCCCAGCGTCACGGATTGCAGAATGGAAACATCGTTTTCAACGACAGCCGTTTCGCCGATCACAATGCCCGTTGCGTGATCGAGCATGATCCCGCAGCCGATTCTCGCCGCTGGGTGAATATCGACACCGAAAGAAACCGAGATCTGATTCTGGAAATAGACCGCCAGCGCTTTACGATCCTGCGACCAAAGCCAGTGACCAATGCGGTAAGCTTGTAATGCATGAAATCCTTTCAGGTAGAGCAGCGGCGTCGAATATTTATCCACCGCTGGGTCCCGCAGGCAAACGGCCTGAATGTCACGCGCGGCAGAAACGATCATCTGTGGATCGGCGCGGTAGGCTTCTTCCACGACTTCACGAATAGCAATTGCAGGCATGATCGCATTTGCCAGTTTGTTCGCCAGCATGTAGCTCAATGCGCTACCCAGATTTTCGTGCTTCAGCAATGTGGCATGAAAAAAGCTGGCCAGCATCGGTTCACAGTCCGCGAGACTGCGCGCTTCTGCCTTGATATTGATCCAGACCAGTTCCAGTTCTTCTGTCGACATTACCTTACTCTCCGAGATACCACACACCACAACGTATATCTGTTCTCAAACAGCGGGCTGATTAGCACCACTGCTCGTATACAAGAAAACGAAGATACTATGAGCCTCCCAGATTAGGAAGCCCAGCATGGAACGACGTGTTTTATAACCTGGCGGTTTCGTCTTTACGCGTGCGCCCCAATAGGCTCAGCGCTGCCTCTCGGGCGTCTTTCCCACAATACAGCACCTGCCAGAGTTGCTCAGTAATCGGCATCTCAACGCCGTAGCGCTGTGCTAATGCCAGCACCTCTTTCGTATTGCGATACCCTTCAACCACCTGACCAATGCTATCCTGCGCGCTCTGTACATCCATTCCCTGCCCCAGCATCATACCGAAGCGCCGGTTACGGGACTGATTATCAGTACAGGTCAACACCAGATCGCCAAGCCCCGCCATCCCCATGAAGGTGGTAGGATCCGCACCCAGCGCTGCGCCAAGTCGAGTCATTTCTGCCAGCCCGCGGGTGATCAACGCGGTACGCGCATTCGCGCCAAATCCAATGCCGTCAGACATCCCAGCACCGATCGCAATGACGTTTTTCACCGCTCCACCCAACTGCACGCCGATAAAATCGGGGTTGCTGTAAACACGGAAGCTCTTCCCACAATGCAGCAACCGCTGCAGGTCGTCAGCAAATTCGCGGTCCGTTGATGCAAGCGCAATCGCCGTCGGCATACCCGCCGCTAATTCTTTGGCGAATGTCGGGCCGGATACCACCGCAAGTGGGATGGTTTCGCCCAACGCTTCGCGTGCGACATCTTGCAACAAGCGCCCTGTTTCCGCTTCCAGCCCTTTGGTCGCCCACACGATACGCGCATCGGCACGCAAGTGAGGTTTCAATTGACGCAAGACATCACCAAACACATGGCTCGGCACAACGACCAGCACGTTTCTACTGGCAGCAAGCGCCTGCGCGAGGTCGGTTTCCGGCTGTAGCGAATCGGGGAAAGGCACATCCGGCAGGAATGTCTGATTACAGCGAGCGGCCTGTAACGCCTGAATGTGCGCAGGGTTGTGACCCCACAGCACGACTCGATGGCCATTACGCGCCAGCGTAATGGCCAAGGCGGTGCCGTACGAGCCGGCACCGATGACGGTCATTGAAGCGTCAGACGCGTTCATCAGGCATCCTGATGCTGCGCAGCGCCTTCACCTTCGGTCTGCTGCTGCAGGTAATTCATGAACAGCGCATCAAAGTTAACGGGTGCCAGGTTCAGTTGCGGGAAGGTACCGCGAGAAACCAGGCTGGTAATGCACTCACGCGCGTAAGGGAACAGAATGTTCGGGCAGTATGCACCCAGGCAGTGCGCCAGTTGAGTTCCTTCGATACCGCCAACGGTAAAGATACCACCTTGCTGAACTTCACACAGAAACGCAGTTTCTTCACCCAGAGAAGCCGTTACGGTCACGCGCAGTACGACTTCATAGATATCATCAGCCAACTGGCTAGAGGCCGTATCCAGATCCAGTTTTACTTCTGGCTGCCATTCCTGCTGGAACACCTGAGGCGCATTCGGCGCTTCAAAAGAGATATCTTTGGTGTAGATACGCTGGATTTGGAAAGCCATTTCTGTGTTGTTTTGTTCAGACATGTTAAGTAATACCCTTTTGTTAGATTATCTTGACGTCTTCCGTCGTCATAAGTGGGCGGACGTCAGCACATTTTTGTCATTGTCGTACTGCAATCAGCCTGTCGGTTATCCTGCAAAATCGCCGCCATTTTCACGGTGTATAATTGATACACTTGGCACGATGCGGATAGTTTTACCACAAACCGTTTTATTTGCCGCGAACTAAAGGCAGATTCTCACCGCTCCAGCCAGCCAGGCCGTCTTTCAGTACCTGCACACGCTCAAAACCGGCTTTATACAAATTCTCGGCCGCTTCGCGCGAAGAGAGGCCGTTGGCGCACACCACGATAATCGGCTGCGACTTATGTTTTTCAAGCTCACCTACGCTGCCGTTTTTAATGTCGTTCGGCAACAAGTTAAATGCGCTGGCAATATGGCCACGGCGATAGTCGTCACGGTTACGGATATCAACGACGACAGCCTCTTCTTTATTAATCAGTCGGATCGCTTCACCGCGAACCACTTCTTTCACGTTCGACAGTTTACTCTTCACAGTAAGTACAATGACCGCAACCAACAGCGCAACCCAGGCGATGCTCAAAATAGGGTGCTTGCTAACGAATGGCATAATCTCTTGCATGGGGTGTAACGGCTCCCGGATCAGTTAAGCAACAAAAATATAAGGTTCCTGAGTATACCTGCGCGATACGGCAATTACAGCTAGTAAGCCAATATAGCGTATCTAATCTGCGGCGCGCTTTCCATTTATCTATCATTGATACGCATAGACATGCGCCTTTGTGCCATGCTTGTCACGTCTGGAAATAGAAATCAGACAAGAGACAACTGGTAAGCCGCTGTTCATCGTGGAATAATTTATCGATATGAGTAAAAACGCGTTATTTGTCCAGAGTCGAGTAGCATGTAGCGCCGATCGCCAGTTATCCGCATTACACAGGCTACTCACCCGCTGCGTCAGCGCGCTCTGCGTTGGCGTTTTGTTGTTGCCCGCGCTCGGCCAGGCTGAAGATAATCAAGCACAGCTTAAGACCCTGCAACACGATATCGCCGCGAAAGAAAAAAGCGTTCAAGAACAACAAAAGCAACGCAGTGCCTTAGTCCAGCAGTTGAAAAAGCAGGAGCAGTCCATCTCTCAGGCCAGTCGTCAACTGCATGAAACGCGCAATACGCTGTCCACGCTCAATAAAGAATTAACCAGCCTCAGCGCCTCTATCGCCAAACTGCAATCTCAGCAGGATAAGCAACAAACGCTACTTTCCCGTCAGCTTGACGCCGCCTTCCGGCAAGGCCAGCACAGCGCACTGCAATTAATGCTGAGCGGAGAAGAGAGCCAGCGCAACGAGCGCATCCTCGCCTACTTCGGCTACCTGAATGAAGCACGGCAGAAATCTATCCACGCATTGCAGCAAACGCGCGTAGAGCTGGCTGACCAAAAGCGTCAGTTGGAACAAAAACAGGCACAGCAAAAAACGCTGCTGGGCGACCAACAGCAACAGCAACAGACGCTGGAGCAGGCACAGTCCGATCGGAAGAAAACGCTGTCGACGCTCGAAAGCTCGCTGGAAAAAGATCAGCAGCAGTTGACGGAACTGCGCCAGAATGAAACGCGGTTGCGCGATCAGATCGCCCGCGCTGAGCGAGAAGCGAAAGCCCGTGCCGAACGGGAAGCGCGCGAGGCCGCCAAAGTTCGCGCTAAAGAAGAGCAAGCCAAACGCAGCGGCAGCAGTTACAAACCGACTGAAGGTGAACGCTCACTCATGGCCCGAACCGGCGGTTTAGGGCGACCTTTAGGTCAAGCCATCTGGCCAGTTAATGGACGTATTGAACATCGTTTCGGTGAACCGTTGCAGGGCGAGCTGCGCTGGAAGGGTATGGTGATTACCGCACCGGAAGGAACGGAAGTGAAAGCGATCGCCGACGGAACCGTACTGATGGCCGACTGGCTACAGGGCTACGGGCTGGTCGTTGTTGTGCAGCATGGTAAAGGCGATATGAGCCTGTACGGTTATAACCAGAGCGCATTGGTTTCCGTTGGCGCTCAGGTTAAGGCAGGCCAGCCCATTGCGCTGGTCGGCACCAGCGGCGGCCAGAGCCAGCCTGGACTGTATTTTGAAATCCGTCGCCAGGGTCAGGCGGTCAATCCACAACCTTGGCTGGGAAGATAGTCTTGTCTTATTTAACCAAAACACCACTATTGGCGTTGAGCCTGCTCGCCCTGTCTCCTTTGGCACTGGCCGGAAAACTTTCCATCGTTATCGATGATTTCGGCTATCGCCCGCATAATGAGAACCAGATTCTGGCAATGCCGACAGCGATTTCCATCGCGGTCTTACCCAATGCGCCGTACGCCCGCGAAATGGCGACCAAAGCTCACCAGCAAGGGCGAGAAGTGCTGATCCATCTGCCGATGGCACCGATGAGCAAGCAGCCGCTGGAGCGCGATACGTTACGCCCGGACATGAGCAGCGAAGAAATTCAGCGCATTATCCGCCAATCGGTTAATAACGTGCCTTACGCTGTGGGGTTGAATAACCATATGGGCAGCGCGATGACCGCCAGCTTGCCGGGTATGCAAAAAGTCATGCAGGCGCTGAGCGCCTACCCGCTCTATTTCCTCGATAGCATGACCATTGGCAGCAGCCAATCAAGCCAGGCCGCGGCAGGAACGAACGTTAAGGTCATCAAACGCAAAGTCTTTTTGGATGACTCGCAAAACGAAGCCGAGATTCGCAAACAGTTTACCCGTGCGGTGCAAATCGCCCGCCACAGCGGTTCCGCCATCGCTATCGGGCATCCCCATCCTGCAACCATCCGCGTCTTGCAGCAGATGTTGCCTACACTGGATACCGATATTGTCTTAGTCCGCCCCAGCCAGTTGCTGAATGAACCGGCGCGGCAGTATGAGCCCCAGCCGCAGCAGCCAGTCAAACCACGTAATCCGTTCCGCGGTATACCGCAGTGCCACGTCAAACAGCCGCCGGAACCGGTGAAGAACGATGTGTTCTTCAAGCTGGTGAGTAGCAGCATTCGGGAAAGCGCCCCCGTGCTATTTATCAAGCACCGCTGGCAGACCTGGATTGCGCCAGCCGCGACCGAAGCATCCAAACAACCGTAATGTCAGGCGCGCGTTTCTCTTTTGCCATCGCACGGGTTCGCTTCGGCAGGGTCATGTCTCATCCCAATTGAGAATCACCTTGCCCGACTGACCCGAGCGCATGGCATCGAACCCTTTCTGAAATTCATCAATGTGAAAGCGGTGGGTGATAATCGGTGACAAATCCAGTCCAGACTGAATCAGCGCCGACATCTTGTACCAGGTTTCGAACATTTCCCGTCCGTAGATACCTTTGATAAATAGCCCTTTAAAAATCACCTCTCCCCAGTCAATCGACATCGGTTCGTGCGGAATACCCAGCATAGCGATGCGCCCACCGTGATTCATCGCTTTCAGCATGGCACGAAAGGCCGATGGCGCACCCGACATCTCCAGACCGATATCAAACCCCTCGGTCATACCTAGTTCCATCATCACGTCCGCCAGCTTTTCTTCTGCCACATTGACGGCGCGTGTGGCCCCCATTTTACTGGCAAGATCCAGACGGTACGCATTCACATCGGTAATCACGACATTCCTTGCGCCAACGTGACGGCACACCGCCGCAGCCATCATGCCTATCGGCCCTGCGCCGGCAATCAAGACATCTTCCCCCACTAAATCAAAGGAAAGCGCGGTATGCACCGCGTTGCCGAAAGGATCGAAAATGGCGGCCAGCTCATCAGAAATATTGTCGGGAATGCGAAACGCGTTGTAGGCAGGAATCACCAGATACTCCGCGAATGAACCGGGACGGTTTACACCGACACCGATAGCATTGCGGCATAAATGACGCCGTCCGGCACGACAGTTGCGACAGTAGCCGCAGGTAATGTGCCCTTCGCCAGAGACCCGATCGCCAATATGAAAACCGTTAACTTCCTGACCGATAGCGACAATTTCGCCAACGTACTCATGCCCGACGACCATCGGAACGGGAAGCGTCTTCTGCGACCATTCGTCCCAGTTATAGATATGCACATCCGTTCCACAGATCGCGCTTTTACGGATTTTAATCATGATGTCGTTATGTCCGAGCTCCGGCGTGGGCGAGTCCACCATCCAGATGCCTTCTTCCGACCGCAGTTTTGCCAATGCTTTCATGATGGTTTCCTCAGATGATCACACCCAGACGTTTGCCCACGCGGATAAAAGCCTCGACGGCGAATTCAATTTGCTGCGGCGTATGGGCGGCCGACATTTGGGTGCGAATACGCGCCTGACCGAGGGGGACTACGGGATAGAAAAAGCCGGTGACATAAACACCTTCCCGCTGTAGCGCCTGCGCAAAATCCTGTGCCAGCTGCGCCTCACCTAACATGACGGGAATAATGGCGTGATCGGCTCCCGCTAGCGTGAACCCTGCGGCCGTCATCTTTTCACGGAACAGGCGGGCATTTGTCCACAGACGCTCACGCCGTTCGCCACTCTGTTCCAGCAAATCCAATACCCTGAGCGACGCGGTGACAATGGCAGGGGCGAGCGAGTTGGAAAAAAGATAGGGTCGAGAACGCTGGCGCAGCCAGTCGATCACCTCATGCTTGCCCGCCGTATAACCGCCCGATGCGCCACCCAGCGCTTTGCCTAACGTCCCGGTGATGATGTCAACGCGCTCCATCACGCCACAGCGTTCATGCGTTCCGCGCCCTTGTTCGCCCACAAATCCCACCGCATGCGAATCATCCACCATCACCAGCGCGTCATAACGATCCGCCAGATCGCAAATCCCCTGCAAATCGGCAATGACGCCATCCATCGAGAAAACGCCGTCGGTGGCGATCATGACGTGTCTTGCCCCTTCCGCTATGGCCAGTTGCAGTTGTGCTTCCAACTGGCTCATATCGTTATTGGCATAGCGGTAGCGCCGCGCCTTCGATAGCCGAATACCGTCGATGATTGAGGCATGATTAAGCGCATCGGAAATAATCGCATCCTCCGGCCCCATCAGCGTTTCAAACAGCCCACCGTTAGCATCAAAACAGGAGGAATAGAGAATCGCATCGTCCATTCCCAGAAACTCCGCCAGCTTACGCTCCAGCGCTTTATGGATATCCTGCGTTCCACAGATGAACCGCACCGAAGCCATACCAAAACCGTGGCTGTCCAATCCGGCTTTTGCTGCGGCAATCAGCTCAGGGCTGTCCGCCAGACCAAGATAATTATTGGCACAGAAATTGAGCAGGCGGTTGCTGTCCATTACCTCGATTTCAGCCTGCTGCGCAGAGGTAATGATGCGCTCCTCCTTGAACACGCCTTCGGTGCGTGCAGCCATAATTTGTGCAGTAAGTTGTTGATAAAACGCGGCAGGCATAGCGTCACTCTCCCATAAAAAGATTGCGTTATGGTTTTTAAGCTAGCGGATGTGGGCAGAAATGCGGGGTAAACAGTCTGAAAATGCTGGCTTCGTCACGGCCTGAATCATCTTAAAAACGTGGGAGCAACACGGGATAAATTAAGCTCTGGCTGCTTGCGGTAAAATGAAATGCTATTATAGCGGTCATAAACAGTGTGGGGCGCGGTGCCTCACCGGCAAGATTAATAAAGGTCGCGCCCATGATTATCGTTACTGGCGGTGCCGGTTTTATCGGCAGCAATATCGTAAAATCTCTGAATGACATCGGCTATCGGGACATTCTGGTTGTCGATAACCTGAAAGACGGCACCAAATTCGCCAATCTGGTCGATCTGGACATCGCAGATTACGTGGATAAAGAAGATTTCATCGCCAGCATCGTTGCAGGTGACGATCTGGGCGATATCGATGCCATATTCCATGAAGGCGCGTGCTCTTCCACCACCGAGTGGGATGGCAAATACATGATGGATAACAACTATCAGTATTCTAAAGACGTGCTGCACTACTGCCTCGATCGCAACATTCCGTTCCTGTATGCCTCTTCTGCCGCAACCTACGGCGGCCGCAACGATAACTTTATCGAAGCGCGTCAATACGAGCAGCCGCTGAACGTCTACGGCTACTCCAAATTCCTGTTCGACCAGTACGTGCGTGAAATTCTGCCAGAAGCTGAATCGCAGATCTGCGGTTTCCGCTATTTCAACGTCTACGGACCGCGCGAAGGCCATAAAGGCAGCATGGCGAGCGTCGCATTCCACCTGAATAACCAGATTAATCAGGGTGAAAATCCGAAGCTGTTCTCCGGTAGCGAGAACTTCCAACGTGACTTCATCTACGTCGGTGATGTCGCGGCCGTCAACCTGTGGTTCTGGCAAAACGGTGTTTCCGGCATCTTCAACTGCGGTACGGGTCGCGCCGAATCCTTCCAGGCTGTCGCGGACGCCACCCTCGCCTTCCATAAAAAAGGCAGCGTGGAATACATCGCGTTCCCTGAAAAGCTGAAAGGCCGCTATCAGGCTTATACACAAGCCGACCTCACCAATTTGCGTGCTGCTGGCTATGACAAGCCGTTCAAAACCGTCGCCGAAGGCGTGGCGGAATATATGGCCTGGCTGAACCGTACCGTTTAATCGGATAAGGATTCATAAGCGGTATGAAAATTTTGGTCATCGGCCCTTCCTGGGTCGGCGATATGATGATGTCGCACAGCCTTTATCGCACGTTGAAGGCTGAACACCCGGAAGCGGTCATTGACGTGATGGCACCGGCCTGGTGCCGTCCGCTGCTGGCACGGATGCCGGAAGTCAATCAGGCGTTAGCCATGCCGCTAGGTCACGGCGCACTGGAGCTGGGCGAACGTCGCCGTCTTGGCGTATCGCTGCGCGATGCGGGCTATGACCGCGCTTACGTACTGCCTAACTCCTTTAAATCCGCACTGGTCCCCTTCTTTGCCAAGATTCCGCAGCGTACAGGCTGGCGTGGCGAAATGCGTTACGGGCTGCTGAACGACGCACGCGTGCTGGATAAAGCCGCATTTCCGCTGATGGTTCAGCGCTATACCGCGTTAGCCTACGATCGTAGCCGTATTCGTCGGGCCGAAGACTTACCGCAGCCGCTACTGTGGCCGCAGTTGCAGGTCAATCAGGCCGAAATTGTGGACATGATGCAGGCCTTCGATCTCAGCGATGCGCGCCCTATCATCGGCTTTTGCCCCGGTGCCGAGTTCGGCCCCGCCAAACGCTGGCCGCATTATCACTATGCGGCGTTGGCACAATCACTGATCGAGCGCGGCTACCAGATAGCGCTGTTCGGTTCGGCCAATGACCGTTCGGCCTGTGATGATATCCTTCAAGGATTGACGGAAGATGCACGACAGCATTGCAGCAATCTGGCGGGGAAAACTTCGCTGGAACAGGCGGTTGTACTCATTGCCGCCTGCCACGCTGTCGTCAGCAACGATTCTGGGCTCATGCACGTTGCGGCGGCACTTCATCGTCCGCTTGTCGCGCTTTATGGCCCAAGCAGCCCCGATTTTACCCCGCCGCTGTCCCATCAGGCCGAGGTGATTCGCCTGATTACCGGCTATCACCGGGTGCGCAAAGGCGATGCCGAACAGGGTTACCACCAGAGTTTGATCGACATTCAGCCCGAACGCGTACTCAGCGCACTGGATAAGTATATCGTTCCAAGAGAAAGTCTCATTCTGGGAGCGGACGCATGAGAGTGCTGATCGTAAAAACATCGTCGATGGGCGATGTGCTGCATACGCTGCCCGCCTTAACCGATGCAATGCAGGCTATTCCCGGTATCCAGTTCGACTGGGTAGTTGAAGAAGGTTTCGCGCAAGTTCCCAGTTGGCACCCGGCGGTTTCTCGCGTAATCCCTGTCGCAATACGCCGCTGGCGCAAAAGCTGGTTCAGCGCCCCGATACGTCAGGAGCGTGCAGAGTTCACACACCAGCTACGCCAGTATCGCTACGATGCGATTATTGATGCGCAAGGGCTGATTAAAAGCGCGCTGCTGGTTACGCGACTCGCCAACGGAAAGAAGCACGGATTGGATTGCAAAAGTGCGCGTGAACCACTGGCAAGCTGGTTTTATAACTACCGCCACCCAATAAGCCGTCGGCAGCATGCCGTCGAGCGCGTGCGGGAGCTGTTTGCCGCCAGCCTGAACTATCGGAAACCCACCGAACGCGGCGACTATGCGATTGCCTCGCGTTTTCTCTCCCAATCGCCCGCAGACGCTAATCGCTATCTGGTGTTTCTCCACGCCACGACGCGTGATGAAAAACACTGGCCGGAAGCGCACTGGCGTGAACTGATTGCGCTATTAGCACCGAGTGGATTACGCATCAAACTCCCCTGGGGAGCGGAGCATGAGCACCAGCGCGCCTTACGACTGGCGGAAGGCTTTCCACATGTCGAAGTCTTACCACGCCTCACGCTGCAACAGGTCGCCGAGGTATTAGCTGGCGCCAAAGTCGTCGTTTCCGTCGATACCGGGCTTAGCCACCTGACGGCAGCGCTGGATCGCCCAAATATCACCTTATATGGGCCAACCGACCCGGGGCTGATTGGCGGCTACGGGATGAATCAGGTGGTGGAAATGTCTGAAAGCCAGAAAATGGAGACTATTCCCGCTAGCCTCGTCCATCAGAAATTAGAGAAGCTGATAGAATTACCAGCATCAGGCGAGTGATATCGCTCCCGACTGTGAACAAATACATGCTCAATGAATTAAGGTACGAACTGGGAAAAACGCCCAGCATAAGTTCGGCTGTCGCGCTTAAAGCGGTTTTCCCCGGCTGTTTACTCACATTAGCCGTGATGCCATTTAGTAGCATTATTGCCGGGTGGCTTTTTTATCTCACGGGCTCGCTATCTGTTTTTTATGTGGCGACACACTTAAGAACAGTAATAGCGGCTAAGCGGCTGTTACTGATTCCACTTTGCCTACTGGCTATCGGCTTAACCAATCTCATTTGGTATCACCACTATTATCAACCCGATAGCCTTTTACCTTATGTGTATAACGCCTACAGGACATCTGCCCATGCTGGTATTCTGGGTGCCTTTACCCTGCTAACGGTCTTGCATCTTTCACAAAGGAGTCAGCTACAACGGTTACATGCCTATATGCTCGTCATTTGTGTGCTAGCGTTAGGCTATGCATTTTATCAGGCATGGTTCAGTGGAATGCATCGCATTGGGCTGGTATTTGGCACGGCCACTAGCGCAGCCTATTTTCTGACGTTCATTGGCGCCTTAAGCGCACAGGCACTGCTTAAACTCGATTCACCGCATAAATATTACCTTTATCTGGGGCATTTTCTGTTAGTGATGGTGGCTATTTTGCTAACAGAGACGCGGGCAGCGATATTCGTCTACCCGATTGTCGGCGCGACCATTTTATTGTCAGAAGTCAGGCATAATAAACGCCTGCTTATTAAAGCATTCGTCGGCTCAGCCGCCACGCTTCTCCTGTGTTTATTCCTCTTCCAGAATACGCTTTATCAACGTGTCAACGACCTGATCAACGATATACACAGCTATAGTATGGACAACAGCATGACCTCGGTGGGTGCGCGTATTGCGATGTACCAATCCGGTATCGAGGCAGGAGAAGAAGCCCTGTTCGGACAATCCGCCGAACAGCGTGCAGAACGAATCGTTGCACAAGCAAAGCAAGAGTCTGAATTATCAGGCGCGTTGGGATATTTGAATGTCCATCTGCATAACGACGTGATTGATGCCTTCTCCCTCAAGGGATTACCAGGAGCAATATTGCTTGTGTTGCTCTATGCCTCTTTATTTTATTTTTCGTGTTTTGTTCTACGCAGCCACCTCTCTGCTGCGCTGCTTTTTGCCTTACTGATGTATGGACTTAGCGATGTCATTCTCTATTCACGAGACATGCTGATTGCGTGGCTGATGGCGTTTTGTCTTGGCACAACGCTGACTGGAAAATGGTTAAAGCAGAAATGATCCTAATCGGCGAGTTTTTTCAATGCTTCCGCTACGGTATGCACGTCGTAACCCCCTTGTGCAGCCATTACCACGAAATCAGCAAAGTTTTCTGACGGAGTCATTGACGCGCCATTCATATCAAGAAACACCATAGCCGCGGCTGCCGAAGTCCTTTTATTCGCATCATTAAAGCCATGCCCGCGCGCTATAGAAAGCAACAGTGACGCGGCAATCACGTGTAGGTCATTCTCACCTTGGTATGAGTGAAGATTCTCAACACGGGCAACCATACCTTCCACCAAACCAATATCCCTAAACCCTGCCAAACCGCCATAGGTTTCTAACTGGCTGTCGTGAATAGCGATGACCTGTTCAACGGTTAAGAAGAAGATCATTTATCAGCGAGTTCCTTAAACAGCGCCTGATTCTTTGGCTTACTCATTACCTTGGTAAGGGAAGCCTCAAATTTAGCCTGCTGCAACTCTGCAAACTGTGCCGCCGTGATGACCACCATATCTGGCGCTGAACGACGGGTAATCGTCACTGGCTGCGTGATAGCCGTATCCAGAACTTTGGCAAATTTCTGACGAACATCAGAGAAAGTCATGGTCAACATAGCATGTTCCTTTAAATTGCTTCGGGTTAATCTCAATTAAGTTGTACAATTAAGTCGGTATAATTGTCAATTCAATGCGCTCAACATCTTTTCGACAAACGAGAGAGGGCATGACAACAAAAAACCAGCGGTGGTCGGAAATCTGTGGATAAAGGTAACCTCTGCGCAGCTTTCAAGATGACGGATATAATAGTAATTACTACTGTGAGAGGGGGGTGGGTTTTAGTACCATAGCGGAAAAATTAGCTATCCATGCTGTCACACCACATGGATAGGATCAGCCTTTTGGTCGCTGTTAAGCCAAGGCGGTAGCGTGCCTGTAAAAATTAACCTTTTGATGACATGAAGGAAAACGAGTGAGTCAACGCATCATCCCTTATCACCGGATTCTCGTGGTAAAGCTCAGATATCATGGCGATATGCTGCTGACCACTCCGCTCATCAGCACGCTGAAAGCCAATTACCCTGACGCCAAAATCGATGTATTGCTGTATCAGGATACGATGCCAATTCTCTCCGCCAATCCAGAGATACATCAGCTTTATGGCCTCAAAAGAAAGACTGGCACGCTTTTGGAAAAGATCCGCAATTTCCAGGGAATCAGGCTCGAACTTAAGCAAAACAATTACGATCTGATCGTCAATTTAGCTGACCAGTGGCCAATTGCCCTATTGGTGAAATCATTGGGATGTCACAGTATTGCTCTCGATCGGGGCAATAATCTGAAGGGAAAGATGTGGCGTTCTTTTTTCAGCACCTGCGTTCCGCCAATGGGGGCGCATATTGTTGAGCAAAACCGCTCCGTGCTTTCTTCTCTCGACTTACAGCCGACCACGCAAAAAGATCGAATGTCGCTGTATTACAGAGAGGAAGATGCCGATCGTATGTTCAGCCTCTCTCCACAGCTACGTGAACAAGCTTATATTGTCATCCAGCCTACGGCGAGACAGTCTTTTAAATGCTGGGACAATGATAAATTTGCGACTGTCATCGACGACCTGAAAGTAAGAGGCATCGAAGTGGTACTGACCTGCGGCCCGTCTCAGGACGATCTTCATGTTGTTCAAGATATCTATGCTCTATGCAAGCACAAACCGAATATAACCTTTGCAGGTAAAACCAGTTTTCTGGAACTCGCCGCATTAATCGATAGAGCCAAACTTTATCTCGGTGTCGACTCTGCTCCCATGCACATGGCAGCTGCGCTCGATACCCCAGTAGTTTGTCTATTTGGGCCAACGGATCACAAGAAATGGCGACCCTGGTCTGACAATAGTATCGTTATTTGGGCTGGGGACTATCACCCGATGCCGGAAAGAAAAAATCTCGATAGGAACCAAAAATACCTTTCCTGCATCCCTGCACAAGAGGTTATTCAAGCGGTAAATAGTCTATTAGCAGATCGTTCGACAAACGAGGAAGTGCAATGAATATTGCCATCTGCCTGTATAAATATTTCCCTTTCGGCGGACTGCAACGTGATTTTTATAGTATTGCTCAAGCTTGCGTAAAGCTGGGACATCAGGTCCGCGTCTATGTTTTATCATGGCAAGGTGAGCAGCCAGATAACCTTGAGATTATTGTCGTTCCCGTATCGGGTATGAGCAATAACCGACGAAATCAGCGTTATAGTGAATGGGTTCAACGCCATCTCCAACACTATCCTGTCGATCGGATTGTTGGTTTTAATAAAATGCCAGGGCTGGATTTCTACTATGCTGCCGATGTTTGTTATGCCGAGAAAGTCGAGCAAGAGAAAGGGGCAATCTACCGCTTAATGCCACGCTACAGGCATTATGCCGCCTTTGAAAAGGCAGTCTTTAAACGCGATAGCCACACAAAAATGCTGATGTTAACGCAGCGACAAATCGCAGATTTCAAGAAGCACTACAACACACAAGATGAACGCTTTTTTATTTTGCCACCAGGCATCGCTCTCGACAGAAAATACGACCGTCAAGCACCTGACATTCGACAAACCTTTCGCCGCGCACAAGGCATCGACGACAACGCTATCTTCCTACTTCAGGTAGGATCTGATTTTAAACGTAAAGGTGTGGAACGCAGTATTCAGGCTATCGCGAGTCTACCTGACGGATTACGCCAGAAAGTCATTTTTTTCGTTGTCGGGCAAGATAAGCCGGAGCGCTATCTGTCATTGGCCAAGCAGTGTGGCATTGAAAATAACGTACGCTTCTTTTCAGGACGTGATGACATCCCTGATTTCATGGCCGCAGCAGACCTGTTGATGCATCCAGCTTATCAGGAAGCTGCGGGAATTGTACTACTTGAAGCGATAGCCGCTGGACTACCGGTGATGGTGACTGACGTGTGTGGCTACGCGCCCTATATAGACAAGGCGCGGGCAGGGGCTGTTATCCCTTCACCTTATGCACAAACATCGTTGAATATGGCCCTACATGATGCTCTGAATCAGCCGGAAACATTACTGAACTGGGCTAACAACGCCCGCCATTTCGCCGATAGCGAAGATTTATACAGCCTGCCTGAAAAAGCAGCGATGCTGATTTCAGGCAGTGATGAGTGAATAAACAGCATGATTGAACTAAAAGAGCCGTTTGCATCGGAATGGAAAGATCGCGATCCCTTCGAAGAAGTTGAAAAATTGGATGGCGACGTTTTTCGCGCATTGGAAAGTCGCCGGACGCTACGTTTTGTACTAAAAGAAAAATCCTACTTCATCAAAATACATCGTGGCACCGCGCTCAAAGAAGCGTTAAAGAATTTGCTATCACTCAGACTGCCTGTACTCGGTGCCGATCGTGAATGGCAAGCCATCCATCGTCTGGCAGATCTGGGTGTAGATACCATGAAGGGTATTGGATTCGGCCAACGTGGGTTAAACCCACTACGACGTCATTCTTTCATAATTACCGAAGATCTTAACCCTTCGATGAGTCTGGAAGACTATTGTGCAAACTGGCTGGCTAATCCGCCCTCTGTGAAAGAAAAACGTCGGCTTATCCGTCGCGTTGCAGAAATGGTACGCGACATGCACGCTGCGGGGATTAATCACCGCGATTGTTATATCTGCCATTTTTTACTGCATCTGCCTTATCAACCCACAGACACGCAATTTAAAATTTCAGTTATTGATTTACATCGAGCACAACTTCGCGATCGTGTTCCTCTGCGCTGGCGGAATAAAGATCTTATTGGCCTCTATTTTTCATCGACCGACATTGGTTTAACCAAAAACGATTTACTGTGGTTTTTAACGATCTATTTTGATCGGCAAACGTTGCGTACAACATTGCAACACGAACAGCCTCTATTTCAACAAGCACGTGTAAAGGCAGAAAAGATTCGCGTGCGAACGGAGCGCAAGGCTTTGTAAGGCCTTAGCCTGATAACACTTATGAACATACTCTTTGTTGGTGAAGCCACTTCTGGGTTCGGCGGTATAGAAACCGTGCTGAAAAAAGTAACGGGTTTTCTTGAAAATGACGTCGAGACAAAAAACGACTACACCCTATATTTTTTATGTCGCGATGACCGCATGGATAAAGCATGGCTCGAAGGGAAAAAATTCGTTTGCCACCGTTCAAACATCAAGATTTCATTTCTACGTCGACTGAGTCATGCCAGTGCGTTGGCACATCATATTAAACAGAGCCAACCGGATGTCGTTATTGCCTTTGATTCACCTTCATGCCGTGTAGCGGCACAAGCCATTCGCGCAAGCAAGAAAACATTGCCGCTGGTCTCTTGGATACACTATTCACTTGACCATAAAAAGCATTCAGAGCACGTGTTGGCTGCCAATTACCACTTGGCGATCAGTTCCGGCATCAAACAACAGTTGGTCGATCGCGGCGTTCCTGCCGATCGTGTTGCGGTCATTTTCAATCCAGTAACACCACAAACCACGGTGATCCCCCCTCCCTCCGAGGCGGAAAAAGCCATATTTATCTACGTCGGACGGCTTAAGTTTGAAGGGCAAAAACGCCTCAAAGATATGTTGGTCGCTTTTTCTGGGCTGACAGGTGATTGGGAATGCCATTTTATTGGTGATGGCTCTGATGCTCAGACGTGTCAGGAGTATGCTAAAAAATTGGGCATTGCCGCACACATCCACTGGCACGGTTGGCATGCAGCGCCATGGGAATATGTACAAAATAATATTAAAAATGTTTCCGCGTTCGTCATGAGCTCTGCCTTTGAGGGGCTACCCATGACGTTACTTGAAGCCATGTCTTATGGTATCTATTGTGTTAGCAGTGATTGCCCTTCTGGGCCGGAAGATATCATCAGGAATGGTATCAATGGGCAGCTTTATCCTGTGAGGGATCTGAACGCTTTGCAAGCGATTCTCTCTTCAATTATTGTGAGTAGGGAGACACCTGATGTACAAATAATAAAAATCTCTATTCATGATTTTTATGATGATAACTATTATCGTACCTTTAAAAGTGTCATAAACACAGCATCACAAAAATAATTAATTGCACAACGTATAATGGTGAAAGCATGTATTTTACCCCTCAAACAGTTATTATCAATAAGTTTATTTTAAACGAAAATATATCTTTAGACGCGTCGAAAAAAACGCTAGACATCGCCTATGGAATTGACAAAAACTTCATTTTTGGTTGCGGGATATCTATAGCATCCATTTTACTGAACAATAAGCAAACAAATTTCACATTTCATGTTTTCACTGATTTTTTTGATAAAAAAAATAGAGATGAATTCACTAAACTAAGTCATCAATACAATACTCAAATCATAATTTATATTGTGAATTGTGACGAACTAAAGTCACTTCCCAGCACAAAGAACTGGTCTTACGCTACATACTTCAGATTTATCATTGCCGACTACTTTTACGAATTAAAAGATAAAATTCTTTACCTCGATGCAGATATAATCTGTAACGGAAACGTAGATGAATTAGTTGAACTGAAACTGGAGAATCATCTTGCCGCAGTAGTAACTGAAGGCGAGAACCCGTGGTGGACCAAACGTGCACAGGCGCTGGGAGATGAGCGGATCAGTGCTGGTTATTTTAATGCAGGTTTTCTATTGATAAATATTTCTCAATGGGGAAAAGAAGATATTAGTCGTCAAGCCATGGTTCTGCTTGACAGTGATGAAGTTAAAAACAAAATTTCATTTTTAGATCAAGATATTTTAAACATATTGTTTGTTGATAAAATTTTGTTCCTTACAAAAAAATATAATAATCAATATAGTATTAACTACGAACTAAATAAAGATACGACGCATTTTATTGCAGATAACGTCATTTTTATTCATTATATCGGGCCCACAAAACCTTGGCACGAATGGGCTAATTATCCTAACAGCCACTATTTTCAAATTGCAAAATCACATTCTCCTTGGGAAAACTCACCGTTGGAAAAGGCAAAATCGTCAACCCAACTGAGATACTGTGCCAAGCACATGCGTCACCAAGGCAAGATATTGAATTATATTCGTTTTTTTATATTATACTTTATAAAAAAAATTAAATTTTAATCTGGTTTATTGGATATAAATTAATCATCATGAATATAACGACTATCGTAATACTTTATAATTCAAGAATTATAGAATCTGAAACATTGCAGAGTATCACTGACTGTAGTCTGGACAATATTAGTCTAACTATTAATATATGGAATAATGGCCCAATTCTATTAGAAGAAAATGATATACAAAATTTTTTTTCCACTTGTGCCTCTAAAAATATCAATGTAAGAATTTATCAAGACACAAGGAATCTCGCGCTATCCAAGGTTTATAACTTTATATCTAAAGAAAGAAATTACAATTTTATATCTATTTTAGATCAAGATACTTCCTTACCAACGAGATTTTTCCAGAATATACATCTACATCGCGATCGAGATATAATCGTTCCAATAATCATTGCGGAGAAAGATGGCATACTCGTCCAGAACTATCCACACGTCTATGGTGATGACGAAACGCTGATTAACGAGGGAAAAGTTAAAGTCCGTATAAACTCTGTTATGTCAGGTATTACGCTATCAGCTAGAATGATTAGAAAAATTGTCAATTTTCGTAAGTATGCGTTTGAAGAGAGATTGGCATTTTATGGCATCGATAGCGATCTCTTTCGCACAATAAATTTGATGCTCGATAGCGGGATACCAATTGAAATTTATTGCATTAATAATGTACACCATTCATTTGCTATTTTTAATCCAGAGGAAGCAACAAGTAGTTTCAGGAACATGGAAATATTCTATTTTAAATTTTTCATCCGCCAGGCTTACTCCAAAAAATCAACGCTAAGTACATTATGGGTATGTATAAGAGATTTTTTGAGATTAAAAAATAATTTGGAAAAAACTAAAAACTTAATCAAATTTACACTAAATGGCGCACACCCACGCTCAAAATTTGAAATCGTGCCTGATACGCGCCCCACTCATGAGTCGTAACAATATTAAATGACTTTTAAATATTATTAAGACCATACCCCAATAGACGTTTTTTGACACTAATCAATGTGGAATCAGACAGCTCGGAGAAACCAGAGCGTACATATAGTACGTGAGAATTTCGAGCTCCGCCCAAGTTCAAATAGGCTGTTTCCCGTAACTATTTTTTGTACAAT
>NZ_JACDSF010000042.1 GCF_013449685.1 Pectobacterium brasiliense | reverse complement strand
AGTATGCTAAAACTGGCGGCGATCAGGCTATTTTTGAAGCGGTTGTTAAGTTAAGGGACACAGCCTAGCACAAATATTAGAAGAAGATTATTACTCATCTTATCGTGCTAAACTTATAAGCAGCGTTGCCGATAACTACAGTATAAACAGCTAAATTCTGAATAAAAGGATTCGATCATGGCAAGTGTTTCTTCGTTAGGTGTAGGCTCAGGTCTAGATTTATCAACGCTGTTAACTAATCTAAGAACAGCTGAAAATCAGCGTTTAACACCGATTACCACCCAGCAAGCCAGCTATAAAGCTCAGCTTACTGGTGTTAGCTCGCTTAAAAGTGCGCTCGATAAATTCAATACTGCGAACAATACGCTAGCCAAATCAGAGTCTTTTGGGATAGTTACAGGCTCTATCGACGGTATTACCAATACTAAAGTGGCCACTACCAATAAAGCTTTCACAGCCACAACAGCTAGCAAAGCGGTAGCCGGTAGCTATAGCGTTGAAGTGAAACAATTAGCGCAAGCGCACTCAATTACGTCTTCACTACAAACCAGCACAACAACCGCACTAAGTGCAACAGATACGACGCTTAAGATCGAGCAAGCTGACGGAAAATCACTGACAATCAACATTGAAGGCGGTAAAACGTCACTTAATGACGTACGTGATGCAATTAATAAGGCAAATGGCGGCGTAAATGCAAGTGTAGTAAAAGCAAAAGATAACGAATACTACCTCATGTTAAGTGCTAAGAATACTGGCGAAAAAGGCGAAATTACATTAACAGATAGCGGAAGTATTCTTGGTTCAACAACCGAAAAAGTCGCGGCACAAAACGCAGTAATTATTGCAAACAATATCGAAATTGAGCGCCAAAGTAATACGATTGACGATGCATTTGAAGGTGTAACGCTCACACTCCAAGCAAAAACGGAAACCGATAAACCAGAAACCTTAACTATCGACCAAGATATTACGGGTATGAAAGATGCCGTTAAGGCATGGGTTGATACTTACAATACTCTGCAAGATACGATAACAACACAGACCAAGTATACTGCCGTTGATGCGGGAGAGGAACAATCCAGCACTAACGGAGCATTGATCGGTGACTCAACTATTCGTGGCATTCAAAATCAACTTAAAGCCCAACTTACCAGCGTTCAGAGTGCAAGTGGAGAATTTAGAATTCTCGCCGACTTAGGTATTACACAGAATTTTAAAACCGGGAAACTAGAAATAGACAATACCAAACTCGAGAAAGCCTTAAAAGAAGAGCCAGGGAAAGTCCAAACGTTTTTCGTGGGCGACAATGAAAAAACAGGGTTCGCGACACAAACTCGTAGCTATCTTAAAGAAGTGCTTGATACAAAAGAAGGGACGATTAAGACGAAGGAAGATAGCCTCAACAAAACATTGAAATCATTAGAAGCTCAGAACACACAGGTCAGCGCTAGTATTGAGCAGACTATTGCTCGATACCAGAAGCAGTTCACTGAATTGGATAAAGCAATGTCTAATATGACCAGCACGGCCAATCAGTTAACGAGCATGTTCTCTAAACTCTAAATTTTAGATGAAAGAAAGATAGGTAGCGTGATGTACAATATGAAAGGCAGTCAGGCCTACGCTCAGGTAGGCCTCGAGAGCAGTGTGATGAGCGCAAGCCCACACCAGCTTATCGTCATGTTGTTTGATGGTGCGCGCAGTGCAATGGTGCGTGCGCGTATTCTCATGGAGCAAGGCAATATCCCGGGCAAAGGCATGGCGTTATCTAAAGCGATCAACATTATCAATAACGGGCTCAAAGCTGGGCTGGATATGGACAGAGGCGGCGAATTAGTTGAAAACCTGTCCGCCCTCTACGACTACATGTCTCAACGTTTGTTGATTGCCAACTTACATAACGATCCCAAAGCGATAGAGGAAGTCGAAGCATTGTTGGAAAATATCGCTGATGCCTGGCGGCAAATCGGCCCTAATTACAAACCAGAGCAGGAAGTACGTTAATGGCCTCACCCCATCGGCTTCTAAAAGATTACCAACAGCTTTTGTCTCTGAGTCAAAAAATTCTTCATTTGGCCGTCAGCGGCCAGTGGGATACGTTGGTTGAGCAAGAGATTGTTTATGTTCAGTCCGTCGAAGGCTTAGTTAATGCGCCAATTCCTGACGAAATTGACAGTATGGTGCGACTGCATCTGCGACAAATTTTGCAGGAAGTGATGGATAATGAAGCGAAAGTAAAACAACTTCTGCAGAAGCGGATGGATGAATTAAGTTCGTTAATGGGGCAGTCACTGAAGCGAAAGTCAATTAATACGACTTATGGTGAATTTGCAGGCCAGCGACTGCTACCTGGTGAGCCTTTACCTGACGAAACGCGATCGTAGTGTTCTATAAATTATCCCCCTCTCACCGTCGCGCTTCTGTTTATACGAAGCGCGTTTTTTATCCATAGCGGAAAATTTTCATACAAGTTCTCAACAATTAGCACAGCAAGAGATCAGTTCGTGACGAAGAAAAGGAAGATCTAAGTAGAAAACTACTACAGATGAAAATCACACGTCACCTCATTGATGAACAGTAAAATGACGTGCAATAACGTTAATCATTACAGCCAGATATCATTAAATGATATCAAACAGACATATTCATTACTTCCTGATACGCCGACACCAGTTTGTTACGCACCTGGATGCCCATCTGCATTGAAATGGATGATTTCTGCAAATCCACCATTACATCATTCAATGCGACACCCGGAACGCCCATGGTGAATTTTTCACCCTGAGCACGCGCGACCTGTTGCGTATCGCTGATCTTATCGAGCGCGGCCTTCAGCTCACTGGCAAAACCAGGTTCTACCGATGGCCTGGCTATTGGCGTGTCAGCCGCCTGCAGCGCTTTGACCTGCATTTGCTGTAAAACGCCATCAATACCTTGAACAGACATAACACCTCGCTAAAATGCTGATTAGGCTTTTTCATATACACTTATGACAGCGATACCCTATCACACCCCATTTCGTCTAAATGGGGTAATTAACGTGAAAAATGCTACCTTATCGACCCATCGATTTTTCTTTTACGGAAAATAATGACATGCCCACAAATGTAGGCGAAATGTTTCATTGATTGCGCAATCAGGGAGTTCTGTTTTGTCACGTCACAACGTTAAGTATATCGTTCAACAACCAAGCAGAGATAGAGTATGAACGCCTCATTAACCGGCTCCGCTACCGGTAAGAATAGCTTTGGCGAAATACTCAACCGGTTACGCGCCAATCCGAAAATTCCGCTATTGATCGCAGCTGCTGCGACCATTGCAATCGTTGTTGCGTTGACGCTATGGGCCAAAGGCCCAGACTATCGCGTGCTTTATAGCAATATCAATGACCGTGACGGTGGTGCGATTGTCAGTGAATTAACGAAGCTGAATATCCCTTATCGCTTTGCGGAAAATGGCGGGGCGATCATGATCCCTGCCGCCAATGTCTATGAGACCCGACTCCGACTGGCTCAATTAGGGCTGCCAAAAGGTGGCGCCGTTGGCTTTGAATTGCTCGATCAGGAAAAATTTGGCATCAGCCAATTCAGCGAGCAAATTAATTACCAGCGTGCGCTGGAAGGTGAACTGTCCAGAACGATAGAAACGCTCGGCCCTGTTCAGAATGCGCGAGTTCATCTTGCCATACCAAAGCCTTCGCTGTTCGTTCGTGAGCAAAAAGCCCCCTCTTCTTCTGTCACTCTGACATTACAGCCTGGTCGTGCATTAGATGAAGGGCAAATCAATTCCATCGTTTATATGGTTTCCAGCAGTGTTGCTGGCCTGCCACCAGACAATGTCACGGTTGTTGATCAGACGGGTCGCCTGTTAACTCAGGCTGGCGGCAGCGGCCGCGATCTGAACGCTGCGCAACTGAAGTACAGCAACGAAGTCGAAGCGATGTACCAGCGCCGTATAGAGTCAATCATCGCGCCAATGGTTGGTATGGGCAACGTACATGCCCAAGTCACCGCACAAATCGATTTCTCTGCTCGCGAACAAACTGATGAGCAATATCAACCCAACCAACCGCCAGATAAAGCAGCGGTTCGCTCTCAACAAACCAGCCAAAGTGAGCAAAGAGGAGGCCCGAACGTCGGTGGCGTCCCAGGTGCATTAACTAATCAGCCTACACCAGCGCCTACAGCGCCTATCGCAACGCCGCCAAATAATGCTAATGCGAACAATCAGGCTGGCCAACAGAACCAAAACAATGCGGCAGGTACCCAAGCTAATGGGGCAAATGCGAATACCGTTATTCAAACATCAAATGTTCGCAATGATGCAACAACCAACTATGAAGTCGACAAGACGATTTTACATACCAAACACAGCACAGGTGGTGTAAAGCGCTTGTCTGCGGCGGTTATTGTTAACTACCAGCCTCCCGGTGAGGACGGCAAACCCGTTGCACTGACAGAAGAGCAGATCAAACAGATTGAAACGGTAGCACGTGAAGCAATGGGCTTCTCTGCTGAACGCGGCGATACATTAAATGTCGTTAATACGCCATTTATGGACAGCACCGACGGTTCTGGCGAACTCCCGTTCTGGCAAAAACAGGCATTCTTCGATCTCCTGATAGAAGCTGGCCGCTGGCTGCTGGTCCTGATCGTTGCCTGGATTCTGTGGCGTAAGCTGGTTCGTCCGCAATTGCAGAGAAAAGCACAGCAACAAGAAGCGGCACTGGCGGCTACTACCCTTAATAAGGGCAATGATGATGTCGTTGTTAATCTCAGTACCTCTGAAGTTGAGCAACAACGGAAATCTCAACAACGTGTTAGTGCGGAAATGCAAAGTAACCGGATACGTGAACTGGCCGAAAATGACCCACGCGTGGTTGCTCTGGTGATTCGCCAATGGATGAGTAGTGAACTATGACCCTGACAGGAACAGAAAAAAGCGCCATATTATTGATGACCATTGGTGAAGACCGTGCAGCAGAAGTGTTTACTCATCTTTCGGCTAAAGAAGTACAACACCTTAGTTCTGCAATGGCGAATATGCGCCAGGTGTCACACCAACAACTAGTAGAAATCCTCAAGGAATTTGAGGCTGACTCGGAGCAATATGCCGCGCTCAGTGTGAATGCGGGTGACTACCTTCGCTCAGTGCTTGTCAAAGCCCTCGGCGAAGAGCGTGCGTCTAGTCTGTTGGAAGATATTCTGGAAAGCCGCGACTCGACGAGTGGGATGGAAACACTCAACTTCATGGAGCCGCAGATTGCCGCAGACCTTATTCGCGACGAACACCCACAGATTATCGCAACAATCTTGGTGCATCTGAAACGTTCTCAGGCTGCCGATATCTTAGCCCTGTTTGATGAACGTCTTCGGCATGACGTTATGCTACGTATCGCGACCTTCGGCGGCGTTCAGCCTTCTGCACTGGCAGAATTGACAGATGTTCTGAACGGCTTGCTGGATGGTCAGAATCTCAAACGCAGCAAAATGGGTGGTGTTCGTACTGCTGCTGAAATTATCAACCTGATGAAAACCCAGCAAGAAGAAGCGGTTATCGATGCGGTACGCGAATTCGATGGCGAACTGGCACAGAAAATTATCGACGAAATGTTCCTGTTCGAAAATTTGGTCGAGGTGGACGACCGCAGCATCCAGCGCCTTCTGCAAGAAGTCGAGTCCGAGTCTCTGCTGTTGGCATTGAAAGGGGCAGAAGAGCCTTTACGCGAGAAATTCCTGCGCAATATGTCCCAACGTGCTGCGGAAATTCTTCGCGACGATCTCTCTACCCGCGGTCCAGTACGTATGTCGCAGGTCGAAAACGAACAGAAAGCCATTCTGCTTATCGTCCGTCGATTGGCAGACAGCGGCGAGATGATTATCGGTGGCGGCGAGGATGCTTATGTCTAATGCCCCCAAAAATCTGGCCTGGCAGCCTTGGCAACTCAACGATCTAGCTGCACCGATCGTTGCCAAGCCCGTTCCAACCTATCAGGTCAATGATGAACCTGAATTGCAGGACATGGAACGTTTCTCTGAAGAAAGCGCCCTTTCTGCTGTAGAGGATGAGCTCGCATCTCTGCGTGAAAGTACAATGCAACAGGCGCGAGAAACGGGTTTTACGCAAGGTCATCAACAAGGTTATGACGCCGGTTATCAGGAAGGATTAGCGCAGGGGCAGCAGCAGGGTTTGCAAAATGCCTTACAGCAGCAACAACCTGTCATCGAACAGATGCAGCAAATGGTCACCGAATTCCAACAGACGCTGGATACACTCGACAGTGTGATCCCTGCTCGTCTGATGCAATTAGCGTTGACCGCAGCCAAACAGATTCTGGGGCAGCCTCCGGTATGTGACGGTAATGCCCTGCTCGGTCAAATACAGCAATTGATTCAACAAGAACCTATGTTTTCAGGTAAAACACAATTGCGCGTTCACCCTTCAGACTTGGAACGTGTTGAACAATATTTGGGTCCGACACTCAGCCTGCACGGTTGGAGATTGCTTGCCGATAACCAGCTTCACCCTGGTGGCTGTAAAGTCAGCGCAGAAGAAGGCGATCTGGATGCCAGTCTCGCAACACGCTGGCATGAACTTTGCCGTTTGGCCGCACCGGGAGAACTATGATGACTTCACGCCTTGGGCGCTGGCTTTCTTCTCTAGATTCATTTGAGAAGCGTATTGATGACACCCCTTCAGTGCGTCGTTACGGTCGCTTAACCCGGGCAACAGGTTTGGTATTAGAAGCAACAGGGCTACATATGCCGCTGGGAGCAACCTGCCTCATCGAACGGCAGAATGGCTCTCAAGTTGAAGAAATCGAAAGCGAAGTTGTCGGTTTCAACGGACAAAAACTCTTTCTTATGCCGCTGGAAGAAGTTGAAGGTATTACCCCTGGCGCGCGCGTTTACGCACGCGTTGGCCAAGACAGCAGCAGTCAAGGAAAGCAATTACCCTTAGGCCCTGAATTGCTGGGACGAGTGTTAGATGGTAGCGCAAAACCACTGGATGGTTTACCCGCCCCTGATACAGGTTATCGCGCACCGCTGATTACACCGCCGTTTAACCCATTGCAACGAACACCAATCGAAAGTGTTCTTGATGTGGGTGTCCGGGCCATCAATGCCTTGCTCACCGTAGGTCGAGGGCAGCGAATGGGCTTGTTTGCTGGTTCAGGGGTTGGTAAAAGTGTGCTGTTGGGCATGATGGCGCGCTATACTCAGGCTGACGTCATTGTCGTTGGTCTTATCGGCGAACGTGGCCGAGAAGTGAAAGATTTTATCGAGAATATTCTGGGCACGGAAGGACGAGCACGCTCTGTCGTTATTGCCGCCCCAGCGGATGTTTCTCCATTATTAAGGATGCAAGGGGCAGCCTATGCCACGCGTATTGCTGAAGATTTTCGCGATCGTGGTCATCACGTACTGCTAATCATGGATTCACTCACGCGCTATGCCATGGCACAGCGTGAAATTGCGTTAGCCATTGGGGAACCGCCGGCGACCAAGGGTTATCCCCCTTCTGTGTTCGCCAAATTACCTGCACTAGTAGAGCGCGCAGGTAATGGTATTCATGGAGGTGGTTCAGTCACCGCCTTCTATACTGTTCTAACAGAAGGTGACGATCAGCAGGATCCTATCGCTGACTCCGCTCGCGCCATCCTTGACGGACATATCGTGCTATCACGTCAATTAGCTGAGTCTGGTCATTATCCGGCAATTGATATTGAAGCATCGATTAGTCGTGCGATGACAGCGCTGATCGATGAGGGGCATTATGCTTCTGTAAGGCAGTTTAAACAGTTACTATCCAGCTACCAACGTAACCGTGATTTAGTCAGTGTTGGTGCCTACGCAGCAGGCAGCGACCCTATGCTCGACAAAGCAATTCGGCTTTACCCACACCTGGAAGCCTTTTTGCAGCAAGGCATGTTTGAACAAAGTAACTATGAAGAGTCCTGCCAGGCGTTGCACACTATTTTCCCTCGTAATGAGTAGGAGAGCAGATGAAAACCCAGTCACCGCTGGTTACACTACGCGAACTGGCGCAGAAGGACGTTGAGAAAGCCGCAGGCCAGTTGGGTCAAGTGCGCCAGGCACATCAACAGGCTGAGCAGCAGCTCAATATGCTGTTAAACTATCAGGATGACTATCGTCAAAAATTGAACTCGACGATGTCCACTGGTATGGCGAATAATACTTGGCAAAATTATCAGCAGTTCATCCGAACGCTGGATAGTGCCATTGAGCAACACAGGCAACAGCTCTCGCAGTGGACATCACGTTTAGATTTAGCAATGAAGATTTGGCAAGAAAAACAGCAGCGCTTGAACGCATTTGAAAAATTGCAGGATCGCGAACTGACAAGACAGCTTGCCAAAGAAAACAAAATAGAACAAAAACAAATGGATGAATTTGCCCAACGGGCCTCACAGAGGAAAGCAGAATCATGAATCTATCCGCATTACCTATAGCTACCACTGCCGGTGATACAAGCAGTTCTTCTGCTTCGTTGCTGACACAGGGTGAGCTACCAAAAGATTTTGTTGATCTGTTGAGCAAACGCATATCACAAGCTGCCGATGATGCTTCGGGTAAAAAATCGTTCGATAAAGTAGAGAAAGAAGCTCTGCTCAGCGCGTTAGGAAAAGATAATGCTTCGCTTAGCCCTGACGATCTAAATGCCCTGCTTTCTTCCTTCAGTTCTCTCACGGGCGCAACGATTACTGCGGGTAAACAAAATCCAGAAATTGTAGGGCTGGCAAAGTTTAAGAGTCTGGATAAAGAAGAGAGTAGCAGTAAGACAGATGACACTATCGCCATGCAGGCGCTATTTGCTATGTTGCAAACAATGCCGACGTCGCTGCCTACACAACCCGCTGTTGATAATATTGCAGCAACTGTCGTTAATACGGGGGTGAATATTCCTGGCCTCGTTGACGCCAAACGCCAGAATGAGGCATCCGCATCAGTACTAAACACAACGGGTGAAAGTGCTAAAGGCACACTGGCAAAATGGCTCGATGCTTCCCTGACACCAGATAAAGATGCAGGCATATCAAGGGATCTGCATCATGCAGCCAAGCAAATTTCATCAACAACCGAGTCTGCTGATGAGGCTACAAAGTTTGCGCTAACGACGCCAAATTCCCTTGCGGGCGATCGCAATGTGTCTGAATCAGCCTCTGCGTTAGCCAACAGTGCGTCTGCGTCTCAGACAACACCGCCAGTAGCACAAGCGATGCATATTCAGCCAGCATCAGTGGGAACGACCACGCCAGCACCTCAGCCAGCAAGCGCTCAGTTGAACGCACCATTTGGTTCCCCCCAATGGCAAGATGCATTGGGACAGCAAATCATTATGTTCAGCCGTAATGGTCAGCAGACTGTAGAGTTACGTTTGAACCCACAGGAATTGGGTGCTCTGCACATCAGTCTAAAAATCGATGATAACCAGGCTCAAATTCATCTGGCTTCAGCAAACAGCCAGGTTCGCTCAGCCCTAGAAGCTGCACTGCCTCACCTGCGTAATTCGATGGCAGAGAGCGGAATTAACCTTGGTCAGAGCAGCGTAGGCAGTGATTCCTCTGCTTGGCAGCAGCAAATGGCCAGTAATAACAACGATGGCACTAACCGTGGCCCGTCTTATCAGCAGCAATTTGGTCATTCAGCAGAAGGCTCAACAGGTGAATTATTAAACGTACCAGAACCGTTAAGATCAATGGCATCATCGGTCAACGGCGTTGATATCTTTGCCTGAAACTGAAGTAAACGAATAAGTTAGCACGGTTTTCCCTGCCTATTCTTTGTATTGAACATAGCAATAGGCAGGATAATCATCAACATTACGCATTTATTTATTGCTGGTTTCATACGGCAGTAAATATCGATAAGTAACGGGAACTCTCTTTATCTATGTCTGATATGCAAGTTCGACCAGGACGTAAACGGTCTTTTTGGCTAATACTACTGATTATCGTTGCTCTCGCTGCGGCTGGCGCTGCGGGCGCCGCCTGGTGGCTATTAAATCAGAAAAACGCAGCAACGGCTGAGCAGGAAGCGCCGCCACCTCCAGAGCCTGTTTTCATGCCACTGGATACATTTACCGTTAATCTCGTCAATGCAGATAATGATCCTGATCGCGTGTTATATGTTGGATTCACGCTGCGGTTACCCGATGAAGCCACGCGTACACGGTTTACGAATTATCTGCCAGAAGTTCGTAGCCGACTCTTATTACTGCTTTCTCGTCAGGATGCGATTGCGCTTGCCAATGAGCAAGGTAAGCAGAAGCTGATAGAGCAAATTAAGCAAGTGCTAAGCCCACCATTAGTTCCTGGTCAACCTAACCAGGTCGTTACTGATGTTCTGTTCACGGCCTTTATACTGCGGTAACCATTATGGGCGATAGTATTCTTTCACAAGCAGAAATTGATGCACTATTGAATGGCGACAGCGGCGATAGCGACGCTGATAGCAACGCGACATCAAAAACTGACGGGGACGTTAAGCCCTATGATCCGAACACTCAGCGACGTGTCATTCGCGAGCGTTTACAGGCATTAGAAATTATTAATGAACGTTTCGCGCGTCAATTTAGAATGGCATTGTTTAACCTGTTGCGCCGTAGCCCAGACATTACGGTGGGTGGAATCAAGATCCAACCTTATCATGAGTTTGCCAGGAACCTTCCGGTACCGACAAACCTGAACCTTATCCACTTAAAACCGCTACGCGGTACTGCATTGTTTGTGTTTTCGCCAAGTTTGGTGTTTATCGCTGTAGATAACCTTTTCGGCGGTGACGGTCGTTTCCCGACGAAAGTAGAAGGTCGCGAATTTACCCATACAGAGCAAAGAGTAATCAAACGTATGTTACGCCTGGCTCTGGAAGCCTATGGCGAAGCCTGGAATGCGATTTACAAACTTGATATCGAATACGTGCGTTCAGAAATGCAGGTCAAGTTTACCAATATCACGACATCACCTAATGATATCGTCGTGACGACACCATTTCATGTTGAGATCGGTTCGCTAATGGGTGAATTTAACATCTGTATCCCTTTTTCAATGATCGAGCCGCTACGTGAACTGCTCGCGAATCCACCATTGGAAAACTCGCGTCAGGAAGATCAGAGTTGGCGAGACACCTTAGCCAAGCAGGTACAGCATTCCGAATTAGAATTAGTTGCAAACTTTGTTGATATTCCGCTGCGACTCTCCAAGATTCTGAAACTACAGCCCGGTGATGTCTTACCGATCGACAAACCTGACAAAATCGTTGCTCATGTTGACGGTGTGCCTGTGCTAACCAGCCAATATGGCACATTGAACGGGCAATATGCCTTACGTGTTGAACATTTGATTAACCCTATATTGAATTCTCTGGATAACGAGGAACAGCCCCATGAGTGACACCAAGAAGCCGTCCGACGACAAGGAATCAGTGGACGATCTGTGGGCTGATGCATTTAACGAGCAGCAGGCTGCAGAAAAACCGGCCGCGACAACGGAAGGTATTTTTAAGTCGCTAGAGGGTCATGACCCATTAGGTGCTCTGCAGGATATCGACCTGATATTGGATATTCCTGTCAAACTCACCGTTGAGCTTGGCCGGACAAAAATGACGATAAAAGAGTTACTACGCCTGACTCAGGGCTCCGTTGTTGCACTTGATGGCTTAGCAGGTGAACCCTTGGATATCCTCATCAATGGTTATCTGATCGCTCAGGGAGAGGTTGTTGTGGTATCTGACAAGTACGGTGTCCGTATTACAGATATCATCACGCCATCCGAACGTATGCGCCGCCTGAGTCGTTAATGGCGATAGCCTCGATATCATCTCCGGCCCCAGTAGCAAGTCAGCAGTCAACACTGGTTACTGAGCCACCACTTACCGGCAGCATGTTACTGACACAGGTTGGTAGCGTGCTAGCTGGTATTTTATTATTTATTCTGCTGATTGCCTGGCTAGCTCGCAAACTCGGTTTTGCTCCCCAAGCCAAGCAAAACAAGTTGTTAAAAGTCGTATCCAGTTGCCCTATCGGGCAGCGTGAACGTGTCGTTATTGTAGAAGTTGATAATACCTGGCTGGTGTTAGGTGTTACGGCTCAGCAAATCACGCCGCTGCATACACTTCCAGCACAACAAACCAACGACAGTTCCTCAACTGGTGACACCAAGCCAGTAGATTTTAATCAACTGTTAAAGAAAGTTTTAAAGCGTCCGGAAAAATCGGAATGAGTGCATTGCCTAATTATTTTCGTATCACCCCCCTGCTTCGCACACTGCGCTACGGTTTAGCCATAGGTTTATTGTTTATGGCACCCTCGGTGTGGGCACAGCTTCCTGGTATTGTGACGCAACCTCTGTCTAACGGTGGACAGAGCTGGACGCTATCCGTACAGACGCTGGTTTTCCTCACGTCATTAACGTTTCTTCCTGCTGCATTGTTAATGATGACAAGCTTCACCCGAATCATCATTGTGTTGAGCTTGTTACGTAATGCGCTGGGTACGCCAACCGCACCACCGAACCAGGTATTGCTCGGATTAACGCTTTTTCTGACATTTTTTGTCATGTCGCCGGTACTAAACCGCGTTTATGACGACGCTTATCTTCCCTTCACTCAGGAACAAATCAGCATGGAAGTCGCTATAGAACGTGGCGCACAACCCGTGCGTGAGTTCATGCTGCGGCAGACTCGGGAAACCGATCTGGCATTATTTACTCGGCTGGCAGAAATTACAGAGATCCAAGGGCCTGAAGCAGTACCCATGCGTGTACTTCTCCCCGCATTTGTGACAAGTGAGCTAAAAACGGCTTTCCAAATTGGTTTCACGGTATTTATCCCTTTCCTCATCATTGACCTCGTTGTTGCCAGCGTATTGATGGCGCTAGGGATGATGATGGTTCCTCCGGCAACTATTTCATTGCCTTTTAAACTCATGCTTTTCGTATTAGTCGATGGCTGGCAGTTGCTACTCGGTTCATTAGCGCAGAGTTTTTATAGTTAGACGAAGAGAGGAATGCGACTATGACACCAGAATCGGTAATGGCACTTGGCTATGAGGCAATGAAGGTAGCATTGGCGTTGGCAGCACCTCCGTTGATGGCAGCACTACTCAGCGGTCTGCTTATTAGCCTCCTGCAGGCAGCCACTCAGATAAACGAAATGACGCTGTCGTTTATCCCTAAAATCCTAACGGTCTTCTTCACCTTAGTGATCGCTGGCCCTTGGATGTTAAACCTCATGCTGGACTATATGCGTACGCTATTCGGCCAGTTACCTAACATTATTGGGTAAGTATGCTGACGTTCAACAGCTGGGACATAATGAATTGGGCCAGTCAGTTTTTCTGGCCTTTTGTCAGAATTCTCGCACTGATCAGCACCGCACCGGTCTTTAACGAAAGAGCAATTGGCAATCGGGTAAAAATCGGTCTGGGTGTACTGATTACCCTACTCGTTGTGCCCTATTTACCGTTAAATACCACGCCTATTTTTTCCGTCATGGGTGTATGGCTGTTAATACAGCAAATTCTCATCGGTGTTATGCTCGGCCTATCAATGCAGTTAGCATTTGCCGCTATTCGCCATGCTGGCGAACTCATTGGCTTACAAATGGGGCTCGCTTTTGCGACCTTCTTTGATCCCACTGGTGGCCCGAATATGCAGGTAATCGCCCGTTTCCTGAATATTCTCGCAATTTTATTGTTCTTAACCTTTGATGGGCACCTCTGGATGATTTCACTATTAGCAGATAGTTTCTATACTCTGCCCATCAGTACCAATCCTATTAACAGCCATGCCTTTCTCGCTCTTGCGCGCGCCGGCGGGTTAATCTTTATTAATGGATTGATGTTGGCATTGCCCATTATAACGCTATTACTGACCATCAACCTGGCATTAGGCATGCTTAACCGTATGGCGCCCCAGCTCTCGATATTTGTCGTTGGCTTCCCCATTACACTCACAGTGGGAATCATGACGTTAGGTTTATTACTTCCCCTTATCCCTCCCTTTGCAGAGCATTTATTCAGCGAAGTTTTCGATTTACTCGCTGATATTCTCACTCAGCTAGCAAGTTCCTGACAGCCTGCAGGCAAGTATAAACTCAGTATTGAACAAAGTTCAGACGATGGGTAGAGTGCACGTCGTTAATCCCAATGCGTATATTACTTAGGAATTGCAGCGGTGATGAGACATGTTTACACAATCATCTCACTCTCAATGAACTAAATATCGAAAGAAATAGCAGGAGGGCATAAAGAAATGAGGAATAAAAAATGGCATGTCATTCAATACAATAAAGAGAATGACACGCCCAAAAAATACGCCCGGTTTAAGCGTATTCAAACCGTAGAGTAGTATAGAAAAATATCGTCTATGACTACTACCTCATCTGGAATAACGACATTCCCTGCATATTCTGGAAAGCCGTATAAGAGGCCTGCAGAGAAGACTGTTGCATGATGTAAGAGGAAATCGCCTCATACCAGTCTGTATCTTGTAATTGCGACAGCGCTGTTTTATTCGCTACATCACGGTCTTTACCAATAGCATCAAGATTATCAATTTCATTGAGCTGGATACCCAACTCTGCACGAACGGCTGAAATATTATTAAATGAGTTGTTTAAACCGCGGTTTGCTGTATCCATCGCAGCAGCAACACTGGCTTTCGTTGCATCATCAGCACCATCGAGCGGCGTTTCAAGTGCTTTGATAGCAAGATCAAGACTTTCAAATAAATCAGCCTGTACACTACCATCAGGTTCAGTTTTTGCGCCACCAGTAGCCCGCATAAATACATCAGAGCCAATATGGCTCACTGTCATAGAACGAGAAGAATCCACTTGTTGTGAAATGGCCTGATATCCGCCTTGATATTCAACACCAGATGCACCTTCGACAAAGGGAGTTTTATCAGTTTCATAACCTGAGAAAATATAATTACCATTGCCATCGGTGCTATTAGCCATATTCAACAATTCAGCTTTCATGCCACGTAACGATGCTGCGATTGAGCTACGGTTATCATCATTATTAGTTCCGCCCGCCTTAATTACTTCACTTAATGCACTAGTGATCGTAGTAGTGCTTTTACCTAAAATAGACTCTTCCAGAGACATACTTTGTTTAGCAAACGTACGCGCTAGCGTATACTGGCTGTTCTCCGACTGAGACTGGCCAATCATAATAACATTTGCTGCTGCAATCGGATCATCTGATGGGTTTACGACACGTTTGCCCGTTGCTAACTGCTCACCCGTTTTTTGCCACGTCGCCTGACCATTAATAATGCCTTGCATATTTTGCTGATATATCATGCTAGTACTTAAACGCATGGTATTACTTCCTCTCAATCAAATGGTCAAACTAGTTACGAGCCGCTAAAAGTGCATCAAATATAGATTGTGCTGTTTTGATGACTTGAGCATTTGCCATATAGTATTGCTGATACCGCATCAAATCGCCGTACTCTTCATCCAGGTTTACACCGGATACGGACTGCTGTTCTGCTGTCAACTGCTTAACAACGTTTTGCTGCGATGTATTATTTATCTTCAGCGTACTGGTTTGGTTACCAATTGTACCTACCAAACTAGCATAGGCCCCAGAAACGCTCGCTTTTCCACCTACTATTTTTTCATTCTGCAAAGCAAGCAGTGCCTTAGCGTTGATGTTATCACTCACACCGCCAAACACAGGATTACCGCTTGCGTCCAAAACTGGGGTACCGTTTTCGTCAAGCTTAACGGATGCCGCAGCAATCTTATTCGGATCGGAGATAGCGACTGACATATCAATAATGGCGTCATTGACCGGCTTAAGCAGGAAACTGTCATTCGTTGCAGGTGTGCCTGTGATAGCCATTTTGACACCATCAAAATTCAAGCTGTTATCAGAGGTATCCACCGCTGCTGTGAATGTTGAATTATCAGATAAACGAGTGACTTGCCAATTAGCGCCATCGTATTTAATCGAATAATTAGTTGCCTGCACATCTTTAGTATCGGTGTAAGACGGAGTTAACACTGCGTTGCCAGCATTCTTGCTGTCGTTCAGAACCACAGCCTTACCAAAAGAGAAGAAATCACCGCCTTTAACGCCATCGCGGTCGTAACCTTCTTGATGTTGGGTATTAAACGCATCAGCGAATGCCAGCGCTAACTGCCCTAACTGATTGCGTGCCCCATCCAGCGTCTCTGAACGGAAGGAGAGCAATCCCCCTAATGAACCGCCCGTTAACGTACTCTCATTCAACGTGACAACTCTATCTGATCGATCTTGATAACCAATGGTAAGGCGAGTTGCATCGCTACTCGAACCTATTGCTACCAATTGATTACTACTGCCTGCCTGAACGAGGTTAGTCCCATTCTTTAACGTAACGTTATAAACCGTTCCATCCTGAATGACGACATCAACTCCCACTAACTTATTAAGCTGATCGACTAATGTATCGCGCTGATCGAGCAAATCATTAGGCATTGCACCATTATTTGATCCTAATAAGCGATTGATATCATTATTTAAAGATGCAATTTGTTTGGTATAAGTATTAACTTGGCCGACAATACTTTGAATCTGGGTATTCAGCCCGCTATCCATATCACGCAGATATTTATCCGTGACCTTGAATTGGTTTACCAGCCCTTCAGCTTTACCCAGTACCGTTTGACGAGTCGACGAATCACCTGCGTTACTGGTGAGGTTTTGCAGGTTAGAAAAGAAGCCCTGTATGGTTGATGAAAGGCTCGTTGTACTGCTAGCCAGCAGATTATCGATCTTGGAAACTTGCTCGTAATAAGCGGTAACTGAACTGCTTGTCGTCTGAGCGGAACGTAGCTGGTTGGTAATAAATTCATTATACTGGCGATTGATGCTAACGGTATTGACACCATTTCCCACATATCCAGCCGACGTAGCACTGCTTATTGTCTGCTCAAGTATCGCATTTTGCCTGCTATAGCCAGTAACAGCTTGATTGCTAATGTTGTTACTCACGACACTCAGCGCAACCTGTGCACCTTTTAAGCCACTCATCGCAGTGTTAAGTAAATTGGACATAGGATGTTGTTCCTTTTACACAGGCTCTTCTCGCCCTGCGCGATTAATCAAATGCTGAAAGCAGCAAATACGCCACGTAAGTTAAATACTTTATCGGTCAGGACGCGTAAATCTTGAATAAAAAAATCAAAATAGGCGGCTCAAATCGTGCGTGTAGGCTTTCGCCACTTTCTCACCAGAATTTTTCATTTGCTGGATCATATTAACCAGTTTCTGAGCATATTGCGGATCGGTTGCATAACCCGCTTTTTGCAATGCATGTGCCGCTTGCTCAGCCGTTCCGGCACTCATCACAGCAGAGTAGCGTGGGTTATTGGTCAACAATTTCACATAATCACCAATCGCTTCAATATAGGAATCGTACACCCTGAAGCTGGCTTTTACCTTTTTAGCTACACCTTGCTCATACTCTGTCGTGGTTATCTCAGTGGTTGGTCCATTCCAATTGCCGCCAGCCTTAATGCCGAATAAATTGTGGCTTGGACGCCCATCTTCGGTAGGAATTTCACGCTGACCCCAACCGGACTCAAGTGCAGCCTGAGCAATAATAAGATGGTGAGGTATACCGCTATGCTGGCTGGCAATCTGAGCAGGTAAAGAAATCTGAGACACAAAATTACTATTGGATAACGGCAACGCTGAACCTGTTGTAGGCAATTTGGGTAGCGCTTTACGTACCATCTGCTCCACGGCCGCAGTGGGCATACTTTTGAGTACATCACCATCGAATGTTAATGGAACGGAAGGAACCGGAGCTTTAGCTGCTGTTACATCAGGAGATTGGCGGGTCAATTGCTCAACCATAACATCCGCAAGCCCAAGTCCTTTGCCCTTAGTTGAGATCTCTTGAGCAATTTGCTGGTCATACATTGAGGTATACAGACGCGTCTGATCGCTGTTGAAGAGCCCGTCCTGCGGAATCGCTGAACGCATGCTTTTCATCATTAATTGCACAAACACGCCTTCCATTTGTTGCGCAACTGCCCTGATCCCCTCTTTGCTTTGAGGATTACCTGAAACTTCACGCTTCAACGTATTCAGGGACTGCGCATCATAGGCCGCATTATTCAGCGTCTGCATGTCACTCATCAGATAATTTCCAGTTTGGCACGCAAACATCCTGCGCTTTGCATCGCCTGCAGAATAGACATCAGCTCCATCGGCGTCGCCCCCAGAGAATTCAGTGCACGCACAACATTATTAAGGTTGGCGCTGGAATTGACACGCTGCAAGGCACCACCCGCTTGCTGAACCGAAATCTCTGTTTGCGGTGTTACAACCGTCTGACCACCACCAAATGGAGTATTAGGTTGGCTGACGTTAGCCTGCTGATTGATTGTCACAGAGAGGTTACCCTGGGCGATAGCACAGCTATCCAGCGTAACATCACGATTCATCACAACAGATCCGGTACGAGAATTAATAATGACCTTGGCATCCTGAATACCGACGTTAACTTCAATATTCTGGACATCAGCCAAAAAGCGAACCTGAGAACTGTTGCCATGCGGAGCAAGTACCTGAATGGTACGAGAATCCAGCGGAGTCGCTGTACCACCGTACCCAGAACGATTGATTGCATCGCTGACTTTCTGCGCCATCGAGAAGTCGTCATTCTTCAGTTGCAGCATTATCGTATTTGACGTGCCAAACGTGCTAGGTAGCTCTCTCTCGATGACGGCACCATTACTGATTCTGCCACCAGCAAGTTGGTTTACCTGAACACTGCTTCCACCAGCAGAAGCACCAGCACCACCAACTAAAACGTTACCCTGGGCGAGGGCATACACTTGGTTATCGACACCTTTCAATGGCGTCATTAACAACGTCCCGCCTCGCAGGCTCTTCGCGTTACCGAGTGAGGAGACAACAACGTCAATGTTTTGGCCGGATCTACCGAAAGGTGGAAGTTCCGCCGTTACCATTACCGCCGCCACATTCTTCAACTGCATGTTGGTTCCGGCAGGAACGGTAATCCCCAACTGGGAAAGCATGTTAGTTAAGCTTTGCGTCGTAAACGGTGTCTGCGTGGTCTGGTCACCCGAGCCATCTAGGCCAACCACTAAACCATAACCAATTAACGCATTACCACGCACGCCCTGGATATTTACCAGATCGCGAATTCTCTCTGCCGACGCAGGGGCAATATTCAGCGTCAGTAACGTCAGCAGTACAATGAAAAATGATGCAATCCGCATGGCAGGCCTCTTAAGCTTAGAACGGAGAAACATTGAGGAAGAACCGCTGTAACCAGCCCATGTTTTGCGCTTCGTTAATATAGCCATTACCAACATATTCAATACGCGCATCCGCCACCTGGGTTGATGGTACCGAGTTGTTACCGCTAATGGTTCTCGGATTAACTACCCCAGAGAAACGAATAAACTCTGTTCCCTGATTAATGGCAATTTGTTTTTCTCCAACGACCTGTAGATTGCCATTAGCTAGTACTTGACCAACCGTAACGGTAATCGTACCACTGAAGGTGTTGTTCGCATTCGCACCACCTTGCCCACTGAAGTCATTCGTTCCTGTCGCATCCAGCGACGCACGATTATTACCCAACGGTCCGTCAAGATAACGCGGTACCGCCGTTACACCGAACGTTGACGCACCATTACGAGCAGCATTGGCTGACGAGCTTTTACTGGCACTCACATTTTCCTGCAACACGATCGTTAAGGTGTCGCCAATATTACGTGGGCGACGATCTTCAAACATTGGCTGATAGCCATAATTCATCGGCTGCACGGTTTGGAAGATAGAACCATTAGGACCCGCTAATACAGGCGATCCAGGCTGAGCAGTCGTAGGCCCAGTGACAACTTTATCATGCGGAATATAGGCGCAACCGTTAAGTGCTAGCATCGCGATCAATGCCAACAGACGGTGTCGGCGGAGTGGTTTGATAACCGACTTTGCATTCATTATCACTGCGGATATCGCCTTAAATTAATCTATTTCACCTATTCACGAGGTAAATCAAAACCATACTAGCCCACTCATCGGGTGTTCATGGTCATTATTACCCCGTTAAACACTGTCTACATGGCTACTTTCAGGAACAATAGCACCCGCTCCTGAAAGTAGCGGGTTACCTATTACAGTTGGGTCAATTTCTGCAGCATTTGGTCAGAAGAAGAAATTGCTTTACTGTTGATTTCGTAAGCACGCTGAGTCTGAATCATCGATACCAATTCCTCTGCCACGTTGACGTTAGAGGTTTCGACATATTTCTGATACAGCAGACCAGCACCATTCAATCCTGGATTCGATTCATTTGGCGCACCTGAGCTGGCGGTTTCCAAATACAAATTTTCACCCATGCTCTCAAGGCCGCTATCGTTAATAAAGGTTGTCAGCGTCAACTGGCCAATCTGGTTTGTTGCCGCCTGTCCCTGCACTTTAACACTGACAACACCGTCACGACCGATATTCAGTTCTGTCGCATTCGCTGGCACAGTGATAGCGGGCTGAACCTGATAACCGCTGGACGTCACTAGCTGGCCATTACCATCAAGTTGGAAAGCACCGTCACGCGTGTAAGCCGTTGTGCCGTCAGGCAACTGAACCTGAAAGAACCCCTGCCCTTTAATCGCAACATCTTTAGAGTTACCCGTTTCGGAAAAGGTCCCTTGAGTATGAATACGCTCTGTTGATACCGGACGAACACCTGTACCTAACTGCAAACCAGACGGTAGCATGGTTTGCTCTGAAGATTGAGCACCGGGCTGACGAATGGTTTGATACATTAAGTCTTCAAATACCGCACGCTGACGCTTGAAACCATTGGTGCTGACGTTTGCCAAGTTATTGGAAATAACGTCCATATTGGTTTGCTGAGCATTTAAGCCGGTTTTTGCAATCCACAAAGAACGGATCATTTATTCACTCCTGTGCGCACTCGGCGCTTAACCCATTGCTAATATCTGATTAGCGCGTTGTGCATTATCGTCGACACTGCTAATGACTTTCATCTGCATTTCAAAGCGACGAGCATTGGCAATCATATCGACCATCGTATCAACCGTGTTCACATTACTGCCTTCGATCACACCTGGCATAATACGCACAGTGGGATCGTTTTGCAGAACATTACCACGTTGTTGCTGAGCCTGTTGCGTCAAGCGGAATAAACCGTCATCAGACCGCTCAACTTCTTGTCCTGTAGCCTTAACGAGCTTCAAACGCCCCAACAGGGCAATAGTATTCGGTGGATCCCCAGCATTAAGGGCAGAAATCGTACCATCAGGAGAAATGCTGATCTGAGCCTGCTGCGGCACATCAATCGGCCCGCCGTCACCCATCACAACACGCCCCTGTATAGTCAACTGCCCATCAGCGTTGATCTCCATATTACCATTACGGGTGTACGCTTCACCGCCATCAGCTGTTTGTACTGCCAGCCAACTCTCTTTCGGTAAAGCGACATCCATTGCACGGCCAGTATAATTCATCACGCCTTCAGTCATATCAGCGCCAGGCGTTGAAGCGACAACCAATGTTCGGGTAGGCAGTGTCACCCCATTTACTGGTACAGCACGCAGCGCGGAAAGCTGTGCCCGAAAACCCGGCGTTGAGGCGTTTGCCAAGTTGTTCGCAGTAATCGCCTGCTTTTCCAATGACTGACTCGCGCCACCCATTGCCGTATAAATCGCGTGATCCATGCAATGTCCCCGTTAGGATAATTAGCGCATACTAACCAGTGTTTGCAGAATGGAGTCCTGCGTTTTAATCGTCTGCGCGTTTGATTGGTAATTACGTTGCGCAACGATCATGTTGACCAATTCTTGCCCCATATCAACGTTTGACGCTTCCGTCGATTTACCGATGAGACGACCTAAATTTCCTGAACCCGCAACACCAACAACAGCCTGCCCAGAACTTGCCGTTTCAGACCAGACGTTATCCCCATTAGGCACTAACCCCCCTGGGTTAGCAAAGCCCACTAACACAATCTGGCCTAATGCTTGTTTCTGACCATTGTTGTAGCTACCTTCGATCGTACCATCTCCTTGGATAGCAAATCCTGTCAGGGCACCTGGCGCATAGCCATTCTGAACGGGGCTTTTATAGCTATAGTCTGTGTTTTGCTGAACGCTACCCGTAAAATCGAGTGTGAACGTCCCCTGCGCCGCGCCATTAGTTCCCGCGAGATCGAGTGTAAGGGCTCCTGGCGTTATGCCGGTGGTCGCATTGGGGGACGGATTCTGGGAAAGTAATGCACCGTTAGCGCCAAAAACCAGATTACCCACATCTTGATATTTAGGGGATGCCGCAGACCCATCACGCGCATAAGTCTTCCAGTTATTATCGCTAACCTTAACAAAGTACAGCGTAAAATCGTGCTTATTCCCCTGACTATCATAAGTCGTCAGTGACGTTGTGCTGTTAAAGGTTCCTTCCTGGCCCTCCGTACTTAATACGGGAGGTGTAGCTGTTGGATTGGCAGCAACCCAAGGCCTGGACGGTACAGAATCTGATGACTTCAAGCTAGCTATCAAAGATGCGGTATCAGTAGCCTTAGCAAACATATCGCCATCAGGAATCGTCAGCGGCTGTGGATCGCCCCCAGTTTGAACAACAGGTGGTGCCCCGACAGCAGGATACCCTGTCAATTGCATACCTTGCGCATTGACGATATTACGGCCGTTCAGCATAAACTGACCATTGCGGCTATAATAGGTGTCACCATTGGTATCTTGCATGCGATAAAAGCCGGCGCCGTTACTAATCGCAACATCCAAGTCTCGAGAAGACGACGTGATGGTGCCATTAGAGAAATCCTGCAACACTGCAGCCACTTGTACACCCATACCGACTTGCGACCCTGCAAACATATCACCAAAGGTAACCGTGCTAGCTTTGAAGCCTACGGTTGCTGAGTTAGCGATGTTATTGCCAATAACATCTAGGTTATTAGATGCTGCATTAATACCACTGATCGCCTGAGAAAAACTCATGTTGCTCTCCAGAGAATTGATTAAATCATATTCCAGTTAGTAAGTTTCACTGGAATAACATGAAATTTATACTGTTACAGAATCTGCCGGACATCGTCCATAGTCGCTCTGCCGCGCAGTCCTAAATCCAGCAATGCGCCGCTGTCACCACGAACAACACTATTGACAACGGCATAGCTCAGTGGTTGAACAACCTGCTGTGCTCCACTCGTGCTGGCGGCTACAGTAAAGGTGTAAGCCCCATCAGGTGCAACCGTGCCATCAGAAAGTTTGCTATCCCAGTTGAATGAGTGAACGCCAGCAGAAAGTGTCCCCAGTTCAATGGTACGCACGGCTTTACCTGTCGAATCATTAATAGTGACGGTAACGACTTCCGCTGCTTTTTCCAATTCAACACCAAAGGGAGTGCTGGTTTCTTTACCAACAAGGATATCTTTTCCAGGGATCATGACACTGTGACCAATCAGCGTTGTGGCTTGCATAGACTGATTGTTATTAATCTGACCAGAGATAGAACCCAATGTGGTATTCAATTTCTCAATGCCGCTGACCGTATTAAGCTGAGCAAGCTGACTTACAAGCTGATCGTTGCTCATCGGGTTCGTCGGATCCTGATTCTTTAACTGCGCAACCAGGAGTGTCAGAAACTGATTCTGTAGGTCAGCACTGCTGTTTTTCTCTACCGTTGTTGTCGGCGAAGTACTCGACGTGCTCTGTGTTCTCGTTGCCGAGGACGTATCATTAGTTGTTACAGACACTATTTCGTCTCCCGATTATTGCCCGATAGTTAACGTCTTCAGCATCATCGATTTTGTCGTATTCAACACTTCGACGTTTGCCTGATAACTGCGCGATGCAGAAATGGTGTTTACCATCTCAGCCACTGGGTCAACATTCGGCATGCGAACGTATCCCTGCCCATCAGCTAGCGGATTGCCCGGCTCATAAACCAGACGAGCAGGCGATGGATCTTCAATAACATTGGCAACGCGTACGCCACCCGTTGACTGCCCCGGAGCGGCATTCACTTCGAATACAACCTGCTTGGCGCGATAAGGTTCGCCATCAGGCCCCGTCACACTGTCGGCGTTAGCCAGGTTACTGGCGCTCACATTCAGACGTTGAGATTGCGCAGAAAGCGCTGAACCTGAAATTTCAAATATATTTAATAACGACATGAATCTTTACCTTCTCATCGCGCTACGATCATGAACCTGACTGCAGAACCGACATCATGCCTTTAATCTGTCCACTCAGAACGGTCAGGCTGGTTTGATATTTCAGGCTATTATCGGCAAAATTAGTGCGTTCACGATCCATATCGACCGTATTGCCATCCAATGCAGGCTGATCGGGTACGCGATAGAGCAAATCAAGTTCCGGTGGCTGAAAGTTCTGTGCCGGTATATGCCGTACAGATGTAGTTTTCAGCGCGATACCCGTACCGTTCACACGCCCTTGCTCCATTGTTTTACTGAGCTGGCTGGCAAAATCGATATCCCTGGCCTGATAGCCGGGTGTATCTGCATTGGCAATATTCGCGGCCAGAATTTCCTGCCGCTGGGCACGCAAGTTCAACGCTTCCTGCTGAAACCGCAACGAGGCGTTTAATTTATCAAGCATGCTCCCTCCGCAAGTTAGAATTTGGAGTGAGTAGGATAATTCTCATGATGGCTATGCCATCGAACGAATAGACACCAAATGCAGCGCTATTTATTGCCTTAACCTCACGTTGACATCGTTACACTTAATGCCCGATATCATCAGGATCAGGAGAGCCGAACAGGAATGAAAACAATACATTATTACTTCTATCTGGCGGCGTCCTGTTTTTTCACCCTTTGTGCCCCTGTCAATGCAAACGACCTTCCTGCACAGATCAATCAATTTTTTGCCTCACGCTTTCAGGGAAGCACGAATACCGTAAACGTTGTGGTAAAATCGCCAGAATCGCAATGGCCACAGTGCGAAGCGCCGCAAATCACGCTGCCTGGAAATACGAAAATGTGGGGCAATGTGAGCCTGTCCGTGCGTTGCGGACAACAGCGCCGCTTCATTCAAACAGAGGTTCAGGTAACGGGGAATTATGTCACCAGTGCACGGCTTATAAATCGTGGAACCACGCTGACAGAAAAAGACATTCGTTTGACAAAAGGCAGGCTCGATTTATTACCGTTGCGCCCCATACTGACGTTACCAGGCGCAGAGGGCGCAGTCGTCTTACGCGATCTTACACCTGGTCAAGTTATTACGGTAGCGATGATCAGACGCGCCTGGGTCGTAAAGGCAGGCCAATCAGTGCAGATTATCGCCCAAGGTGAAGGCTTCACAATTAATGGTGAAGGAAAGGCCATGAACAATGCGGCAGCCGGGCAAGCGGTCAGAGTCAGAACGGCAAATGGACAAATAGTCAGCGGAATCACCAACGAAGATGGGATTATTCTGATCTCACAGTAATTAATTAAAGATTTACGCATGTTTGTCGATAATAGCTACAGAGTCATTACTGACGACGTTTTACAATTAAACACCAATGTGACGGAAATTTCTCAACACATTGTTTATTAACTATTTATCCTCAAATCAGAGGGACGTATTATGAGTATTGATCGCACCCAGTCACTGAAGCCGGTCAGTCAAGTTCAGCAGCGCGAATCTGGTGATGTCGCTAAAGCTAAACGTAAACAAGCTGAAGCTCAGTCTGAAGTTAGCGCAACACAGGTAAAACTGAGCGACGCGCAGGCAAAATTGATGCAACCGGGTACGCAGGACATCGACATGAACCGCGTTGAAACTTTAAAGCAGGCAATTCGTGATGGCTCACTTAAAATTGATGCTGGAAAAATCGCAGATGCACTGCTTAAAGAGACGCAGGATTTTTTAGCAGGTAATGAATAGTTATGGAAAATCTGCAATCGATTCTGGATCAGTTGCTGAGCAACCTACGTGAACTCGATGTTGTTATGTCCGAAGAGCAAACCCTGCTTTGCGCGGGTCATATTAATAGCATCGCGCTGCAACAGGTAACAGAGAAAAAAACCTCCTTGTTAGCGACGATGCAGCATTTGGAAACACAGCGCCATAAAACTGAATCGACTCTTAAGCTACAAGCCCCCTATGACGGCATTGAAAATCTGTCGACTTACTGGCAGCAAGTGCAAGAGTTAACCAGACGTTTGAATGATCAGAATCAGCACAATGGTCTTCTGCTTAGCCGGCATATTGCCTATACAAACGAAGCCATCAACATATTGAAGCCTCGCCATGGCCAAGGTTTGTATGGTCCAGATGGTCACTCGAAAAGTGTAACAGTTGGCGGTAGGAAAATTACATTCTAAAAGTCTCTGGGTTTTAGGCAGAGACTTTTGTTTATCTAAACAGCACTTAGAAAGCTATTTATAATTTACCGCAATATCGATCTTACGCACACTGAAAGTGTGATTAACACGGCCATTCCCCGCAATATAGTAGACAAAGCGGAACTCATTGCTAGCCGCAAGCCCCTCGAATGACTGAGTTTGCCCGTCACCACTTCCACCTAGGTCAACACAACGCTGCGGAGATTGTGAGCAGAGTTTAACCACAAGCCCTGTCGGTATCTCTGAATCAATAAGATGCCGCCAATATATTGTTGTAATGGTTTCCTCTGGCTTAATTGCTATGTTAGGAGAAAAAGCCGACGTGGTAACCATTTCGCCACGGTAATCGAGTTTGATTCCAGGCAGACTTCCGTTCCAACTACCTGGTGTCGCGGTGGCATAAAACGGAAGTGTCAGCGCGATTGCGACCATAGAGCAAATCATCGTTCTCATCTCTGAGCTTCCCCTATCACTGATGTCATCCGGATCTGACGGTGATCGCTGATTTCCAAATTAGAAAGTACGGCCATATTTGGCAAGCTGCGATGCAAGAATCGGGCAAGCAAAGCGCGTAAAGCATGATTCACAAGCAAAACAGGCGGAGCACCCAACATTTCCTGTCGCTGTAGCGCTTGTTTTGCCTGTTCAAGCAGACGATCGGCAAGCCCCGGTTCGAGACCACCACCACCTTGAAGCGCTTGTAACAGAAGGCGTTCCAGCGAACCTTCCAGACCGATAACCTGAAGTTCACTGTCCCCTGGGAACCACTGCTGAGTAATCGCACGCCCCAGAGCAACCCTAACTACCGTAGTGAGCTCATAAGGATCCGGTTGCACCGGCGCATGTTCAGCCAACGTCTCCATGATGGTGCGCATATCCCTTATCGAAACTCTTTCGCTCAGCAGATTTTGCAACACCTTATGCAAGGTCGTTAACGTCACTACACCCGGAATGAAATCTTCTGTCAGTTTTGGCATTTCCTGAGCAACACGATCCATCAGTTGCTGAGCTTCCTGTCGCCCAAACAGTTCACTGGCATGCAATGCGATTAAGTGGTTCAGGTGCGTTGCTACTACAGTACTTGCCTCTACGACGGTGAACCCTTGAGCTTGAGCTTGATCTTTGAGAGCATTATCAATCCAGACCGCAGGCAGCCCAAACGCTGGATCCTGCGTGATATCTCCAGACAAAGAGCCAACTGCATTGCCTGGGTTGATCGCCATCCAACGACCAGGATGAGCCTCACCGCTACCTACCTCAACACCTTTCATCAATATGCGATAGCTGGCAGGCTGAAGTTCCAAATTATCCCGGATATGAACCACTGGCGGTAAGTATCCCATTTCCTGGGCAAACTTCTTCCTGATACTACGAATCCTGCCGAGCAGCTCGCCATCTTGCTGCGCGTCAACCATTGGGATTAATCGATAACCGACTTCCATACCCAGCGGATCCTCAAGCTGTACATCAGACCAGCTGGCTTCAATAACTTGATGCTTCTCCATTGATGCTGGTATAGGTTGCATCGCGGGTTCTTTCTGCTGTTCTCCACGCATCCACCAGGCAAGCCCTAACAAAGATGCGGTGAATAACAGAAAGACAAAGTTGGGCATTCCTGGAACCAGACCAATAAGTCCAATAACCGCCGCACTCAGCACCATCACTCGTGGGTTATTGAATAGCTGGGTGACCATCTGCTGGCCAACGTCCTGATCGGTACTCACGCGAGTAACAATGACACCTGCTGCGGTAGAAATAATCAGAGCTGGAATCTGGGCAACCAGTCCATCACCGATAGTAAGCAGCGTATAGCTTTCTGCAGCCTGCCCTACTGGCATACCGTGCTGCGCGACACCAACAACCAATCCACCAATGACGTTGATGACCATGATAATCAACCCAGCGACAGCGTCACCGCGCACGAATTTACTGGCACCGTCCATTGAGCCATAAAAATCTGACTCCTGAGTGACTTCAGCACGGCGCTTTTTCGCTTCTTCTTCACCAATGATCCCAGCATTAAGATCGGCATCGATCGCCATCTGTTTGCCTGGCATGCCATCCAACACAAAGCGAGCACCGACTTCAGCGATACGTCCGGCACCTTTAGTGATAACCATGAAGTTGATTAAGACAAGAATGATAAAGACCACGATACCAATGGCAAAATTTCCGCCTACCAGAAAGTGACCAAATGCTTCAACCACTTTACCTGCGGCAGCCGTCCCTGTATGCCCTTCCAACAAAATGATACGGGTAGAAGCGACGTTGAGCGAAAGACGCAATAAAGTAGAAAACAGCAGAATCGTAGGGAACGCAGCAAACTCCAACGTCCGCTGTGTAAACATCGCAACCAGCAATACCATGATGGACAGTGCAATGTTAAAGGTAAATAACAGATCCAGAATGAATGGCGGCAGCGGCAATACCATCATGGAAAGTATCAACAGGATCAGTATTGGTCCGGCTAATATTTGCCATTGGCCACCTTTCATATTACTCGGTAAACGAAGCAAAGAGGCCAAATTAGCCATCAGTAATATTCTCTTTAGCAAAATCCAGTGCATCCGGCACGGGTAGATGTTTCGGTTTTCTAGGAATTAATCCACCTTCCCGCTTCCAGCGTTTCAGTTGATAAACCCAGGCTAAGACTTCTGCAACAGCGGCATATAGCGCAGCCGGAATATGCTGTCCGACCTCTGAATGACGAAATAGCGCTCGCGCCAACGGAGGGGCTTCTAAAATAGGAACGCGATGTTCGGCCCCCAAATCACGAATACGCAACGCGATCTCACCAGCCCCTTTAGCTAACACTCTCGGCGCATTCATTTTTTTCTCATCATAACGTAATGCTACCGCATAATGCGTCGGGTTAGTGACTATCACATCAGCCTTCGGCACATCAGCCATCATTCTACGCTGAGCAATGGCTCTCTGCTGCTGACGAATACGACCTTTAACATGCGGGTCACCTTCGCTCTGTTTATGCTCATCACGAATTTCCTGCTTGCTCATTCGTAACTTTTTGATGTGGCTCCAAACTTGCCAAAACACATCAAAAGCGACCATAGGAATGAGCCCCATGATGATAAGGAAACCACACATCACGGCCAGTTCCAGCGCATCACCCATCGCCGCAGTCGGTGCTTCGGATACCAGATGCAATATCGTCGGCCAATTATGAATCAAGAACAAGGTACTAATGATCCCAACCATGACTGATTTCAATATTGCTTTGAAGAGCTCAGCCAGCGATTGGGCGGAAAACAATCGTTTGAGACCAGAAATGGGATCTAATTTTTTGAAGTCAACCTTTAATGATTTAGTGCTAAATAATATCCCACCAAGTAGCAAAGGTGCAGACAGCGCAACCAACACAGCGCCTAGCATAATGGGCATTAATGCCGATACTGCCTGACGCAGTAATGAGCCAACATGCCGTAACATTTGAGTATCATCACCAATCGTTGCGTAATCAAAATTTAACGACTGTGAGACAATTCTGGCCAATCGGCCAGCCATGGCTTCGCCTCCTATCCACAAAATAGCCAGACCTGCGACCATCATCAGAACAGAAGTCAGCTCTCGCGAGCGCGGGATCTGCCCTTCTTCACGCGCCTTTTCCTCTTTTTGGGGAGTGGGGGCCTCTGTTTTTTCTAGATCGCTATCTTCAGCCACTATGGCGTTCCTATTACGACTTTCGGGATAGGCATTTGCTGCTTAGCATGACAAATACGAGAAAGTTTTATGGCTGGAACAACGAGAAAAACCCATGCTTCTTTAACGCATAGTAAGAATTGAGGGGAAGGGAAAAGCGAATTTAGCTATTTATGGCCATAAATACTGGCCATAAATAACCGAGTGATAGTGTTCGTCATCTTTTCAAGAAAGGAAGTGACTTCCTTTCTTGAAGAAAGATTTATTAGAACCCAAGACTATCCAGAAGGTCATCAACCTGATCCTGATTAGCAACAATCCCTGCGGCACCTTTATCCAACTGAGGTCCATTCAGCAGACCATCACTTGCACGCTTAGGTGCATCTGGTTTTTCTGGAATATTTTCCAGCAACACCATCAGCAGTTGTTTTTCAATCTCCTGGACAACATCCATCATACGCTTGATTACCTGACCAGTAAGGTCTTGGAAATCCTGCGCCATCATAATTTCCAACAACTGAGCATTGGTAAACGAGGTATGCTGTGGGACATCCTCAAGATAGCTACGCGTATCCGTCACTAATTCACGCGCATCAGCCAGTTCAATTGGATTTTCAAACCATTCATCCCAACGGGTCTTCAAGGATTTGGCATCCGCTTCTAGTTGGTTTTGACGTGGTTGTGCAGCCTCTACGCAGTTCAGAGCACGCTCTGCCGCTTGCGCAGTCATCTGAACAACATAGTCAAGACGATCGCGGGCATCAGGAATAGCCTCTGCTGCTTCAGCTATCGCATTATCCAGACCCAGCTCTTTCAAACTGTCGCGAAGCATACGAGTCAATTGGCCGATACGCGAAATGATCTCGGTTGCTGAAGCAGTGTCGTTCACGGACGGCATATGTGGCGTCATAAGATCCCCTTACATACCCAATTTTTCGAAAATCTTACTCAGTTTTTCTTCAAGGGTAGCTGCAGTAAATGGTTTAACTACATAGCCGCTAGCACCCGCTTGTGCCGCAGCAATAATGTTCTCTTTCTTCGCTTCTGCCGTTACCATCAGCACGGGAAGGCTGGAAAGTGCGCCATCAGCACGAATAGTCTGTAATAACTCCAGTCCATCCATGTTGGGCATATTCCAGTCAGAAATGACAAAATCAAAAGTACTGGAGCGAAGCTTGTTCAGTGCATCTGCGCCGTCCTCTGCCTCTTCTACGTTATTAAAGCCCAGTTCCTTCAGCAGGTTACGGACAATTCGGCGCATCGTCGAAAAATCATCCACTACTAGAAATCTGAGTTCTTTATCGGCCATACCTACTCCTAAAATATTTATTGCTCACCGAGAGCTGCTTATATACGTAATGCCTGTCCGGCAGAGATTTGTGCCAACATACGCTGACTCACCTGGTGCAAATCCACCACTTCATCGACGCCACCCATCGCAATCGCTTCACGTGGCATCCCGAAAACTACACAACTTGCTTCATTTTGGGCCAGGGTATAAGCGCCGGCCTGATGGAGATCCAACATGCCAGCAGCCCCATCATTCCCCATCCCAGTAAGGATTACCCCTACAGCATTTCGCCCAGCGTATTGAGCAACCGAACGGAATAACACATCAACTGATGGACGATGACGATTAACAGGAGGTCCATCATTTAAACGTACTTGATAGTTTGCCCCACTACGAGCCAGTTCAAGATGGCGTGCGCCTGGTGCAATGTATGCATGACCAGGAAGAACACGTTCCCCATCTTCTGCTTCTTTCACCGTAATCTGACACAACTTGTTCAAACGCTCGGCGAAAGACTTCGTAAAGCCAGGTGGCATATGCTGAGTGATCAGTAATGCAGGGCTTGTCGGCGGCAGGGGCTGTAATACATGCCGTATCGCTTCCGTCCCACCCGTTGATGCACCAATCGCAATCAATTTCTCACTACTTAACAATGGCGTATGTTGAATAATCCTTGTCGGCTCTACCCCAGTGCTACGTTGCGGCAGGCGCGCTTTCGCAGCCATACGAATTTTTTCCGCAATCAGTTCGCTGTATGCCAGCATACCTTCACGGATACCTAGCTGAGGTTTGGTGACAAAATCAATCGCACCAAGCTCCAGCGCGCGTAGCGTAATTTCTGAACCTTTTCCCGTCAGGGACGATACCATGACAACCGGCATTGGGCGCAAACGCATAAGTTTCTCTAGAAAATCCAACCCATCCATACGAGGCATTTCAACATCCAGTGTTAATACCTGAGGATTGAATTTTTTAATCAAATCACGAGCAACTAATGGATCTGGCGCAGTTGCGACAACTTCCATATCAGAATGGCTATTAATTATTTCAGTCATGATCTGACGCATTAAGGCAGAATCATCAACACATAACACTCTTATCTTGCTCATTATCTTTCCTTAGCCAGCCCATATACAGTTTGCCCACGCAAATAGAACTCACGACTGATCTGGCTGAAATTCTCTGAATGCCCAGCAAATAACAACCCACCCGGCTTAAGCATCGGGACGAATCGACGGAGAATACGTTCTTGAGTTTCTTTATCGAAGTAAATCATTACATTACGACAAAAAATAGCATCAAATGGCGCAGGAACGGACCAATCAGGTGCGAGCAGATTGAGTTGTTGAAAATGCACCATTGACGCAAGCTCAGGGCGAACACGAACCAAACCACTATGTGGCCCAGTACCGCGTAAAAAAAACCGCTGTAGTTGCTGTGGAGAAAGAGATCGCAACTCTTCCTGGCGATAGATGCCAGCGGTTGCCTTTTCTAATACCTGCGTATCAATATCGCTGGCCCATACCTGACACCCGCTCGCTTTATTACCCAAAACTTCAGCAAGAGTCATCGCCAATGAATACGGTTCTTCCCCTGTAGAAGCGGCCGTACTCCAGATGGTGTAACCGTTCGGACGTTTTTTGGCATGCTCAGCCAAGATAGGAAAATGGTGAGCTTCGCGGAAAAATGCCGTCAAGTTAGTGGTTAACGCATTAACAAAAGCTTGCCATTCTGCACTGTTAGGATCTGACTCTAATAGTGCTAAGTACTGACCGAAATCATTGATTCCAAGCAAGCGAAGACGTCTAACTAAACGATTGTAAACCATTTCACGTTTGTGATCGGCAAGGACAATGCCAGCACGCTGATATATTAATTGGCTGATTCGGCGAAAATGGGTATCCGACAACGGCAATCTGTCAACCATCTGCGTCAGAATAGAAGCAGACTCGGGGCGATTTCTCGATGGCGTACTTTTCATATCATACTGCTCGGATACTGATGCTTGCTATGATGTTTTTTCAATTTGAACTTTCCTTCACAGCTACCGCAGATTTTTATTGTCATTCGTCAATTACTCATCGCATTACGATTGAAACTGACACTTTATTGGTAATACATCCCGCAAGTTCTGCAAACTGAACAAGTCAGCGTGTTCGTTCTACCACAGCGACATGCTATCGGGTGGCTCTGTCCCTCTCATCACTGCTGTGCTACCTGCTTTATTATTTGGCTTTAATACTAACCCCACCATATCCATAACATAAGTTACAGATTAAACAATATCACGAATTACTCTGCTTCAAAGCACCAACTGCTGTATTACTCACCAACCTCAAGTGTGCATCAATCAATTACTCGCATGTTCATTTTTCTAAATTATGGCGAGTTGACAATCACCCAGTCACCTAAATATCAGCGGCTGGAGATTAGCTCAGCGTCCCTAGAGCTTGGGTTACTTATATACCCGTTACTTCAAGCCGCATATGCGTTGGCTACGTTCATTCACCCGAATCACTTACTCAAGTAAGCTCATCGGGATTAAATGAGAGACATCCTGTCTCTCACCGGAGGCCAGCCGTTGGCTGGTCAAATTCGTTCCCGACGAATTTGTCCTTCTCTTGCCGCCTGCCTGCAACTCTAATTATTTAGTGTATAGTCTATATGACAATTCTGCTTAGAACGTTTCCCAATTACCATTTGGTGAACCTTCTTTAGATTTTTTACCGCCATTCGCTGATGAAGCTAACAATGCGGTTTTTTGCGCTGTCGCTAGAGTTGTCCTTCTAAACGAGCTCGCATCTTCAGAGAGACGGAATACGGCAACGGCCTGATTCAGTATTTTCACTTGATCTTCCAATGCAACAGCAGCAGCAGCAGACTCTTCAACCAAGGAGGCGTTTTGCTGCGTAACCCGATCCATCTCAGTTACAGCCAAGCCGACCTGATCAATACCTTTGCTTTGCTCATCAGAAGCCGAGGCGATTTCGCCCATAATATCCGTTACACGAGTGACAGCACTGACGATTTCTCCCATCGTCTCGCCTGCGCTTTCAACCAGTACAGAACCTTCATCGACTCGGCTGACAGAATCTTCAATCAAACTTTTAATTTCTTTCGCGGCCTGAGCACTACGCTGTGCCAAATTACGGACTTCACCTGCAACAACCGCAAATCCACGACCTTGTTCCCCAGCTCTGGCTGCTTCAACCGCCGCATTCAGCGCAAGAATGTTAGTCTGAAAAGCAATACCATCAATCACACTAGTAATATCGGCAATTTTTTGTGAACTTCCAGCAATATTGTGCATGGTTTTGACGACATTATCGACTACCTTGCCCCCCCTCTGCGCCGTCTCTGAGGCACTCAGCGCCAACTGGCTGGCCTGACGCGCATTTTCCGCATTCTGTTTAACTGTTGCGGTCAACTGTTCCATGCTTGCTGCCGTTTCTTCTAATGAAGCAGCTTGTTGCTCGGTTCGCGATGAAAGATCGTTGTTACCCGCGCTAATTTCTGTAGCACCAGTATAAATGGCATCAGCGCCTTGTCGAACCGCACTAACCGTTGAAACAAACTCACTTTGCATATGGCGAATACTGTCAGCCAGTATGCCCATTTCATTACTGCTGTGAAAATTAGTCGTTTTTGTCAAATCGCCTTTCGCAATATGGCGAATATGTTCAACGATACTATTTAGCGGTCTAATTAATAACTGCTGAATACCAAACCAGGAAAACAACGCTAGGGCAAAAACAAGAATAATAATGGAACTTAAGATCCAAAGCGCCGAATCATAAGCAGCATCATTTTTAGCTATACCAGCCTGATAAAGTTTATCGTTTTCTGCTTTATAGACATAATACGCTTTTTCAAAATTATCCTGAAAGCGCTGGGTTGGTTGCTCAATAAATTTCTTAAATTCCCCTGCATTTAAAAACTGAATCAGTTCAGTCAATGCAGCATTCAGAGCGACATAGTTTTCTTTTACACTACGAGAAATACTGTCATCCTGCCGTGTATCTTGAGGTATTTTCTCATATCGAAGGAAATAATCATTTGCCACCGCGAGCTGCTTTTCAGCAGAGATAAGAAGCTCTTTGCCACCAACACCCGCTCCCGTACCGCTTGCATCGAGTGCAAAACGCGTCCCCGCACGGTTAAGTGTATTGCGGGTCTGTAATAAATATGACCATGCTGAATCCAGCTCGGAACGCTTTTGGTTAATAACCTGCGTTGAACTGAAGATATCCTTATCATTTTTTAATGCACTAAAGAATAAACCACCAGAAATAAGCTGAAGCGCCCCAAACAACACCAGTACAAGCATCAGACCTGTAACAACTTTTATACGGTTAAACATATAACGCCTTTTGAGTAGACCAACCACCGATATTATCGGCATTATTCTGGATATCTTTACGAATTTCTGAACTGACAAGGATGTAGCTAAGGAAGGTTTTTGGGGCCACTTTCGCAGCCCCTGAAGGCCGATAGATTAGACTTTCAATACGCTATCAACCAGCGCCATTTCCTCGCTACTCAACAGTTTCTCGATATCAACCAGAATCAGCATTCTCTCGCCCAGAGAACCTAAACCAGTCAAGTACTCTGTTGACAGCGTTACAGCAAACTCCGGTGCAGGACGGATTTGGTCTGCGGTCAATGACAACACATCAGACACGCCATCTACAACAATCCCGACAACACGCTGACCCAGGTTGAGAACAATGACAACCGTGTTGTCATCGTATTCAACATCCTGCTTGGCGAATTTAATGCGCAAGTCAACGATCGGTACAATGACACCGCGTAGGTTGGTCACACCTTTAATAAAGGAAGGTGTGTTGGCAATACGCGTTACCTGATCATAACCACGAATTTCTTGTACTTTTAAAATATCAACGCCGTACTCTTCGTCACCCAGCGTAAAAATCAGGAATTCCTGTCCTACTGTTTCGCCAGTTAATTTCGTGACGCTTGCAAGTCCAGTCATGTTGTTTTCCACCCTTTATTAACGATCTGTTTTATTAAGCAGCAGTTTCAACCGCACGCTTTTCACGATTAAGCGCTTGTAACGCTGAAACATCCACAATCAGCGCAACACTGCCATCACCAAGGATAGTAGCGGCTGAAACGCCTGGCACCTTGCGATAATTACTTTCCAGGTTTTTGACGACGACCTGATGCTGCCCAATCAGTTGATCGACCAGCAAGGCATAACGTCGACCAGCACTTTGCAGAATAACGACAATCCCCTGAGTAGCATCCGTTTTAGCGCCATCCACATCAAAGATATGGAACAGTTCAACGAGAGGTAAATATTCACCACGAACCTGTAATACCCTTTCTCCGCCAGCTAACGGATACAGGTCTTCCGACTGCGGTTGCAAGGACTCCATCACGGCGTTAAGCGGTAGAATAAAGACTTCTTTGTTAACTTTAACGGACATCCCATCAAGGATGGCGAGCGTTAATGGCAACAGAATTCTGATCGTCGTGCCTTTTCCAGCCTGGAAGTGGATTTCGACATGACCTCCCATTTCCTGAATATTTCGCTTCACCACATCCATGCCGACACCACGGCCAGAAACATCCGTGACTTTTTCAGCGGTTGAAAAACCTGGAGCAAAGATCAACATGCCCACTTCTTCATCAGACATCGAATCATTAACAGCTAAACCTTGGGACAAGGCTTTAGCCAAAATTCTCTCGCGGTTGAGCCCTGCTCCATCGTCGATAACCTCAATACAGATATTACCGCCCTGATGTTCCGCAGAGAGCGTCAAGTTACCCACCGCAGACTTGCCTGCAGCTACACGTTTATCTGGAGATTCGATACCGTGATCGAGGCTGTTACGCACCAAGTGCGTCAGAGGATCGATAATACGTTCGATCAAACTCTTATCCAGCTCAGTCGAGCTCCCCATCAGCGTGAGTTCAACCTGCTTATCCAATTTCGCAGCTAGGTCACGAACCAATCGAGGGAAACGGCTAAATACATATTCCATTGGCATCATACGGATGGACATAACTGATTCTTGCAGATCGCGAGCGTTACGTTCCAACTGCCCCATACTGTTGAGCAGATCGCCGTGTGCCACAGGATCGAGTTCACTTGAGCGCTGCGCCAGCATGGACTGCGTAATCACTAACTCACCAACGAGGTTGATAAGTTGGTCAACCTTCTCTACTGCTACACGAATACTGGTATCACCGGTTTTTGCTTTATTTTTTCCATTTTCCGGTGCAGCTTGCGGTTTTGCAGCAACTGGCGCAGACGGAGCTACTGGAGCGGCGACGACGGGCGCTTCAACTACAGCCACTGTCTCTACGGCTTCAGCGACAACAGGTTGGCTGGCCACAGCAGATTTGAAGCTGATTTGCTCAGGCTCAAGTACAAAACACAGTACCGCGCTAATATCGTCTTCGCTTTCAGACGTGACTAATGTCACTTCTACGCTAGTGTCAGTTTGGTGAGGATCTTTAACCGTCCCCAGATTGCCAAGCTCTTCCAGCATCTGAGGTATTTCCTGAGACTTCAGGCCAGTTAATGCGATACGCATTTCACCTTTACCTGCGCCGTTAGATGCTGGGCTAGCAGAGTGCGATGTTGCAACCGACGCATCAGGCTGTGCTGCATCACCCTCGGCTTTAGACTCCAGAGCAAGCTGGCGCAAGGCCTGACAGATATACTCAAAGCTTTCAGCATTGGGTTCCTGTGCGGTTTTATAAGCGTCCAACTGATCCTGCATAATGTCTTTTGTTTCCAGAAACAGGTTGATGATATCAGTGCTAAGACGCATTTCGCCACGTCTTGCACCATCGAGTAGGTTTTCTAACAGGTGCGTAGTTTCCTGCAATACTTTAAAACCGAATGTGCCAGCGCCCCCTTTTATGGAGTGGGCTGCACGGAAAATCGCATTCAACTGTTCGGTGTCAGGTTCTGACGGATCTAACAACAATAAGTGTTGTTCCATATCGGCCAGTAATTCATCTGCTTCATCAAAGAACGTTTGATAGAAAGCACTCATGTCCATGCTCACGTGGTCACCTCTGCTGTGAATCGCGGCTTATTTAGAAGGCGTCGCCTGGCTATCAGGCGCAGCAGGCAACGCAGTGGTTGGCTGCTGACGCTCTGGAGCAGAAACGCCATTAGTTGGTTGTGGCGATGCCCCACCACTTCCACTCATATTGTTGTTATCACTATTTTCGGCAGCCGGAGTGGTAGGTTTAGGCTTATTCAACTCCATATTTTGTAAATTTTCCACCTTGTCTATATTTACAGCAGAACTTTCTGCATTTTCTTCTTCAATATCCTTTTGAGCTTGTCTGCTCAATACCAACAAACTGATACGCCGGTTAATCGCATCATTCCCACTTACCGCCTGTTTTAGGTGCATTGTCGCAGCCATACCCACAACGCGCAAAACTTTTCCATCAGACAAGCCCCCAAAAATAAGCTCTCGACGTGATGCATTAGCACGATCCGCGGACAATTCCCAGTTACTATAACCACGTTCCCCCGTCGTATACTGAACATCATCAGTATGGCCTGATATACTCAACTTATTCGGGAAATCGTTCAAGATAGGGGCTATCGCACGCAGGATATCTCGCATATAGGGCTCAACCTGTGCACTCCCAGTTTTAAACATGGGGCGATTTTGACTATCGATAATTTGGATGCGTAACCCTTGATCAATCATTTCAATTAACAGATGTGGGCGGAGTGCTCGTAATCGAGGGTCAGCCTCAATTAACTGATCCAAACGTTCACGCAATTTATTGAGCCTTGCCTCATCCAACTTCTTTTCCACGTTATCCGTTTTGATGACTTTTTTCACTTCACCATCTTGCTGAGTGGGGTCATTCCCTCCACCTGGGATGGGACTGGAACTGTCGCTTGATTTAGGACCCGAAGTTAATGCAACCTTTAACGGGGTACGAAAATACTCTGCGATTTGCGCCAGTTGCATTGGCGTAGAAATGGCAATAAGCCACATTACAAGAAACAATGCCATCATTGCTGTCATGAAGTCAGCGTAGGCAATCTTCCAGGAGCCACCATGGTGACCCCCATGCCCAGACTTACGCTTTTTGCGAATAATGGGATGCTGATGTTTCATGCGTTACTGTCCGACGCAGGCTGAGTCGGCGATTTCACACGACGAATGTGCTCTTCCAATTCGGTAAAGGAAGGACGCTCTGTTGAGTACAGTGTTTTACGACCAAATTCAACGGCAATTTGCGGAGCGTAGCCATTAAGGCTCGACAGTAAAGTGACTTTAATGCACTGTAATACTTTGACTTTTTCTGCATTTTTTTGGCGCAGCAATGCGGCTAATGGGGAGACAAAACCGTAAGCAAGCAAAATCCCTAGGAAGGTACCCACCATAGCGTGAGCGATCATCATCCCTAACTCAGCCGCAGGCCGGTCAACGTAGGCCAGCGAGTGAACAACCCCCATGACGGCAGCAACGATACCAAATGCAGGAAGACCGTCACCCATCATCGTCAAACTGGATGCAGGTATTTCACTTTCATGCTCAATCGTTTCGATCTCTTCATCCATCAGCGTTTCAATCTCAAACGCATTCATGTTACCGCTGACCATCAAGCGCAAATAATCGGTAATAAATTCAACCACATTGTTGTCAGAAAGAATATTCGGATAGCTTGAGAAGATTTCACTCTCACGAGGGTTATCAATATCAAATTCCAGAGAAAGCATACCTTGTTGACGAGATTTGGCCATCACACGGAAGAGTAAAGCCATGAGGTCCATATACAATGCTTTATTATACTTAGAGCCTTTGACCAAAAGAGGTAGTGCACGTAGTGTTGCTTTTATCGCCTTTCCATTATTACCAACAATGAAAGCACCTACCGCAGCACCGCCGATAATCAGCAGCTCCGAAGGTTGATAAAGCGCACCCAAGGCCCCACCGACCATGAGATAACCGCCGAGTACCGAGGCCACAATTACGACATAACCCAATATAACCAGCACAAGAAATCCTTATAATAAAAAAGGGTGGGCAGAAAGAGAGATAAAACTGCGGAGCCGTAGCCAAGACGTTTTAGAGGAAGAAATCTATCACCGCTTTCGCAACCAACAGTGATAGATTCACAAATCGCTACAGGCTCAGACTGCGTGTTTTACCTGTTCATCCAGCAGTTGAGGTATTATATCGGCAAGATTTTGCGAAAGTTTACGCCTTTTTACCGCTCTGGAAGGGGGTTGGCACAAACTACAGACAAAACTGTTTTTAGGCTGATGAGCGTGAGTAATGAACATCCCTTTGCAGCAATTACATGACGATAGTTGCAGCATACCACTGTCAACAAAACGGACTAAGGTCCAAGCCCGCGTCAATGCCAGCAGTGGAGAATCGCTCTGCGGCGCACACTGCTCCAAGTAAAGTCGATAAGATTTAATAACCGCTTCAACACCGCTGCACTGCCCATTCTTGATTAAAAAACTGTAAGCGTTGTAGAACATTGATGAATGAATATTCTGTTCCCAGGTCATAAACCAATCCGTTGAAAAAGGTAGCATTCCCTTGGGTGGCGGACTTCCTCTAAGTTCTTTGTACAGTTTAATCAAACGCCCGCGACTTAACTGTGTTTCACTTTCCAGCATCTGTAAACGAGCACCGAGCGAAATGAGCTCCATCGCCAATTGGATGTCTTTCGCCTCCTGAACAATACTTTTCTCCGCCATTACTTATGCCCTTTTCTTAGGCAGGTTTTCTTCTTTCGAAGTTAACTGTTGTAATAAGTTACTCGACAACAAAATTCCCGTATGAATTTGTTGTAAATCATCCACGCGTGATTCCTGAGTCAAGACTTTGATTGTATTGTGATCGTTAAAACGAAAATGGCATATCAGCTGGTTAGTTTCTGCCAATTTCACCATCTGCGGTAAACTCAGTTGCATCAAGATATCTGCCATCTCGGCATTAATTCCAAGACGAAACATCGCAGAAGCTTTTTCATCATTAATTAAGCGTTGCGCCAGTAACAAATAAGACAGATTAATGTCATAAATGTGTTTGAGTAATTCAGAGGTACCCATATTTCCCATCCCGACAGGCTATGTTTAAAACATAAGTTAGGTGATAGACCATATCGCCCAGTTCGAAAATCACTCTCCATTGATGGCATAAAAAACTATCGTTGCCAGGTACTGCAAGTTACTACTTTATCATTTATTATTCGGGCAATCGTTACTTGCCAACTTTACGCTTCACGCGGAGGATCCGTTCATCCGTTGCTTTGTTAGTTCCACACTTAAGACTCGCTTCAGCTAAAGCATAGGATTAATCCTAAAACAGCGCAACTGTACCGTCTAATCCATAGCACATACAACGCAACGTAATAATAATTTTGGCTATTATGTGATACCAATCACAAAAATGAAAGCATTATGGACTAAATTCTGTCTGGTCAGATCACTTTTATGTCTATTTTTTCGCCAAAATCGCACACTAAACGTTACAAAAAAGAGCATGAAAAATAATAAAAAAGAAACAATTTGCTTGCTATATAAATGATAGATATACAAAAAATCCCTTGCGCCCAGAACACACTCCGTTATGTAAGTTTATACCTTTCATGAAAAATTTACACTTTTTACCCAAAAAACGCTTAATCACATATTAGGAAACAACATTTCGCTCCCCTCTGCAGGGACACAACCGCAACGACAAAAAACATACCGATTTCGCCTAAAAGAGATTATTGTATTGATAATAAAGAAATTAATGGCTATCCAGGCAGTACTTCAGGAAATAGGTAATCTGGGTACAAAGGCATTTACCGATCGCTTTTAACAATTCGATTAACCAACCAAATACCTGAGCAAACCAGGACCAGTGCAAAGAAATATTTCCACTCCAGAATGCTTTCGTTCAGAAACAGTGCTGACAACAACGTACCAGAAACTGGGATAAGGAAATTGAATGGTGCAACCATACCGACCCGATTATATTTCAGCAATTGGCTCCATAATGAAAAAGCGACGGAAGAAAGCAAAATCAGGTAGCCTAGCATCAGTACAGCTTTCCAATCAGGTATGATGAGTGTCCCGCCAGAACAGTACCCTGATATCGTTAAAATGATCCCGCCAATCGCCAGTTGGTAACCGGTCATAACGGTTGGATCCATCGTTTGTGATATACGCTTACCATATATAGTAGATGCAGACAAAATAAATGCAGCAATAACAACGAACCCATCACCTAACAGCGTAAAATCAATATTCATTCCGTTACTGTTGATATTAACAACCATTACACCAGCAAAACCTAATATACAACCAATTAGCTTGTTGATATTTAATTTATCATTTTGGTATAAATAATGAGCAAGCAGTACGCTGAAAAAAGTACTGGTTGCATTCATGATCGAACCTTTAACGCCGGTAGTGTATGCCAGACCAATGTAGAAAAAAACATATTGCAACGATGTCTGGAATATTCCCAATGTGGTCAACTGAACTAACTGCCCACGCTGAAATCGCCCGATGGAACGTCCGGTTAACACAGCAAGTATCAAAAGCAACAGCCCAGCGAACGTGAACCGGTAGCCCGCAAAAACGAGTTTCCCAGGAATATCATTATCTGCAATGTGAAACAGCTCATAGCCATTTTTAATTGCCGGATAAGCACTTCCCCAGAGCAAACAACATAATGTGGCGATAAAAAAAACAACTTTTTTATCAGAAAAAAAATGCGTGCGCTTTTCCAAAAAAAACCCCTCCGAAGATAGATTTGCCATAATAGCGTTGAACCTCAAACAAATAAAGTTAGGGGGTAGACTCTTTATTCTCAAGCTGTATGATTTCTCATCACGTATTTCTCTTTTCTTTTTAAAGCGTTAAAAACGTGATCCGGATCGCATCGAATTTGATTAAGGTTTCCCAATATGAGCCGATTATCTTTTACATTGGTTGTTTAGCTAATGAATTGTCATTAATGTAGACACTAAAACCTAAACGCCAATGCCGCAGCGAGTGGCATGGTAAATCATAAACTCCTGAGAATGAGCGAATGGATATGAAAATAACGTCAAGGTCTGAGCAGCACGCCGAGGCCAGCATGCTGAGCAATTTACGGCTAGTTCCCTTATTCATCATTATTCTGGGTGGTATCATGCTGTTATTTGCAGCATCTATCGGCACATCCAGCTATTTTCTACAAAGCAGCAATCAGTCATTAGACGACGTCACACAAGAAATCGACACCCGAATGGGGATCTCAAACAGTTCCAACCACCTTCGCACTGCACGTCTGCTGCTCATTCAGGCCGCAGCGGCAGCTCGTATTGGCGACTCTCAGGTCTTCAATGACAACCTGAAACAGGCTGAGCAGCGTCTGGAACAATCAAAAAAAGCCTTTCTCGTCTATGAACAACGCACGATTAAAACACCTCAAGATATAGCGTTGGACGGCGATCTGCGTAAATCCTATGATGCTTATGTCAATCAAGGCATTATGCTGATGCTCACTGCAGCAAAACAAGGGCTATTTGAAGAGGTTATCACTCTCGAATCCGAAGAAACTCGGGTTCTAGATTTAGCCTATAATAAATTTTTGCTAGAGGCTGTCGCTTACCGCACGCAAAGAGCGAAAGACTTAAACGAAACCGCGCATAAAAACGCACTGCTTGGATATTCGTTGATGGGTGGCAGCTTTGCGCTGGCTACCATTTTAACGCTTCTAACGTTCTTCCTGCTGCGCAGTATCCTCATCAAACCAATCAATCAATTGGTCCTGAGAATTCAGCGTATTGCGCAAGGTGATTTGACTCAACTATCGGACCGTTATGGCAGGAATGAAATTGGCACGCTAGCCAGCAACGTTCAACAAATGCAGTCTTCTCTGGTCACTACCGTCACTACCGTTCGGGAAAGCGCAGACTCTATTTATCAAGGTTCTACGGAGATTTCATCTGGGAACACCGACCTTTCCTCGCGAACCGAACAGCAAGCCTCAGCGCTTGAACAAACTGCGGCAAGCATGGAGCAATTAACCGCAACCGTGAAGCAAAACTCAGAAAATGCACACCATGCAAGCCAGCTCGCGGCAAATGCTTCAGGAAAGGCCAAACAAGGCGGTGAGATCGTTGCAAACGTTGTGAACACGATGAACAGTATTTCAGGTAGCTCAAAGAAAATATCTGAAATTACCAGCGTTATTAACAGCATTGCTTTCCAAACGAATATTCTCGCACTCAATGCGGCAGTTGAAGCAGCCAGAGCAGGAGAACAAGGTCGCGGTTTTGCCGTCGTAGCAAGTGAAGTTCGCAGCCTCGCACAGCGCAGTGCACAAGCCGCAAAAGAGATAGAAACGCTGATTTCTGAATCGGTAAATCTGGTCAGCAGTGGCTCTGTTCTGGTTGATAACGCAGGTCAAACCATGAAAGAGATCGTCGATGCCGTTACTAACGTCACCGACATCATGGGGGAGATTGCTTCTGCTTCTGACGAACAAAGTCGAGGAATTACTCAGGTCGGTCAGGCGATATCAGAAATGGACAGCGTGACACAGCAGAATGCTTCGCTTGTGCAGGAAGCCAGTGCTGCAGCGGCATCGTTGGAAGAGCAAGCAGCATTGCTTACGCGTGCCGTTGCGACATTTAAGTTATCCAGCCATTTATCAAATAGCCATTCAGCTCCTGTTCGGCCAAACGCTCTCGCCGCTAAGGACCGTTCATCACTCGCCCTGCCCCGCCAGGCTAATACAGAAAACGGTAACTGGGAAACGTTCTAATACTGGAGAAAGCAGCAAGCGCATGGCATGCCCCGGAAGCTTACTCAAGTAGGTGACCGGGGTGAGTAAGAGAAGCCAACGCACATGCAGCGTGAAGTATGACGGGTATAACAGCGAGCATTGTTCACTCGGACAATGCTCGTATATCGTATGTTTCCCTTTACTCTTTTTCTGGCAAGATCTTTGGCTCAACAAACGTCCCGTCTTTGCTGTCAACCTCATTGAAAAACCAGATACCAGCAGGGTAATCTTTTAATGCAACTAAATACATAATCCCTTCCTGAAACGTTTCTACAGCAAGAATCGTCCCTTCCCGACGCGTCTTTCCATCAGTTTTAACCGTAACCAGATCATTAACTTTCATAAATTTATCTCAAAATAGCTTCTAACATCAAAAAAACAGCATTATCATTTACGACTACAGTAGGAATAGTACCTGCATGAAATGATTAATTTTATTTGTTTTTAACAACGCCATATTGACCCTCTCTGTCATTACATACCAATTATTCAGGCAAAAATTGATCGTTTCTATCCTAGTGCATCCGACATATTCGCAAAAGAGATTAAAAGTTGAACGAATTATTGAACGTTAATGAACAGAGAGATAACGGTGAGCCAGACTACAATCAAGTCATAACATCAGAATGGATGCAATTGATAGCCACAACCTCACAAAAATCTTTTAATCTACTGCGAACCCTCGCCGATCAGAAAGCCTCCGACTTTGCTGACGCGTTTTACTCCTACATGCTCCAAGATCAAGAGGCTTCCCTGTTTCTTTCCAGCCAGCAAGTCCACGATCGACTCCATGGTTCGATGAGCAAATGGATAGTGGATATTTTAACGAATACCGGAGATCGTCTGGCTGATCTGATTAATCATCAAAAGAAAATTGGTCAGATTCATGCGCGCATTGGTATTCCCGTCGATCTGGTTGAGCGTGGAGCCCGGCGTTTAAAATGGCACCTTTATGAAGACATCGCACAGGCGGCAGAGGATAAAACGCTATGCTTTGATGCCATGCGTTTTGCCTCCATCTCTATGGATATTGCCATAGAGATAATGAGCAAAACCTATTCACAGTCGCACGATCTGGCAGCCAAAAATGAAGAATCCTATCGGCTATTTTCTATTCTGGAAAATGCCAGCATGGAGAGAGAGCGTCAAAATGCATCGCTGCTAAATTGGGAAAATGCCTTTATTTTTAGTGTTGCCACTGGTACGCCTCTTTCCAGCATCCAGGATCTGAGGGATTCAGAGTTTGGCCTGTGGTTTAACCATAAAGGGAAATCCAGTTTCAGTAATATTCAGGGTATACGCACTATCGCCTCAATCATGACGGAAACGGATGACTACATTCGCGGCCATAGTACTACCACACTACTGACACAGCAGGATTATGCCCCGCTACTTAAAACGGTCAGAAGCAAAATTTATAAAATAAATATGCTGCTGGGATCGCTATTTGACGAAGTCCAAAAACTGGAAAGCGGTAAGGATACGTTGACCCTTCTGTTAAACCGTCGCTTCCTGCCAACCATTCTTAGACATGAAATATCGCTGGCAATGCACTCAAACACCTCGCTCAGCATCGCCATGATTGATATTGACCATTTTAAAACCGTGAATGACACATATGGCCATGCCGCTGGCGACAGTATCCTGAAAAAGATTGCAGAAGTGCTCTATGAGAGCACGAGGAACAGCGACTATGTTTTCCGTTACGGCGGTGAAGAATTCATGATCGTGCTTATTGAAACGCCTAAAGTCGCCGCCCACACCATCATCGAGCGACTGAGAAAGAAAATCCAGGATCGCCCTATTTATCTTCAAAACGGTGAATGCGTTACAATGACCATAAGCGCAGGCATCGCTGTCTATAGCGGTCATCCCGATTATGAATGCTTGATAAAGGCAGCAGACGATGCGCTCTATCAGGCCAAGGCCAGCGGTAGAAACAGGATCGAATACGCGCCGGAAGAATAATCATTTTATCTCGTTGCAAACCTGCGCTTCAGGTCACAACCGAAAAGAATAGCCCGCTATTCATCATCGCAGGTTTTGCACTATTCCTCTAACCAAACAGATGAATTCCCCTTCATTGAACAAATTCACAGCATGAAAACGATAAACCAACGATTTTACTAACCAACCCACCAAAAATTTGATACATATTCAATAAATACGCATGATCGTCGATAATATGTCATGCAGTGAATCTTCTTATAGTTTGATCTTATTTTGCACAAATGAGGAACGAGCATTGCAGCGACAGCAGGTTTTATCGTCACGAATTTATTCCATTGGGTACGATCCAAAGACGCACAACCTTGAGATAGAGTTTCATAATAAAGATATCTATCAATATGTTGGCGTGCCTGAGTCTATCTATAAAAAATTTATTTCTGACGCTGTCGTCTCTAAAGGCCGTTTCTTTGATGGCGTGATAAAAGATAAGTTTTTATGCCGTAAAATTAGATAGATAAGAAATAACCAATAACAACGCTGGGGTTTGTCGCCGTTCCTTAACGGCGATGTAAAACGTCGCTTTACGCCACATCGATTTGCTAGTTAATCCCTCGCCGCCTTCCGGGTCCACTATCACAACTAATCCGGTGAATTAAACATACATCCAGGTGGTATCTTTTCGATAGCATCCCTTCAGACTATGTGAGTATCTCTCCTGTCTAACTATGGAGAGTTTATATGATCACATCGGATATTCAGGGGGCTAATCTTTTATTTGCCCAGACCAGTAAGCACGCTATTGCGCCAAGTGAAGATACTTTCAAAATGGCACTGGAGAAAGCAAAGGATAGCGGGCAGATCTCCAGACACGAACCCAGCGCTAAAATTGAGCCTCAACGCTCGAAAGCGGCACAGGAGTTTATGGACTGGGTCTCCATGTCTCATGAAGAAAGATTATTCTTCTCCGTACTCGCCTCCATGGGAATATCCAAGGAGCAATACGAGGCAATGCCAGTAGAAGAACGCATGGCGTTAGATCTCAAAGTGCAAGAACGTATAAAAGAAATGGCGGAACAAGGTCAACAGCTCGCGTAATGACAACAAACCTGACTTCCTGCAGCTTGTTCTTGATAGTGTAAATACATCCAGCATCAGGGATAAATGGATGTATAACACTCTACGATATCGGATCTGCAAACTCATCACAGCAGCGCTATGTTGCATTGTACTTAGTGCCTGTACCAGCCTAATCTCTGGTACTAGGTCAGTTCCGGTACGCGTCACTGATCTGGAGGATATCGAGAAGCCTTTAACTATGCCGATGGACGCACCGTTGATCACATACCCAATTGGGAATCGCCCAGCAAGTGAACGCCGATCGTTATTATCCTAGCGTTGGCATGCAAGGCAGTGGTATCGATTATCGTGAAGGGATCTCGGGGCCAGCAATTTTGATGTTGCCAATCAAGAAAAACGTGAGTTTTTCGTGCAAGCGAGCAAGTGGATGTTGGATAACCCCAACACCGATATTCGCGTATTTGTCACCGGATTCAGCCAAGGGGCCGCAACAGCGCGGTATTGATGGATTCGACATAACATGTTTTCTCATTCTGGAAGATCTACTTTTAAGGAGGGCGCTCACGAAACGCGACCTTACCTCAGCACTGGAAAACGGGAAAAGTCCACACAAAAACATTCCCGATGCAGGGGAATCAGCACCGGGAAGTCTTCATTTAGCTGATATCACCACCGTTGGTGGCAATCACTTTCTTATACCAGTGGAATGATTTCTTTTTATAACGGTTGCCACTGCCGGAAATCGTGTCATCCAACTCGACATAGATAAAGCCGTAGCGTTTGCTCATCTCGCCGGTAGACATACTGACCAGATCGATGCAGCCCCACGGGGTATATCCCATCAGCTCAACGCCGTCGGCAATCGCGTCTGCCATCGCTTCGATGTGTTGACGCAAATAGTTGATGCGATAGTCATCGGCGATGTAATGATCTGCATCCGGCTTATCCACCGCACCCAGACCGTTTTCGACAATAAACAGCGGTTTCTCGTAGCGGTCATACAGTTGGTTAAGCGCAATTCGCAGCCCCACCGGGTCAATTTCCCAGCCCCACTCGCTGGCTTCCAGGAACGGATTACGCGCCCCGCCCAGCAGGTTGCCGTGGGCTGCCGCTGCATCCGGATCAGTTTTGTAGGTAGTGGAAGACATGTAATAACTGAAGCCGATATAGTCGACGGTGTGCTGCTTAATCAGCTCCAGATCTCCCGGCTGAATATCCAGCGTGACGCCCAGCGACTGCCACAGGCTTTTCGCATAGTAGGGATATTTCCCGCCCGCCTGCACGTCCGCACAGTAGAAGTTAAATGACTGCGTCTCTTTCAGCGCCGCCAACTGATTGATGGGGTTACAGTCATAGGCGTAGTGAGTGGCAAACAGGATCATGCAGCCGATCTGGATCTGCGGATTAGTCTCATGCGCAATTTTCACCGCCAGACTGCTGGCGACAAACTGGTTATGCCATGCCTGGAATTTCGCCTGTGGATCCAGCGCACCGGTCTGCACCGTCAACCCCTGACTCATGATCGGGAAGTGGGCAGCGCTGTTGATCTCGTTAAAGGTCATCCAATACTTCACTTTGTGGCCGAAGTGCTCCAACACCGTGCGGGCAAAGCGCTCGAAGTGACCGATTAACTCACGATTTTTCCAGCCGCCAAAGACGGTGGCAAGGTGCAGCGGCATCTCATAGTGAGAGATCGTAATCACAGGCTCAATGCCATGGGCGATGCAGGTATCAATCACCTGTTCGTAGTGACTCAGCCCCGCTTCGTTGGGCTCCAACTCAACGCCGTTCGGGTAGATGCGCGTCCAGGCAATCGAAAAGCGATAGCATTTGAAGCCCATCTCGGCAAACAGCGCAATATCTTCACGGAAGCGATGGTAGTGATCGATGCCTTTATGGTTAGGATAGGTGTAGCGCTGTTCATCCAGCGTGAAGTCAAACGCATCGGAAGCCACGATGTTTAAACGCGCTTTACCGCCGGGAATGGCATCCACAATCGACAACCCTTTGCCGTCGATATTGTAGGCTCCTTCAACCTGATTCGCTGCGGTAGCCCCGCCCCACATAAAGCCGTGCGGAAATCTTTCGCTCATGGCACTTATCCTTTATCAATGCTGATTATTTATCGAAGATGATTCTTTAATGTCGTGGTTCTGCCTGACGTTGCTTTGATTCAACACGACCCGAATGGCGGAAATTCTAGAGGAAAAGAGAGGGCATGAACAGAAATAAGGAACCGGTTGCATATCCGGTACAAGTGGGTCTGGCGGCATAGAAAAACCCGCCCCGGACAGCGAAATTGCAGGTTATTTTTTCGTTTTCTGAGGCACTTTTCGCGTGGCTGACTTGCCCGTTTGATCGCGCATCTGGCTCTTTCGATGCGTGGTCTCCACAAGTTTCCTGAACGTCGGACACTCCATATGCGATGGCGCAGAACAGTCGGCGACGTGCCGCAGCGTGTCGCGCAATATCGTCAGCTCATGGATTTGCCGATCGATGTCGTCGGCCTTCTGATGCAGCGCAGTGCGGGGCAAGTCCGGCATCCCATCCTTGTTAAACATGCCGGCGATTTCTTGCAGTGAGAACCCCGCAGATTTCCCCATCGTAATCAACCTGAGTTGCAGCAGCACGTCGGCAGGAAACTGCCGCCGAAGCCCATGGCGGGACACCGAAGCAATTAGCCCAATTTCCTCGTAGTAACGCAGCGCCGAAGGCTTGATGCCACTCTTCTCCGCGATTTCGCCTATATCCAGAAATTTCATGCTTGACCTCAAGTCGACTTGAATTTGTAGCATGCTCTGGAACCCACATTCTGACAAGGATAAAAAATGACAATTAACCAACCGAGCGAACCAGAGCACGCCAAATCGGGGGTCACCATCACACTGGCACTCGCAATACTGTCGGCCTCGCTGGGAACAAGCATTGCCAATATTGCCCTTCCGACGCTGACAGCCGTATTTTCTGCGCCCTTCGCGCAGGTGCAGGCCGTTGTCATCGCCTATCTTGCGGCCATGGCGCTTTCGGTTGTGATCGCGGGTCGCCTTGGCGATCGCTATGGGCTGAAACCCGTTTTCATTGCAGGTCTTGGGCTCTTCGTCATCGCTTCGCTGCTGTGCGCCATTGTCCCCCAGCTGTGGCAACTTATCGCGGCAAGAGCATTTCAGGGGATCGGTGCAGCCTTCCTGATGACGCTCGGCATGGCACTGCTGAGGCAGACGGCTGGGGAGAAGCATGTCGGGCGAGCGATGGGGATACTGGGAACGGTATCCGCACTGGGGACCGCGCTTGGCCCTTCTGTCGGCGGCTTCCTGCTTGCGATAGCAGGATGGCGTAGCCTGTTCTGGATACAGATCCCGCTGGTCACGATCGTGTTGTTCATGGCTTTTAGCCTACTGCCAGCCACGCCGGTGAAAGGCAAGGCTGTATTATCAGGGGGGTTACCATTCCGGAACACGGCGCTGTTGCCGAACCTCACGATCAATGCCGCCGTCGCCGCCATCATGATGACGACGCTAATCGTCGGTCCCTACTACCTTGGTCAGGGTCTGGGTTTGAAGGAAACGTTGGTGGGGGTGGTGATGGCCATTGGCCCTGCTATTGCGATTTTCTGCGGCATTCCGTCAGGGCGACTGGTCGATACCTGGGGATGTGGACGGGCACTCATCGCCGGACTCTCCCTCGTGATTGCTGGCACCTTTATGCTAGCAATCTTGCCAACAATGCTTGGCGTCGCGGGTTATATCCTTGCCATTATTGTCCTGACGCCAGGCTACCAGCTCTTTCAGGCGGCAAACAACACCTCCACCCTTGCCGAGGTTCCCGGAAATCAGCCCGGTACCGTCTCTGGCCTGCTTAACCTGTCGCGCAATATTGGGCTGATCGTCGGAGCATCGCTCATGGGGCAGATTTTCGCTTTGGGTGTCGGTACGGAAGATTTTGCCCATGCCGCCCCCACTTCCCTCGCACATGGCATGCAGCTGACCTTCTTTCTGGCTGGCGGTATCGTGCTTGTCGTCCTTGCCTTCACCCATCTGCCAAGCTGGGCTACGCGGGTTCGCTCAGCTAAATCTCAGGGGAAGTGATGACGGCTAACGGCCTATTCTGACGGTTTATGGTGACGCGAGGCGACCTTTGCAAGCTCAGACAATACCGAGGTCGCCTCCTCTAAACGCTCAGGGACGAGCTTGTAGAACACCCAGTTTTTTATGCGCTTCGATGTGACAATCCCGGCTTTCGAAAGATATTGAAGATGACCGGTGACGGTTGGCTGGCTCAGGCCGATCTTCTCAGTGATAAACCCTACGCACACCCCATCCTTAACCAAATCGCCATCCTGCTGTTCTGGGAAATGTGCGCGAGGATCGGCCAACCATTCAAGAATGATGAGCCGTTGCTCATTGCCGAGCGCTCGCAGCAAATCGGCCGTTGTCGCCACATGCTTGTTCATATAGCCAAATACCTATATAGTTATTTCCATATACAGTTGATAGGGAAATACTATGACAAGCGAACACCAAAGGGCAACCGACTCTGTAACGTTGAAAGATATTTACGCCGCCGCTCAGCAGATCAAGGGAACAATAAGCAGGACACGGCTGGAGCATTCGCCACCGCTATCCGCCCTTGTCGGTGCGGAAATCCGACTCAAAATGGAAAACCTCCAGCAGACCGGTAGCTTTAAGCTGCGTGGTGCGGCAAATGTTCTTGCCAATCTGGATGCAGAACAGCGCCGTGCTGGCGTTATTGCCCCCACGGCAGGAAATCATGGATTGGGGCTCGCCTATGCCGGGCAGGTCGCGGGCATCCCCGTAACCATCTTTTTGCCACGCGCGGCAGATCCAATGAAGGTCGCAGCCATGAAAAGTTGTGGCGCACGTATTACGTTCTTTGATGACATCGAAGAAGCGAGGCAAGCGGCTATCGCCGCTGCGCAGCAGTCAGGTGCCACCTTCGTTTCTGCCTACGACAACCCGCATATGATTGCAGGCGGTGGCACTGTCGGTCTTGAAATCATGGAAGACTGGATAGATGCAGAGATCATCCTGGTGAACATCGGTGGCGGCGGGCTCATCTCAGGAATTGCGACAGCGGCCAAAGCAATCAATCCCGCGATCGAAGTATGGGGCATACAAAGTGAAGCGAGCCCAACGTTCGCTCGCTGGAAAGAAGCGGGTGAAACGATTCCAGTCGATCTGGCTCCCTCCATCGCCGAGGGCGTGAGTGGCTATATAGAGCCCAGCGCGATGACCTGGCCGTTGGTTCGCGATCGCGTCGATCGTGTGCTCACCGTCTCTGAAGACGAAATCAAAGCTGCGATGCTATCAATGCTCGATCTACATCGCCATGTTGTCGAGCCTTCAGGGGTGCCCGCTGTCGCGGGAGCCATTCGCTACGCGAAAGAGATTGGCGGACGTAAAACCGTCTGCGTCATCACCGGCAGGAACATCTCAAGCCAACGCTATCTCACGCTACTTAATGACGCGAAAACCCGCGCGGACAAATAGGACAAACATCGTCTTTTCGGCCATACAGAATGAGACGTTACAGCGTGAACCCGTAGTGAGAACCGTCCGGCAGTTCAACATCAAGGCGCAGTTTACTGCCGGTCGCCTCAACATAGCGTTTGAGTGTGGAAAGTTTCAAATCGCGGCCGGGTTTCTCCATTCCCGCAATGGTTGGCTGTTTTAATCCAAGCACCTGCGCCATTTCCACTTGCGTTTTTTGCACCCTCTCACGCAGTTCGGCGAGATGAATATTGAGTAACATGTCTGCCGCTATAGCGTGAGCCTCAACGACAACGTCTGGTTTTTCATCCGCAAGGAGCTGTTCCAGCGTTCTGCCCATAGCATTACCCTCTCTTCTCTGATTTTTTCAGATACTTTGTGAATTCCCGATCGGCAAGCGGAATCATCTCATCATAAAAGCGCTTTTCATTGCCGGACTTAACCAGCTATCAAACACGTCCGTCGTTTCAATTTTCCACACTGGGTTACCCCTAATATAGCTCAAATACTATATAGGTTAAAAGCAATAATTTGAATAATGACGTGGTATAAAACGACATGCACCGACATAACTAAAGAAGCCGAAGCGGCATTCCAGATTTACGATGCAAGTGAAATGGTATGCTGTCCTAGTGCGAGCAAGGTCGCACAATGCCGTGATATGTAGATTGGGTCGATATGGCAGCGCAAACCGCTAAAATTCTGCGTCTTTTGCGCTAACGCTTTACCACCAGCGAGTAAATTTTGACGACGATCCGCGCAGTTGCCGCTTTCCTCCAGCAATATGCGGATCTCGCGTTATATCAATATGTAGTAGAGATAGCACAGAACGGTATCAGCAAAATGCATGAGTTTGTTATGGTATTGACTTAACTCGCTCTCTTTTCATGCATAAGGAGTTTTTGAATGGCTACCTCCCCAACGTATGTGCCACCAAAAGTCTGGCAGCCCGCCTCTTCCGGCGGTGCTTTTGCCAATATTAACCGTCCGATAGCTGGCCCAACGCACGAAAAAGCGCTGCCCGTTGGCAAACATCCGCTTCAGCTTTATTCGCTGGCAACGCCAAACGGCGTGAAAGTGACAATCATGCTGGAAGAGCTGCTGGCGCTGGGCCATTCAGGTGCCGAGTACGATGCCTGGCTGATTAAGATAAGCGATGGCGATCAGTTCTCCAGCGGGTTTGTCGACGTCAATCCGAACTCTAAAATCCCAGCCCTGCTTGACCAAAGCGGCGAGAAATCGATTCGCGTGTTTGAGTCCGGATCCATTCTGGTATATCTGGCAGAGAAATTTGGTGCGCTGCTGCCGAGCGACCTCGCCACGCGCACGGAAACCCTGAACTGGCTCTTCTGGCAGATGGGTTCCGCCCCTTACATTGGCGGTGGATTCGGTCATTTTTACGCCTATGCACCGGAAAAATTTGAATACCCGATCAACCGTTTCACGATGGAAACCAAGCGTCAGTTGGATGTACTGAACCGCCAACTGGCAGAGAACCGCTATCTGGCCGGCGACAGCTACACCATTGCCGATATTGCCGTCTGGCCGTGGTACGGCGGGCTGGTACAGAACGCACTTTACTCCGCCGGAGAGTTCCTATCCGTACACGAGTACACGCATGTAAAACGCTGGGCCGATGAAATTGCCGCCCGTCCGGCAGTGATTCGCGGTCGCAAGGTCAACCGCACCTGGGGCGAAGAGTCTGAACAGGTCGCCGAACGCCATCAGGCATCCGATCTGGATTAACCTTCTGCCGCCAGCTCAATACTGGCCGTATGCAACGACTAAAAAAATCGGCCTCTGCCCTCTCCCGTCAAGGAGGGGGCAAAGGCCGAATAGGGTATACGCGCGCTTGACTAATTATCGGCGTACTTTCACTTTATTCAGCACGGTCTGAATCGCCGTCGACAGTTCATTGATCTCGAATTTCGCGACGTAAGCATCTGCACCCACGTTGCGTACGTGATCTTCGTTCGCGCTACCAGACAGTGAAGAGTGAATCACGACCGGAATATTCTTCAGATATTCTTCACGCTTGATATTTCTTGTCAGCGTAAAACCGTCCATTTCCGGCATTTCCAAATCGGTCAGAACCAGTGAGATCTTATCCGAGATCGGTCGGCCTTCTGACTGTGCTTCTTGCGCAATTTGTCGAATCTTGTTCCAGGCATCCTGTCCGGTGATGTGCATACTAAACGGAATGCCCATCTGGGTTAGCCCCTGCTCAAGCAGCGAACGAGCAACTTTGGAATCTTCCGCCACAATCGCAATCGCACCCGGCGTATAAGGGTAAATTTTCTCCTCAGTGCTCTTGAGCGTGGTTTCACGATCGCCAGGAATGATATCAAACAGAATCTGTTCAACATCCAGAACCAGTGCCAGACGGTTGCTATCTTTGTCGTTATCAAGACGCGCAATACTGGTGATATAGGAACCGCTCACGCCCGCTTCAGCAGTCAAAACCTGACTCCATTCCAGACGAACGATATCGTCGACTGACTCCACGGCGAATGCTTGCGTACTACGAGCATACTCCGTGATAAGGAGGATATTCAGGCCAGTTTCTGATGAACTACCAACTACAGCAGGAAGATCGATAACGGGAATGATTTGTCCACGAATGTTGACCATACCCAGCATCGGCGATTTCATGCCAGCCGCTTTGGTCAGCGTAGGCATCGGCACTATTTCACGCAGTTTAAACACGTTGATGCCAAACAGTTCAGATTTGCCACCTTCAGGTGATTTGCCCAACTGGAATAATAAGAGTTCAAATTTATTAGCAGAGGTGAGGTTTGTTCTCTCATCAATTTCTTTCTGAAAATTATCCATGTTTTCCTCAGTGCGAGTCATTGTCATTATAGGTATACCGTAACAAGGCAACATTCGAGATGTGAGCAAACAGGAACCAACATCCGACCGCTACACTGTACGTAATAGTCGTGTTCTTCAATCTGATCCAGCGTCAAACGTAAATATTTGTTAAGTATGTCAGCCTTATCATCCAACGATGCCAGTCATCGGACGAGTAGACGGATATCAGCTCTCTTCAGTATAACAGTCGGCTAGCATCTTTAAGGTGCAGATGACATTCCCTGAATCATTAATATCGGCAGAATTTTCCAACACCTTATCCCAAACCGTGACAGAAATGTTGCCTGGAAAGAAAACCTCACACCTCTTTTGACACCTAAGTCAGAAAAAACCGAAAACATACCGTACGGTTCAGTGTTAGTTTTACAAAAATGGTGTGACAACGTCGTACAGTCGGCCACGAGTGAGCAGCGCCCCCCCTTTTCTGAGTCGCTGTTCCGTAGATGTAAATACCGTCCAGATTGGCTATTTAGCAGGCTTTAAGAATCTGGATAAAGCGAGGACGTAGGCGCTGAAGTTTACACGTTGGTATAACGGCAAGCATAAGCACAGCCAATTGAGGTTCGCCACACCACATCAGCGACATACTGGTCAAAATGTGTAGATATTAGCGCAGCGTAAATCGGTCAAAACGCCGAAGGGGGGAAGAACAAGAAAGGCATGACGATGAACAGCAAAGGACGACGGGGGTTGATAAGCGAAAACGGATTATTTACTATCCAGCTCCGAATGATGGGAGCCCTGAATTTAGGGCGTGTGGCTTGATACCACATGCCCTAAATTCAGTAGACAGAACAGGAACAAAATTATGGGTAATTCCCTGGGTTGGCAAATCAATTTGTAACAATTTTTTTAAAATTTACTTTCTTAAATTTTTTATAAATTGTCCTGTTCATGAAAAAATTATAAGTGATATCATGGGGTAACAGTAGTTAGACTTAGGTATAGGTCAGCACTATACTTTTAGGATGCCATCTATATCATGGGTACTTTCTTGCTTTTATTGAGGCCGTTACATGTCTGTATTTTGCTCTGACAATGAAATTATCAATAACACGATAAAAAGCTATCTCGGCCGAAAATTAAAGCAGTATGGCGACCTGAAATACGCCTACATGATCATGAACAAGAAGAACCCCTCTCAGGTTGTGATCATCTCAAATTACCCGCAGGAATGGGTTAATACCTATAAAGAAAATAACTATCAGCATATTGATCCGGTTATTTTGACGGCGATAAATAAAGTCTCGCCGTTCTCCTGGGAAGACAACATCGTTATTAACTCTAAGCTGAAGTTCTCCAAGATTTTTAATCTGTCAAAAGAGTACGATATTGTTAATGGCTACACCTTTGTCTTACATGACAACAATAATAATCTGGCGGCGTTATCGATTATGTTTGAAGAGCACGCGCCAACGGATATGGAAAATATTGTTGAGGAAAACAAAGACAAACTGCAAATGCTGCTGATTGCCGTTCATGAGAAAATCACTACGCTTTACAAAGAGATGACGCAAAGCCCTCAAAGCAAAAAGCAAGGTGACAAAGAGATTTTCTCCCAGCGCGAAAACGAAATTCTATACTGGGCCAGCATGGGAAAAACTTACCCAGAAATTGCGCTGATTCTGGATATCAAAATCAGCACCGTGAAATTCCATATTGGTAATGTGGTAAAAAAACTGGGCGTGCTGAATGCCAAACACGCCATCAGACTGGGCGTAGAATTACAGCTCATCAAACCTGAACCGTTATAATCATTATATTTTCGATAGCCGATGCACGATGACCAATCCTGGCACGGGCAGCGACAATCTCGGCGGACAAAGTCCAGCGCAGGGAATCTGCGACTGGCACCTGATGGTCTCCACGCCAGCAGCCGAAAAGGTGCTGCTCGCCAGCGGCCTACGTACACCGAGGGCCTATAGCAATCAATTCGCTATAACTTATGACTTTTTATTCATTGCGTTGCCAGCCGACCTCCGCCTAAAAAGTGGGGAAAATCGATATGGTAGGTAGCTGCAACATGCATCTGGATTTACGGCAATTACGCAATTTTCTTGCACTGGCCGAACAGGGTAGTTTTGTACAAGCCGCAGAGGCCGTCTGTCTGTCACAATCGGCATTCAGCCGCAGCATTCAGGCGCTGGAACAAACGATGGGACATCCGCTTATCGACCGTCAGAGCCGCCGTTTTGCGCTGACGTGGCAGGGTAATACGCTGCTGCCGTTTGCGCGGCGTATGCAGGAGCTGTCCTGGGAATTGATGACCGACATGCGGCAGATCAGCGAGGCGCAGGAAGGCGAACTCACATTTGGCTGCGGCCCCGCACCGTCGACCACGCTAATCCCCAAAGCGGTCGCGCATCTCCATGCCCTTCGTCCGCGCGCCAGAGTCACCTACAGCGTGGATAACTGGCAGTCCCTGCGTGAGCGGCTGCTGGCCGACGAGTGGCCTTTTATCGTTGCCGACACCTGGCAGGCCGAAATGGAAACCAACCTCCACGTACAGCCATTAAGTCAGCAGCGCTGCTTTTTTATCTGCCACTCTTCACACCCGCTGGCGCAGCAGGCAAACGTGACGCCGGACGATCTCCTGCGCTTTCCACTCGCCTCCCCTTTTATGCCCGTTGGCATGCGCAAGGTGCTGGCGGCGTTAACGCGTCAGCCCGATTATCGGCCACAGATTCAGTGTGACCATATCTATTCCGTCTTCAGCATCCTGCGGCACACGCAGGCCATCAGCTTTGCCAGCGAGGATGGCTTTGCGCTGGGACGATTAAGCCATCAGTTGGTAGAAATTCCGCTGACGGGCACGCCGCCGGAATGGGGAAATATGCAAACCCGCTTCGGTATTGTCACCTGTTTGCAAAGAACGCTGCCGCCGTTGGCTGAGTTGATGATCGAAAGCATACTGGCGCAGGACAGGCTGCGCTCACCGGCTCCAGCACTGCCGACCCTGTGAGCGCATTCGTGATTATTTCACCGGATTACCGCTGGCGTCATACACCGCCCAGTTCGATTCCAGCCCTTTGGCTTTCAGCGCCCTATCAACAAACTGGCCGGCAAACCAGTCGCTGGCCGAGAACGTATTGCGAATCAGCCCGGCTGCTTTTGCGCGTTCGATGCTGTCCTGCAAGCTGCTGAGCAGGAACGGATCGAGACGCGGCGAGCTTTGAAACGGGAGATCTTCCGCTTTCAGCTCTTCCTGAAAAATCGCCTGCGGAATCTGACTCTGTTCGGCCATTAGCGCGGTGTATTCCGGCAGGTGCTGCGCATCGCCGATCCACTGCGCATTGTCCACCAGCACATTCACCAGTTGCTGCGTCGTGCCCGGATAACGGTCGATAAAGTCCTGCGTCGCCAGCACGGCAGCCTGTGTGGTGTTCGGCCAGCCCAGCGCCCGGCTGGTGGTCACAATATTGATGCCCTGTTTACGCAACGCCAGCAGAGAGACGCCGCCCCACACCGCATCCACGCGTCTGGCCGCCAGCGCTGCTTTGCCCGCCGTCCAGTCAAGATTGATCACCCGCACATCCCGCTCGTTCAGCCCGACACTTTTAATCGCCCGTTCAAACGACAGCTGATCGGCCGTCCCCTTGTAGACCGCAATCCGCTTGCCGCGTAGGTCTTCAATACGCTGAATACCCGATTCCGGTGTCGACGCCAGATAAGAATTAGATCCGCGTGACCCGACCAGCACCCGCGTTGGCAGGCTACCAGAACGACCGATAATAGCCGCCAGATCGCCCAGATACACGACATCCAACTGCTTGTTCGCCAGCGCCTCATTCACCGCCGGACCCGCGCCTTTAAAGAACGACCACTGAATCTTGATACCTTGCGGTTCAAATTCTTTCTCCAACTGCTGGCGAATATGCGCCAACCCCAGCGGCCCGCGGATAAAAGGCTTGCTGCCTGCACTCTGATCCGGCAAACCAATGCGAATCTCCGTCGGTTTCTGTGCATCCTGCAGGGCGGCGTCGTTTGCCTGAACGGTGGAAACGAGCGCCGTCCCCATCAGTAAGGCAGTACTTAACACCTTCATCCCCCAGCGCCAGCGGGAAGATGCCGTTATCGGAGAGGTAGTGATCAACAGGGTGGCTTGTTGCATACGGTTTTCCTTAATCATTCGTTTCATCTGCCATGAAAACTAACGAACCGTCGGCGTCAGGCTTAAATAACATTTACAAGTTTGTTCAGCGGAAAAAAGCATAAATCAGGGCTGGCGGGCTCGGGCTACGCATATGCATTTATTGCACGGCGACCATCGCTTTATTGCATTGGCGTTCAACGTCGAAACCTGTTTTTTATTCCCTATTCATCCAACTGCGATGGTTTTCGGGAATAAAATGAATAAGTCGATACCGCTGAAAAAAACCGCGAACGTCTGGCCTGCACTGCCGATAGCACGAGCCTATTCTCTTGTCGTGCCACTCATCGTACCGCTGGTGCTGCTGGCCCTGTGGTATATCAGCACCCACTACGGCTGGATACCCGCTCAGATTCTCCCGACTCCCGATGTCGTCGCTAAAACTGCCGTCGAACTCTGGCACAACGATCTCCTGCCGCAGCTCTTTATCAGCCTGCAACGGTTGGCGAGCGGCCTGCTGGCAGGCGTTCTGGTGGGAACGCTGCTTGGTGCGCTGATGGGTGCCTCGCGCCTCGCCGAACACCTGCTGCACCCGACGGTATACGCGCTGGCACAAATTCCAACGCTGGGCTGGATCCCGCTGTTTATGGTGCTGTTCGGGATTGATGACGGTTTAAAACTCGCGGTCATCATCAAGGCCGTGATTATCCCTGTGACGCTGCATACGCAAACGGGCGTGCGTAACGTGCCGCATGCACTACAGGAAGTCGCTCGCACTTTGCGCCTGCCGTGGCATCGGCGCCTCATCCAATTAACACTGCCCGCCGCGTTCCCCACCTGGTTAACCGGCTTACGGCTGGCGCTCTCACAGGCGTGGGTGTCGCTGATCGTGGTCGAACTGCTGGCGTCATCTCAGGGCATTGGCTACCTGCTGGTATGGGGACGTCAGCTGTTTCAGTTGGATATTGTATTTGTCTGCATCGCCGTGATTGGGCTGGCGGGGCTGGCTATGGAGTGGGCAATCAATCGGCTGGAACGTCGTCTGGTCTTCTGGCCACACCCGCCGCTCAGTCGCTTAACTACCGCACCGTCTCGCCGTTTATCCGCTTTGGTTTTACCCTTTCTGCTTCTGCTGCTCTGGCAACAGGCCAGCCGTTTTGGCTGGATCGACCCGCTACTGCTGCCACCGCCCGCCGATGTGTGGCACATGCTGCTGCAAGGCATCCGTGACGGTTCGCTTACCGAGGCGATGCAGGCCAGCCTGACCCGTGCGCTTGCTGGTGCAGTATGCGGCATTATCGCAGGGCTCGTGTGCGGTGTGCTGCTGGGGCTGAATACCACCAGCGATGCCCTCTTTACGCCCACGGTCGCGACGCTGCGCCAGATCGCGCTGTTTGCCTGGCTGCCGCTGCTGACCGCTTGGGTCGGCAACGACGACGTCGGGAAAATCACGTTTGTCGCGCTGGCGTCGTTCTTCCCCATGTTGGTGGCCAGCCATCGCGGTATCCGCCAGCGTTCTCAGGCTTTACAGGAAGTCGCACAGGTGTTGCAGCTCCGTCTCGCAACCCGCCTGCGGGTGCTGATCCTGCCGGGTGCCGCACCCGCAATCTTCGCCGGTTTACGTCTGTCGCTGATTTACGCCTGGCTTGGCACCATCGGTGCGGAATACTTCATGTCATCCGGCACCGGAATCGGCAGCCTGATGATCAACGCTCAACAACTGCTGGATATGCCCCTGATTATCAGCGGCATGCTGTTGATTGGATTAACGGGCGCGGTGCTCGACCGCGTCGGATTAGGTCTGGAACAGCGGATGACGCGCTGGCGTTCCGCAGGAGAAATCGCATGACGTCCACAACTATTGACGTATCACCGCCGCCGGTGGTGCAGTTCGATCGACTTCGTAAACAGTTTCGCGTACAGGGTGAGGCGTTAACGGTGATTGAGGATTTTTCCCTGTCGATCCACAGCGGTGAACTGGTGGCGATTGTTGGCAGCAGCGGCTGCGGCAAATCCACGCTGCTGCGCATGTTGGTCGGCCTAGACAACGACTATCAGGGACGGGTGCTGGTCGAAGGGAAAACCGTGCGTGGCATCGGACGTGAGCGTGGCATGGTATTTCAGGAACCGCGCCTGTTTCCGTGGCTGACGGTGCGACAAAACATCGCGCTCGGGCTGGCGAATGAAGCCATCGATGACAAAGAACGAAAGCGCCTGATCGACCACTTTATTCAGCTCGTGCATTTGCAGGATTTTGCCGATGCCCTGCCCGCCCAGCTTTCCGGCGGCATGGCACAGCGTGTGGCTATCGCACGCGGGCTCGTCGCCAATCCACGCATCATGATGCTGGACGAGCCTTTTGGCGCACTGGATGCGTTGACCCGCCAGCAGATGCAACAAGAGCTACGCCGCATTCATCAGGCGGAAGGCACCACCACGCTGCTGGTCACCCACGACGTCGAGGAAGCGGTCTATCTCGCCGATCGCGTCGTCGTGCTGGCACCGCGACCGGGACGTATCCGCCAGATTGCGACGATTTCGCTACCGCATCCGCGCCAGCGCGACAGTCAGGCCTTTCACCAGCAGTGCAGCGATCTGCTCGCCTTGCTGACGCAGCCTGCCGATACGGCGGCTCTCTCTTCTCTGAACACGTAAATACTGGAGCACCATTATGGGACACCCTTCCGTCTACCCGACCGGCACAACGATTTACAACCCGGAAAAAGCCTGGGGCGGCTACACCGTCTTTCAGGCACTGGAACGTGGCGCGGTACTGGTGGATATGAACGGCACCGAACTGCGCCTGTGGGAAGGCCTGCACGGCTTCCCCAATAAAATCCTGCCCGGCGGTTACATCCTTGGGCACAGCGGCGAACGCGACTCGCGCTACGGCATGCAGGACATGGTCGACCTGATTCAGGTGGACTGGGACGGCAACGTCGTGTGGAAATTCAACGGCTATGAACACATTACCGATCCCGATCTTCCGCCTGAATGGATGGCGCGCGTCCATCATGACTACCAGCGCAGCGGCAATCCAGTAGGCTACTACGCACCGGGACAAGAGCCGCAGTCGATTGGCGGCAACACGCTACTGCTGGCACATACCAACCTGCACAATGAACGAATCAGCGACAAACTGCTGCTCGACGACACCATCATCGAAGTGGACTGGGAGGGAAACATTTTGTGGGAATGGCGTTGCAGCGACCATTTCGACGAGCTGGGCTTTGACGACGATGCGAAAACCGCGCTGTACAACAATCCTAACCTGCGCAAAAGCGGCGGCGGGATGGGCGACTGGATGCACATCAACTCCATGTCGGCACTCGGCCCCAACCCGTGGTTCGATCAGGGCGATACTCGTTTCCATCCGGATAACATCATCTGGGACGCACGCGAGTCCAACATCATCGCCATCATCGACAAGCAAAGCGGCAACATCGCCTGGCAGCTTGGCCCCAACTACAACACGCCTGAACTCAAACACATCGGCTGGATTATCGGTCAGCATCACGCGCATATGATCCCTGCCGGCTTGCCGGGCGCGGGCAATATTCTGGTGTTTGATAACGGCGGTTGGGCAGGCTACGGCGCGCCCAATCCGGCCTCAGCCGATGGCGTGAAAAACGCCTGGCGTGACTATTCCCGCGTGCTGGAAATCAACCCGATAACGCTGGATATTGTCTGGCGCTATTCGCCCTACGAAGCGGCTATCCCCCATCCAACCGACGCCTTCCGTTTTTACAGCCCGTACATCAGCAATATCCAACGTCTGCCGAACGGCAATACGCTGATTAACGAAGGGGCCAACGGTCGGTTATTTGAAGTCACCGTCGATCACGAAATTGTCTGGGAGTTTATTTCCCCCTACTGGGGCAAGACGGTGAACACTAACATGCTGTATCGCGCTTACCGCGTGCCCTACGAGTGGGTGCCACAGCTACCGCGTCCACAGGAAACGCCGGTGTTCGCCCCCGACAACACCCAGCTACGTCAACCCGGTGCCGCCGCCCCCGGCTTCGCCAGCGTCATTCGTATTGAGGGCACGCGCCCCTACAAAAAGAGCGGCGATGCCCTGTGTGTCGCGACTGACAGCGAAGGCCTCAAGCGCAGTCCGAAGCTCTTTGCCGTCAACCGTGAGCGCTTTGCTCTACTGACCGCCGACGACTGGCCTGAGCTGGTAGCCCAACAAGGTCCACAGTTGTTATTGGTCGGCGCAGAGCGCTGCGTCCACTGCAAGAGCCTCTACCGCCAGTTAGAAGCGATTCTGGATAACGAGGAATACCGCCACTTGCCGAGCCATTATCTGGACGCCGATCATCACATTACCCTCGCGGAGCAATTGGCAGTCAGGACGTTACCGACCCTGCTATGGCTCGTAAATGGTGAAGAACAGGCTCGCCAGAGCGGCGCACAACAGCCCGAACGCCTGCGCCAGTGGCTAACCGAGCAACAGATTTAACTCTCACACCTTGAACGCGATCTCGCTCCCAGTGAGATCGCGTCTATCTGTATACTGCCTCTTACACAAATGCCTCAACTTGCGGCGGTTTATATCCGGCTTAAAAAATTATGCAGCGGTGGACGTGGCCGCCGAGTGAGCGGCATGGACGCCGCGAAAGCCTGTGCTGCGCCAATTTATACGCGCTGGATCACATTTCCTTTGCATCACTTCGTCGTAATTTGTTATGTTATTACATATCGATTTACACTGACCCTATACGTTATTCATGATTAACCGGAACAGACACACAGACGCCATTCTTCAGGTAGAAAACCTGAGCCTGTCTATGGGCAGTGAAACCAAAGTCAGCGATATCAGCTTTACGCTGTTCGCGGGTGAGCGTGTCTGTTTACTCGGTGCGTCCGGCTCCGGTAAATCCCTCACCGCCAAAGCCGTCATCGGCACGCCGCCGTCGGGCTGCCAGGTTCGCGGCAGTATTAGGGTGAATGGCGAAGAGGTCGGTCAGTTGAAAGCGCTGGCACGTCCACCGGTTAGCCGCGTTTCGGCCGTGTTCCAGGACTCGGCAACGGCGCTCAATCCCCTCATGCCGCTGGGAAAACAGCTGTCATTGGCGTTGAAAGCCCCCTCTTCCGCTGAACTTTCTGCGCTCCTTAGCGCCATGAAACTGGATGATATCCCCAACCTGTTGCAACGCTATCCTGCCGAACTGTCCGGCGGTCAGCGCCAGCGCATTTGTATTACCCTCGCCCTACTCGGCAAAACGCGCCTGCTGGTAGCAGATGAACCCACCACCGCGCTCGATGTCATGACCCAGCAGCAGGTATTGCAGGTCTTACAGGAACGTAGCACGCAGCCGGATGCTCCGGCTTTGCTGTTTATTACGCATGATATCGCCGTTGCCGCCCAACTCTGCCAGCGTGGTCTGGTGATGGAAAACGGCCAGATCGTTGAATCCGGCAGCATGCAGCAATTACTGAATGCACCACAGCAGCCCTATACCCGCAGTCTGGTCGCTGCCGCGCGGCGCGCTGACACGCTTTTATCTGACACCCTGTTATCCGACAGGATGTTACCCGCTGCCGGAGCACTCGCCGGATGAACCACCACCTGCATGCGGTTCCCTCACCGTTTTTAAGTCTTGAGCACGTTAGCCGTTATCGCCAGACGTCACGTTTGCCGTGGCAAAAGGCCGATCCCGCCAGTGCGATTTTTCACGACCTGTCGCTAAACCTGCAACAGCACGAACGCGTCGGGCTGGTCGGGGCGTCCGGCTGTGGTAAATCCACGCTGCTAAAAACCCTGCTCGCGCTTGAAGCGCCGGGGCGTGGCGCGGTGTACTGCGACGGCAACCTGATTACGCCCGGTTCGGTGCGTTCGCTGCTCTGGTATCGCCGCCGCGTTCAGTACATTCCGCAGGATCCGGCAGGCTCGCTCGCGCCGCGTCAGCGCGTCGCCGATCTCCTCATTGAGCCGCTGAAGCGACTCCGCCCCGATGAAGTCCGTCACGTTAATGGAAATCATTTTGCCCGCCTGGGCGACGTCATGGATCAGGTAGGACTGAGCGTCACGCTTCTGGATAAGGTCGCCGGACAGCTTTCCGGGGGACAGGCACAGCGCGTTGCGCTGGCACGGGCGCTGATCGTTCGACCCGAATTTTTATTAGCAGACGAGCCCGTCAGCGGTCTGGACTTGCCGCTGCGTGAACAGATTAAAACCCTGCTTCAACAGATTACCGAGCAAAACAAGATGGGCTTGCTGATGGTCTCGCACGACATTTCCATGCTCGCCGGGCTATGCGACAGAATGCTGGTCATGGACGGCGGACGCATTATTGAAGATCGCCCTACAACCGAGGTGCTGGCTTCGCCGCAGCAGGCGCACACCGCCCGTCTGTTGCAGGCCGTTCCCGCCCTATCGACGTCGGGCTATTAGCTCGCTGAAAACGCGCTTTTTACCATAAAATATCGCATCAATAACACATTCCCCGTAACGGGCTTTTTATAACGGATCATGACATGTCAGACCTTACCGCCAACCGCGCCCCGCGGCCTTATCCCCCGTTACTTCTGGGTAGCCAGCTGGTTTTCAACATTGGCTTTTATGCCGTCGTGCCGTTTCTGGCCATTTTCCTGCGCGATGACATGCTGCTTTCCGGCTGGGCCATCGGGCTGGTGATTGGCTTACGCACCTTTTCTCAGCAGGGCATGTTTTTAGTCGGCGGTGCGCTGGCCGATCGCTTCGGTGCCCGCGTGATCATCCTGTGCGGCTGCGTCGTGCGTATCAGCGGCTATCTCCTGTTGGCGTTAGGCGACTCGCTGTGGCCGATCATTCTCGGTGCCTGTCTGACCGGCGTCGGCGGTGCTCTGTTCTCTCCCGCCATTGAAGCGCTGATGGCACAGGCCGGTACGCAAAGTGAAAAAGAGGGAAAACGCAGCCGCTCCGAGTGGTTCGCCCTGTTTGCTATTTGCGGCGAGTTAGGCGCGGTGCTGGGGCCGTTGCTCGGCTCGGTGCTGGCGGGATACGGATTCCAGCGCGTGGCGCTAGCCGGTGCGGGCGTGTTTGTGATCGCACTCATCATCCTGTTTTTCAGCCTGCCGCCAACGCAGCGCAATCGGGGAGAATTACAGATTGCCCCGTGGTGGGAAACGTTCCGCCAGCGCCGCTTTGTCGCGTTCATCATTGCCTACAGCGCTTATCTGTTCAGCTACAACCAGCTCTATCTGGCGCTGCCGGTTGAACTGCATCGCTCCGGCAGCAGCGAGAAAGATCTCGGTCCGCTATTTGTCCTCGCTTCACTGCTGGTGATCGGGTTACAGCTCCCGCTGGCGCGTTTTGCCCGCCGGGTTGGCGCGGCACGCATGCTGCCACTGGGCTTTGCGCTGCTAGCTGCATCGTTCTTTAGTGTCGCGCTGTTTGCCTCCAGCACGCCGCCTGAAGGCTGGCAGCGCCTGCTTCCCGCTATTTCGTTAATTACGCTGCTGACGCTGGGGCAGATGCTGATCGTTCCCGTCGGGATGGACCTTATCCCGCGTTTTGCCAATAACCAGAATTTGGGTGCGCACTATGGCGCGCTGGCGTCGATGGGTGGCATCGCCGTCCTGGTCGGCAACTTTATCCTCGGCAGCCAGCTTGACCGCGCGCTGACGCCGTCACCGCAGGCCGCCATTCCATGGGTGCTGCTCGCCGCCGTGCCGCTGTGCAGTTCGCTGGCGATGATGGTCATCTGCCGCCCGTTTAAATCCGCTTCAACCGTGAATGAATAAGGACAGATTGATGAATATGCGTAATCGCCTGTGGCCCGTTTCTGGCTTGCTATCAGCCACGCTGCTGCTTTCAGGTTGCTTCAACGAGCCGGAGGAAAACCACACCTCGCATCATGACGGTCGAATCAAACTGGCGATGCTTCAGCCGCCGCGCTCCGGCCTGACACCGCTGAGCGATGATGCCTTTAAGCTGTCGCGTTGGAGCACCGCAGAAACGCTGGTGGTGCTCGACAAACTCGGCGAAGCCCAGCCTGCGCTGGCGACAAAATGGCAGCAGATCGATGATAAATCCTGGCGTTTTGAACTACGCCCGAACGTCCATTTTCACGATAACACCGCCTTAAATGCCGCCACGGTAGTGAATGCGCTCACCGTGGCCTCCACCGCCGCCCCAAAACCGCGCATTCTGGACGGCGTGCAGTTAACAGTAAAAGCCGATGGCGATAACGCCGTCGTCGTCTCCACGGCTAAACCGGATCCGCTGCTGCCGCAGCGTTTATCCAGCCCGCAGTTGGCGATTCTCTCCAGCGCAGCATACGGTAAAAATGGCGTCGTCAATCCGATCAACACCGGAAGCGGCCCATTCGTTCTGCGTACCGTCACTGGCACCAGCAGCGCGGTATTGGATCGATTCGACGGTTACTGGGGTGAGAAAGCACAGGCCAGCGGTATCGACGTGAGCTTTGTCTCCGACGGCGCAGCGCGCGCTGCGGCATTACGTACCGGCACGGCGGACATTGTCGAAGCCATTCCCGTTTCACAGGCACCGCTGCTGGATCAATCGCTGGTACATGAAGTCCCGATGCCGCGCACCAATACGCTGTATCTGAATACCCGTCATGGCGTGATGCAAGATCCTGCGATGCGTGCCGCCGTGCGCGATGCGATCAATCGCCAGCAGTTGGTAGACAACGTGTATGAGAAGCGTGCCGATATCGCGCAGGGTCTGTTAGGCCCCGCGCTGCCGTGGGCGGCGCAACTGCGCCAGCCAGTGGCGAATCCGGTCAAAGCCGGTACGCCTGCGGGCGCCACCATCACGCTGGCAACCTTCAGCGATCGCGCCGAACTGCCTGAAGTGGCGGTCTATCTGGCACAGCAGCTTACTGCCGCTGGGTTTACGGTAAAACAGGTGGTGCGTGAATATGCACAGATCGAATCCGACGCGCTGGCGGGCAAGTTTGACGCCTTTATCTTATCGCGCGCGACGGTGCTGGATTCCGGCGATCCAGTCGCTTATTTATACAGTGACTTCGCCTGTGAAGGGTCGTTCAATATCGCTCAACTGTGCCGCCCGGAGATCGATCAGGCGTTACAGAAAGCGGCTGCAATTCCTGCGGGCGTTGCACGCCGTCAGGCCATCATGCAGGCAGAAAACCTGATCCTTGCCAGCGATGCCGCGATCCCAATGCTGCATGAGCGTGTGATTCAAGGTGAAAGCGCACAGGTAAAAGACGCACTGCGCGACCCGCGTGAACGTACGCTGATTAACGCCGCTACGCATAGTGTTACCGGCGCCAAGTAACGGATAGCGCACCCGCAACCAGAAAGATGACGAATTTATGAGCGAATCGCTGTATTGCCGCACCTGTGCGACCATCAACCAGACGCAACGCCCGCGATACGGCGTGCTGATTCCACTGTTTTCGCGGCTGCTGACGCTGGCGGGGATTGTGGTGCTGATTGGCATGTTGCCGTGGTTATCCGGTCAGGATCCGGCGCTGGCGCTGCTGCGCGCCCGTTCCGGCGAGCAGGAAGCGACGGCGGAAACGCTAAACGCGATTCGTCACTCACTCGGGCTGGATCAAGGCCCGCTGCAATTGCTGTTGAACTGGCTGACGGGTCTGTTGCACGGCGATGCGGGCAATTCCTGGGTTTCAGGCCGACCGGTTCTTCCGGGGATGCTGCAAGCGGCGGGTGTCTCGATCACGCTAATGGCCTCCTCAGCGCTGGTGGCCTTCACGCTGGCTGCCGTGCTGTGCGCCCCGACCTTTCGGCAGGGATTACGCGGTCAGGTTCATCGTTCAGGCGGTCTGTTTGCCGCCTTATTTACCGCGCTGCCCGAATTCCTGCTGGCGTCATTTCTACTGATTGTCGGTGCCGTCTGGCTACAGTGGTTTCCCCCTTATGGCTGGCTAGGCCTGCACTACGCGGTGCTGCCGTCACTGGCGCTTGGTATTCCAGCAGGCGGTTACCTTGGCCGGATTATTGCCGACGCGCTATCCGCCACCTTCAGCGAAAACTGGCTCACCACCTGGAGTGTGGCAGGTGTAAGCCGCCGTCATATCGCGCTGGCCGTGCTGAAACGCACGTTGCCCAGCGTGATGCCGCTGGTCGGGCTGGTGCTGGTCTCGTTAACTGGCGGTGCCATCGCCGTCGAAAAAGTGTTCGCGATTCCCGGTCTGGGACGCGCCACGCTGGGGGCGGCAGCGGCACAGGATCTGCCCGCTTTGCAGGTCGGCGTGCTGATTCTCTTACTCATCGCCTCGCTGGCTGGCATCGCCGCCAGCGGCGTGCGGCTGCTGATTCTCGGACGCGCGCTGCGGAGCGGCGCTATGCCGGTGCCGGAAGAACACGGTAGCCCTGCGTCTCGCCCTGCTATCTGGCTGCCGATTATCTGCGTACTGCTGCTGGCACTGCTGTTGCTGGCTGGCCTGCCGCGCGATCCCTATACTTCGGCCTTTCTGCGTCTGCAACCGCCGTCGTTTCTGCTGCCTTTTGGCGCGGATGCGATGGGGCGTGACTTGCTGGCACGCGTCGCACACGGTACGTTAAATACCTGTCTGCTGGCGTTGGCGGTATCGCTGGCCTGTCTGGCAATTGGCCTGTTGGTTGGGCTCTTTCCGCGTCTGTTCACCGGCCCGATTGAAGTGACTAACGCCCTGCCGCCAGTCATTGCCGGGCTGCTGGTCGCTGCGGTAAACGGCCCGACGGCAACGGGTGCGGCGATTGCCGTGATTGCCGTGAGTTGGGCACCGCTCGCAGCCCACACGGCGGCGCTGGTCGCCGAAATCAATGCGCGCCCTTATATTCGAATGCTGCCGATTCTCGGCGTCGGCCCGATACGGCGCAGCCTGTTCTATATTCTGCCCGCGCTGATTGGCCCGCTTTTCCGTCACGCTATGCTGAAACTACCTGGCATTGCGCTGGCGCTCGCATCACTCGGCTTTTTGGGTCTGGGTGCGTCACCGCCGACGCCGGAATGGGGACGCGTGCTGGCTGAAGGGATGCCGTATATCGAACGCGCCTTCTGGGGCGTGCTGGCACCGGCGGCGGCACTCGGCGTGCTGTCGATACTGGCGGTGAGCGCGGCGAACCTTTCCGGTCGCCACAAGCACTAATCTATTATGGGACACAGCTTAAGCGCCGCTTCTCTCCACGTTCATAGCTCCGCCAGATTTCACGATGGCGGGGCTGTGCATCTTCAGTTACGCTGTGAGCTAACTTCTGCCTAAGTACAGAATTTAAAGGAGAGAATATGCATAACAGCGGATCCCACGTCAGTCTTACCGTCACTCAGACTCTGGATAAACTGGAAGCGCTGTATGATGACGCCGTTTCGGCGCTGCGCGACGCCATCGGGGACTTCATCAATGATGGCACGCTGCCTGATGCTAACGCGCGCACGGCGGGGCTATTTGCCTACCCTGCTCTCCGCGTTAGCTGGAGTGGCAATTCGACCGGTCACCCCCGCCATCGCGCCTATGGGCGTTTTACCCATCCCGGCAGCTACTCCACTACCGTTACCCGTCCGGCATTTTTACGTGCTTATCTGGCGGAACAGATGGCGCTGCTGGAGGGGGATTATGACGTCACCATCGAGGTTAGCCCGTCACAGCAGGAAATTCCGTTCCCCTACGTGCTCGACGGTTCCGATCTGATCCTTGACCGTTCAATGAGTGCCGGTATCGCCAAGCATTTTCCCACAACAGAGCTGTCGCAGATTGGGGACGAGACGGCAGATGGACTGTTTCACGCCACCACCACGTCACCGCTGTCGCACTTCGACGCGCTGCGTACCGATTTCTCGCTGGCGCGGCTTCGTCACTATACCGGCACGCCGGTAGAACATATTCAGCCGTTCATCCTCTTCACCAACTACACACGCTATGTCGATGAGTTTGTACGCTGGGCCTGTGCGCAGATTGCCGATCCCGATAGCCCGTATGAGGCGCTGTCCTGCGCGGGCGGCATCTATATCACCGCCGAGACGCCAAACCCCGAGCAGACGGTGTCCGATCTGGCCTGGAAGAACCACCAGATGCCGGCCTATCATCTGATTCCTCGTCAGGGTAAAGGGATTACGATGGTCAATATTGGCGTCGGGCCATCCAATGCGAAAACCATCTGCGATCACCTCGCGGTGATGCGTCCACATGCCTGGCTGATGATCGGCCACTGCGGCGGCCTGCGCGAAAGCCAGTCCATCGGTGATTATGTGCTGGCACACGCTTACCTGCGTGACGATCACGTACTGGACGCAGTACTACCGCCGGATATCCCGATTCCCAGCATTGCCGAGGTGCAGCGCGCGCTGTATGACGCCACCAAGATGGTCAGCGGTATGCCGGGGGAAGAAGTTAAACAGCGTCTGCGTACCGGCACGGTGGTTACTACCGATGACCGCAACTGGGAGCTACGCTATGCGGCCTCTGCTCTACGGTTTAACCTCAGTCGCGCCGTCGCCGTGGATATGGAAAGTGCAACGATTGCCGCACAGGGGTATCGCTTCCGTGTCCCTTATGGCACGTTGTTATGCGTCTCGGATAAGCCGTTGCACGGCGAAATCAAACTGCCGGGACAGGCAAACCGTTTCTATGAAGGGGCGATTTCAGAGCATTTGCAGATTGGCATCTGCGCTATCGATCTGCTGCGGGCGGAAAGCGATAAGCTGCACTCGCGTAAACTGCGCACCTTTAACGAGCCACCGTTCCGTTAATCGGACGACGCGGTTAGGCAGCCGACCGCTATTCAGGCGGCCGGCTGCTCTGGCGCGGCTAAATACGTTATGTTATAACAAACCAAATTTCATATCGGATAAGCCCAATGAAAAAAGGTCTGTCAGTTCTGTTTCTTTCCCTCGTCGCGACACAAGCCTCGGCGTTTCAGGCAAAAATGGCTCAGTCTACGGAGAGTGGATTGAACAATATCGATGAACCTAAGCGCACCTTTGCAGGCTTTACGCCAATGGGACTGGAAACCATTCATCCCGGCCAGTGCGAGGCGACCTCCATTAACGGCTGTGGTTGCCCGTTTTGCACTCAGTTGCGGCTCATTGGCCGCTAGCCCTACATAACAGAGTCGTTGTAGGCGGCATAGCAAAAGCGCCACATCCGTGGCGTTGGTGGTTGCTGACAAAAGCCCGTCCAGCGGCAGTAACGGGTAGATCGTAAAATCGCTATAAACATATATGGACGCTCGGCTTGCACAGAGATGAATCTCATCCCTGAGATTCACCCTTTCAGCAGTTGGTTAGCGGTTTCACGTATCGATATCCCCGCAATCAGGCACGTTCTCGATCTGGGTGGCAGCCCCAGTTGGTAGCGATGATGTTGGCGCGGCTCCTGACATGCTGTCTACCACAATAATCTCTATCAGAAACTTGCCCAATCTGACGTGCCCGAGGCTGATGCACTGGAAGACGCAGGGAGTCTGGCAAGCGAGAGTATTTGCGTGACAGGCTTCGGCGTGGACCGTTGATCATTAACTATTTTGAACACCGAGACTTCTCTGACAAGCTGATCCGCTTGTTCCTTGAGACTCTGCGCCGCCGCCGCTGACTCTTCCACCAACGCAGCATTCTGCTGTGTTGTCTGATCCATTTGGCTAACCGCGATACCAACCTGTTCTACCCCCGTCGACTGCTCAGCACTTGCAGAGCTAATCTCTGATACGGTATCGCTCAACTGGCGGATGGACATCACGACCTGCTGCATCGTTTCTCCCGCTTTATTCACCAATACCGAACCGAGCTCGACACGTTCAACGCTCGCTGTAATGAGATTTTTGATTTCTTTAGCCGCTTCTGCGCTACGCTGCGCCAGATTTCGCACTTCTCCCGCGACAACAGCGAACCCTCGCCCCTGTTCGCCCGCTCGGGCCGCCTCGACAGCGGCGTTAAGCGCCAAAATATTCGTCTGGAATGCAATACTGTCGATGACGTTGATAATATCCGCAATGCTGCGCGAACTTTCATTAATGGACTTCATCGTATCCACCACGTCATTGACGACATTGCCCCCCTGAAGCGCCACGGTACTCGCATTTTGGGCCAGTACATTCGCCTGACGGGCATTGTCAGCGTTATTTTTTACCGTCATACCCAATTGCGTCATGGTTGAAGACGTTTCTTCAAGCGCGCTCGCCTGTTCTTCAGTCCGTGATGATAAATCAGCATTACCCTGCGCAATCTGCATACTGGCCGTCGCGACACTCTCCGCACTACTCCTCACACCAACGACCATCCGCGTCAGCGCACTTTGCATCTCTTTCATGGCCTCCAAGAGCAGGCCTGTTTCATCATGACTATTTACATCAATTGAACCGCTAAGATCGCCGGCGCTGATACGCTTCGCGGAAGACAGCGCAATGGATAACGGTGCGGTTACGCTGCGGGTTAATAGCCAGGCGGCAAGGCAGCCTAAAACGGTAGAAAACGCGGATAGTGTCAGCAGCCATAGCAGTGCATTAGTGATATGTTCTTTTGTCGTCTGTTTGGCCGTATCAACCAATGATACCTGTAATGCGATCAGCTCATTTAGTTTGTTAAAATAAATGCCTTGAATTTTCGCTATGTCACCAAATACCACTTCTGTCGCCAACGCATCCTGATCTTCCATGGCGTAGTTGATAGCGTTATTAACCGATAGGCTATACTGTTTTCTTATATCAATGAGTTGATTAAATAATTCTCGTGCATTTTCCATGCGGATACTACTATCAAGTTTTTTATATATTTCGCTTGCCACATCAGTGGTTTTTACTATATCAGCCTTAAGCTGTCGTTTTTCTTTATTTTTATCTTCAGGAAGAAGAATAATATCACGCAAAGTACGGACGTTTGTGTTAAGCACGTCTTGAATATTGCGCAGCATATCCACCTTGACCATTCTGTTTTCAGTAATTTCATCAAGTTGAGTACCAATATTCTTCATGAAAAAATAACTAATTGATGATAAAAAAAGTGTCAATACAATTAACAAACCGAACCCAAGGAAAAGTCGGTTGCCAATTTTTATATTTTTTAGAAAGTTCATTTCAGCACCAGAATATTACATTTGGAAAAATTTCACCCGATCACGATGCGTTGACATATTAAGCCACTGTCCATCTAACAAAGAAGGACAAACAGTAAAGCTAACCACTATCGCACAAGGCTCCCTGGCTTCTCTAAATCTCTTATTTCCTGATGCAGCTAACAGAAAACAGGCATAAGAAATCCATTTGGCCATATATTTTTATAGCTCACATTGCATATGTATACTCGTCATACTTCAAGTTGCATGTGCGTTAGCTACGTTCAAATCTGCTCCCGGCAGATTTGTCACCCGAATCACCTTACCTGAGTAAGCTCATCAGGATTCTCTCTCTTATCGCGTTATTCGGCCTTATGACCTCAGCCCTTCGGGGTCAGCGCAAGCGCTGTTCAAAAACGTTTTACCGTTTTTGTCCTGAAATTCGAATTATTTAGAGTATAGAAATATTTACCTGGTTAAATAATTTTAACGACTCCGATTTTATTTCACTCAAAATCTCACGGCATGCATAAAAATAACTGAAAACACCCCATCTATAATAATGATTAAGTTTTTATCGCTCACGTTACTAGCCTAGATAAGCATGACGTTTAATGAATGTCATTCATTTATAAAAATGACATCGAGATTCAGCCTGCTAAGTTTCATAACTCTACACTATCGTAAATAAAATATCGATCGGAAATAACGATCATTAAACCGTTTAATTCCCTCTATTCGATCGTTTTTTTCTATCAAAAATAATAATGGGAAAAATCCGAATTCCATTAATTAAATCAGATTTATAAGTTAGAAAGCTAATAGTTAATATTGGGTAGAAAAACCGTCCATGTCATTATGCTTTGTGACACTCAATATAGTGTAACGTGACTGAATTAATTATATTTAAAGCATAATGGCAGGTCCCACCTCTCTCTGGAGGATAAAAAAAGCCAGTCAGTAAGAGCTGACTGGCTTTCGGAGTGAACCTAATAGGGTGCTGCGTGTTTCCGTCTCGTTTTTCACTCTACCGCATATTCCTTCATTTTATTTTCGTCAGGCATTGTGCCATTGAGCTTCTTGAGCACTTCCTTCGCTTCTTTCAGCACTCGGGCACATTGCTCGCGCGTGATGGTAAGCGGTGGCTCAATCCTGACCGATTTAGCATTATTCAACGTGCCCGCCACCAGAACATGACGTTGAAACAGTTCCTTCGCGAAGGCATACCCGATCTCGTTTTTCCTGAACTCGATAGCCTGCAACAGCCCCATTCCTCGCGCTTCGATAATCAACTGAGGATACTCAGCCGCCAGCTGTCGTAAGCCCTGTAGCAAAAATTCCCCCTGTATCGCTGCCTGTTCTGGCAGATTCTTTGTCAGCAACTCATTGACGGTCGCCAGTGCCGCCGCGCAGGCGAGCGGATTGCCGCCAAACGTGGTGGTATGCAGGAACGGATTTTCAAACAGCACGGAGAAGACCTCTTCCGTCGCCACCGTTGCGCCAATCGGCATCACGCCACCACCCAGCGCCTTCGCCAGACACAGAATGTCAGGCTGCACGCCATAATGCTCACAGGCGAACATCTTGCCCGTGCGACCCATGCCGGTTTGTACCTCATCCAGAATCAGCAATGCCCCAACCTCATCGCATAACGCTCTGACCGCAGGCAAGTAATGTTCCGGAGGCACAATCACGCCGCCTTCTCCCTGAATGGGTTCAAGGATGATGGCAGCCACGTCATCGCCGGTCTTCTGGCATTGTTCAACCTGCTTGCGCATGGCGTTGATGTCGCCAAAAGCAACATGATGGAAGCCGGGTAACAGCGGCATGAAGGGACGACGAAACGCGGGTTTGGCGGTGGCAGAAAGCGCGCCCAGCGATTTCCCGTGGAATGCACCTGTCGCGGCGATAAAGGTATATTTACCGCGCGGTGACTGGTAGGCCTTCGCCAGCTTTAACGCAGCTTCAACCGATTCCGTTCCGCTATTGCAGAAGAAGCTGTATTTCAGAGCGCCCGGCGTCAGCGCCGCCAGCGTTTTTGCCAGTAATCCCCGCAGCGGGTCGAGCAGTTCTTGACTGTGCAGCGGTTGTCTGGCGAGCTGGCGCTCAACGGCAGCAATCACGTTAGGGTTACGATGCCCGACGTTAAAAATGCCGTAACCGCCGAGGCAGTCCAGATATTCATTCCCTTGGGTATCAATCAGCGTATTCGGTCCGCTGGCGCGCCATTCGACTGCGCCGTAATCGCCGCCGGTGGTGACAGATTTTCGGTACTCCAGAAAACCCGGGTTGACGTATTCACGAAAACAACTCAAAACCTCTCGATTCAGTGCCGCCATGTCATCGTGGGATAGCGTGTCACTATGAATCCAATGCAGTGCCTGCTGAGTACACTCTAGCGGGTTAAGGTGGGCGTTTGATCTGGACAAAATGCGCTCCTTGAAAACGGACATCACGCGATGCCACTTTAATTAATGCACATAACACGCCAGTCGCCCGCCCCAAATTAGAATAAAATACAAAAACGCGATCTAATCCAAAAATTCAGTAGATGATTTGAACTAAATACGAATAGGCGGAATTAATAACCAATAAGAATGGCACATGCCAGTATGAAGAAAATCAAAGCAACACGTGATGCCCTGCTTTTGCCCAGCGCGCCCCTTTTTGGGGCACGCCGGGCTGGACAAACGCGCTATATCAGTACCTGTTTCTCCAGTAACGGTTTCTCGTGCAGGATAAACAGAATCCCTAAGCAGGCAGAAGATCCTCAGTGCCGGATCATAATATGACGCACGATAGTGTAATCCTCCAGACCGTACATCGACATGTCCTTGCCGTAGCCGGACAGCTTCTGCCCGCCGTGCGGCATTTCGCTCACCAGCATGAAGTGGGTGTTCACCCAGGTACAGCCGTATTGAAGGCACGCGGCCAGACGGTGTGCCCGCCCGATATCGCGCGTCCAGACCGACGAGGCCAGCCCGTAATGCGAGGCATTCGCCCAGCCAATCACCTGCGCTTCATCGTCAAACGGCGTGATGGAGATAACGGGTCCAAACACCTCTTTCTGGACGATTTCGTCTTCCTGCTTTGCCCCCGCCAGCACCGTAGGCTGGAAGTAAAATCCCTGCCCTTTCACCCGCTCGCCGCCGGTCACTACCGTAATGTGCGGCAGCGCTTTGGCGCGTTCGACAAAGCCAATCACACGTTCCAGTTGCGGCTCGGTAATCAGTGGCCCCAGTTCGGTGGTTTCATCGTGTAGATCGCCCATTTTCAGCGTCGCCACCGCTTTGCCTAATGCTTCTACGACCTCATCGTAGATCGCACGCTGTACATACAGCCGACAGGCGGCAGTACAATCCTGCCCCGCATTGTAAAAACCGAAACTGCGGATCCCATCCACCACCTGATCGATATCGGCATCGTCGAAAACAATTACCGGCGCTTTGCCGCCCAGCTCCATGTGTGTGCGTTTTACGCTCGCGGCGGTATGCGACAAAATATGCGCGCCGGTCGCAATCGAGCCGGTCAGCGACACCATGTTCACTTTCTCATGCCCCGTTAGCGCATCGCCGATATCAGCACCACGCCCGAATACGATATTCACCACGCCAGCGGGCAGTATCTCCGCCAGCAGATGCGCCAGATAGAATGTGGTCAGCGGGGTTTGCTCCGCAGGCTTCAGCACCACGCAGTTTCCCGCCGCCAGCGCCGGTGCCAGCTTCCACGATGCCATCATCAGCGGATAATTCCACGGGGCGATGGACGCGACCACGCCAACCGGATCGCGCCGGATCATCGAGGTGTGCCCTTCGAGATACTCTCCCGCCGCCGAGCCGCTCAGACAGCGCGCCGCGCCGGCAAAAAAGCGAAACACATCAGCGACCGCAGGCACTTCATCATTCAGCGCCGCATGGTAGGGCTTGCCGCAGTTCAGCGATTCAAGCTCGGCAAACGTCTCGGCGTGTTCCTCGATGGCATCAGCAATCTGTAGCAGCAGCGTCGCGCGCGTTTTCGGCGTGGTCTGTCCCCAGTGTGCAAAAGCAGACTCCGCGGACAGCACGGCTGCATCAACCTGGTGCAGATCGGCCTGTGCAATGGCGGCAATTTGCTCTCCTGTGGCAGGATTAAATACCGCTAACGCCTCGCCTTTCCCCGCAACCAGCTTGCCTTCTATGAGTAATTTATCGTGCATACATTTTCCTTACAGAGAGAAAACCATCTTGTTTTTCATCACTATCTGCAAAATGTCTGTGCAAAAAACCTGCCACGTTGCGCTTACCTGTCGCTCCGCTCTGCAACCCGTGGCATTACACTAGGGGGCGTTGCCCGACCCTTTCTGCGTCTGCGTGGCGGCCTGTCTGGCTTCTTCCGCCAGCGCGTCAATTTCTTCTTCCGTCAACTGCTCTGATGCCTCATGCACCTTTGCCAGCCCTTCGCTAACCGTCACCTCTTTAGGATCCTGCGATGAGTCCTTCGTGGCCATCTCGTCTCTCCTGATTAAATAATAAGCCAGCAAAGATAAGTGTAGTCGATGACGAAAATCCACCAATCCGAAGAAAATTTAACGCTGCTTTTCGGTTCGGCATATATGATAATAATTATCAATTACATTAAATTTATGAACGATTATCCCCCTGAAATCCGGCAACAGGCATGACGCAGTGGAAAATCGTCCCTTGCTGCTACTGGGGTAAGGAAAATAATCCGCATCCAGATATTCCAAAATATTTATAAAAAATTTATATTAATAACCAATCACACTATAAAGAGTCTCCCTCTTCGCATTCAATGTAAAAATATCAGAAAGACAGTCAGCTATATTCCCGACGTGAATAGCGATGTCGCGGCAGCCATTTTTATTTTTCGGCTATTCTCAAGTGGCCTGACGTTGACTTCATTATCAAAAAGGGATTCATTTTATCATTTTTAAAGTAATCATTTAAAAACAAGACAATATGCAAAAATACCTCATTGGGAGTAGGAAGAGAGACATCAGAATATGGTTTTTTGCAATTAACGTTAACGAAAATAAAAAGTAAAAGAACACAAAACACAACAAAATAAGAACAGGAATTTAATCATCTTTAAAAACCACGTGTCATTCATTAACAACCACATCAAGAAGCACACCCTCAAATCATTAATAAATTAAATTTACACTTAAAAAACTAAATAAACCAAAAGGCGCAATTATTGCGAGCGAGATCTTTTTATTTTCAGGAAATAGCGCAAAGATAAAAATTAATAGATTTAGATCAAGAAAACAAATAACAACCCGTCCATATAGTAGCCGTAGTAAAAACTCACTTATTTTAATTCTAACTAATCAGTTCATTTTATAAAGCAATGCAATGGGGCTACTATGGACTTCATCATTCAATTAGTCATTGTCCTGATCTGCCTTTTTTACGGGGCAAGAAAAGGCGGGATCGCGCTGGGTTTATTAGGCGGGATTGGACTTGTTATTCTGGTCTTTATTTTTAAACTACAACCGGGTAAACCGCCCGTTGACGTCATGCTGGTCATCATTGCCGTGGTGGCTGCGTCGGCAACGCTTCAGGCATCGGGCGGGCTGGATGTGATGCTGCAAATCGCGGAGCGTATGCTGCGGCGTAACCCGAAATACGTTTCGATTATCGCGCCGTTCGTCACCTGTATTCTGACTATCCTGTGCGGTACTGGCCACGTGGTGTATACCATTCTGCCGATTATTTATGATGTCGCCATCAAGAATAATATCCGTCCTGAAAGACCGATGGCCGCCAGTTCGATCGGTGCACAAATGGGGATTATCGCCAGCCCAGTCTCTGTTGCGGTGGTGTCGCTGGTTGCTATGTTGGCTAACTTCACCTTCCAGGGCAAACACCTGGGATTCCTCGATCTGCTGTCGATTACCATCCCTTCTACCCTGCTGGGTATTCTGGCGATTGGGATTTTCAGTTGGTTCCGCGGTAAGGATCTGGACAAAGATGAAGACTTTCAGACATTCATCGCCGATCCAGAAAACAAACAGTATGTATATGGCGATACCGCCACGCTGCTCGACAGAAAACTGCCACGCAGTAACTGGATCGCCATGTGGATCTTTCTGGCAACCATCGCGGCGGTAGCGATTCTGGGTGCCGTTGAAGAGCTGCGTCCAGTCTTTGCCGGTAAGCCGCTGTCGATGGTGCTGGTGATTCAGATGTTTATGCTGCTGTCTGGTGCCATCATCATTATCGCGACCAAAACCAATCCATCATCAATCTCGAAGAATGAAGTGTTCCGTTCAGGGATGATTGCCATCGTGGCGGTATACGGTATCGCCTGGATGGCGGAAACCATGTTTGGCGCGCATCTGGAAGAGATCAAAGGCACGCTCGGTTCACTGGTGAAAGTCTATCCGTGGGCTTACGCTATTATCTTGTTGATTGTGTCCAAGTTCGTTAACTCGCAGGCGGCGGCGCTAGCGGCCATTGTCCCCGTTGCGCTGGCAATCGGGGTAGATCCGGCGTATATCGTGGCGTCTGCACCAGCCTGTTATGGTTACTACATTCTGCCGACCTACCCAAGCGATCTGGCGGCTATCCAGTTTGACCGCTCCGGCACCACCAAAATCGGCCGTTTCGTTATCAACCACAGCTTTATTCTGCCGGGCCTGATCGGCGTGAGCACATCCTGCGTCTTTGGGTGGGTGTTTGCCGCGATGTACGGCTTCCTGTAAGTCATGATCTGCATTCAGCCGCTCAGCAGAACGTGGCGGTAGATGCCAAAGTAAGAAAAAGAAACGGGCGCATTGATGATTCAATGCGCCCGCTTTCATTATCGCTATATCGCTATTTACATTATGACGAGGATTATCCCTGCTGGGCAGGCTGCGTACTTATCCCTTTAAGCTCACGCTCATAGGCTCGCGCTTTTTTCTCATCGAACTGGTGTTCCCACTTGGCAATGACCAGCACCGCTAGCGCATTCCCTACTACATTTAGCGCGGTACGCGCCATGTCGAGGATACGGTCAACGCCCGCAATAAATGCCAGACCTTCCAACGGAATCCCGACGCTGCCCAGCGTTGCCAGCAACACGACAAACGACACGCCCGGTACGCCGGCAATGCCTTTAGACGTCAGCATCAAGGTCAGCACCAGCACGATTTCCTGCCCAATCGACAATTCGATGCCGTACAGCTGCGCGATGAAGATCGCCGCAATACTCTGGTACAGCGTAGAGCCATCGAGGTTAAAGGAGTAACCGGTCGGCACCACAAAGCTGGTAATCGACTTCGGCGCGCCATAGGCTTCCATTTTTTCGATGATGCGCGGCAGCACGGTTTCGGAACTGGCGGTGGAATACGCGAGGATCAGCTCATCTTTGAGGATACGAATCAAGAGAGTAATACGCAGCTTACACAGCCGTGCGACGATACCGAGCACCACCAGCCCGAAGAAGAAAATCGCGGCATAAACCAGCATAACCAGCTTGGCTAAAGGCCACAGCGACGCAAAACCGAAGTTGGCAACCGTAACGGAAATCAGCGCAAACACCCCAACAGGGGCATAACGCATGATCATGTGCGTCACCTTGAACATGGTTTCCGACACGCCGCGGAAGACGTTCAGCAGCGGTTCACGGTGATCTTTCGGCAATGAGGATAGCCCCAAACCGAACAGTACCGAGAAGAAGATAATCGGCAGCATGTCACCGTGTGCCATCGCGGCGAAGATATTCGGCGGAATCAGCGACAGCACCGTCCCCACCAGACTGTGCGAACCGCTCTGCACCTGCTCGGTGGTCTTTTGGTACTGTGAGATATCAACGGCGGTCAACGTCGACATATCGATGCCGTGACCCGGCTGGAAGACATTCGCCAGCGTGATGCCCAGGATAATCGCTACCGTCGTGATAATTTCAAAATAGAGGATGGTCTTGAAGCCGATGCGCCCGAGCTTTTTGGCATCCCCTACGCCCGCAATCCCGACAATCAACGTGGCGATCACAATCGGGACAACGATCATTTTAATCAGACGGATAAAGATGTCGCCTGCGGGGCTAAGAATATTGCTGATAAGCCACTGGCGGCTTTCTTGCTGTTCATGTAGCACGGCACCGAGTGCAATACCCAGAACCAGCGCGATAAGGATTTGCCAGGCAAGGCTGATTTTTTGTGTTTTCATCGTCATTTTCCGTTTTAAACTCCCCGCCATCACAAACATGGCGCTAGCGCGACTCCGGCGCAATACGAACCGAAAAAATCAACGTGGAGGTGACTGACTAGTGAGAAGGATGTCTGATGGATTAACCCGCCATACCTCAAGCCGCTTATACGCTGTTCAAAACGCACACGTTTTGTCCTGCAACTCGCATTATTTAGGGTAAACTTGCTATTGTGACACCAAAATTGTTAGCATAATTATTCAATAAAAACGCACAAGTATTTGTATCACCTAACAAAAATTCAGACATAAGTTATTGTTATGTCGAGGATGTTACTATTCCGGCACGTTCAGATCAAGCAGATTATCGGCACGCTAAACCCTATTTATGCTGAATCAAGTACAGAAAACGGCGGGTATCGCGATACAAAAAATCGCGACGAAATCAAAAGGAAAACACCCGCCCAGTCAGAAAAAATGCTGGCTGGGCATCGGGTTAGGAAACGGTTATGTCATTCAGATTTGGTAATCAATCACCGCTTCATCGTTATCTGAGAATACCTTATCTTTAATGTCATCCAGCGACAGTTCTGTATTACACAGCTGAATAAATTTCCAGGCATAGTTACGCTGTAACTGCCCCTTTTTTAACCCCAACCAGACCGTATTCGCTTCAAACAAATGCTCGGCATTCAACCGAACCAGACTTTTGTCTCGCACCGGATCGAATGACATATCGGCCACAATCCCCACCCCAAGCCCCAGCTCGACATAGGTTTTAATCACATCTGAATCCTGCGCGCTCAGCGTAATATCCGGCGACATGCCCACAGCCTGAAACGCGCGATCCAGGCGAGAACGACCGGTAATTCCCTGACGATAGGTAATCAGCGGCTCTGCATTAAGCATTTCAAGCGTAATCACCGGTTCCTGCGTCAGCGGATGGTGCTCCGGCACAATCACCGAATGGTGCCAGCGGTAGTAGGAGAACGCCGCCAGCGAGGGATCGTTAATCAACTGCTCACTGGCAATGCCGATATCGGCCTCACCAGAATGGAGCATCGCCACGATCTCATCCGGTGTGCCCTGATTCAGTACCAGACGCACCTGCGGATACAGCGAGCGGAAGGCTTTAATCACTGGCGGCAGGCTGTAACGCGCCTGCGTATGCGTGGTCGCAATCACCAACTGGCCAGTGTCGTTATTGGTGAAGACATTCGCCAGCCGCCGGATATTGCTGGCGTCATTCAGAATGCGCTCTGCCACCACCAGCAGCTCTTTTCCCGGTTCGGTCATGCCTAACAGGCGCTTGCCGCGACGGATGAAGATTTCAATCCCCAACTCTTCTTCCAGCTCGCGGATATGGCGACTTACGCCGGATTGAGAGGTAAACAGCGTATTCGCCACCTCGGTCAGGTTGTAATTGCACCGTGCTGATTCACGAATAATCTTCAGTTGCTGAAAGTTCACCTTTCACTCCCTTGTCCTTTATTACAGATAGCAATATTGATGCAAGTAATGAGAGCCAGAACAAATAAGCAAATGGAGTTGATTATATTTTTTTATACTAACGGTATGTCTGTCGCGCTATCTTATCTAACAAGGAATAGACATAAATATTAAAATCAAATAGTTATAGAAAATCATTTTTGTCGCGCACGTACCGTTAATCAACCATTTCGCTATGATTTATGCCTTTCCGGTCTATTTATCTCAGTGCTTTTATTCCCTTTTTCACGTATTTCTGCTCAGGCTAAATAGCACGCACGACTTCAAGCTGACGCGCTATCACTGCTATGATGGCGGTCAGAATCAGGGACAAGGTGGCAGCCGGTCACAAACAGCAATATCCTACAATCATTCAACACTGACTCTCCCTAGACTGGCGCGATGCACTATTGTGAAAAAATGGGTTTATCATGCTGATAGGGGTTTTATTTGCGCTTTCCGCCGGGCTGATGTGGGGGCTGATTTTTGTTGGGCCATTAATCGTACCGGACTACTCTGCGGCTTTGCAGTCCACCGGACGCTATCTGGCTTTTGGGCTGATTGCCTTGCCGCTGGCGTGGCTCGATCGCCGTCGTTTGCGCCAGCTGACCCGCAGCGACTGGCTGGAGGCCACGAAGCTCACCATAATCGGTAATCTGCTGTACTACTTTCTGCTCGCCAGCGCGATTCAGCGCACGGGCGCGCCGATCTCAACAATGATTATCGGCACCCTGCCCGTGGTCATTTCCGTTACCGCCAATGTGTTGTACAGCAAGCACGATGGCCGCGTAGCCTGGCGTCGGCTGCTGCCTTCGCTGCTGTTGATTGCGGCTGGGTTGGTTTGCGTCAATATTGCGGAACTGAAAGGCACCACCGTCGCATTCGATTTATGGCGTTATGCCAGCGGGATTGCGATGGCCTTTCTCGCCGTGGTTTGCTGGACCTGGTATCCGCTGCGCAACGCTCGCTGGCTGCGCGACCACAAAGGCAATACACCGACCACCTGGGCCACGGCGCAGGGGCTGGTCACGCTACCGCTGGCGCTGTTGGGGTATCTGCTGGTGTGCGGCCATCTGGCGCTAACGGATAGCACCTTTACGCAGCCGTTCGGCCCACGTCCTGAGGTTTTCATCCCGCTGATGCTGGCGATTGGACTGTTTTGTTCGTGGATTGGTACGCTGTTCTGGAACGAAGCCAGCCAGCGTCTGCCGACGGTGTTGGTGGGGCCGCTGATTGTGTTTGAAACGCTGGCGGGGCTAACTTATGCCTTCATCATCCGGCAATCCTGGCCGCCGCTGCTGACGCTCTGTGGCATCACCTGTCTGATTGTCGGGGTGATCTACGCGATGCGCGTGAAACCGGAACCTGTCGTTGTGAAAAAATCAACGGTGGTAGAAGTCCCGATGCCGGTTTCACGGCCAGAGTAAACGCACACCTGACAGGCTGTGAAAATAGCCGGTCTTTATGTGCGGCTTGCCAGCTTCTGAAACAGCGCGCTCAGCTGCGCTTCATCGCGCGCGCCCTGATGCTGATCGGTCACCTTACCGTTGGCATCAATAATAAATGAGGTTGGCGTGCCGCTGACCTGATAGCGCTCTTTGGTAATGCCCAACTGATCGCGCACCACCGGATAGGTCACCTTGTGGTGCGCCAGCATCGACGTGATATCCACGCCGTCAGGATCGGTGTTAACCGCCACCACCACGACTTTATCGCCATACTCCTTGCTCAGCTTCTCCAGCGCCCCCATTTCAACCATGCAGCCGCCACAGCCCGACGACCAGAAATTCAGGTACACGCTTTTCCCCTGCCAGCGCGACAGATCCACCTGCTGCCCCGCCAGATCGTAGGCCGCCAGCGCCGGTGCCTGTGCTCCGACGCTCACCTGTTCTTCCTTACAGCCGCTTAGCGCCACTGCACCCAGCAGGCAAAGCGCGGTAATCCCGTTACGCCATTTCATGATGATTCACCTCTTCACCAAAATACTTGCCGTGTTGCAGGCGGATAATACGGTCAGCAAACCGACCTAACTCAGGATTGTGCGTCACCATCACAATGGTACGCCCCTGCCGATGCAGATCTTTCAGCAGATCCAGCACCCGCCGTTCGTTCTCTTCATCCAGATTCCCCGTCGGTTCATCGGCGAAAATCACGGGAGGCTCATTCACCAGCGCACGGGCGATACACACGCGCTGCTGCTCACCGCCGGAAAGCTGGCTCGGTAAGTGATCGACGCGATGCGCCAGCCCCACCTGTTCCAGCACGCGCTGCGCCGCCGCTTCATCCACCACGCTGTGGTAATGCTGCGCCAGCATCACGTTTTCCAGCGCGGTCAAAAACGGAATCAGGTGGAACTGCTGGAATACCAGCCCAATCTTATCGGCCCGGAACTGGCGTCGCCCTTCTTCATCCAGCCCAGCGGCATCGACGCCGTCCAGCAATACCTGCCCTTCACTCACCGTATCCAGACAGGTGAGAATATTCATCAACGTAGTTTTACCCGAGCCAGATGCGCCCATGATGGCGACGAACTCGCCGCGCGCGATGCGGATATTGATGTTCTCCAGCGCGGTAACCTGACCAAAGCGTTTATAGAGCTGGCGAGTTTCAATCACCGCCTCCGCGGCCTGCGCCCTTTCCTGCGCGTTCACCTCTACAGACATCGAGCTACTCTCCTTTCAAGACTTTGGCTGGTTCAACGTAGATTGCACGCCGGGTAGGAACCACTGCCGCGACGGCAGCAACCAGCAACGATAGCACCAGCGTGAGCGGGAACACGGGTAAACGCAGCGAGATCGTCGCGTTGAAGACGGCCATCCCCAACACCTGTGCCAGCAAATAGCCCAATAGCAAACCGCATAACACAGCCGCCAGCGCGATGATGCCAGTTTCCGCCAGCATCTGCCGGATGATGTCTCGTCCGCTCGCACCCAGTGCTTTCTGTAGCGCAAATTCGCGGGCGCGTTCGCCGACAATCGCCATTAGCGTCGTGTTCACACACAGGGAAGACAGCACGAGAATCACCGCCGATACCAGCCCCATCAGCCCTTTAATTTTATTCAGCACCTGACCTTCCGACGCCGACACTTTCAGGATCGGGCGGATCTCCAGTTGCGGATACTGATGCTGGAGCTGGGCAGCGAAGCGATCGACCTGCCCCAGATCGTTGCTGACGCTCAACAACGCATTACTGATCGCGCCTTCTTTATCCAGCCACTTTTGTGCCAGTTCCAGATTCACGATCAGCATGTTGTCCGTCGCATCGCCGGATTCCACGATGCCTTTGATCTGCAACCGCTGCTTCCCGCCGTCGCCCACCAGCGTGATGCTATCGCCGACTTTGACGTTCAGCCGTTCCGCCAGCTTCACCCCGATCATGGCGTTACGGTCATCGAAGCTCACGCCAATCCAGTTACCCGTGACCTGCCAGTACGGTGCCAACTGCCGCAGCGATTCAAACCACACGCCCATCAGCACCACTTTCTCCAGCTCCGTACGCGCCATACCGTACAGATAAGGGCTGGCTGCATTGATCAACCCAGCGGGTGCGTTGTCGATAATCGGCTGAAACGTGCTTTGTGGAATCGTATTGCCCCGCGTCGGACCGAGGTAAAAATTCGCGCCAAAGGTGCGTAGCTCCTGACTCATCTTGGCGTTGATATCGAAATAGACCGCGGACATCGCCGTCACAATCGCCGCCCCGACCATCAGCGCCGCGAACACCACGCTGACGCGCTGCATACGCAGCCGCAGCGCGCGGAACACCAGCCGCCAGAACATGCTATTCATCCAGCCATTAGCGTCCATACAGCACCTCCACCGGATACAGTTTGGCGATTCGACGCGCCGGGAACCACGTTCCGATGATGGCGATCAGCATCGAGATCACCAGCACACAAGGGATAACAATCCACGCGAAACTCAGCGGTACGCCGAACAGCATAAGGCCAATGGCTTTCGCCAGCCCCCAGCCTGCGACGCAGCCCACGATTCCGCCAGCCAGCCCGCTCAGCGCCGCTTCGAGATAAAACAGCAGCATGATCTGCCACTGACGTGCCCCCAGCGCTTTCATCAACCCGATCTCTTTGGCTCGTTCCATGATGGTGCTGGTCATCAGCGAGGCAATTCCCATCGCTGCCGCCACCAGCGCGGCAAAGGTCACCACCGCAAGAAGCAGTTGGATCTTGTCGATCACCACGCCTTCCGAGGCGGCGACCTGCCAGATAGGACGCACCACTGAGCCAGAAATGGCTTCTTCCAACTGATGCGCAATCGAAGACACATACGCGGTGCAGTACCAGAGGTCATACTCTTCGGCATTCAGCGCTTCCAGATTTTCCCGCGCCCGCCGCGACAGTTCGTTTTCGGGCACGGTCAGCGCCGATACGCGAATCGCCTGAATTCTACCGGCTAACCCCAGTAGCGATTGCACTGTTGCCAGCGGCATCACCAGACGGCTTTCTTCATCACCGCCGCTGCTCAGAATGCCGCTCACCTCTACCGTTGTGCCCCCTTTTGCGCCGTGCAGCGCGAGTTTATCCCCGACTTTCCAGCCCGTTTGCGCCGCCAGCTGTTTTCCCACCAGCGTTTGCGCAACGTTGTCCGTCGTCACCGGTTCCTGCGGCCACTGCCCGGCCACCTGCCAGTATGGGCTCACGGTCATTTGTCCCGTGCGATAGTCTTCCTCATCCGGCACCGCGACAGGCTGAGAAAAGAAAGTGCCCAGCACGGCAACCGGCTGCCCCTTGATCTCAACATCACCGCTTAACAGCGGCGCAAAACCGACAATATTATTGCGCCAGAAGATATCTTTGATGTTCGGCAGCTCGGCCTCATCGAGGAAATCCTGCCCTTCCAGCGGATTACTGCGCTCGCCAAACAGCGCGGGTAGCGCCGCTTGTCCTGCTGGCTCAATCAGAATATTCGCGCCGTAGGATTTCAGCTCGCGCGCCATTTTGTCGCCAATGTCGATGGATACCGCCAGCAGCGCGGAGATCAACCCCGACGCCAAAAACACGGTCAGCACCGCCAGCGATTTACGCCGAATATTTCTGCGCCAGGACTGACGTAACAGTCGCCACAGCATGATTATTCCTCCTCAGCCTGCTCGCCCGTTGCCGCTTTGGCCGTGGCAAATTTCGCGGGACTTTCGCGGAAGCGGTTGTAGTTGGCTTCCGACGAGAAGAAGTACGTTTTACCGCCGTAGCGATATTTGTGTTCCGCACTCACGTTGGTGAGTTTGGAGCCATCAACCGGGTCGATAACCTCCATCGACACCACCGTCGAGAAGTAGTTAGTGCCTGCCGCCAGTGACGCGCGCCCAATCACCAGTTCGTTATCGTCGTTGCTCCATCCTTCAATCGGCACGGGATTACAGCCGCCCGCCTTCCCGATAGAAGGAATGAAGATATGCACGCCGCAGGCGACGCAAATCACCTGATTGCCTTCCATCACGTAGCCCTGATCGCCGCACAGCAAGCAGGCATCAAACACCACGCCAAGACGCAGGCGATCGGGATAACGGTTGATGATGAAAAAGCGCACGGCCTTGCCGTCATCGGCAATCCACACGAAGCGATGCAGTTTGCCATCACGCACTTGTTCAATCGGAATATGCACTTTGCCATCGGCCGCCAGCGTTACCGGCTGCGCTTCCGACAGACGAGGCGGCTGCGACGCAATCTTGTCCCAATAGAGTTGGGCCAGCACCACGACCAGCAGCGCTGTGATCGTCGCCAACAGCGTGCGGCGCAGCGTGCGATAGCCTGCCGTCGCTTTACGCTTCTCAATCGCCTCATGCGTGGCCAGCATCTGGCGGCGCGCATGCCGCAGCGGCCAAACCAGCCCGGCAGCCAACGCCGCCATGAACAACGCACTGAGGTAATTCAATAAATACGCGCTGTTGGTGACGTGTGCCACATAGCTCAGGCGCGGCTTGGTCAGCCCCAGCGCCTGTAACTTCATCAATAGCAGTAGCAGGTTGCCGCTTATCGGCAACAGCAGAAGCGTGAGCAGCAGAGCAAGAAGCGGCCAGCGCAGTAAACGAATGCGGCGCACGATCATGCCGCACAGCGCAGCACAGAACACCAGCCAGCCAAACGCCAGCAGCACGGCGCTGAAATTCAGCAGCAGATCGGTATTCACCACATGGGTGGTTGTCAGGGCAGTCAGATTGGGATCGTTGCCCCAATGCACCGCCGCGCCCACCACCATCAGCGCCTGCCACAGATAGCCAATACGCGGGTGGGAAAAACACTGACAGACAAGAAACAGGATCAAGGCCAGCGCCTGAAGCGCTGCAAAGCCCAGCAGAAACGCCTGCCCGTTAGGAAAATGTACGCCAATAAACGTGCCGGCAAACAGCGCCAGCAGCGTGATCCAGCCAAGCAGCCTGATTGTCGGCGTAGAACGATGGCTCCAGTTCAGCCCCAGCAATAGCGCTATCGGCAGGAAGGATTGGAGGGTCGTGATAAAGAAATAACTCATATACTCCCGTCACCTTTCAAGTTGCAGGTGCGTCGGTTTAATGTGATGCAAAATAGCATCCGTACACGAACCGAAAAATTGCCGCCTCTGTGGACAACGATAACGACCCACAGAGGCGTGAACATGACCGCGACAGAACATCGCGGACAGAAGACCTTATTCTAAGCCGACGTATTTGAAGTCAAAGCTGACATCAAACGGTTTCCACCAGCGGCCTACGCCCGTTTCACCATCGGTGTGACGATGCATACCGGCTTTTGATGGCGGGTCGATGTGGTAAGTCACTTTGTAGTTACCCACGCCCATCATTTTGATGTTCGCGCCGTAATGCGGGCCATCGCTGGCAACCATCGGCATGAATGTGCCTTCCTGCTTCGCACCGGTATCGGTGTTAGTAAGGGTGTAAGCGATGGTCAGGAACGGCATCCACTCACCGGCACCGAAGCCGTTTTTGTTGCCTTCAGCAGCGTGAATATCGGCTTCCAGATGGATGTCCGCTTTCGCAGCAGGCAGGCCCATCCCACGCGGTTCCATATCGATAGGTTGCAGATAAACAGCGGCAATTTCCATTTCGTTCATGGAAACAGGCTCACCCGCTGGATATTCTTTAAACGCCAGCGCGGCAGGCGCAGTGAAAATACCGGCAATAACGGCACCCGCAATCAGACTTTTTTGCATATTCATCAAACCCATCCTCATCTCAGTCGTCCCTCTTCGCTTAATTCGCTAAGCGATTGGGATTGTTATGTTTATTTGCTGCTCTTATTGCTTTCAGTATTAATTAATGTCGAATTTATTCTTTGTCAGACAGCAGACGCCCGGCGCCGCATCACCCACAGAGCGATTAACGCCGCGACCACCAGCACCCCCTGTGGAATCAGCGTTTCCACATAAGGATAAATCCCCAACCCGCTGATTTCCGGCACACCGGTCAGCAACGTCGGTTCAAACAGTTTGCCTTCGATCAGTTCCAGCACGCCTTTACCCGCGAACACAAACGCCATCAGGTACATAAAGCAGCCGGTAAACATGAAGAACGGCTTCAGCGGTAGTTTGACGATGGTGTAGCGCATCACGAAATAGGCGATCAACAGAACCACACAGCCGATGGCAAAACCGGCCAGAATGGAGAGGTGCCCCGCCATGTTGCTGGCATCGCCGACCAGCGCGTAATAAAACAGCACCGTCTCCGCGCCTTCGCGGTACACGGCCAGAAAGCTGGTGAGCCATAGGCCAATCAGGGAGCCGCTGCTTAGCGAATGGGACAGCTTGCCTTCGAGATAGGCCTTCCAGTGACGCGCTTCCACTTTGGACAACAGCCAGTAGCTCATGAAGAACAGCATCACGACGGCTATCAGCATCGTAATGCCTTCCAGCAGTTCACGGCTGGCACCGGAATTGGTGAACACGAGTTGGAAAATGACAGCGGTAATCACGCTACACAGCAGCGCGACGTAAACCGACTGGCGAATCAGCGGCAGCTTGTCCTGCTGATTGTTTTTCACCAGATAGGCCACGATCGCCGCCACAATCAGCAAGGCTTCCAGCCCTTCGCGCACAATAATCAGCAGGCTGTAGATCAACAGGCTCCAGTGGGTTTCGCCGCCGTCGCCCAGCATGGTGACCGCCTTCGCCAGTTCCTGCTGTAGCGCGTCGGCCTGCCCTTGCAGCTGTTCCGCCGGCTGTTTGGCGTTCATCAGGCTCACCAGACGGGTGAAATACCCTTCCAGCGTCGATTTGAACGCCGCATCGCGAGAACCAATTTTGTTCTCCATGCCGGTGGCTTCAAACAGATCGAAATAGGTATCCTGCACCGCCATGATGGCGGGTTTGACGTGACCCTGACGGTACTGCGCGATCGCAGCGGCAATGGCCTGATTGATATCGTCGGCGAGCTTCGCCCAGTTCGCGTCCGGCACGGCACCCGTATCGGCGTTCGCGGCAGGTGCTGCCGTGGCCTGCTGGCTATCGCGCGTTGTCGGCAATCCCGGCAAGACATCTTCGATATCCTGCAACAGCGTGGTGACCCGATAGGCAACATCTGTCAGTTGGTCGGGCTGACCGGCTAGGGTAATCAGCGCGGAGAATTGTTGATTAATAGAAGCCGCCTGCTGCGCTGAGCGATTCTGCCTGACCGACATCTCCATTTCAGAGTTTTTAAAACCCTGATAGTGCGCCTGCTGCACGCTCTGGCTGGCCTTTTTGTAATCGCCAGCCTGATATTCAGTCACGGCTTGAGCGAGCTGGTCATCGATGATTTTGAAACTCTGCTGCCAGTACGGCGCGATCTCCGCATTGTCATAGGCACCGTGCGGCTCCTGTGCGACCAGCTTGTGCCCTTCCGACAGCACGGGCAGAACGGCATCCAGCTCGCCCTTCAGCCAAGAGATTTTCGCCTGCACCTCGGTCTGCGGCTTTCCTTCGCCAATCATGCGGCGAATTTCACCGAAGGTCGCTTCCAACTGATAGCTTTTTTGCGCGGAAATGTTGATACGGATAGGGCCTTCAAGGTTTTCAAACACCTCAAAATAGGCCATCTGAACTTCGGTACGGGCATCATCCGGCTTTTGCTGCCCATAGAGCTGAGCCGTTTTATCCAGCCGGGTTTCGATATCTTGAATAAATGAGGCGTAATCGGTCGCAGCAACTGCCACGGAACAACTCAACAGCCAACACAACAACAGAAGCGTTTTTTGCCAGATAGACATAAGCGTGTGATGAAGCACAAATGATATTTATTCTTATTATCACTTTGATGCCGCCATCTGTCTTGATTTACGTCACGAAAATAGGAGCAACAACCACTTTAGTATGTAACAAATAATTTCTAACTTAACTTAGTGCCAAAAAATTCCGTTTTATTTCTATAACCCTAAAAAAGTACGGTTTTTCGATCTCAAAAACGGCAAAAAATCATCAATAAAATCTAGCAATAAATATACCAAATTTTTAAATTACTCATTTTAAGACTAGAGACCCCGTCTTAAAATAGTATTTCTTTACATTAGAACAGTCAGATTTACAGAGAAAAACACCATTTTTCCTCTGTAATCCAACGCATTATACGCGTCACGGTTAACGCGTTTCATCGATCATTTTTAGGCGATTACCCGCGAGCAACAGAACCGGAGAGATTCCTTTCCGCCCAGTTCGACGCCTGCCTCATGGGTTATCTTACGTTCAACGTCTGTCCCGTGTTTAACCCGCTACGGATCAGAATTTTTCCCATCCCTCACCGTTGCGCCCCTGTGCGGACAGTAACGGCGTGCTGCTCTGCCTCACCGCGGGATGCACAGGAGCAGCGATCGCTGGGCGGGAAAAAGACGTTGCCGGATCGCAATCCGACTCCAGATCGAACACATCCACCACAGCGGACAGCTCTCTGGTTTGTTCATCCAGACGGGCAGCCGCTTCGGCCGATTGCATCACCAACGACGCATTCTGCTGCGTGACGCTATCCATTTCGTGCACCGCCTGACTAATCTGCGTAATCCCGCGCGTTTGCTCATCCGTTGCCGCTGCAATTTCACCAATCAGATCGTTCACATGCGAAATGGAGGCAATAATTGCTGTCATCGCTTCACCAGACTGTCGAACCTGCCCTGCACCGGTTTCAACCCGTGAAACCGACTCAGCGATCAGCGCCTCAATCTCTTTCGCCGCCTGCGCACTGCGCTGTGCCAGCGTGCGAACCTCACCGGCTACCACGGCAAATCCTCGCCCTTGTTCACCTGCCCGCGCGGCTTCAACCGCCGCATTCAGCGCCAGAATATTGGTCTGAAACGCAATGCTGTTAATCACCGAGGTGATATCGGAAATTTGTCGGGAACTGGCGCTAATACCATCCATCGTCGTCATTACGTTGCTGCTGATATTCCCGCCTTTTTGCGCCGTATCCGCCGCATCCTTCGCCAGCTTACGCACCTGATGCACGTGTTCGGTCGTTTGCCGCACCGTGGAGCTAATCTCTTCCATACTGGCCGCCGTCTGCTGTAGTGCAGCAGCCTGCTGTTCCGTGCGGCTGGAAAGGTTATCGTTGCCATCCTTAATGCTCGACGTCCCGTTGTTGATTTCCGTCGTGCTCTGCCGGATGACTGTCACCGTATCACGCAAACTTTTCTGCAATTTCTTAATATCGGGAATCAATCGTCCCGCACAGTTCTTGCCAAATTCCGCCAGCTCACAGCCTAAGCGCCCCGCCGTCAACTGTGCCAAATGGGACTTGAGCACTGAAATCGGAATAACCAGATAGTTCCTCAAATAGTATTCCGTGAAAATCAACACGATGAGGCCAATCACCATCACAGCAATTAACGAATTACGGTTTTGGGTATTATGTTCATTCACGGCTGGAATCAACGAGGAGGCGGTAATGCTGTCCGAATAGCGTTTGACGCTTTCACCAAACGTCAGGCTAATAGGGGGATACACGGAGCGAAATATCTGGTGGAATCCTTCGTAATCATTACGTTGAAGTGCCGCATTCATCGGGTCGATGGAGGTCGAGATCAGGGTATTCCAGGTATTTTTCACCCCCTCAACCGTTGCCTGATCAACGCCAACGTGCTCTGCCGACTGGAATTTCTCCAGCGAGTCTTTGGTATTTTTTAGCGCAGTCCGTGCCATTTCCAACGTCTTTTTGCCGTTTTCGGGATCATCGTGCTGCAAATAATACACGGCCCTTTCCATGCGCGTTACCGCACGAAAATATTGATCGGAGCCATAAACCAGATGGGAATACGTTGTTCGCTGAGTCTCACTTTTATCGAGCAAGTTCGTAACCTGATAAAGCGAGTAAAGGCTAAATCCTGATGCTATTCCCCATACCACTAAAAGAGAAGCCACAATGATCAGCACCATTATTCTTATGCTGATGTTTCTTAGAAATTCCATAATGCACTCCGCGACGTTAACAAATATTTCCCGCCCGCACGCTCTGTCGGAAAAGTATTTACTTTTTACTCATGACGGTGCCGCCCGTTGTCTCGCGCCCTTATCCCACGCGATCTCACAGACGTTCTGGAATTCCCTGATTCATGTCCCATTAGATGGGAAATTAAGCTCAAAAAAATTAACGAATAGAATGCGTTATCTTCCTTGAGATGCCAATTTCCGTTGTGTTAAACAGCCGACAGGCATGGCTACCCCAGCCCAGTCGGTGGCACATAGAGTTAATATCGTCAAAAACAGTATAGGCATTAACGGATAAAGAGGATGAATACGCAGTCACGTTATTTTCCAGACGAATGTCCTATGGAAAAAGGTCGCGGCACTCAACACGTTAGGACGATTTATCATCGCCCTGAGCATGACCACGATCAGTAAATTAATTTTCTTTATCGGTGATTATCGAAGGTTAGATGACTGCATCAACAGCCTGCCGCAGGAATGCAGTTCTTACGATCCAAGACTCGGCTTTGGAGAATAATCATGCAGAAAGTGCTTACCGTCTGCCCGTATTGCGGGTCAGGCTGCAAAATTAACCTGCTGGTAGAGAACGGCAAAGTGGTTGGTGCAGAAGGCGCAAACGGCGTCACCAATGAAGGTGAGCTGTGCCTGAAAGGCTATTACGGCTGGGATTTTCTTAACGACACGAAAATTCTGACACCGCGTTTAAAGCAGCCGCTGATTCGACGTCAGAAAGGCTCGCCCTTTGAAGCCGTATCCTGGGATGAAGCTATCGACTTCGCCAGTTCCCGACTGAAAGCGATTAAAGAGAAGTACGGTGCCGAGTCGATTATGCACACGGGATCGTCACGCGGTCCCGGCAATGAAACCAATTATGTGATGCAGAAATTTGCCCGGGCGGTCACCGGGAATAATAACGTCGACTGCTGCGCCCGACTCTGCCACGGCCCTTCGGTTGCCGGGCTACAGGTGACGCTGGGCAACGGCGCAATGAGCAACTCTATCTGCGAAATCGAAAAAACCGACTGCATCCTGATTTTTGGCTACAACGCCGCAGACTCACACCCCATCGTGGCGCGTCGGATCCTGAAAGCCAAAGCACGCGGGGCAAAAATCATCGTGTGCGATCCGCGCCATATTGAAACCGCCCGCATCGCCGATCTGTGGCTGCCGTTGAAAAATGGCTCCAACATGGCATTGGTCAACGCGTTCGCTAACGTGCTGATTAATGAAGGCCACTACGATAAAGCGTACGTCGCCCGCCATACCGAAGGCTTCGAGGAATTCAGCAAGACCGTCGCGAAATACACGCCGGAGTATGTCGCTGACATCACCGGACTGTCGCCGAAATTGATTCGCGATGCGATGCGGATCTATGCCGCTGCGCCGTCCGCCACCATTCTATGGGGAATGGGCGTGACGCAGTGGGGTCAAGGCGTTGATGTGGTCAAAGGTTTGTCCGGCCTGGCGCTGCTGACCGGGAATCTGGGGCGTCCGAACGTTGGCGTCGGGCCGGTGCGTGGGCAAAACAATGTGCAGGGTGCTTGCGATATGGGAGCGCTGCCCAATATGTTCCCCGGTTATCAAAACGTCACGGATAAAGCGGTGCTGGCGAAATTTGCCGATGCCTGGGGCGTACCTGAACTCTCCGACAAAATCGGCTACTCACTGACCGATCTCCCGCACAAGATAAAAGAAGGGAAGATCCGAGCCAATTACGTGATGGGCGAAGATCCGCTGCAAACCGAGCCGGATCTGTCGATGCTGCGCGATGCGTTCAACGAGCTGGAGTTGCTGATCGTGCAGGACATCTTCATGACCAAAACCGCTGCGATTGCCGATGTGATTTTACCCGCAACCTCCTGGGGCGAGCACGAAGGGGTCTATACCGCCGCCGACCGAGGATTCCAGCGCTTTTATAAAGCCGTGGAACCGCAGGGCGATGTGAAACCCGACTGGGAAATCATCAGCCTGATGGCTACAGCGCTCGGCTATCCGATGCACTATAACAACACGCAGGAGATCTGGGACGAGCTGCGAGCACTCTGCCCGCTGTATTACGGCGCAACCTACGAGAAAATGGAGGGACTGGGCTATGTGCCGTGGCCGTGTCCAACGGAAGACAGCCCCGGCACGCCATGGCTGTACGCCGGTAATCACTTCGATCGTCCCGGCGGGAAAGGCTTACTGCTCACGGCCGAATGGCGACCGCCGATGGAGCTGGTGGATGAGGATTACCCGCTGGTCTTGTGCACCGTGCGCGAAGTTGGCCATTACTCCTGCCGTTCCATGACGGGCAACTGCACCGCATTACAAACGCTGGCGGATGAACCGGGCTACGTGCAGGTTAGCCCCTATGACGCTGAGCGTTTAGGCATCCACGATCAGCAGCTAGCCTGGATCTCGTCGCGACGCGGCAAAGTGATCTCACGCGTTTCCGTCAGCGAGCGCATCAATAAAGGTGCCGTCTATATGACCTACCAATGGTGGATCGGTGCCTGCAATGAACTAACTCTGGATCATCTCGATCCGGTATCTAAAACGCCGGAATACAAACACTGCGCCGTTAAGCTGGAAGCCATCGACGATCAGCAGGCAGCAGAGAACTATGTACAACAAGAATACAGCCACTTGAAAGATCGGCTGCGCAGCACCGCAGAAAACGTCAGTTAATCTCCCTTACCTAAGCCGCCGCGAACCTCAGCCGTCAGGTAAAAACCGTGGCGGCTTAGGAAAATACATACTCTAAATAATTCGAGTTTCAGGAAGGCGCGGCAAGAGAAGGAATCCCGATGAGCTTACTCAGGTAAGTGATTCGGGTGACTGACAAATCTGCCAAGGCAGATTTGAACGCTGCTTGCAGCGGCCCCAACGGGGCGAGGTGCACGCCAGTGCGCCGAGTATCGTAGCCAACGCACATGCAACTTGAAGTATGACGAGTATAGATGGTTTAGACACCGTTTAATCTTCTTCACCGATAATGCCTTTATTCCCCGCCTCATCTTGTAAAATTTCATTAATGAATACGGATAAATTTCCGTTAATCGATAATAAACCTCTACGCACACCTTAAATTTTCACATCTCTGTTTATCTTTTAAAATTATGTTGGTTCTCACCGTCCTCCCCTCCGCCCAATTGTTTTTTATTCCAATTTAGCGCAATTTGCGTTTCATTTTACAATGCTTTAATTTGTTTTTAACAAAAAGAGCCCCTTGTAGCGACAGTGATCAAGTCGATTAAAATAATTACTAAACAATCGGTTAGATGGACGCTGGCGGGGATAAAAGGAATATTATTGCTCATATAGAGGTCGTTTATGTTATCGATTACCGTTATCTTATCGCTCCCTCATTATCTGTCCTTTATTATTCGTATCGACCCTGGAAGCTAATCCCCGCCTTTCATTCGTATTCCTCTGAACGTCTCTGACGTCGGGAAATAACCTAATTTCATCCCTTTCGATAGGCAGTTATAAAAAACTGCACGGCTTTTTGTACCCCAAATTCGCCGAAAGAAAGGCAGTAAGTTATTCAGAATATAATAAAAAACAGGAGATTCACTGTGCTCACTATTCTCGGTTTCTCTATGGTCATCTGCTTTATGTACCTGATCATGACCAAGCGGATGTCTGCGCTGATCGCGCTGATTCTTGTCCCTACGCTGTTCGCACTGGCCGCCGGTTTCTATCAGGGGCTGGGGGCGATGATGCTGGACGGCATCAAAACGCTGGCACCAACCGGCGTTATGCTGACGTTTTCTATTCTCTACTTCGGCATTATGATCGATGCGGGGCTGTTCGATCCGCTGGTGCGCTTCATTCTCCGTCTGGTTAAAGGCGATCCGCTGAAAGTGTTGGTCGGCACCGCCGTGTTAACCTTGATGGTAGCGCTGGACGGTGACAGTACGACGACCTATATGATCGCGATTGCCGCATTCCTGCCGCTCTATCAGCGGTTGGGGATGAGCGTGCTCGGATTGACCTGTCTGGTTAACATCGCCAGCGGCGTGATGAACCTTTCCCCCTGGGGTGGCCCGACAGCGCGTGCCGCCGCCGCATTGCGCGTTGATGCACTGGACGTTTTCCTCCCCATGCTCCCGGCAATTGTTTTAGCCAGCCTGACTCTGGTCGGCGTCGCCGTGTTTCTGGGTCTACAGGAGCGCAAACGGCTGGGGATCATTGATGTCAGCAACTTCCAGAATGCGTCGATCAATCTGGGCAACGGCAGCGACGAAGAAAGCGATGCCAACCGCCGCCCTAAAATGTTCTGGCCTAACTTTATTCTGACCACCCTGCTGCTGGTGTTTCTGGTGATCGGGATTCTGCCTATTCAGGTGCTGTTTATGGTCGGCTTCGCTATCGCCGTCATGCTCAACTATCCCAAGCTGGAGGAGCAAAAAGCGCGGATCGGCTCACACGCCGCTAACGTGCTCGCGGTGACATCGCTTATTTTCGCCGCGGGGATTTTCACCGGGATTTTATCCGGTACGGGCATGGTGGATGCCATGGCGAAGAGCCTGTTGCAGGTGATACCAGAAAGTTTCGGCCCGTATCTCGCGGTGTTCACCGCGCTCATTAGCCTGCCGTTTACTTTTTTGATGTCCAACGACGCGTTCTATTTCGGAATCTTACCGGTTATCGCCCAGACGGCGGTCAACTATGGTATTACCCCAGAGGAGATCGCCCGTGCGTCGATTGTCGGCCAGCCGTTCCACCTGCTCAGCCCGCTGGTGCCGTCGCTCTACCTGCTGGTCAGTCTGGCAAAAGTGGACATCGGCGATCACCAACGCTTTGCAATCAAATGGGCGATTTTTGTCAGCCTGTCGCTGCTGGTCGGTGGTATTGTCTTCGGCGCATTTCCGTTCTATCACCAGTAAAACAGGATTGCTCCGGCCAAGCCGGAGCATGCTCTGCTGGCAGGCAAGCCGTACTGACAAGAACATAAAGATTCTCCGTAATACCCTAAACGACATAGCAGGATAGCCATGGCTTTAACTCCCCTACAGACAAGGATTGTCAGACAGATTGTCGCCTATATTCGCCGCGAGCAGCTGCCGCCCGGTGCTCATCTGATCGAATCGTCGCTGGCGCAGGTATTGAACGCCTCGCGCACGCCAGTCAAGGTCGCGCTGCTGTATCTGACGGAAAAAGGCATGCTGCATTACCACCGTAACCGGGGGTTTTATCTTGACCGCCATGCCCATGAATTAGGGCATTTGGTCACCGAATTAGCCGCCAGCAGCGAAGAACCGCTCTACCGAAAGATTGTCGATATGCGCCTCTCTCGTCGGTTACCAGAGCAGTTTTCAGAAGTGGATCTGATGCGAGAATGTCAGGTGTCCCGCTCCGTACTGCGTAACGTTCTGACGCGTATTCAACAGGAAGGTTGGCTGGAGTTCCGCACGGGTCAAGGCTGGCGAACCACGCCGATTATCGATTCCGTCACGGCCTATGAGGAAAGTTTTACGTTCCGCCTGCTGGTCGAGCCGCTTAGTCTGCTGTCGCCGCAGTTTCGTATCGATCAGCACACGCTCAACGCCTGCCGTAAGCAACAAGAAGACATTCTCAATGGGGGTTACCTGACGCTCACACCGCATGAAATGTTCGATGCCAATACACACTTTCATGAAACGCTGCTTGCCTGTAGTGGCAACCGTTTCGCCCACCATAGCTTGCAACGAATCAATCAGTTACGGCGTCTGGTGGAATATCGACAAGGGAGTCCAGCCTTCAATCCCAAGCGATTGGAACAGATTGCAGAACATCTGGCGATTCTGGATTTCCTGCAACGGGGAGAGGTCGAAACAGCGGCAGACTGGATGAAAAAGCATCTGGAAAAAGCGTGCCACGATAAAGTCAGCATCGATCTTTTTCGGTGAAATAACCAACAGCGAGGTCTCAAATCATCAGTAACATATGTTTAAAAAATAAAAAACACCATTTTAAACACCCTAAATGCCCAGGAAGTTACAAATAGAAACACATAGAACAATAATTAAACTTCCCATCAACAACAAGAAAAGTGAAACCTATAACATAAAAACAAAGTCACGTTTTAAATAATTAAAAAATTAATATTTTTATAAAATGGTATGTATATAAAGTTTTCGTTAATTGTACTTTTATTTTTACTTAATCTTTAAGTAATTCACCATCTGTTTTATTGATGTATAGCCACCTGTCATTAGCAACACTACTTCAACACCTTATTCCATCTACCTTTACCCGCGATAAAATGAAATAAGTTACTGTTTAATAATGAATTAATGAAAATTTCACGATTTACGCAATCTGCGTATCACATCCCTATTTATCATTACAAGCGACATGGACATGCATTTTTCGCATGACAAGGATCACAATTACATAACAATCCGCAGAAAAAAAATGTAAAAAGCAAGAATCGTTGTAATATCGGCGGGCAGACACAACACCCCAATAACAGGTTCGGGTGAGGGATTGGTGTATTCAGGGAAAACACCAGCCATCACGCTGGCAATAATATTGTGTTGTCTGAATCAATTCATCAACATGAGGTTTATATGCAAAGGCAGAAGTTACTTGTACAGATAGTCTTGGCTATCGTCCTGGGAATATTAATCGGCTGGGCTTGCCATCAATATCTTGACGGCAGTCGAGCAAAAGAAGTCGCATCTTATTTCAACATGGTTACCGATATCTTCCTGCGCCTGATTAAAATGATCATCGCGCCACTGGTCTTCGCTACGCTGGTTTCCGGCCTGGCAAGCATGGGAGGAAACTCTTCTGCCGTTGGTCGTATCGGTATGAAAGCGATGATCTGGTTTGTCAGCGCTTCGTTCATTTCCCTGCTCATCGGTATGGTCTTCGCCAACCTGTTCCAACCTGGCGCAGGCATGAATCTCGAAATCCCCGCACAGCACGTTGCGACAGGTCTGAACACCGACAGCTTTACGCTTAAGAGCTTCATCAGCCATATCTTCCCGAAAAGTATCGTCGAAGCGATGGCAAACAATGAGATCCTGCAAATTCTGGTGTTCTCTCTGTTCTTCGGCTCCGCGCTTGCCTATGTCAAAGGCAAAAACAAGCACGCGACCACAATCATTTCCATGATCGAAGAACTGACCAAAGTGATGTTCCGCGTGACCGACTACGTGATGGCGCTGGCCCCTATTGCTGTCTTTGCCGCAATCGCTTCCGCGATTACCACGCAAGGTCTGGGCCTGCTTTACGACTTCGGTAAACTGATCGGTGAGTTCTACCTCGGTCTGGCCGTACTGTGGGGCGTTCTGTTCCTGGTTGGCTACCTGTTCCTGGGCAAAGCCATCGTTAGGCTGGCGAAGCTAATCCGTGAACCGACCATGCTAGCTTTCGCTACGGCGAGCAGCGAATCGGCTTATCCGAAAACCATGGAAGCGCTGACAAAATTCGGCGTGCCGAAAAAAGTCACCAGCTTTGTGCTGCCGCTCGGTTACTCATTCAACCTCGACGGTTCTATGATGTACCAGTCCTTTGCGATTCTGTTTATCGCACAGGCTTACAACATCGACCTGAGCTTGACTGAGCAAATCCTGATCTTGCTGACGCTGATGATCACCAGTAAAGGGATGGCTGGCGTAGCGCGTGCCTCTATCGTGGTAGTTGCCGCAACGCTGCCGATGTTCAGCCTGCCAGAAGCCGGTATCCTGCTGATTATCGGTATCGACCAGTTCCTGGATATGGGCCGTACTGCAACTAACGTCATCGGTAACAGTATCTCTACCGCCGTTGTGGCCAGTCTGGAAAAAGACATCCACGATGATGAGGAAGAAGCTACCGACGTCGTCGTCGCCTATAAGGAACCTCAGCAGGCTACGCAAAATAGCTAATGCTGCGTGAGTGAATACATCACCAATAGCGGCCTTCGGGCCGCTATTTTTTTATCTCTCGTTGCCTGCCCACATTTCGTTTCATCATCTGTATGGTCACGACGCTTAGAGTCCAGACGCCGATGACAGCCCTTTCATGTAGCGCCAGAATTTCTCAGAAGCCACATTCAACCGCGCATCGAGGCGATACAGATAAACCCCCATGCGGATCACGGCATTTTCCATGCTCAGGATCGTCAGCTCTTTGTTTCTCAGCTCTTCCTGAATGGAATAGTCTGGCAGCCAGGCAATACCATAACCTTTCTTCGTCATACGTTTGAGCAAGTCGCTCATGGAAGAGACGAAATTGACCGTAAACTTATCGCTGTCGACACTGGATAAGTAGCGGCTGACCTGACGCCCCATGTAGCTCGTCTCGGTATAGTTGAGTAGCGGCACCGATGAGGCGCTGACATCAAACAGCGGCTTCCCAGCACTATCACACGCGCAGACCGGATAAAGACGGGATTCCAGGATCTTCTCATGCATGAAGGGCTCCCCCATCAGATCCTCATTGTAGAATGAGAAAATGAAGTCACTGCGCCCTTCTTTGAGATTCAGTACCGCCTCATCGACATCGATCGATTCGACATAAAAGATTTTTTCCTGCGGATCAGGCACGTCTTTTAACAGCTCCGGCATGATGAAGACCGACAGCGAATGCGCCGCGGCGATGGTGATCTTATTCTTGTAATTGTCCCCGCCGTGCAGCTTATTGAGCTGATACTCTAAATCATCCAACGTATTGCGGATATAGGCGTGGAACACGCGCCCCTGCTCGGTTAACTGTAGCGGTAACGCGCTACGGTCGAAAATATCAAAGCCAACCGCCGCTTCCAGCGCCTGAATTCGCCGACTGAATGAGGACTGAGAAATATTCCGCTTCTCGGCAGCCAGCGTAAAACTCCGGTGTTCTTCCAGCACGATAAAATCATACAGCCACTTGGTTTCGATATTATTCAGCATCACCCCTCACTCAAAACGCGCAGCGTCATATTTTCGTTCCCTATGCCAACGTTCTATATCTGCAACGGCCTACATCGCCAATAAAGCAATTGCCCACTATACACCGTTAAAATCAATAAAAGCATAGGGATGCTAATAGTTATGCAAATCCCACATAGCAGATGGGAATTTAGCAATTCACATTGCCGAACAGTATGCGATTATCCTTTTAATTTCATAATGCTACAGGGTAAACAGCATGAACAGTCTCGTGGGAATTCTTGGTGGTATGGGGCCAGGTGCTACCGTTGATGCGATGCAAAAGCTGATCAAAAACACGCCAGCGTATCGGGATCAAGACCATATTCCGATGATTGCGGTGTCTATTCCTGATATCCCTGATAGAACGAAATGCATTCTCCAGCACAGCGCGTCGCCGCTGGATAAAATGCTGCAATATATGAAAATTCTCGAAAACGCGGGCGCTGAATGCATCATTATCCCGTGCAATACCGCGCACTATTGGTTTAATGACTTAAAAAAGCAGTGCCGTGCAGAAATGATCAGCATTATTGATGTGACCTGTCAGGCGATTAAGCATGCCAACACCACACGCGTCGGCCTATTGGCGACGACGGCGACGGTGAAAGCGAGAATTTATCAGGACAACCTGATTACCGATAATGTTGAGTGCTACACGCCGGATGATGCAGACCAACACCAGGTAATGGAAAGCATCTACGCGTATAAATCCGGTGATATCGCCGGAGCCTATAGCCTATTGTCACCGGTAAAAGATCGCCTGTTGCAGGCTGGCGTTGAGAAAATTATTCTGGGTTGTACCGAGCTTCCCCTGATTCTGGAGCAAGAAGTTAAAACGTCACCACAGCACTATGTCGATGCAACGGAAGAGTTAATTAAGAAAACGGTCGAGTGGTATTTTACCCACAGCCCGAGAAATGATATTGCCGCCTGATGCGCCGTTTCCGACAGATAACGGGCCCAGTGAAATATCTACCGGACCCGATTCAAAACGGAAAAAAGCAGTATCATTACCAACCTTTCACTGCCCCGCCGTTAAAAATACGGTTAGCCGCCTGTTCAACTTCATCAGACTGATAGGCCTGAATAAACTTTTTGACGTTTTCCGCCTCTTTATTATTTTCACGGGTCACAATGATATTCACATACGGTGACTCTTTATCCTCAATAAAAATACCGTCTTTCGTTGGCGTTAAGCCGGTTTGCTGAATATAGGTCGTGCTAATAATCGCGACTGTCACTTGCGGATCGTCCAGCAAACGCGGCAACTGTGCCCCTTCCACTTCCATAATACGCAGATTATGCATGTTGGTCGTAATATCCAGCACCGTCGGCAATAATCCCGTATCAGGCTTCAGTGTAATTAACCCGGTTTTTTCCAGTAATAACAGCGCGCGTCCCAGATTCGTAGGATCGAACGGAATCGCAATGGTATCGCCAGCTTTCAGATCGTTGATACTTTTAATCTTCTTCGAATAACCCGCCATCGGGAAAACGAAGGTATTTCCTACCGCCACCAGCTTATAACCGTGTTCGCGGTTTTGCTGTTCCAGAAAAGGACGATGTTGAAAGACATTCGCGTCCAAATCGCCTTTATCCGTTGCCTCGTTCGGTAATAGGGAACCGCTGAACCCCACCAGTTCGACATCCAGACCATATTTCTCTTTTGCCACTTTCTTCGCGACGTCGGCGACGTCCTGTTCCGCACCGTTAATCACACCAACTTTAATGTGGTTGGCAGAATTGCTTGCGCTATCGCATGCCGTCAACACCATCGCCGCCGTGACCATTCCCGCCACCAGCGCTATACGCCATTTATTCATCATTCTGGTTTACCTGATATCGTAACTGTATCGATTTAAAGAGAAAAACAGTAACGCTCCATAATTCACCGAGTCAAATAACTCTGCGTTCTATGAATATGCATTTCATTATCCGATGAATAAGTGTGGTGATATCTGTTAAGCCGATTCCATTTTACCTATCTGCTATTGCTCGCCTCTTGATTCCCCCGCATTATGACGTTTTGATGACCTTGGATTTACACGGCGAAACCATGATTAATGTGGCTTTAGTTGACGATCACATCGTTGTACGGTCTGGCTTTGCACAGCTTCTGACATTAGAAAATGACATTCAGGTTGTTGGACAATATGCTTCGGCGGCGCAGGCGTGGCCCCATCTACTCAAACAGCCGATTGACGTTGCCGTGATTGATATCGCCATGCCGGATGAAAGCGGCCTGTCGCTATTAACCCGTCTGCGTCAACAGCGCCCTAATTTTCGCGCCATTATTCTGAGCATCTATGACACCACCGCATTTGTACAAAGCGCACTGGATGCGGGTGCAGGCGGCTATCTCACGAAGCGCTGCGGCCCGGAAGAGTTAGTGCAGGCGGTTCGCGTGGTCAGCAGCGGTGGCCTTTACCTGTGTGCCGATGCACTACACGCCATTCGCCATCAGCAGCAGCCACCGAAAGAGCTGCTGGCGCTGACCCCGCGCGAGCGGGAAATATTCAGCCTGCTGATCAACGGGATTAGTGTAAAAAGCATCGCTGAACAGCTCGAACTCAGCCATAAGACCGTTCACGTTCACCGTGCCAATATTCTCAGTAAATTACAGTGTGAATCCACGGTAGAACTGGTGCACTTTGCACTGCAACACCAACTGCTGGCTGGGAAGTAAATCATGCGTCGCCTGCACGTCATCGGCATGACGCTGTTTCTGGCCTTTTTTTATAGCCTGATTTGGCTGGCGTTGTGGACCATCAGTTTCTATTTGAGCAACAACGGCCAGCAGGCAGCTCTGCTGTTACCGCAAGGGCTGCGGCTGGCGTTGATGATTTTGCTGCCTAGAAAGTACTGGCCGACCTTACTGCTTGCGGAAATCGCCATCCAGAGCTGGCTTATTAGCGAGCAACTCATAACGCGTTCGCTGCTGCTACTTTCTCCGTTCCTCAGCCTGATTCCGGCCATCATCACGCATAAAATCTGGCATCGCTATACGCTTTATTGGCAGCGACTTCTGCTGCTTCTGGCAGCGCTGACGCTCAATACCGTTCTGCACGGTATCGCTATCGGCCCCTGGTTACACTCGCAGCTGACGCAAACGCTGCTGGCGACGTTTACCGGCGGCGTCCTGCTGATCCCGTTCACCTATCTGCTGTACGAATACATCAAACAGCAGCACTTGCAGACGTTGCTGGCACAGGAGATCCCCGATCCGCCGCTGCGCACCTCACTGCTGATTTGGTGCTCGCTGTTTTTTTCTATCGGCGTTTGCCTGCAAATGACGTTCACACCCGAGATGGAACGCCTGCTGCTGATTTTCGTTTTTCTGCCTAACGTGGTCATGGCGTATAAATTCGGCTGGCAAGGCGGCGTGCTCTCCGCCGTACTCGGCAGTCTGATGATTGCCGTCACGCGTCAGGTGAGCGGTGCCTTCGACGATCTGCGCGAACTGGAACTCTTTCTCTCTACGCAGGCGCTGCTCGGCATTGGGCTGGGGATCGCGATCAGCCGTCAGCAACAGCTCGCACAGCGGCTCCAGCGCTATCGTCATCAGTTGGAGCAGGAGCTGAAAACCCGGCGGCAACTTATGGAGCGCATCATCCACACCGAAGAGGTCGTACGCAAAGACATCGCGCGCGAGCTGCACGATGACATCGGCCAAAACATCACTGCCATTCAGATTCAGGCCATGCTGGTGAAACACAGCGCGCCAGCCGATGCGGCTCAGCATGCTGCCGGACAAATCAGCGAGCTGTCGCGGCGCATCCACCACACCACCCGCCAGCTTCTGCGCCAGTTGCGTCCACCGGTGCTGGATGAAATGGTGTTGGATAAAGCGCTGCATCATCTGGCGGATGAATTTTCCTTCTCGGCTCGCGGTATTCAGTTTCAGCTGGATTATCAGCTCCCCACGCCTCCGCATGATGACGTAGTGGTTTTCACCCTTTACCGGCTGGTGCAGGAACTGCTTAACAACATCAACAAGCACGCCAGCGCTACGCAGATTACGGTTCGGCTTTCCCAACAGGATGACCTGATTACACTCGACGTCATTGATAACGGCGTGGGCATCGCACAAGACCGGTCGCATCTGACAGGCGGTGGCTTCGGCCTGCGGGGCATCGAGGAACGTGTACAGGCGTTGGGTGGTAACTGGCTGGTAAAAGCCGCCACCATTGGCGACGCTGCCACATCGCGCGGTACACACATAATTGTTAACTTGCCCACAAAATTTAAACAAAAAGACGACTAACTAGGAATTATTCCTAGCCATCTAAAACCTTGTCTCATCCTTTTTAATTCACATCCCCCTACTCTTCTCTCAACGCGACGGAGAACCCCATGCAGGCACCCATGTTTCCAGCGGGACAGCTTTCACCAACACAAATCAGCCAGCGTTATCGCTACTGGCGACCACGGTTGCTGATTTCCATGGTCATCGGGTACGCCACATTTTACCTGACGCGTAAAAGCATCAACTTCGTCATGCCGGTGATGCAGTTGGAATTAGGGTTAAGCAAAGGCGATATCGGTCTGCTAGGGACGCTGTTTTATCTCTGTTATGGCGCGTCCAAGTTTATTTCCGGCATCGTGTGCGATCGCAGTCAGGTGCGCTGGTTTATGGGTGTCGGGCTGATGATTACCGGCGTGCTGAATATTCTGTTCATGTACTGCCAGTCGCTCACGGGTTTGCTGATTGTCTGGGCACTGAATGGGTTCTTTCAGGGCTGGGGGTGGCCGCCTTGCGCCAGACTGCTGAGCAGTTGGTATTCGCGCAATGAACGCGGCCTCTGGTGGGGATGCTGGAATACGTCGATCAACATTGGCGGCGCAGCGGTTCCTCTGCTGGCAGGCTATCTGGCCTCCGAATGGGGATGGCAGGCAGCGCTGCTGGTGCCGGGCATCATCGGCATTGTGATGGGTCTGTGGCTGTGCTGGCAGCTGTGCGATAAACCGCAACAGCAGGGATTACCCAGCGTCGGCGAGTGGCGGCGCGATGCGCTGGAGCGTCGTCAGGAGCAGCAGAGCCCGCCGATGCCAATGCGCCAGATTCTGCGCGATGCGATTTTGCGTAACCGTACCATCTGGCTACTCGGGTTTTCCTACATTCTGGTGTACCTGATTCGCATCGCACTGAATGACTGGGGGAACATCTGGCTGTCGGAGAGTCACGGTTTCAACCTGCTCAGCGCGAACGCCACGCTGTCGCTGTTTGAACTGGGCGGATTGATGGGGGCGCTGTTTGCCGGTTGGGGTTCGGACCTGCTGTTTCGTGGTCAACGCGCACCGATGATTTTGCTGTTTGCATTAGGGCTGTTTTTAACCATGACCGCGCTGTGGCTGGCACCGATTCACCACTATTCACTGCTCGCGGCCTGTTTCTTCAGTATCGGTTTTTTTGTTTTTGGACCACAGATGTTGATTGGTCTGGCTGCGACGGAATACAGCCATAAGGATGCCGCAGGCACGGTGACAGGTTTTCTGGCGTTGTTTGCCTATCTGGGGGCAGCGCTGGCGGGCTGGCCGCTGGCACAGGTGCTGCAACACTACGGATGGTCGGGATTTTTTACTCTGCTGGCGTTGGCTTCAGCCTGCATCGGACTGTTATTGATGCCGCTGCTGATGGCAGGTGTCAGCCGCCGGGAACGTTTGATGACATCAAAATAGCAATAACAACAGATAGATACCTATAAGGAAAACATCATGAAACTGAGTACCTTAACTACCCTCATCGCCGCTGGACTGACCGTTGCTGCTGTTACCACCACTACCGCTCGGGCGGAAGGACGCCTGGTCATTTACTGTAGCGCCACCAACGCCTTCTGCGAGGAAGAAGCCAAGGCCTTCGGTGAGAAACACAATGTTAAAACCTCCTTTATCCGCAACGGCTCTGGCAGCACGCTGGCGAAAGTCGATGCAGAGAAGAAAAACCCGCAGGCTGACGTGTGGTACGGCGGTACGCTCGATCCGCAATCTCAAGCAGGCGAAATGGATCTGCTGGAACCTTATCAGTCTAAAAACCTTGAGCAGATCATGCCGCAGTTCCGCGATCCCGCAAAACGTAAAGGCAACTACTCGTCAGCCGTTTACGTCGGTATTCTCGGCTTCGGCGTCAACACCGATCGCCTGAAAGAGAAAAACCTGCCCGTTCCACAGTGCTGGAAAGATCTGACCAACCCAATCTACAAAGGCGAAATCCAGATTGCCGATCCACAAAGTTCCGGTACGGCTTATACCGCACTGGCGACCTTCTCCCAGCTGTGGGGTCAGGATCAGGCCTTTGATTACCTGAAAAAACTGAATACCAACGTGTCGCAGTACACCAAATCCGGTATTGCCCCAGCACGTAACGCTGCACGTGGCGAAACGGCTATCGGCATCGGCTTCCTGCATGACTACTCGCTGGAAAAAGAGAAAGGCGCACCGCTGACGCTGATCTCCCCGTGTGAAGGTACTGGCTATGAAATTGGCGGCGTCAGCATCCTGAAAGGCGCGCGCAATATGGATAACGCCAAGCTGTTCGTTGACTGGGCGCTGTCAAAAGAAGCACAGGAACTCTCCTGGAAGAAAGGTCAGTCCTACCAGATTCTGACCAACACCACCGCCGAAGCTTCTCCGCTGTCTCTGAAGTTGCAGGATCTGAAACTGATCAACTACGACATGGACAAATACGGTGCAGCGGACGTGCGTAAAGAGCTGATTTCCAAGTGGGTTAACGAAGTCAAAATGGGCCAATAATCTCGACTCATTGACCTTGATTCATTGACTTCTATTGATTGAAAAATAATGGGAACACGGCGGCAAGGCTTGCTCGCATTTCGCTTAACGCCGTGTTCTCAGCATCGCTAATTAACCATTACTCAATATTATTCACCACCTAATACCTGTGACGATTCAATCTCATAAAACAACTTTATAAAACTTGCACGCACCAGGGAACCATCATGTCACACACACTAACTCTTTCACCGACGCCTAAGCGGGATCCCGTTTTCCTGTGGCTGGCGCTGATTGCAGCAACCTTTTTGCTGCTGCCAGCGTGGAGCCTGGATTACGGCCTGCTGGATGCCTCACGCGATGAACTGCTGGCAGCTTACAGCTGGTCAAGCCTGAATATCAGCCTGCTGTGGTTCCTGCTCCCAGTCGGGTTGCTCGCACGTCCACTGCTGACGCCCGGTCGTGAACAGCGTGGCCGCCACCGTTTTGATGCAGCTTACGCGTTGTTCTGTGCCCTTTTCGTGGTCATCAGTGCCACGGTGGAAGGTCGCGGGATGGGCTATGGCACTATTGCGCTGTTTGTCGCGCTGAGTGCGATTATTACGCTGGCGCTATCGCGGCTGGACTGGCTGGGTGGCGATCGCTTCGTCATCGGCTCGCTCATCAGCATCATCGCGCTGATTGGCGTCTTTATCCTTTACCCCAGCATCGCTATCTTCATCCCGATGTTCACCAACGACAGCGGTGAATTCGCGCCGCTGGCATTTATGCAGATTTTGGGTCAGACGCACATCTTACGGGTGATCTGGAACTCATTCCTGCTGTCGGTTGCCGTCGGTATCGGCTGTACTTTCTTCGGTATGGTGCTGGCAATCTACACCTCGCGTATTGCCCGCCGCTCCGCGATTATCGGCCGCATTTTCTCCATTCTGCCTATCGTGACGCCGCCGTTTGTTGTCGGGTTAGGCGTGACGCTGATGATGGGCCGCTCCGGTTATATGACCGAGCTGATGGTGGATTGGTTCGGGCTGACGAACACCAACTGGCTGTACGGTTTTACCGGCATCTGGCTGGCGCAGGTGCTCGCCTTCACGCCAATGTCATTTATGATTCTGGAAGGCGCGATGAAGACCATTCATCCGTCGCTGGAAGAAGCATCGTACACCCTGCGTGCTAACCGTTATCAAACCTTTCAGCGGGTTTTCCTGCCCTTGCTGAAACCGGCGCTCGCCAACTCGTTCCTGATCGTGATCGTCCAGTCGCTGGCCGACTTCAGTAACCCACTGGTGCTGGGCGGCAACTTCGACGTACTCGCCACACAGATTTACTTCTACATTACTGGGGCACAGCTGGATTACCAGGCAGCCAGTACGCTCGGCGTTGTCCTACTGGTGTTCTCACTGGCCGTGTTCTGCGTGCAATATCTGTGGATCGGTAAACGCTCCTACGTGACAATTTCCGGCAAATCCTCTCGGGGTGATGTGCAGCCGCTACCCGTTTCGCTGGTGTGGATCGTCAGCATCCTGCTCTATGTCTGGATTGCCTTTAACGTCCTGCTGTACGGCAGCATTTTCTACGGCAGCTTTACCGTTAACTGGGGCGTGGATTACACCCTGACACTGGCAAACTTCAGCAAGCTGTTCGGACAAGGCTTTAGCGACGGCGCCTGGCCTTCCCTGCTGGATACGCTGTTGTTCGCGGGTATCGCCGCACCGATTACGGCACTGTTCGGGCTACTCATCGCCTACATCGTGGTGCGCCAGCAGTTCTACGGCAAGAAAGCTATCGAGTTCACCACCATGCTGTGCTTTGCGGTGCCGGGTACGGTTGCCGGTGTGTCTTACATCCTGGCCTTTAACAGCGCGCCGGTTTACTTAACGGGAACCGCGGTGATCGTCATCATGTCGATGGTCATGCGTAACGTGCCGGTTGGTATCCGTGCGGGTATTGCCGGACTGGGGCAGTTGGATAAATCACTGGACGAAGCGTCACTCAGCCTACGTGCAGGTTCGATGCGCACGGTGTTTTATATTCTGCTACCGCTGCTGCGTCCGGCCATTTTGTCTGCGCTGATTTACAGCTTCGTGCGCGCCATTACTACCGTCAGCGCCATTATCTTCCTGGTTACACCGGATACTCGCGTCGCTACGTCTTACATTCTTAACCGCGTGGAAGACGGTGAATACGGTATGGCGATTGCCTACGGTTCCATCCTGATTGTGGTCATGCTGGCCATTATTTTCCTGTTCGATTATCTGGTCGGTGAAGCGCGGATTTCCCGCACGAAAGCCAAGAATAATGCCTAAGCGGAGTGATTACCTTGAATACTGAAAAAAGCTTTGTCGAACTGAAGCACATCACTAAACGCTTCGGCAACAACACCGTCATTGATGATTTGAATCTGGCGATCCCTCAGGGAAAAATGGTCACGCTGCTGGGGCCGTCTGGCTGCGGTAAAACCACGGTACTGCGGGCCGTTGCCGGTCTGGAAAAGCCGACAGAAGGCCAGATTTTCATCGATGGCGAAGACGTCACCGAGCGCTCCATTCAACAGCGCGATATCTGCATGGTGTTCCAGTCTTACGCCCTCTTCCCGCACATGTCGCTGGGGGAAAACATCGGCTACGGGCTGAAAATGCTCGGTCGCCCGAAGGCTGAAATCAATCAGCGCGTAAAAGAAGCGCTGGCGCTGGTCGACCTGGCAGGATTTGAAGATCGCTACGTCGACCAGATTTCTGGTGGACAGCAGCAGCGTGTCGCTCTGGCGCGTGCGCTGATCCTCAAACCTAAAGTTCTGCTATTCGATGAGCCGCTGAGTAACCTTGATGCTAACCTGCGCCGCAGCATGCGTGAGAAAATCCGTGAGCTTCAGCAGCAGTTCAACATCACCTCGCTGTATGTTACGCACGATCAGAGCGAAGCCTTCGCAGTATCCGACATGGTTCTCGTGATGAACAAAGGCAAAATCATGCAGTTGGGTGCGCCGCAGGAGCTTTATCGCCAGCCGGCTTCCCGCTTCATGGCCAGCTTTATGGGAGATGCCAACATTTTCCCTGCCACCTTCACGGCAGACAGCGTGAATATCTACGGCTACCTCATTCCGCGTCCGCAGGGCTTTGCCGCCGGCTTAAGCGAATCGACCGTCGGTATTCGCCCGGAAGCCATTACGCTCAGCCATCAGGGTGACGAAAGCCAGCGCTGCACCATCACGCAGGTCGCCTACATGGGGCCGCAGTACGAAGTGCAGGTGGACTGGCATGGACAGTCGATGCTGTTGCAGGTTAACGCAACCCAGCTTCAGCCGAATCCGGGCGACAGCTACTATCTGCAAATCCACCCTTACGGCATGTTTGTGTTATCCGAGCAGTAAAATCAAGTAACCCTCCCTCAAACCGGGCGCGCTTGCTCCCGGTTTTACTTTTTACAAACATCTAAAAACGCCTACGAACCTCAGTTTCTCTTCGGTCTATTTTGATTGTGTCGGAATACATACGCCTGTTACGGATTCCCTGTGCGATTTGTTATGATGATGCTCTTTTACGCACGGAATCACGCACGGAATAGCCGCTATGAAACAGAAACCCATAACCTTAAACGATGTCGCCGAGTACGCTGGGGTTTCCTATCAGACGGTTTCCCGCGTGCTGAATCAAGCACCTCATGTGTCATCCCGTACTCGCAGTAAAGTGGAACAGGCGATGGCGGCACTTAACTACACGCCAAACCGCGTTGCACAGCAGCTGGCAGGAAAAACCATCACCACACTGGGGCTGGTCACTACCGATCTGTCACTACACGCGCCTTCACAAATTGCCGCAGCGATTAAGACCACCGCCAGTCAGCTAGGGATTAACATCGTGATGTCCATGCTGAGCAGCCCGGATGTCAACACCTGCAATAATGCCGTTAACGACCTGCTTTCTCAGCGTGTCAGCGGCGTTATCGTGAATGTTCCGCTATCCACGGATGACGTCGCCCACATTAGCCAGACCTGTGCCGACACCCCCGTCCTGTTTATGGATGCCGATCCGCATACCGACATACTCAACGTCATGTTCGACCCCGATCACGGCGCACGTTTAGCCATCACGCATCTGGTACAGCTGGGGCATCAACACATCGCCCTGTTGACCGGACCAATGACGTCGATCTCCGCCCGTCTGCGTTATGAAGGCTGGCTAGCCGAGCTGGAAAAACAGCAGCTCCCCCCCGCTTCAGTGCTACACGGTGACTGGAGCGCCGCATCCGGTTACCACCAGACGCTGGCCCTGTTGGGAGAATCCCTGCGCGTCTCCGCCATTGTTGTCGCGAACGATCAAATGGCGCTTGGCGTCCTGCGTGCGCTGCACGAGTATGGCCTGCGCGTACCGGAGCAGATGTCAGTGATCGGTTTTGACGATACTCAGGACAGCGCGTATTACACTCCGCCACTGACAACCATTCGTCAGGATTTCAGGCTATTAGGTAAAGAAGGCGTTACTCGTTTACTCGCCACGCTGCGCGATCCTACCCAGAGCACATCACTGCTGTTACCCACCGAACTGATCGTACGCCATAGCACCGCCGTACATTCATCAACCCATGCCTCCCTGCAAGAACTCACCAAAAACCTGTTGGACATTACACGCCAGCTACAAAGGCTGTAACCCTTTATGTTTGTAACCCCTTACACGACTTGTAACCCTTTACACAGCAGCACCTTTTTCACCATCGATGCAAAACCCTAACAAAATAAGATGATAAACAATAAGTTATTTATCATCTCTCGTTAATTTATTGCGTAGCGCTTTCCAAATCCGATGTATCGCCACTCATTTTACAAACGATCTTTGTGATCGCTTCCACTTTATTGTCACGTTCCACTTTACTCGCCCTGACGAGTCGATATGTTATGAACAATAGAGATTGTGAGCGGATAACAATTTAACTATCCAATCACAGAAACAGACTCAAGACGTTCAGGAGCTAACCATCATGAGCGATACCGTTTTACCGTATCCAGTACGCCATCGCGCCACACTGCAAGAGATTCTTGCTCGGCGTGATTGGGAAAACCCAGCCTGTACTCACTATCAGCGGCTCCCCGCTCATCCACCGTTCAACAGCTGGCGCAGCGTGGCTGCCGCACAGCAAGATGAGCCTTCTCAGCGGCTTCGCCGCCTGAATGGTGAATGGACATTTAGTTATTTCACCCGCCCAGAAGCCGTACCGGAAAGCTGGTTACAGCAGGATCTGCCGGATTCTGATACCATTCCGGTGCCTGCCAATTGGCAGCTACAGGGCTATGACACCCCGATTTACACCAACGTAAAATACCCGATCCCCGTCAACCCACCTTATGTGCCAGAAGACAATCCTACAGGTTGTTACTCGCTCACTTTTAAAGTCAATCACGACTGGATCAGTCGCGGACAAACCCGGATTATTTTTGATGGCGTTAACTCCGCGTTTTATCTCTGGTGTAACGGCCACTGGGTGGGATATTCACAGGATAGTCGCCTGCCTGCGGAGTTTGATATCGGCCGCTATCTGACGACCGGCGAGAATCGGCTGGCGGTGATGGTGCTACGCTGGTCTGACGGCAGCTATCTGGAAGATCAGGACATGTGGCGTATGAGCGGTATTTTTCGCGACGTCACCCTTCTGCATAAACCAGCGGTTCACCTCAGCGATATCCAGCTCACTACGCCGCTCAGCGCCGATTTCCGCCACGGTACGCTGGATATTCAGGTGAAGGCAACACTCTCTGAAGCTGACGCCAAAAGCTATCGCGTCCACGCACAGCTTTGGCGTGGTAATAAGCTCATCGGTGGTACGCGGCAGGCATTCGGCAGCAATATTGTCGATGAACGCGGTGCCTATCATGACAAATCTTTTCTCCGCATTGACGTGCCACAGCCCGACCTGTGGAGCGCCGAACTGCCGAATCTATATCGCGCTGTTATCGCACTGGAAACGGCAGAAGGCGAGCTAGTCGAAGCGGAAGCCTATGATGTCGGTTTCAGAAAAGTTGAAATCCGCAGCGGCCTGCTGCTGATTAACGGTCAACCACTGCTAATCCGCGGGGTTAACCGTCACGAACACCATCCGCAGCACGGTCAGGTCATGGATGAAGACACAATGCGGCGCGATATTATGTTGATGAAGCAGCATAACTTTAACGCCGTACGCTGCTCACATTATCCCAACCATCCGCTGTGGTATCGGCTGTGCGATCGCTACGGCCTGTATGTTGTGGATGAAGCGAACATTGAAACACACGGCATGCAGCCGATGAATCGTCTGTCGGACGATCCCGTCTGGCTGCCAGCCTATAGCGAACGCGTATCAAGGATGGTGCAGCGCGACCGCAATCATCCCTGCATCATTATCTGGTCATTGGGCAACGAATCCGGCTACGGCGCAAACCATGATGCGCTATACCAGTGGATCAAACGCCACGATCCGACTCGCCCTGTGCATTACGAAGGCGGCGGCGCGAATAGCCGTGCGACCGATATTGTGTGCCCAATGTACGCTCGCGTTGATGAAGATCAGCCCTTCCCCAGCGTACCCAAATGGTCGATCACCAAATGGGTCAGCATGCCAGACGAGCATCGGCCTCTCATCCTCTGCGAGTATGCACACGCGATGGGCAACAGTCTGGGGGGATTCGCGCGCTATTGGCAGGCATTCCGCCAATATCCTCGATTACAGGGAGGGTTTATCTGGGACTGGGTCGATCAGGCACTGACCCGCCGCGACGAACAAGGCAATACCTATTGGGCGTACGGCGGAGATTTTGGCGACATGCCTAACGATCGCCAGTTCTGTCTGGACGGCCTGCTTTTTCCCGATCGCACCCCGCATCCCAGCCTGTATGAAGCCCAGCGGGCACAGCAGCACATTCAATTCGCCTGGCAGGCTGAGTCGCCGTGTGAGCTGCGTGTCACCAGCGAATACCTGTTTCGCCATACGGACAATGAGCAGTTGAACTGGCGCATTACGCTGAATGATAAAACGCTCGCAGAAGGTTCGTTACCGCTGACGCTCGCTCCACAGACTACCCAGACACTGACGCTGCTGGAAGCCCTTCCCACAGTCGATCGCGCAAGAGAGCTTTGGCTCAATGTTGAAGTTGTACAGCCTAAAGCCACCGCCTGGTCAGAAGCTAATCACCGCTGTGCCTGGGATCAGTGGCAACTTCCTGCACCGCTTCATCTTCCCGAGGCACCGAGTTCTGGACAGAAGAAACCACCCGTTCTGCAATCGTCCGATGCGTACTTTGACATCATTCAGAGCGAACAGCATTGGCGCTTTAACCGCCAGAGCGGCTGGCTGGAACAGTGGTGGACGGCGGATGCACCAACGCTGTTAACTCCTTTGCAGGATCAGTTTGTTCGGGCACCGCTGGATAACGACATCGGTATCAGCGAGGTCGATCGCATCGATCCACGCGCCTGGGCCGAACGTTGGAAATCGGCCGGACTTTATCAGTTGCAGACGCAGTGTGTTGCGATTCAGGCCGACCAGCTCACCGATGCCGTGCACATTGTCACCGAGCACGTATTCCGCCATGCCGGACAGATCCTGTTGCGGAGTAAAAAGTGCTGGCAGATTGATGCACATGGCGTGATGACCGTGGATGTCGATGTTGATGCCGCTACGGTGCTGCCGTCACTGGCCAGAGTAGGCTTGAGCTGCCAGTTAGCCGACGTCGCGCCTCAGGTCAGTTGGGTCGGGCTTGGACCACATGAAAATTACCCAGACCGACAGCTCGCGGCACAGCATGGGCACTGGAATCTGCCGCTGGATGACCTCCACACACCTTATATTTTCCCAACGGAAAACGGGCTGCGCTGCAATACACGCACGCTGACCTATGGCAAATGGACTATCACCGGAAACTTCCACTTTGGGTTAAGCCGCTACGGACTAACACAATTAATGACGTGCACTCACCACCACTTATTAGAAAAGGAAAAAGGCGTTTGGCTCAATCTGGATGGCTTCCACATGGGAATTGGCGGCGATGACTCTTGGAGCCCTAGCGTTCATCGCGATGATTTACTCACAGCGACGCATTATCACTATCGCATCGCCATGCAACATCACCAGCCATATTGATATGAAAAAGCAGTATTAAAAAACAACGAAAGAGCGCGGGTATACCGCCTCTTTTCATCCTGGTTGTACCCAGCAGGTATATATCCGCCGTCAAAATAAACGCTGCGGATATTATGCATATCGGAGAAAGCAACATGTACTACCTACATAATAGGAATTTCTGGATATTCGGCCTGTTTTTCTTTTTCTATTTCTTCATCATGGGGGCTTACTTCCCCTTCTTCCCTATTTGGCTGCATGATATTAACCAAATAAGTAAAAGCGATACGGGAATTATCTTCGCCTGTATTTCTTTTTTCGCTCTGCTATTTCAACCGATATTTGGCTTACTCTCCGATAAATTGGGGTTGAGAAAACACCTGCTATGGATTATTACCATAATGCTGGTGTTTTTTGCTCCGTTCTTTATTTATGTTTTTGGCCCATTACTAAAATACAATATCGTTTTAGGTTCTATCGTCGGCGGGATTTACCTGGGGTTCATCAACAATGGCGGTGCACCGGCTATTGAGGCCTATATCGAGAAAGTCAGCCGCCGTAGCCAGTTTGAATTTGGCCGTGCGCGTCTGTTTGGCTGCCTCGGCTGGGCGCTCTGTGCGTCTATCGTCGGTATTATGTTTACCATCAATAACCAGTTTGTTTTCTGGCTGGGTTCCGGTTGTGCCGTCATCCTCGGCATCCTGTTGCTGCTGGCAAAACCAGAGGCCTCATCCAGCGCTCTCGTTGCCGATCAGGTAGGTTCCAACCAGAAACCGTTCAACCTAAAAATGGCCGTCGAACTGCTAAAAGAACGAAAAATCTGGTTCCTGACGCTCTATGTCGTCGGTGTGTCATGCACCTATGATGTGTTCGATCAGCAGTTTGCCAACTTCTTCACCTCGTTTTTCGAGACCCGACAAGAAGGAACGCGAGTATTTGGCTACGTCACCACGCTGGGTGAATTGCTCAATGCCAGCATCATGTTTTTCGCACCGCTGATTGTGAACCGCATCGGCGGTAAAAACGCCCTGCTCATTGCTGGTACGATTATGTCCGTGCGCATTATTGGCTCTGCCTTCGCAAGTTCCGTGCTGGAAGTGATTGTGCTGAAAACGCTGCACATGTTTGAAGTGCCGTTCCTGATTGTCGGCTGCTTCAAATACATTACCACGGTCTTTGAAGTCCGCTTCTCCGCGACAATTTATCTGGTGTGCTTCTGCTTCTTTAAACAGGTATCAATCATTTTCATGTCGCTCTTTGCTGGCAATATGTATGACAGCATCGGTTTTCATGGCACTTACCTGATTTTAGGCTGCATTGCCCTCTCCTTTACCGCGATATCCCTCTTTACGCTGTCAGGAAAAGGGCCACTGTATGCATTTTCCGATAAACAGAAAGCGCCGCTGAATACCCTCTAGCGATGGCAGGACGCAATAAAATGCCGATATTTGCCAAAAATATCGGCAGATTGCACATTCTCTCACCGAACAATGCAATTTTGTGGTTTACACCTTTGACATGTGCGACACACGCCGTTATCATGCGCCCCGTTCACACGATNNGAGTCCAGTCAGAGGAGCCAAATTCTTGTTTTCATGCCGCTTTGCGAATCCTTATGTGATTCCGATTCAATGAGTTAGCGTGAAAAGTCTTCCCGATGCATTTTCAGTTTTCCCTCCGCATCGGGAGAATTTGGTGGTCAGATTTGGGGTCAAGTTGGTTCGATGACGGAGTGACCCCCAAATGTCTCTTAACGACTCAAAAATCCGCAACTTAAAATCATCCGCTAAACCCTTCAAAGTTTCCGATTCTCATGGTCTATATCTGCTGGTTAATCCAGGCGGTTCACGTCTCTGGTATCTCAAATACCGCATCAATAGAAAAGAATCCCGCCTCGGCTTAGGTGCTTATCCTGATGTCTCTCTGGCTGATGCTCGTCAACAGCGTGACGGTATCCGTAAGCTACTGGTGCAGAATATCAATCCAGCACAACAACGCTCCGCTGAAAGAGCCACTGCGTTGCCAGAAGAAACCTTCAAGTCTGTTGCACTGAGCTGGCATAAAAGCAACAGAGCATGGTCTGAGAATCATGCCGTCCGTCTGCTCGCCAGCATGAATAACCATATTTTTCCGATCATTGGGCATCTACCTGTCTCTGAACTAAAACCACGTCATTTTATCGACCTGCTGAAAGGGATTGAGAAAAAGGGCCTACTGGAAGTGGCGGCACGTTCCCGGCAGCATATGTGCAACATCATGCGCCATGCCGTGCATCAGGAGTTGATAGATAACAATCCGGCGGCAAATCTGGACGGTATCATCGCCCCTCCCGTTAAACGCCACTACCCTGCCCTTCCACTGGAGCGACTATCGGAGCTGTTGGCTCGCATAGAGGACTATCAGCAAGGACGAGAACTAACCCGCCTGGCAGTATCACTCACCCTGCACCTGTTCATACGTTCCAGCGAACTGCGTTTCGCCCGTTGGTCTGAGATCGATTTCAGGAACAGAATCTGGACCATTCCTGCCACTCGCGAGGCAATCCCCGGTGTCCGCTATTCCGGGCGTGGAGCGAAAATGCGCACACCGCATATCGTTCCTCTCTCCAGCCAGTCCATCACTATTCTGAAACAGATACGGGAAATATCCGGGCATCAGGAGCTGGTATTTCCGGGTGATCATAATCCGTATAAACCGATGTGCGAAAACACGGTCAACAAGGCACTGCGGCTGATGGGTTATGACACGAAAGATGAAATCTGCGGCCACGGATTCCGTGCAATGGCCTGTAGTGCCCTGATGGAGTCTGGCCTATGGGCACAGGATGCGGTTGAACGGCAGATGAGTCACCAGGAGCGTAACAGCGTTCGAGCGGCTTACCTCCATAAAGCAGAATATCTCGATGCCCGTAAAGCGATGATGCAATGGTGGTCGGATTATCTGGATATGTGCCGGAAAGCGTATGCTCCACCTTATATTTGTGGGAAGGAAATCAGTTGCGCAATGGGATAAGCCCTCTGACAAAATAAACCACAGAAATAGCCGTATCAGTCTGTACTGGTACGGTATTTTTCTGGCTTCAACTCGGAGAAATTGTTAAGCCGTTTATAAGCATCTTCAACCGAATTGACCTGCGTGAATCGAAAGTGTGAGGTCCGCTTATCATTTAGATCTATCCACGGAAACGGATTGGGTCAGTTATGAGCGAGAAACGGACATAAAAACTTACTGGCTCATAGTAGTTGCATGCTCAGGCTAATATATTTAATTTTAGTACATTGCCAATAATACTGCGCAACTAAAAAATGTTGAAATTTAAAGATCTTGTATTTCCATGAAATACAAGTACTATAAAGTCAACATAATCAATTTTATATCGCAAAAGTGGAGTTATAATGATTAGAACTTTTCATTCGATAGGGCAAGGCGCTTTTTATACAGAAGAGTTTGATGATTTTAGGTTTGTATATGATTGTGGAACCGATACTGATGGAAAAAAAAGAATCGAAAAATATATAAAAAATCACTTTAAAGAAAACGATATCATTAATGCTTTATTCATATCGCATTTTCACAGAGATCATATTAATGGATTGGAATATTTGCTTTCAAATTTCGAAGTTGAGAAAGTGTTCATCCCCCAATACGATGTATATGAACATGTGCTTGATTTTATGTATACTGATGGCAATCTAAATTCATTTGATACGAAATTAACAATAAATCCTGTCGAAACGATAAAATCAATCTCACCCCAAACAAAAGTTATTTTAGTAAAAAAATACATGTATGGGGATGATCCAGAGGAGAGAACTATCGATGCTTTGGATAATGGTGATGTTATTAATAGCGGTACTTTATTGCATTCATGTGTTCCTAACTGGATTTTTATTCCGATCAACTATGACAATAGCAATCGTTCTTCAATTTTCAAGCGATTCTTAAAGCATCATAATATTGAATTTAATAGCGCGGCAGATTTCATTACTGCCTGGAATACCAAAAAAAGAAAAAGAGAAATAAAACAAGCATTTGAGAAACTACCAAAAAATCAAAATGAAAATTCAATGGTTGTTTATTCAGGACCTAATTCGGAGCAGAAATATAGTCAGCACATGCAGTTGTCGTTAGCTTTACATTTCCCACCCTTTATTCCATTTATTTCGACAGATGCTGGCTGTATATATTTTGGAGACTATGAGGTTCATGATGATGCATGGAGGGTAACAGACCGTATTCTTAATAAGTATTACAGTTTAACTGGAGTTATACAGATTCCGCATCATGGCTCATCAGAGAACTACAGGGATGAAATTAATATGAAGGAGTTCCTATATTCAGTTATATCATACGGGACCACTAATAAACACGGGCATCCAGGTTCTTTTACCACTGCATCGATTACAAAAAACTATGGGATTTTATTAGGGGTTACAGAGAATCCATCTACAAGGGTACATTTCTTTGTGAAGTGAAAACTCTAATCTCTTCCCATTAAATAAGAAATTAGATTCTTAAAAAAATACAATCGTTTATATTAATCAGTATAACAATGTAAACGATCTATTTTTAGACTCGACAATTATCTTATTAGAAGATAAAAATATAATGCTTTTCATTTCTGTTATAGTATTTTCATGTTCTAAAAAACGCCGCCAGTATTTATTCCATAGCTCCTCTATTTATATAATCATTGAAAACAACGCATTAATATAATTCCAAATGAATAGTAAGAACGAGTTTTGTTTACAAAGTCCGGTCCTAGCACACAGCAGACAAACAGGTGACGCTGAAGGTCTGCTACGAGCGAGAAGCGGAAATTAACGCCGCCGTCTACGGCAAATTTTCCACCATCAGCTCCATGTTAGTCGCTGTATACTTGGTCATGAACATATTGTTTAATATTTTCTAAGCCCTGATAAAATCTAACCTCTTCCACTTCTTGAACCGAGTAAAGCGGGTAGTACTCTGGGGACGGGTGCGGTTCTCCGAAAAGCGGATAATTATAGTTAAAGTTCTCAATGAAACCTATAAAATCTAATGTTCGACTGCTATCGAAGTGCAGAGAATTACGGATGTGGATTACATAATTGGCAGCTTTCACAAGATTGTAAAAAAGAACCTTAAGGACTCCTTTTTTAAACTCAATGAACTCCCCTTGCTTATTATATGGATGACCTTTGGTATCAATCCAGTAAGTGTAAACATCAGACTCAATATCGTATCTATTTTCAAATTCATGGCACGATTTCAACACGTCAGTAGCAACATGGTTAAAATTAACAATAGCATCCCTAAGGTTTTGGCTTGCAGAGTTTGAAGGAAATGCTCTTAAATTGGTTTCAATTTTCATCAAATACGAATGAAGGGTGTTTAAAAAGCCACCAGTAAACCTGATATTAAAAAGCTGAAAGGGAATAATGTTGGAGTTTTTTTGCAGATTTTTTATATCGGCATCTCTATACCATGATTCAAAAAGCTTTTTGTTCGGATCGTTAGATGGTACAGCCCAAGAATAGTATTTATCCATAACTTCTGGATGTTCGGATAATTTTTCTACTATGTCAGCCCATCCAAATACATGAACCGTGAAACTGTCTTTCTTTCTATTTTCTTCAGTTATTTCTCTTGCCCTCATTTCAATGACAGCATCTTTTACTGACGTTGTAGCAATGATAAAGCACTCAATACTAGGCAGGAAATTTGAAGCTTTCTCTACTTCTGAGTTTAGTTCACTAATTGTAAGGATGCTTCCGCTGTAATTATCCTTTCCTTTACACTGAATTCCATAATATTTTCCATAAGCATTTGATGGACTACCAAAAATATCAACGCCATGTTGACTTTGGCCGCCCCTGCCATTTTTTTGAGTGTTTGGATCATTCCATACTCTCGCCCACAAGTCGCAGCATAAACTCTCAAAGTCTTGCCAGTTTCTTGGTGGCGGTATTTGAAATGGAGGAGTTTTTTTCACTTTCAATACCTGTAGGTTGAGATTGGATTGGGTAACAGTATTTTTCAAAAGCAAAACACACGCAAGAAGAAAATCATATTACCTTCATTCATGAATTTTACTCATAAGAAATTAACCTTTAACCTGCGCCCATTCAACCGCTTCCAGATATATTTACCAAAATAGGTGAGTGCTGGAACGGTTTCGAGCCCGCAAGACGGGGGTTAAAAGCTAAACGTTAAATCAGTTTTCACTGTTGATGAAAAGCTTAGGCATTTGGGATATTTATTCATGGATTATCTAAAAACTGCTATTCAGTCGTAGTCAATTTCCGCTTCTGGCACGGAGCAGACAGTCAAACCTCTATGGACACAGTTTATCTTAGAACAGACTCTTCAATGTTCGCTCTAGCTACGCTTCCTTTTCAAGGAACACGATAGAAACGATCAACACATGCCAGGGATTGCTCAACCCAGATTTATGTTACCCGCAACAATTCGTGGTCTTAACAGAAAGGAAACTCAGTTTTAGCTTACTTATTAGACAGTTACTGTCAAAGATGATCCCGATCAGTGAGGCCAAATTTCAGAAGCACGTCTAGTAAACGGGCTTCTTGCTTTTCATGCTCCGGTGCCTTAAGCGCTTATTCCGATGTTTCTCTGGCTGACGTCCGGCATCAACGTGATGCCATACTTAAGTTATTGGCCAGAACATACTACCTACCCCCCAGGAAAATCCTTTAAGCACCTTGCATTGAGCTGGCATAAAAGGCGCGTCAGGTTTTCCGTATTCGCTCTGGTACCCTCATTGTCCAATGCACTTATCCGCGACTTCGTTTTCTCGATCTCATGAGAGACTCTGGCGACATCTTCAGCTTTTGCGCATAGGACAATCACCACTCCGCTGGTATCGACCTCCACAATGTCCCCAGGTTCGGCATGCATGCTACTGATGGAGACAGACTGGTTTACTGACCTGTACCCCGTCCCTACCGGATCACATAAAGCGGCCTCTGGTAAACATCGAATACATATATCATGAGCTGTATCGTGCTGACGTCCGAGTTCGGCATCTTGCTGAGCATCTTAATCGCTTGTGAGCTATGACCTCCTGACGGCATAGAATCTATGCATCTTTAACAGTACCCAAGTATAGAAGCATAGTTTTCAGTAATTATTGAGTACGAAGGACTGATCAAAAGAAACAATATAGGTAATCATCATAAAAGTTATTTCTCTCCAACTAAATAACCGTTATAGACTGAAATCACAGAACGATTGACCGAAGTGAAATCAACATTCAGCAATTCAATTAGCGGGGGAGCGACCATATGGAAATCCACAACCGGACTCCAAATGTATATGACTTGCTTGAAATAAACAAAATTCTACTTTCAACTTCAAATAATGGTGAGTCATTTGAGAAAGACTTACATCTCAATGGATTCATAGAAAAACCATGGGGATATGAGTATAGAGTTTATTGTGATTCTATTTTTGATGTATGGCGCCTTCATATATCAAAGAATCAATCCACTTCAATGCATTGTCATATACTGAAAGACACCGTCCTTATATGCCTACATGGTGATGGCGAGACCAGATTTCTTGATGGTACACATCAGGCGTTAAAATCTGGCGACAGCATATATATTGCAAAAGGTGTATTCCATCAGACTATTTCGGGAAAATCAGGCATCGAGTTAATTGAAGTTGAAAATCCAAGAAACAAATTCGACTTACTCAGACTTAAAGATAATTATGGCCGGCAAAATATGGCATATGAAAAGAAATCACAGGAACATGATCTTTTACCTCCTTTGCAACAGATAGCTGCAGGCACATTGATCAGAGAACATGACCTACACAAATTAGCATACTTTTCCGTCAAAAATCTTGATAGGAAAATGTTGAATGACGAGGATGATTTTATTTTTATTTCATTAGATGTAAAAAGCCATCTAATGGGAAAGATTCATATCCTACGAGCTAAAGATGCCATCTCAGAAATGTACTGTGGTCAGAATGTATTTTTAATTAACGTCCCGTAACGCAATAAGAAGGAAAATAACATGTCTAATCCGACACGAGTAGTGATAATCACTGGTCCAGGTTTTCAGGATCACGATGTAGTTTATACTTACTATCGTTCTAAAGAGGAAGGATACGATATATCTATTGCAACAAAGGATGGAAGTGCAGTGACAGGGAAATATGGCATCACTGTTCCTATGGATAAAAGATCCAAAGACAATATTAATTTTGATCAACTCAACGCCACTGATTTTGATGCTGTTATTCTCACTGGCGGTCATGAAGCGCCTGATAGAGTTCGCCAAGATCAGAGAGTTAAAGATTTTCTAAAGCAGATGGTAATACAGGGGAAAGTTGTGGCTGGGCTCTGCCATGGTCCTTGGATTATGATTTCTGCCGGTATTCTAAGAGACAAACTCGCCTGCGCTTATGTTGGTCTGAAAGACGATATGGTTAATTCCGGCGCCAATGTAATTGAAGCAGATGTAGTTGTCGACGGGAATATCATAACTTGCTCCTATTATGCCGAATGTGGAAAATTTATGCGTCAGACATTCGATGCAATAGATAGATGGAAGCGCGGCGAAACTCTTAAAGAACCGCTGGTGGTATAATTCGATGTTAATAGCAATGGATTTCGACGGGGTCGTGGTTGATGGAGTAGACGAATGCATGCTAATTACATGGAATGTATTACATGACAGACCTCTCAGTGATTTTAACCAAGATGTACTTCAAAACATCCCACGCCTGATGGCTAAACGGTTCAGGAAATTAAGGAATTTTGTACGCCATGACGGTCACTTTATTGCCTCATTCACTGAATTTGGTAACGAAGCTATAGATAATGACAGATTCACTGCTATATATGAATCAATTCCAACTGAAGATAAGAAAATATTCAGGGATAAGTTCATTCATTATAGGAAGCTGGCAAGAAGTATCTACCCTAGTTTTTGGTCTGAACTACACCGTCCGCTATTGGATGTTTCAAATTTATTTGAAACAGCTAATGATATCTATATTGTATCAGGAAAGGATGAAGAGTCTATATTATTCATTCTAAGTAAATATGGTTTAAACATACCCGCGAATAAAATATATGGGAGGATGACCGACAAAAACAAGACTCTTACCTTGCTAAAATCAATAGCCTTCGATAAAAAAGAGGATATTCTATTTATTGATGACAATATCCAAAATGTTATTGATGCATTAGATCATGGCATTCAATCATTTTGGGCTAATTGGGGATACAACATCCCTGAGCATAAATTAATCGCGCTACAAAAAGGAATTAATGAATTAGATACCGAGGCTCTCTTGAAATTAGTCAAGAAACCCTCTTAACGCAATATTATTTCAATTTTTCTGTATGAGGAGTAATAACTCATGGCGAAAGAAATACTATGTGGTTTTGGAGTGGGTGTAGATGCCGTTGCAGGCTGGCTATCTTCTTATGGGGGAGAAGATTCTCCAAGCGATATATCTCGCGGTATGTTCGCTGGCGAAGTAGGTACTCCGCGTCTTCTAAATCTATTTGACCAGTTTAATATCCCCACAACCTGGTTTATGCCTGGTCATTCCATTGAAACCTTTCCTCGGCAAATGGAAGCAGTTGTCAATGCTGGACATGAGGTCGGGGTTCATAATTACAGTCATGAAAACCCAATATCTATGTCGCCTGACCAAGAAAGAGAAGTCCTTCTAAAAGGCATTGACATGGTCACAAAATTAACAGGGAAGAGACCTACTGGGTATGTCGCTCCATGGTGGGAATTTTCTCCTGTAACCACAGATCTTCTATTAGAAAATGGCATCAAATATGACCATTCACTAATGCATCATGATCATCAGCCTTATTATGTCAGGAAAGGTGATTCCTGGACCAAGATAGATTATTCCAAGACACCGACCGAATGGATGAAACCGCTGGTACGCGGAGAAGAGACGGACCTCATTGAATTACCCGCCAGTTGGACAATCGACGATATTCCTCCTTTCATGTTCATGAAAACAAAACCCAACAGCCAAGGTTTCATGAATCCCAGGGACATCGAACAGTTGTGGAGGGATCAATTCGATTGGGTCTACCGTGAGCATGAATATGCGATCTTTACTTTTACGATTCACCCGGACGTATCTGGACGCCCGCACGTATTAATGATGCTCGAACGCCTCTTAACTCATATGCTTGGTCATCCAGGGGTGAAATTCCTAAAATTGAATGACATTGCAGATGACTATGCCAAGCGATCGCCACGGATAAAATAATGACACGGCAGCCGATAAGGCTGCCTATTTTATGTATCTCAAACCATAAATCCGCTATTTTTTGATAGTTCGAGGATTCTGTCTCTGATTCCTGAAACGAGTGGGTTACGTAATGAGCTATCAATCCATACCAAATAGATTGAATTTACGGGGAGTCTCTCATGGACATTGACTTCAACGATCTGACCTCCTGCTATGCTTTGGGCGCATAAATACTCAGGCATCACAGTCCAACCAATATTTTCTCGGATCATTCTTTCTAAAATCCGCAAATCCGGTACAGTAATAGACGGACGAAGCAGTGCAAAAAATCGCGAAGAATCCTGGAAAACCTCCCTTATCAATGGTAACTGTTCATCGTAAGCTATTAGAGGAAGCTTCGACAGCGTATCAATCACGTCCTCGTTTTCTTTGAAGTTGTCTGCTATAAGTGACGCTACCACAACTATTAACTTTTCCATTCCAATTTCAGCATATCCAAACTTTTGTTTATCCGGCATAGAAGTCGTGAAACCTAATTGACAACTTCCGTCCAGAAGACAGCTGTATATGCGCTTCCTATTTCCTGTCAAAACTTTAAATTTAATACCTTCATTGAATAGTATTTTCACCAAGTACGGTAATTTTGACCACATTAATTCTGCTGGCCCGATGAAAGATACTGTCCCCGAGGACTTTCTTGTACGTGATCTAAGCATCGACAACTTCAGTTCAATCGTTTCTAAATCTGAAGCCACCAATCTCGCCAATTCCTCCCCATCCACTGTCGCCACCACACCATGTGAACGACGAGTAAAGAGAACACACCCGGTAAAAGCCTCAAGTGAATGAATGTGGGCAGACATTGCAGGCTGGCTTATGCCCAACCGCATTGCCGCTTTTGAAATCGAACCAGCTTTGTATACTTCAACAAAACTTCGTAACTGAACCAGATAGCTCATACTGCGCACCCTTAAGAGCCTGAAGCTCTCCGATTACGACATAAAATCGAAAGCCTGCACAGTATTATGTTATAAAGATGTTTCGTTAATGCTTCTACACATATTAACTTATTTTAACAATTAAAGAATCTTATAGGGCAAGGATAGCATATAACAACATAACCAATTGATATAAATAGCTTTTATGTGCGTTATATCTGGTTAGCATTAAGGTTTCAAACATACCATATGATTAGGATTGGCGTATTATCTTCTATTACATACTCTGAGGTGTGATAGTCGCTAAACCATTAAATTAGCTAAACAATCATTGTATTTTTATCTATTAACGTTGACAACCTCAACTCAAATCGAGTTATCACAAATTCCGTTGGTCAGCGAAGCGGTTAGCTTCTGTTAGACCGGTTCGGACTACCTTTCGGAACATTAATCATCATCCCATGGTGCCCGTTTCCATTTTTCAGTCATGAAATCGATAAATACACTTAGCCTACGGGGTATAGGTTCTCGCCGCGCCCGGACAACACTGATCTGAGATGTGTTTGCTTCCCAATCAGGCAGAACTCGGCAAAGTTTCCCAGCCCTCAATTCATCATGAATATCCCAAGTTTCTCGAAGAGATATGCCAAGCCCCGCCAAACTCCAGGCATGCAATACATCTCCGTTGTCACTGATAAGGTTGCCAGTAACGCTGATGCTTCTTTCATGACCGGCTTTACGTAACGTCCATGAATTGTGTAAAAAACCCGGGTAAGCAAATACTAAGCAGTTGTGATTTAAAAGATCTTCTGGTCGCTCAATGGGTGGATGATTCTTCAGATATTCGGACGATGCGATGAGGATACGTCTATTATTTGCTATTTTTCTGGCCAGAAGGCGAGAATCCGCCAGATCCCCCATACGAATAGCCAGATCGAAATCACCACTGTAAAGATCCTGGATTTGGTCAGATAACCTTAAATCAAAGCCCACCCTCGGATGTACTTGGCAGAATGCAGCGATCGCAGGAGCAACATATTTTCGGCCAAACGGTGCGGGCACAGTCAAACGAATATTTCCGCTTAACTCCTCACTATCCCCTCGGGAAAGTTCCTTCATCTCATCCAGAACGCTCAACGCTACGCGAGCCCTCTCAGCTATAGCTCTGCCCTCGTCTGTAATACGTAGATTACGGGTGTTTCTTTCAAAAAGTGTAGTGCCAAGTGCAGTTTCCAGCCTGGCTATCTGCTTGCTCACCATCTTGGGGAGTATCTGTAGGTCTCGTGCTGCGGCAGAGAAATTGTTTCTGTCGACGACGTGTAAAAACACTTCAAGGTCGTCATTTCTCAAATTTATTTTGTTCATTTTGGGGTAAGTGTTTGTCCATTTAGGTCTATTTAAAGGATAAATAGATTGTTCCACAATAAGACTCAATATGACAAGTCTGTTATGTCGCATGCAGTCAGAAGAATTTTGCTTTAAGTCCCCCCATATAGAGGAAGTTAAAATGCCTAAACGTATCCTGTTTGTATTGACCAGCCATGACCGTAAAGGTCAAGCCGAGAGTAAAGATGCCGCACCCAGTGGTTTCTATCTTTCTGAGGTGTCTCACCCCTACGATGTACTTACAAAAGAAGGATATGAAATTGATTTTGTGAGTCCCAAGGGGGGCAAGACACATGTTGACGGTTTAGACCTCAGCGATCCGGTTAACGCCTCCTTTTGGAATAATGATTCCTTACGCGAGGCAACTAAAACCACATTAAAACCCTCGCAGATTGATCCTGACGTCTATGACGCCGTCTTCTATGCAGGAGGGCATGCGACGATGTGGGATCTCCCTGACAATATAGAGTTGGCGGGTGTTTCATCACGAATTTATGAAAAAGGTGGCGTTGTCGCTGCGGTTTGTCATGGCCCCGCCGGATTGGTGAATATTCGGCTTTCCGATAATGAATATCTGGTTACGGGCAAAAAGGTGTCAGCTTTTACCAACGATGAAGAACGTGCTGTAGGGTTGTACGACATTGTTCCATTCTTACTTGAAGACACGTTGAAGGAAAGAGGTGCCGAGCATCTTGCAGCCGCAAATTTTCAGCCTCAGGTGATTGTCAGCGAGAGATTAGTGACCGGACAGAATCCCGCTTCCGCAAAAGGAGTCGCTGAGGCAATGCTGCCTTTGTTGGCTTCAATTGAAAATAGAAGAGCCTAAGTTATGAAAGAACGCATGCCTTTTGTTATATATGTCTTTGCACTCTGCGCTTTTGCTTTGGGATTCACTGAATTTGTCACGATCGGCTTAGTTTCCAGGATATCTGCTGATCTAAACGTCAGTGTCAGTCATGTAGGTACAGCGGTGACAGCCTACGCTCTCGGCGCCGTAATTGGTGCTCCGGGATTAACTGCGTTGGCAACACGATGGCCTCGTAAAAGATTATTACTTGTTGCTATGGGCCTGTTTACAGTTGGCAATGGTATCGTCAGTGCGTCTGAGTCCCTAACGCCTATGTTGATTGCACGATTTGCTTCCGGTTTAGGGCACGGAGTGTTTCTTGCTGTTGCTTCAAGTGTGGCTACCCAACTGGCTGGGCGACATCGTGCCGGCGCCGCTGTTTCGGTCGTTTTTGGCGGTCTTACAATTGCGTTGGCATTAGGCGTACCACTTGGTACCTACATCGGTAGTCTGTTGAGTTGGCAGTCTATATTCATGGCAGTAACGGCAAGTGGAGCGATCGGTTTCATTGGATTGGCAATGCTGATGCCCACGGATCAGAATGATCCCTCCTTGCAAGCAAATGCCATGGACGGTTTAAAATCCATGTTCAACCCACTACTGCTTGCGGGAGCAGGAATTACAGTTTTGGCTTATGCAGGATCTTTTGCCCTGTATACGTATATTTCCCCAATTCTACTTCAGGTAACGCATCTAGACGAGCGGACGAGTAGTTTGCTTATGTTGGTCTACGGCGTGATGGCCGCTATCGGGAATGTCTGGGGTGGTCGCCTGACTGACAAGCAAGGTGCAGACCGTGCCGTGATGACAATTCTTATTGGTCTGGCGATCGTCCTCTTTGCTATGTGGTTCTCTGTCTCATCCTTAATATTAATGGCCCTGTTTATTGGGTTGCTTGGAGCATTGACATACGCAGCGGTCCCCTCAATGCAAGCAAGAGTGATAGGGCTATCTCACATACATGCACCTGAAGCTCCAGCTGTGGCAGCAGGACTGAATATTGCCGGTTTTAACGGAGGAATTGCATTAGGGTCGCTATTGGGGGGTGTAGCACTGGATGTTACTGGTCTTACAAGCCCTACCTGGGTTGGAGGCGGAGTTGTAATCGTTGGTATTTTGTGGATGTTATTACAAATAAATTCGAATAAAAGACGCACCACCTCCGATTACTCCTGATAGTACACATAGCATTTAAAATGGCTCAGTGAACACCAAATCACTGAGCCATTTTATTTTACCTCTTTGAAAAATGTCACAACCAAACACAGGTTATTTTTTATTTTATAAAATAGGCCTATATTAATCCGGCCTATTTCTTTTCAATCAGAATTTTAAACATCTTTCAAAAACACAGCGAAATTCATCAGCAATATAATTGTGTGAAAGGAGATGTATTATGTCAGACAATCCAACTTACCTAAACATTAGAGATGGAATTGCAGACTGGCTAACTATCAGGGAGGCGGTAAGACTTTTCAATGGATTGAATGGGTGTAAAATAAGAAAAAGTGATTTTTATCGATTTGCTCTGCAAGGGAAAATTCGGCTTTCAATATATTTTCAATCCCCAGTAATATTGAGGAAAATTAAATCAAAAAATCATAAATTAAAGCTAAGACCAATAAAAACCTCGTCAACGATGAAATCATTCACGCTTGCCGAAAGTTCCTTTGTCAGCGAAAATAATTTAACTTTCAGTACTGAAGGAAGATATATCCACCCTGTACAAAGAGTCATTGACACAACATTGCTCGGCTATGAATATGTCCTTATACAGCATTTACTTGCACATTCATTAAAGATACCATCACCTGTAACAGGAGCAAAGTCGAATAATTATGGCATTACAGTTTGTTTATTGGGGGAAACGTTTCAACTTTTCGAAAAGATGACATGGCATGAAAGAATCGAACGACACGTAAAAAGGCCACCTAAAGATATTTCATCAGATGATTACGAAGATATAATACTAAACGCTATAAAGAAAGATTCGCATAAATATTATTTTCCTATGCATGAATTACCGAGTGATGCCTGCTTTGTCCTCAGAAAAAGTGAACTTGATAAGTTGATCAACAAACCGATCGAAAAAGAAATACTTCCACCGTCTCCAACTCGGATATCCACCCCTCTATCACGCCTCCTCTGGCTTGCCTGCAAAAATAATGAAACTATCAGCCCGTTGATAGGAAAGCCTTACAAGTTGCTATCCATTTTTGAGCAATGGGCATCAGAGGAAGGCATTACCGATCGATTCAGTGGCGACACGCTGAAGACTGCGCTTGAGCGCGGCTCGCCCTCTTCCCTACCAACACAAAAGTAAGATGATGTCTCTTAGCTATGATAACCCGTATTAAGGATTGTATTTTCCGTAATACGGGCTCATCAACTTTCTCCACAGCACGACTTTGTGTTGTCGTGTTATCTCCCGGCTAGCGCTATATCTGCCACAGGAGAATACCGTGACATCTCATCAGTTATTACGTCTGAAACAGGTTGAGGAAAAAACTGGCCTGAAGCGCTCTCAAATCTATCTGTATATGAAA
>NZ_JACDSF010000041.1 GCF_013449685.1 Pectobacterium brasiliense | reverse complement strand
TTCCCGATACTGCACGCAGTATTCTCGCACCGCATGCTCGTTACGCAGCGCAAAGGCGTAGTCGGTGATACCGGCTTCTTCCAGCAGCGCCCCGATAATCGCCTCCGGCTTCTGCGCCTGAAAGATGCGGGCGTTGGTGCGTAATTCCAGTCGCCACAGGGCCGGACGGACTTCTATCTGATAGCGCGTGCGCCGAAAACCGGTGTCACCCTGCGTAAAGCCGCTGATAATCCCGCTGACCCGACGTTTCAGTTCGCCTTCATACCAAATCATCAGCTCGCACGGCTGGTCCAGCACCGCGCCGAAATCGACATCCGGCAACGCGCTCGCCAGACTCAGTGACAGGCTGAAAGGCCGGTTCAGCCCTTCATCCAGCCTGAAATCCACCACCGCGAAAGTGCCTGCTTCCAGGGCACCGACCTTTACGGTGAACTGTAATCCTGTACTGTTTGCCACCCGTCCTCTCCTTCTTCCTTCGCCGTTGCCATGGCTACCGCACGCCTCGGGTTTTCCCGGAGCGGCACGTCACTATCCTGATTAAAATAAAAACCTGAGCTATGGTCTGAGTCTGCTCACACCACAGTGCATGTTGATAAAACACGACGCTGGCTAAACACCATGAAAGAGAAAACGCGGCTTTAGAGAAAAGCGCAGGAATTTAAGTTGAACAGCGATTCGGTGTGTTCACCACACGGTAAAAAGCAAACAGAGCGCAGGTTTTAGGCGGTAGGCAGAATACTAAAAACGTCCCCTGTCACATCCTTGGCGCAGGTCCTGTTGATAAATAACAGCGAGGGAAGGATAACAAGCGAAGTGAAAACCAATAGTATGAAGAAAGGACTGAAAACAGGTCAATCAATTGATTAATATTGAAATAATTTCATTTTTAAGTAAAAACATAGAGAGAGAGCGACTCTTTCTCCCACGTTGGTATAGGCAAGGTTCTCAGGTTAAATACTAAGCTGGCAGGAGCATAAATCCCCAGTGAACTGGGGATTTATTAAGAGACTGATGGGGGGATTATTTCAGCTTCAGGGTGTGGATGATGCCTTCTGCTTCGCTCTGTGCCTGCTGTTGATTGCTGGCTGGCAGTGTGATCTGCAAGGTCAGCAGTTGGTTTTCCACTTTGCCCAGCACGATAGAGGAATAAGCCTGCTGCCCGCTGCTGGTGATAATGCTGTCGAGTTGTTGCAGCTTCTTGCCGTCAACGTCGATGGTCTTGTTGGTGACAACCTGAAGGTTGGCGTCACGCGTGCGTTGATGATTTTCCAGCCGCTGCGCCAGCACGGCCAGCTCGTCCGTGGTGTTGTCGCCCAGAATCACGATGACCGCTTTCTGCCCATTGTCATTGGCGTAAACGTGCATGTTGTTCGCCTGCGTTCCCACTTTTCCACTCTGGTCACGCATATCGGCCGGCAGAGTAAACGCAATCTTGCCATCCATTAATTCAATATTCTGACCTGCGCTGGCTTCTGCGGCAGGTTTATCTTGCGCGCCCGCTTTTGCGGCGTCATCCGTTTTGCCATCACAGGCAGCAAGCAGGCCGACAAGCAAGCCGACACCGAGGTATTTTATGATATTCGACATGGGATCCCTTTCTCTCGTTTTTGAAACAGATAATCGTTTTAAACAGGTAATAACAGTATGGCACCCTATTCAGATAGCAAAAACAAGCATTTTGTTGTTGCAAACCGTTGTTAGTACCTGCGTTATTTTTACAAAACGATGAGTGACTTGATGAGAAAAGGCGGCGCAAATGGCCGCCTGACAGGCATTAATGGTGGCTGCTGACGGAGTGATAGTCGGGTGTGTCTTTCTGCTCGCTCAGACGTTTGAGCACCATGTTCAGCATGACACCGTACATCGGCAGGAAGAACGCCAGACTGATCAGCAGCTTGAAGGCATAATCCACCATCGCGATTTCAACCCAGTTTGCCGCCATGAAGGCATCGGTGCTGCGGTAAAACGCAATGAAGAAAAAGGCCAGCGTATCGCTGAAATTACCAAATACGGTCGACACAGTCGGCGCGATCCACCACGCGCGTTTCTGGCGCAGGCGGTTGAAGACGTGAACATCCAGAATCTGGCCGAGAACATAAGCCATGAAGCTGGCACAGGCGATACGTGCCACGACGATATTTATCTGATTGAATGCCTCGAACGACTGCCACGATCCCTGATAAAACAGGCTCGACACCAGATAGGAAATGACCAGAGCAGGCACCATTACGGTCAGAATGATACGACGCGCCAGCGGCGCACCGAAAACCCGTACCGTCAGGTCAGTTGCCAGAAAAATAAACGGGAAGGTAAACGCGCCCCAGGTGGTATGAAAACCGAAAATCAATACCGGGAGCTGAACCAGATAATTACTCGACGTAATGATCAGGACATGGAACAACGATAGCCAGATCAGCGCCGTAAGCCGCTGCTGGGGAGTAAAACGATACATAATGTGACCTTTTTGGTTATTGGGGTTAGGGAACCCAAGAGATAACGTGCAGATTTATGCTGCAACGCGGCGGCATAATACGCAATTGTTTCGCTAATGCAATTATTTCGCTACGGGTATGTGCTTTGCCAGGAAAAAATGGTTGTTTTCTGCGCAAACGTTGTCGTCGCTTGCGTCGGGAAATCCTCAGCGTAAACTAAGGCGGTTTTTTGATTCCTGTACTGAGAACGTTGATGACCGATCCCTTTACCAACCCGGATAAAACCCTTGATGCACAGGGGCTGCGCTGCCCTGAACCTGTAATGATGGTGCGTAAGACGGTACGCCAGATGGAAACCGGGCAAACGCTGCTGATTATTGCCGACGATCCGGCCACCACCCGCGATATTCCCGGTTTTTGCGTGTACATGGAGCATGAGCTTCTGGCGCAGGAGACCGAACAGCTTCCCTATCGGTATCTACTGCGCAAGGGTCACTGATACTCAGTGCGTTATTCTGTACGCTGAAGTTTGTTATTAGGAGAAACACGGGGATGAGGTTCCCGTAGGGAGGCCTCGCCCCGTGGTCGCTCCGTGTATCTCGACCGTCAGTTCTGTTTTCTCAAGAGCCGCAGCGCGTTAGCGGTGACCAGCGCGGTTGCGCCGGAATCCGCCAGCACGGCGAGCCACAACCCGGTAATGCCCAGAATACTGGTGACTAGGAATACGGCTTTCAGCCCCAGTGCGATGGCAATGTTCTGCCGAATATTGCGCTGCGTCGCCCGCGACAGGCTAATCATTGCCGCCAGCCCAGTCAGGCGGCTGTGCGTTAAGGCTGCATCGGCCGTCTCCAGCGCCACATCCGTACCGCTTCCCATTGCAATCCCGATCGTTGCGGCTTTCATCGCCGGTGCGTCGTTGATGCCGTCGCCGACCATCGCCACAGGATGCTGCTGACTCAATTCGCTGACCGCCGTGACCTTATCGGCGGGGAGCAGGCTGGCACGGTAATCAATCCCTAATGTCGCCGCAATCGCCGCCGCTGCGCGGGGATTATCGCCCGTGAGCATGACCCCACGAATCCCCAACTGCTGTAAGGCATCCAGCGCTTCACGCGCATCGTGACGTAGCGTATCGCTCAACGCCAGCACGCCGAGCAGGCTATCGTCCTCTTGCACCACCACGACGGTTTTTCCTTGGTTTTCCAGCGCCTCAACCCGCTGTAACCAGTCGGTATCAAGCAAGTCGGGTGCGACACGAGTCGGCGCGCTGACCTGAATCCGCTTGCCGCCAATCGTACCTTCCACGCCGACACCCGCCAGCGCTTTGCGGTTTTCCGCCATTGGCAGGAACGTGCTGCTGGATCGCGCATGCTGGACGATCGCTTTGGCAAGCGGATGGTGCGAACCGGACTCCACGGCGGCGGTGCGTGTCAGCAGCGCCGTTGCGCTCACGCCCGCGGCGGGCAATACGTCCGTTACCTGCGGCTTGCCTTCCGTCAGCGTACCCGTTTTATCGAACGCGATAGTCTTGATGTTGCCCAGCGACTCCAGCGCCGCGCCACCTTTAATCAGCGCTCCACGGCGCGTTGCGGCGGCTAGCCCGGACGTAATCGCCGCAGGTGTTGAGATCACCAGCGCACACGGACAGCCGATTAACAACAGCGTCAGGCCGCGATAAATCCACTCTTGCCACGGCTGCGCCAGCAGCAACGGCGGCACCAGAATCACCAGCAGCGACAGCAGCATGATGGCTGGCGTGTAATAGCGGCTGAATTTATCGAGGAAGCGTTCTATCGGCGCACGGCGCTCTTCCGCTTCTTCTATCAGTTGCAGAATGCGGTCGATCGCACTGTTGCCCGGCTGTGAAACCACGCGCAACTGCACAACCCGATCGACACACAGGCTGCCAGCAGCAATTTTTTCACCGGGTGTGCGCTCAACGGGTACCGATTCGCCGGTCAGGGCGCTTTCATCAAAGCTGGCGTCGCTGTTCAAAAGCTCCGCATCGGCGGGAAGACGTCCACCGGGCGCGACTTCAATCACATCGCCGGGAACCAGACTGGCGACAGGCACGAGACGCCGTTGCCCGTTGACGATCGCCGTGGCGTCTTCGGGAAGCAGCGCCATCAGTGCCGTTACGCCCCGTCGTGCGCGGTTGGCCGCGTAAGACTCCAGATATTCGCCCAGCATAAACAGCAGCAAAATGACCGTCGCTTCGGTGGTGGCACCAATCAAGAGTGCCCCGATGGAAGCCACGCTCATCAGCGTTTCAATCGCGAAGGGGGTGCCTGTGCGAATGAGTTGTATCGCTTTTTTCAGGATTGGCATCAATCCGACAATTGTGGTCGCGATAAACGCGATCTGCCCGCCACGCTCGCTGAGCAGGGAAAGCCCCCAGCTTGCAGCAGCCAGCAAAGTGAAAAGAAGTAAGAAACCATATTCGTGCACGAAACGACGCACGGTAGATGTATTCGGGGGAACGACGGGGAGTGCGGTGTCCTGCAAGGTAAAGCCCGCTTGCTGGACGGCATGTTGAACCTGAGGACGAATGTCGGTGTAGGCATCAACAACCAGTTTTTCGGTGGCGAACAGCACTTTGGCTTGTTCAATTCCGGTGAGATTTTTTACTGCATTTTCGATTTTACGTGCGCAGCTGGGACAATCCATCCCGCTGATTTTCCAGCTGAAACGCTGGTTGGATCGGGGCCTGTCGCCGTCTCCGCCGTCGGGGTCGTCTGAATCCGCGCTGCCGCCGCTGTCTGACGAGTGCTGCTCTGTGCCGCAGACGCTCTGTACTGCGGCGTCAGAGGTGTGTTTGGTTGAACAACAGCTGTGGTCGGCGTGGTTCGAATGCTGCGCGTGCTCGTTGCAGCAGCTTTTGGTGCTGTGTGCGGTGCTGCGTGGCGCGTGGTGAACGCCGTTATTGCAGCAGGCTGATTTCTCAGCGCTGTGGTGCTGATGAGAGTGCATGTCTTCCTCCTGGGTGATTAGTGATAGCCATTCTCATCAGGAACTTTACACCGCCGCTCAATGCTTAGCCAGATTTTCGTGAGCGGCGTCAACGTCAGAAATAGAGGGAGCGAACGATCAGGAAATGGCCGCCAAAATAGCCCGCAGCCACAATCGCCTGATGGGCACGGAATGGGAAACGGTAATGGTGAATCAGCCAGGCCGCATGGGCGATAAACAGCAGCACGGTGCCCGTCAGCAGGGAGAAATTCGCGTTTGTCCCCAGCGCAAAATACCGCTCGCCAGCAATCCAGACCATTAACGTCGTCATGATGATGAATGCGCAGGCGGGCCAACGCTGTGTTTCTAATCGTCCCCAGATAATGGCGATCAAGATCGCGGCCAGAATGATGAGCGTTAATGCCAGCGGCCAAAAGAACGTGAGTGAAATCTGTCCGGTAAAAAAGCTAATGGTGTACAGCAGATGGGAGAGGAAATAAGCACCAAACGCGTAAAGCAGGCGCTGAGTTGGCAGCAATAGCAGGGTGTCTGCGACCAGCGTTGCCAGCAGCCCCAGTACAATCAGATAGCCCGGCACGCCAAGCAGCGGCGTCTGCCAGGCCAGAGCCAGCAGCAGTAGCATTGTGACCGGTTTGAATAACCAACGTTGCCACGTTGGACCACGGTAGCTGGCGTCTACATACAACCAACCAGAAAAAAGCACAGCAATAAATGACCAAAGCATAGCGTGTCCTTTTTGTGTTTTTGTTTGTGTCAGGATAAAAATAAACCGTTCTTTATTCAGTGTAGGGGATTGTGGGGAAGTTAAACAACACGGGGCGAGACGGATGCGACTTCTGTGAGCTTCATGGTATGTTATCGCCTGTTTTTATTGTAGATGGGCGCCGTGAAGTCTAGAAGGGAGCATTGTGTTGAATGAGTAATGAATCCGCGCTTTATCGTATTCAATTTATAAATAACGGTAAGAATTACCAGCTTTACGTGCGTGAGTTGGTGCAGAGCAGCCTGTTCGGTTTTATTGAAATTGCCGACTTCGTGTTTGATAGCCAGTCTACGGTGCTGGTTGACCCGTCAACCGAGAAACTGAAAACGGAATTCTCCGGCGTTAGCCGCAGCTTCATTCCTCTACAGGCGATCATTCGCATTGATGCCGTGACGGAAAAAGGCAGCGCGCGCATTTCTGATTTAGGCGACAACGTTACCGCGTTCCCTTATCTTCCCAGCAAGAAACCCTGATTTTTCGGCGCGTGTCCTTTGAGCGAAAGGGCACACGCTTTATTCGCGTTGTGCCTCAATTCGGATTGTGCCCCAGCAGAGGGAGCGATTACGGTTTCGGTGGCTTAGGCTGCTTTTTCTGCCACGCCAGCAGTTCAAACACGCCAAAAAGGAAAATGCGAGCCTGAAGCGCGCGGGTCAGCGCGGGGCTGTCTTTCGGCTGGCTGGATTTTAACAGCAGCAGTTGAAAACCATGCATCAGGATCATAAACACCATCGCCACGGTCATAAAAATATTCAACGGCTTGGGGAACGGCTGAATCAGGTTAAGCAACAAAAATCCCCACACGCCCAGCATCAATAGCCTGCCAAGGTTAATCAAAATCATCTCTTACCCTTACGTTGCTGCGAAGATCATTGACGAATGTATAAACGGTAGGCGACCTGACCCGCGATTTTCTCACGGTGCAGTTGCCAATTTTCCGGAATAGTCAGTTGCGCATTTTCCGCCTCGGTTTCCACGTAAATCCACGCGTCGGGTGCCAGCCAACCCTGTTGTTCCAGCAGGGCAAGCGTGTTGTTCAGCAGTTCTTTGCGAAACGGTGGATCGAGAAACACGACGTCAAACGGCGTGCCCGGCTTCGCCAGCCAGCTCAGGGCATCCGTATTGATCACCTCGGCGTTTTCCGCCCGAAGCAGTGCCAGATTTTGCGTTAACTGCTGCGCGACTGCACGCTCCATCTCCAATAATGTGGCGTGTGCGGCATAACGGGATAAGGCTTCCAGCCCGAGCGCGCCGCTGCCGGCAAAGCAGTCCAGACAGCGTGCCTGTTGAATGACGGGAGCCAGCCAGTTAAACAGTGTTTCCCGCACGCGATCGGTGGTGGGACGTAAACCGGGGCTATCAGGAACCGGAAGTTTTCTGCCGCGCCATTGACCACCGATGATTCGGATTTGTCCGGCGGCTGACGATGCATTTTTTTTAGCCATAGCTCACAGGGTTATTGTTGTGCCGCATCATCGTGGTGTGGATACGGGCAGGAAATTTCTGGCGCTATTCTAGCGGCGGTTACGTGTAGAGGGAATGTTAAGATGGGTGTTAAAGCGCTTAACCCAACATTTTGTGCTATCTACGGGCTTTCGATAACGCGCAGCGTTTGACACACTTCGTTACGGACATTGCCTTTCGTTACGAAGATTGTCGGCCGCGCCGAGAATTGTCCGGCATTGCCCCCGTTGGCTGCGTGTTGCTGTTGGCTGGAAAGTGTTAAACTTATTGTTTAAATATGGTTTTCATTGATTGATTCGCTGCGGTGAGCAGCGTGGAGCGCGATCGCACATGTCAAAAGAAAAGAAGCGCGGTTTTTTTTCCTGGCTGGGATTAGGGAAACAGGAAGAAAAGCAACAGGAACAGCCGCAAGAGCAGCCTGTTTTTCAAGAGAAGCCGACTGTTCAAGAGAAGCTGACTGTTCAAGAGAAGATTGTTGAAGAACAGCCGTCAGCGGCTGACGAACCGACCGTCGCTGTCCCTGAACCAGCCGTATCGGCCCCCATTATCTCTGAAACAGACGATCATGACGTTCTCGATCGGGATGTCGTCGATCCGATCGTACAGACCGAGATCGCCGACAGCGCGACGGTGGCTAATGCTGAACCGGACGTTGCGCAGCAGGAAGAACAAGAATACGAAGAGCCAGAACCTGCACAGCCAGATGATGTGCCTGCTGTGGCGCAAGAGCAGGAACGTCCGACGAAAGAAGGTTTCTTTGCTCGCCTGAAACGCAGTCTGGTAAAAACGCGCCAGAACCTCGGTTCAGGATTTATCGGATTGTTTCGCGGTAAGAAAATCGACGACGATCTGTTTGATGAACTGGAAGAACAACTGCTGGTTGCGGATGTCGGGGTCGAGACGACCCGTAAGATCATCGGCAGCCTGACGGAGCACGCCAGCCGCCGCCAACTGAAAGATGCTGATACGCTTTTTGTGAAGCTGAAAGAAGAAATGGCGGAGATTCTTGCTAAGGTGGATGCCCCGCTGAATATCGAAGGCAAAACGCCGTATGTCATTCTGATGGTTGGCGTTAATGGCGTGGGTAAAACCACCACCATCGGGAAAATGGCACGTCAGTTCCAGGCGCAGGGCAAATCCGTGATGCTGGCAGCGGGGGATACCTTCCGTGCGGCGGCGGTCGAGCAGCTTCAGGTCTGGGGACAGCGCAATAACGTGGCGGTGGTCGCACAGCATACGGGTGCAGATTCGGCCTCGGTGATTTTCGATGCGATTCAGGCAGCGAAAGCGCGCGGCGTTGATGTCCTGATCGCGGACACCGCGGGTCGCTTGCAGAACAAAGCGCACCTGATGGAAGAGCTGAAAAAGATTGTGCGCGTGATGAAGAAGCTGGATGAAGACGCACCGCATGAAGTGATGCTGACGCTGGATGCGAGCACCGGGCAGAACGCAGTGAGTCAGGCCAAGCTGTTTAATGAAGCGGTTGGGCTGACGGGTATTACCTTAACTAAGCTGGACGGTACCGCGAAAGGCGGGGTGATTTTCGCCATTGCCGACCAGTTCGCTATTCCTATCCGCTATATTGGGGTAGGTGAAGGTATTGAAGATTTACGGCCATTCAAGGCCGACGATTTTATTGAGGCACTTTTTGCCCGAGAGGATTAAAACGGATGATTCGTTTTGAACAGGTCAGTAAAGCTTACCTCGGTGGGCGTCAGGCATTACAAGGGGTGGATTTCCATCTGCGCCCCGCGGAAATGGCGTTCCTGACCGGTCATTCCGGCGCAGGGAAAAGTACTCTGCTGAAACTGATTTGTGGCATTGAACGTCCCAGCGCGGGTCAGATTTTTTTTGGCGGCCACAATATCAGTCGCCTGAAAAAACGCGAAGTTCCGTTCCTGCGGCGCCAGATCGGCATGATCTTTCAGGATCACCATCTGTTGATGGAACACACGGTCTATGACAACGTCGCGATGCCGCTCATCATCGCGGGTGCCAGCAGTGAGGATATCCGTCGTCGGGTATCCGCCGCGCTGGACAAGGTTGGTCTGCTGGATAAAGCGAAAAACTATCCTATCCAGCTGTCCGGTGGTGAGCAGCAGCGCGTTGGCATTGCGCGCGCGGTGGTGAACAAACCCGCCGTATTGCTGGCGGATGAACCGACCGGCAACCTGGACGAAGCGCTGTCAGAAGGCATTTTGCGCCTGTTTGAAGAATTCAATCGCGTTGGTGTTACCGTTCTGATGGCGACGCATGACACTGGGCTGATCGCCCGCCGTAATTACCGTGTGCTGACGCTGTCGGATGGCCGCATGGTGGGGGGAAACCACAATGGCGAATAACGTCCGTAACGCGAAAAAGCCTGTCGCAAAAGCGAAAGCGCTGCGCGGCGGCTGGCAGGAACAGTGGCGCTATGCCTGGATGAATACGCTGGCTGATATGTTGCGCCAGCCGTTGGCGACTTTCCTGACCGTGATGGTCATCGCCATCTCATTGGCGTTGCCCAGCATCTGCTATCTGGTATGGAAAAACGTCAGTCAGGCGGCCACACAGTGGTATCCCTCGCCGCAACTGACGGTGTATCTGGATAAATCGCTGGATGACAACGCGGCGCAGGCGGTGATCACGCAGCTTCAATCTGAAGAGGGCGTTGATAAAGTCAATTACCTGTCGCGCAATGAAGCGATGGGCGAATTCCGCAACTGGTCCGGTTTCGGCGGCGCGCTCGATATGTTGGAAGAGAATCCGCTGCCAGCCGTAGCGATTATCACGCCGAAAATGAGTTTTCAGGATTCCACCACGTTGACGACGCTGCGTGACCGCGTGGCGGCGACGCAGGGCGTGGATGAAGTACGGATGGATGACAGCTGGTTTGCGCGGCTGGTGGCATTGACCAATCTGGTTGGGCAAATTTCCGTGACAATTGGCGTCCTGATGGTGGTTGCCGTCTTTTTGGTGATCGGCAACAGCGTGCGCCTGAGTATTTTCAGCCGCCGCGAAACCATCAACGTGATGAAGCTGATTGGCGCGACGGACGGCTTTATTCTGCGTCCGTTCCTGAATGGCGGGGCAGCAATGGGCGTAGGCGGCGCGGTGCTGTCGCTGATTTTATCGCAAGCGCTGGTTTGGAAGCTGGGTGCCGTGGTGGCGCAGGTGGCTTCCGTATTCGGTACGACGTTTGCCGTCAAAGGATTAAGCTGGGATGAATCCCTGCTGCTGCTGTTAATCGCTGGCATGATTGGCTGGTTGGCCGCCTGGCTGGCAACGGTGCAACATTTACGCCGTTTTACACCACAGTAAGCGTTTTCTGGTATAATCATCCCCTGTAATTCAGACCGTATTGCAGGGGAAATCTCCTCAGCGACATCTCTTCTTTGTTCTTCCCGCTGTGTTTTCCCCTTGGTCTCTCATGTGTGAGTGACGCGTTTTTCTCCTGCTTGATCTCTGGCATGAGGTGAATAAAATGAGAGGAACTTGCGAGCGAAATCACAGTCTGAAGAGACAGATTTTAGGATTTGATTAATCGGGTTTTAGGGTTTTTCATAAAACTTTTAGGGTTTTTCATAAAATAAGCGTTAAGGCGCCGTGTTTTGCCATCTTCGCGCAAAACGATGCGGTGAAGCAGTGCTAAGATAGTCAACTGCAATATGACGAGTAGAGCAACTGAGAGGGTTGAATGACCAAAGATATGCAAACTTTCACCTTAGTTCCCCAGGGCAGTCTGGAAGGGTATATTCGTGCCGCCAATGCCTATCCGATGCTGACGGCGGAGGAAGAGCGGGCGCTGGCTGAACGGCTGCATTATCAGGGCGATCTGGAGGCTGCTAAGCACCTGATTCTGTCACACCTGCGTTTTGTTATTCATGTTGCCCGTAACTATTCCGGCTACGGCCTGCCGCAGGCGGACCTGATTCAGGAAGGAAACATTGGCCTGATGAAAGCGGTACGTCGCTTTAACCCTGAAGTTGGCGTGCGTCTGGTTTCTTTCGCCGTGCATTGGATCAAAGCCGAAATTCATGAATACGTGCTGCGTAACTGGCGTATCGTGAAAGTCGCGACCACTAAAGCACAGCGTAAGCTGTTCTTTAACCTGCGTAAGTCTAAAACGCGTCTCGGCTGGTTTAATCAGGATGAAGTCGAGCTGGTTGCGCGTGAACTTGGCGTGACGAGCAAAGACGTGCGCGAGATGGAATCCCGCATGGCGGCGCAGGACATGACATTCGATCCGACGCCGGAAGAAGATTCACACGACGGCAAGGCGATGTCGCCGATGCTTTACCTACAGGATAAATCGTCTGACTTTGCCGATGGCATTGAAGAAGATAACTGGGAAACGCATGCGGCCGATAAGCTCACCTACGCGCTGGAAGGGCTGGACGAACGCAGCCAGCACATTATTCGCGCCCGCTGGTTGGATGATGACAACAAATCCACCTTGCAGGAGCTCGCCGATCAATACGGTGTTTCCGCAGAGCGTGTGCGTCAGTTAGAAAAGAATGCGATGAAAAAACTGCGAGCGGCGATAGAAGCCTAATCGCTCTCATCGTTTCTTTCTGTAGCGACCGGGTAATGCCCGGTCGTTTTGTTTTTGTCTGGGGTCAGTCCGGTTTATCTGGGTTGAGTTCGTTAAGAATTAGCGGCGTTTCTTTTCTACGAATGAAGCGCCAGCCGCCGGATACGGGTGAAAAGCCGCAAGACAACATAAATCGCGCCAGCACTTCCTCTTTGATCGCCGCATGATTGGCTGTTGCCAGCCACCACTCTTTCACTTCAGGAAGTTGACGACGTACTTCATCAATCAACAGTTTCCCTACGCCCCGCCTCCGCGTGACGTCTCTCACCATCAGATCGCTTAGCTCTGCATAGTCCCCTTCAATTTCGACCAGCACACCACCTAACAGCCGATCGTTAAAACGGGCAGCAAATAATCGCCAATCGAGTGAGAGGTCTTCTTCTAATAAATCAATGTTCTGATGTGGCCAGATTTTTGCCAGATCAATTTTATCTTGAGGGCTGAATTGGGTGAGGCATTCAACGGTTAGTTTCATTTTTATCGGCACTCCATCATATGAGTGAAGAATAATGTAGTTGTTTTGTAGTGGATCAGTTGTGTAATTTGAGCGTTATGGTTAATAGGGCAAATGTTTTTCTCATTCTTTGTTTTTCGAGTAATCCATCAACAATTAATGCACAAAGTAGAATATCTGACTATATATAAATTGAATGCTGGTCTTTGCATCTAGTGTTTTGTGCTGTTTGCTCCGCTTGTTTCTGACAGTCTGAGTTGATTTGCAGCATAAAATTCCTGTTTAATAATATGAAAAATAAAGCCTTATTAGAAAAGATTACTAATAATAACCTAAGCCTTTCTTACTTATAAGAAAATAGCAGGTTATGACAGAAGGCGGTCAGGTTTTCGGCAATATCCATAATGACAGATGGGGTAAAAAGAATGAAATTCAATAAAGGTAAAGTATTGCTGATGGGTTGTATGGCTGCGGCGTTGAGTCACGCGGTCAGCGCTGCCGATATTAAGGTTGCGGTTGTAGGGGCAATGTCTGGCCCAGTTGCGCAGTATGGCGATATGGAGTTCATTGGCGCGCGTCAGGCCATTGAAGATATTAACGCAAAAGGCGGCGTAAACGGTAACAAACTGGTTGGCGTTGAATATGATGACGCGTGCGACCCTAAGCAGGCCGTTGCCGTCGCGAACAAAGTCATCAATGACGGTATCCGCTATGTGATTGGTCATTTGTGTTCCTCCTCCACGCAGCCTGCGTCTGATATTTATGAAGAAGAAGGCGTGATCATGATTACGCCTGCGGCAACCAACGCCGACTTGACTACGCGCGGCTACAAAATGGTGCTGCGCACGACGGGGCTGGATTCCGATCAGGGGCCAACCTCAGCAAAATACATTGTCGAAACCATCAAACCGCAGCGTATTGCCGTGGTTCATGACAAACAGCAGTATGGTGAAGGCTTGGCCCGCTCTGTTCAGGATAGCCTGAAAAAAGCCGGTGCGAATGTTGTGTTGTTTGAAGGTGTGACGGCGGGTGATAAAGATTTCTCTACGCTGGTTGCGCGTCTGAAGAAAGAGAACGTCGATTTCGTCTATTTCGGCGGCTACTACCCGGAAATGGGGCAGATTCTGCGTCAGGCGCGCCAGGCTGGCATGACCACCAAATTCATGGGTCCAGAAGGCGTGGGTAACTCATCGCTGTCCAACATCGCAGGCGATGCGTCTGAAGGCATGCTGGTGACGCTGCCGAAGCGTTACGATCAGGTTCCTGCTAACCAGCCGATTGTCGATGCCCTGAAAGCCAAGAAACTGGATCCAACCGGTCCGTTCGTCTGGACAACCTACGCAGCACTGCAATCGCTGACCACCGCGATGGCACGTACCGGTAGCGATGAACCGGAAAAATTGGTCGCAAGTCTGAAAGCGAACTCCGTGGATACCGTAATGGGGCCATTAAGCTGGGATGCAAAAGGCGACCTGAAAGGGTTTGAATTTGGCGTATTTGAGTGGCACAAAGACGGTACTTCCAGCGCAGTGAAATAATCATCATGCCCGAGGCGGGGAGCGGTTGAAGATACCGCTGTCTGCTTCTTCGGCGTGGAGAGCATTCTCCGCCTGCTGCATGTGTACCACTACTAATCCCTCAATACCGAAGCCCCCGTTGCCGCAAGGCGCGGGGGCAGCATTTAAGGTTTAAGGTATGTCCGAGCAGTTCCTTTACTTTTTTCAGCAGATGTTCAACGGCCTGACGTTGGGCAGCACCTATGCGCTGATCGCCATTGGCTACACCATGGTTTACGGCATTATCGGCATGATTAACTTCGCACACGGCGAAGTGTATATGATCGGTAGCTACGTCTCCTTTATTGTGATTGCGGCTCTGATGATGATGGGCATCGATGCTGGCTGGCTCCTGATTGGTGTCGCCTTCATTGCCGCCGTGGTGGTTTCCAGCGCCTATGGCTGGAGTATCGAACGGGTGGCCTACCGACCGGTTCGAACGTCAAAGCGTCTGATTGCGCTGATTTCTGCCATCGGGATGTCAATTTTCCTGCAAAACTACGTCAGCCTGAATCAGGGCTCGCGTGATGTTGCGCTGCCGAGTCTGGTGACCGGTCAGTGGGTGCTGGGCGAAAGCAATGGCTTTGCCGCGACGATTAGCACCATGCAGTTGACCATCTGGATCGTGACGTTCCTCGCCATGCTGGCGCTGACGCTATTTATTCGCTATTCCCGCATGGGGCGCGCTTGTCGCGCCTGTGCAGAAGACCTGAAAATGGCAAGCCTGCTGGGTATCAGTACCGATCGCGTGATCTCTCTGACCTTCGTCATTGGCGCGCTCATGGCCGCTGTTGCTGGCGTGCTGTTGGGGCAATTCTACGGCGTCATCAACCCCTATATCGGTTTTATGGCCGGGATGAAAGCCTTTACGGCGGCGGTGCTGGGCGGAATTGGTAGTATTCCAGGTGCAATGATCGGTGGGCTGATTTTGGGCGTAGCCGAAGCGCTGACGTCTGCTTACCTGAGCACGGAATACAAAGATGCGGTGTCGTTTGCGCTGCTGATTGTGGTGCTGTTGGTGATGCCAACCGGTATTCTGGGTCGTCCGGAGGTTGAGAAAGTATGAAACAGCTCAACCTGTTTAATGCGTTGGTTTCCGCGCTCATGCTGCTGGTGCTGGCCTCGTTCTTAATGGGCATGCAGTTGGCGCTGGACGGTACCAAATTGGTGGTGCGCGGTGCTGATGAAGTCCGTTGGTACTGGATTGGCGCGGGCTGCATCGTGGTGTTTTTCTTCCAGTTGATTCGCCCGCTTTTCCAGCAAAGCATCAAGAAATTTTCTGCGCTTGCGCTTGTGCTGCCGAGCTTTGATGGCAGTACGCCACGGCAGAAGATAGTAGCGGTGGCATTGATTATCGCCGCTATCGCCTGGCCGTTTCTGGTGTCGCGCGGTACGGTAGATATCGCCACCCTCACGCTGATTTACGTGATGCTGGGTCTGGGCCTGAACGTCGTGGTTGGCCTGTCCGGTCTGCTGGTATTGGGCTATGGCGGGTTTTACGCCATTGGTGCGTATACCTATGCGCTGCTGAATCACTATTACGGATTGGGCTTCTGGGAAAGTCTGCCGCTGGCGGGCATGGCGGCGGCGCTGTCCGGCTTCCTGCTGGGGTTCCCGGTGCTGCGTTTGCGCGGCGATTATCTGGCGATTGTGACGCTCGGATTCGGCGAGATTGTCCGTATCCTGCTGCTGAATAACACTGAAATTACCGGTGGCCCGAACGGCATCAGCCAGATCCCTAAACCGACCTTCTTTGGTCTGGAATTTGGCCGCAGCGCGCGCGATGGCGGTTGGGATACGTTCCACAATTTCTTCGGTCTGCAATACGACCCGAGTGACCGTATTATCTTCCTGTATCTGGTCGCGCTGCTGCTGGTCGTGTTGACCCTGTTTGTGATTAATCGTCTGCTGCGGATGCCGTTAGGACGTGCCTGGGAAGCGCTGCGGGATGATGAAATCGCCTGTCGCTCTCTGGGGCTGAGCCCAACGCGCATTAAGTTGACTGCGTTTACCATCAGCGCCGCGTTCGCGGGTTTTGCCGGTACGCTGTTTGCCGCGCGTCAGGGCTTTGTCAGCCCGGAATCATTCACGTTCGCTGAGTCTGCCTTTGTACTGGCCATCGTCGTACTGGGCGGAATGGGCTCGCAGTTTGCGGTCATTCTTGCGGCAATCTTGCTGGTGGTGTCCCGCGAGCTGATGCGCGATCTGAATGAATACAGCATGCTGCTGCTGGGTGCGTTGATGGTTCTGATGATGATTTGGCGTCCGCAAGGCCTGCTGCCGATGAAGCGTCCTGAGATGAAGTTGAAAGTCGCGAAGAAGGAAGAGCAAGCATGAGCACGCAGCCACTACTATCAGTCAGAGGTCTGATGATGCGTTTTGGCGGCCTGCTGGCGGTCAACAACGTTGAAATGGATATTCATGCGGGCGAAATTGTCTCGCTGATCGGCCCGAATGGGGCGGGGAAGACGACAGTCTTTAACTGCCTGACCGGTTTTTATCGCCCAAGCGGCGGCACCATCATGCTGCGCGATCGTCATCTGGAAGGGTTACCCGGACAGGCTATTGCCCGTATGGGCGTGGTGCGCACATTCCAGCACGTTCGTCTGTTCCGTGAAATGACGGTGATCGAGAACCTGCTGGTCGCGCAACATCAGCACCTGAAAAGCGGCGTGTTTGCCGGGCTATTGAAAACGCCGGGCTTTCGTCGTGCGGAAGCCGATGCGCAAGAGCGCGCTGCGGTGTGGCTGGAGCGTATCGGTCTGTTAGATTTAGCGAACCGTCAGGCGGGGAATCTGGCTTACGGCCAGCAGCGCCGTCTGGAAATTGCCCGCTGCATGGTGACGCGCCCTGAGCTGCTGATGCTGGATGAGCCTGCGGCTGGCCTGAACCCGAAAGAAACTGACGAGTTAAATCAGCTGATTGCGGAACTGCGCGATAGCCATCAGGTGTCTGTGTTGTTGATTGAACATGATATGAAGCTGGTCATGGGCATTTCCGACCGGATTTATGTCGTCAATCAGGGAACGCCGCTGGCACAAGGCACCCCAGCTGAAATTCGTAACAACCCGGATGTCATCCGTGCGTATCTGGGTGAAGGATAACGTTTATGCTGTCATTACATCAGGTTTCTGCCCACTACGGAAAAATTCAGGCGCTGCATCAGGTGAGCCTGCATATTAATCAGGGCGAGATTGTTACGCTGATCGGCGCGAACGGTGCCGGTAAAACCACGCTGCTGGGCACGCTATGCGGTGACCCGCGCGCAACGGAAGGCACCATTACGTTTGACGGTAAGGACATCACAAACTGGCAGACTGCGCAGATTATGCGTGAAGCTATCGCGATTGTGCCGGAAGGGCGTCGCGTCTTTTCCCGCATGACGGTAGAAGAAAATCTGGCGATGGGCGGGTTCTTTGCCGAACGCGATCAGTATCAGGAACGCATTGCGCGCGTTTACGATCTGTTCCCGCGTCTGTATGAGCGACGCGCTCAGCGTTCCGGCACGATGTCCGGCGGTGAGCAGCAGATGCTGGCGATTGGCCGTGCGCTGATGAGCCAGCCGCGTTTACTGTTGCTGGACGAACCATCGCTGGGTCTGGCACCGATCATCATCCTGCAAATTTTCGACACGATCCAGCAACTACGCGAAGAGGGCATGACCATCTTCCTGGTGGAACAAAATGCCAATCAGGCGCTGAAATTGGCTGATCGGGGTTATGTACTTGAAAACGGTCATGTCGTGTTGGAAGATACCGGTGCGGCATTGTTAGCTAATGAAGCGGTACGTTCAGCCTATCTGGGCGGATAATTAAAGTTTCGTAGAAGGGTTAAGAAGAGATGGCCATTGAAGGGTTGTTAGCGCACCGCATCGCTCAGTTAAAAAGTTCCGCCATCCGTGAACTGCTGAAACACAGCAAGATGGAAAATATTATCTCGCTGGCTGGCGGGATTCCGTCAGATGCATTATTTGATTTCGAAGGGTTAAGTCAGGCCACGCAGTTAGCGATTACCGAACAGCCGAAAACGGCATTCCAGTATGGCTTGACCGAAGGCAGCGGCGTGCTGCGCGATCGCATTGCCGAGCTGTGTGCTGTGCGCGGCGTAAAAACGCGCGGTGACGATATTGTGGTGACGGCGGGTTCGCAGCAGGCGCTGGACTTGATCATGCGCTCGATCGTCGATCCGGGCGACGTGTTCGTCGTTGAACGTCCGACTTATTTGGCAGCGCTGCAAACGCTGGAGCTGGCGCAGGCGCAGGTGATGTCGGTGTCATCCGATGCCGACGGCATGGTCGTTGACGAGTTGGAAGAGCTGCTGACGAAACAGCGCATCAAAGGCGTTTATATCGTTCCGAACTTCGGTAACCCGAGCGGCGTGACGCTGAGCTATGAACGTCGCCTGAAATTGGTTCAACTGGCAGAACGCTACGGTTTTGTCATTATCGAAGACGATCCCTATGGCGAGCTGCGCTTCACCGAAGAGCGCAACCCGACGCTGTTCCAACTGGCGCAGGAGCAACTGGGTAGCACGGAATACGTGCTGTATACCTCTACGTTCTCGAAGGTGCTGGCTCCGGGATTACGTCTCGGCTGGGCGATTCTGCCGGATTGGCTGTTGCACAAAGTAGCGATTATCAAACAGGCCGCTGACCTGCATGCCAGCGCATTGTCGCAGACCGTCGCGGAATGCTATCTGGGGCTGGGACGTCTGGATACGCAGATCGAGAAAATTCGCCACGCGTATAAGCACAAAGGTGAACTGCTGGCACAGCTGGTCGAGAAGGAACTGGGTGATGTCATCACCTTCAACCAGCCGAAAGGTGGGATGTTCCTGTGGGCGAAGTTCCGTCAGGACGATTTCAATACGACGGAATGGCTGAAGAAGACGCTGGATCAGGGCGTGGTCTTCGTGCCGGGCGAGTTCTTCTTCCCAGACAATCTCGATTACTCAACGCTGCGTCTGTCCTTTGCGACAGCAACGGATGAGCAAATGCATGAAGCGGTGGCTCGCCTGCGTCGGGCGCTGTAATCGCCGATAATGAATCGCTCGTTAATGTAAAAAGCCGCTGAAGAGTCAGCGGCTTTATGTTGTGTGCTAAGTTGCCGAGGAATCCATCGCTTGGCCGCGTTCGTTAAAAGGTTTCCCAGTTATCACGGTTTGTGCTGCCTGACTGACCAGCCAGAGCTAGCCTCGGTGCAGCCGGCTGCTTCGTCTTTGACGTCAGCCGTGGTGCTGGCGTCTGAACGCCACTGATTTTAAACACGCCCATTAATTCCAGCAGCGTTCTGGCCTGCTCACTCAGGCTGTCGGCAGCGGAGGCGGATTCTTCAACCAGCGCGGCGTTCTGTTGCGTCACCTGATCGAGCTGATTCACCGCATCATTCACCTGAGAAACGCCCTGTTCCTGTTCGTGCGTGGTCAGGCCGATCTCATTGAGCAGGTTGGCAACCTGCTGAGATTTTTCGACAATGTCTTTAATGGTGATACCCGCATCGTTAACCTGCTTCTCACCCATTTCTACGTTAGCCACACTTACGCTAATCAGATCTTTGATTTCACGCGCGGCGGAAGCGGAACGCTGCGCCAGAGAACGCACTTCACCGGCAACCACGGCGAAGCCACGGCCTTGTTCACCGGCTCTGGCGGCTTCAACGGCAGCATTGAGCGCCAGAATGTTGGTCTGGAAGGCAATGCCGTCAATCACACCAATAATATCGCCAATCTTACGTGAACTGGCGATAATATCTTCCATGGTACGCACAACGTTATTGACCGCATCGCCGCCTTTTTGCGCCGTCGTGCTGGCGGAATGGGCTAACTCCGTTGCGGTGCGCACGGTCGCCGCATTTTGCTTCACTGTGGTATTCATTTGTTCCATTGAGGCCGCGGTTTCTTGAAGGTTCGCGGCCTGTTCTTCCGTGCGCTGGCTTAGATCGGTGTTGCCCATCGCAATCTGCGTTGCGCCCGTAGCGATAGATTCACTGCTCTGATGCACCTGACCGACGAGGTTGCTCAGGTTTTGACGCATCTCTTCCATTGCGGCCAGCACACTGGTGGTATCACCGTCGCGCAGTTCAATCGCGACAGCCAGATTCCCTTGCGCAACCTGACGCGTGACTTCCAACGTGTAGGCGGGTTCTCCCCCTAGCTGACGTTTAATGGTTCGGGTAATCCACCAAGAGATCATTGCGCCCAACACAACAGCAAGCAGGGCGATGATGATCATCAATGTACCTGCGCTGGTGGCATTCTTTAAAGACTGGTTGGCAGCATCAACCGTGATCTTCTCTTGCCAGCCAACCATCTCATTCAGAGAGTTGAAGACGATACCCTGCTTAGCCTGAACGTCGGTTAATAGTAGATCTTGAGCTTCTTTGTTCCTGTGTGCCATGGCCAGTGCGATGGCGTTTGCGATGCTGTCGTTATAGGTTGGTCGTACGCGATCCAGTGCTGCAATCAGTTCTTGTGAATGTTGATCGATAGCGCGGTCGCGTATTTTGGCAAGTAATGCGTTATTACGGGCGACCATTTCCTCGATGTGGGTTTTCTCTTCTTGAATTTTCCGGCTGTCTTCCAGCATCGTGAGGTTTCTAATGGCGATGGCATTGGTGTTTACGTTGTCTTTAAACTCCTTCATCATCATGAGGTTGGTAATGCGGAACTGCGACAGCAGTTGGATGTTTTCCCCAAGTTTGTCGAGCTGGATACGGCCAAATACCGCCACCAGAAATCCGATAGCGATGACCAGGGTAAAGCCAGTCCCTAGCATTTTACCCAGGCTACTATTTTTGATGAGATTCATTGTGTCCCTTATTATTTATAGGTTGAGAATGGATATGGTTGGCGTCGGCGTGCTTTAAATGTGAAATAGGCATTGCGCAAACGTATTTATTTTGCAAATACCATCACGCTGATACACCTCAAAATGTGAGTCGCAGTAAGAGGAATAAATAAGGGCTTGTAGGATGACGGGTCTATCCTTTCCCATCATCGTTGTCTGTTGCCCTTAGTGAATACCCCTGTTCTGTATTGACGTTATCCTGTTACACTTTTCGCAACGTCTGGTGAGTCTGCTGCAATAAAATCTATTCTGATAACAGGAAAATGATGGCGCTGGAGTATAAAAGGCGGCGGTAAAAGTCGCAATATCTCTATGGATTAGAGAGAAAATAAACGGATGTCAGGATGTAATGTTAAATTGACAGCCATGTTAATAAACACGGTGATGATGATTTTTGTTTGTTTATTCAGCTTTTAATAGCGATGCTATTTCTTATTTATTCTTTTTTTTCGAAAGATTTGGTATTTTTACCACTATATATTTGATGTTTTTATCATCGCAGATCGTCATTCCTCTTGTTTTTTATTGATTTTATTCCATCGTACTTAATATAAAACGCATTGTTCGTTTTTCTCTTTATTCATTGTTTTTTCCTATTGAAAATTTTTTGCTCGTTTCTTGATGTGTGGTGGAAGGGGGAAGCGTGGTAACGTGAGATGTTCTGGTCATAAAGGGATAAAAAACCGCCGATCGCTCAGCGGTTTTGGGGGACTTTGGGCTGGCTGTTAAAAAGTTTCCCAGTTTTGGCTATCGCTTCTCGTGCTGCTTTTAGGATTAGCGAGAGAGAGTTTGGCGCTGTCAGGCCGTTTCAACGGCGGTGTAATACGCTGTGACGATCCGCCTTCAACGACGAACACTTTCATCAGTTCGACCAGACGGGCAGCCTGATCGCTCAGGCTATCGGCGGCAGAAGCGGATTGCTCAACGAGTGCGGCGTTCTGCTGTGTGACCTGGTCAAGTTGGTTCACGGCATCATGAATCTGCGAGACGCCGGATTCTTGCTCCTGCGTGGTGACGCCAATTTCGTTAAGCAGACCCGCAACATTGTGTGCCTGACGTACCAGCTCTTCAATCGTCGCGCCAGCGCTGTCTACCATGGCGGAACCGGCTTCCACCTTCTCGACGCTGTGGCCGATCAGCTCTTTGATTTCTTTTGCCGCAGAAGCGGAGCGTTGTGCCAGAGAACGCACTTCACCCGCAACCACCGCAAAACCACGGCCTTGTTCGCCAGCCCGTGCGGCTTCCACCGCGGCGTTGAGCGCCAGAATGTTGGTCTGGAAGGCGATGCCGTCAATGACGCTAATGATATCGCCAATTTTACGCGAACTGTCGGTAATCTCTTTCATGGTGACAACGATATTGCCAACGGCTTTGCCTCCTTTGGCTGCGGTATCGCTGGTGGCCTGTGCCAGCTGTGTGGCATTACGCACCGTCTCGGTGTTTTGGCGCACGGTCTGGCTTATTTCTTCCATTGAGGCGGCGGTTTGTTGCAGATTGGCCGCCTGCTCTTCTGTGCGCTGGCTAAGATCGGTACTGCCTGCGGCAATCTCGCTGGCACCGGTTGCGATCGATTCGCTGCTCTCACGCACCTGTTCAACAATCCCACTCAGGCTTTTGCGCATACCGTTCATGGCGGCCAGCACGCTGTGGTTGTCGCCGGTGCGCAGATCGACGCTGACGGCCAGATTTCCCTGTGCAACCTCTTGCGCGATGTATGCGGCGTAAGCGACTTCGCCACCCAGCAGATTTTTTATCGTGCGGGTAATCAAGATGGAGATAAAAATCCCGACGAAGACTGCGAACGCAGCGAACAGCAGCAGCGTATTGCCATCGTCTCTGGCTTTATGCATGGCGTTGGTCGTCGTTTCCATCGTTTGTTTTTTCTGCAACGCCGTCAGCCCGTCTAGAGCCGCAAAAACTGACGCCTGTGCGGGGGGTAATTCATTGACCATAACTAACGCGGCCTGCACTTTTTCTTCCGGCACCCCAGAGAGGCTTAATGCAATAGCTTTATTCACCGCTTTCAGATAAACCGGCCGAGCCTGCGTAAGTTGTTCCAGCAAGGCACGCGCCTCCGGTTCGGCAAGCTGTTTATAGACTTTTTCCAGCGCTTCACTATTACGGGTAATTTGCTGATCTAAAATGCGTTTTTCTTCCTGGATACGCGCGCTGTCTTGTGACAGCCCGATATTACGGACAACACGGGCGACAACCTCAAAGCCACTCTTGGTATCCTGAATCAGAAGCAGGTTGGCCAGATTCTTTTCAGAGAGTGATTCAATATCTTTACCCAGATTGGCGAGATGGACGCGCCCCAGAATGGCAACCATCAGACCGATAATGATGACAGAAGCGAAACCTGCGCCAAGCATGGCACCAAGTTTCATTTTTGATAGAAAATTCATAATGTTCCTTTATTATTTTTCATTGATTGATGCAGGCTTTGCCTTATAGATTGGGCATCCTTTGCGACAGGTCAGGAATTGGGTGCACTTCTGATTAATTACATTAATGTGTGCGGTATGCCAATTTGCGAGAGTAGGCAGGAAAACGCGTTGTTTCTTACCTGAAGATATTATAAAGGCAGAATAAAAACGGGTAGATGTGGAATACGGGAGTAAAAAGGGCGCATTTTTCAGCATAAAGGAGGTATGTACATGCATTATTCAGTTGATACCAACGGGGAAGCCGCAGCCTCCCCATTGTGAAATTTCACGCTATTACAGCACCAGCGCTATTACAGCACCAGCCACAATGCCCAGGTGAAGAGGAACCCAGCCAGCCCGAGGATCGTCGTCAGCACCGTCCAGGTGCGCAGGCCGTCGGCGACGGACAGCCCCAGATATTTGGTGACAATCCAGAAGCCGGAGTCATTGACGTGCGACAGGCCCAGTCCGCCAAAGCAGGCAGAGAGCGTCACCAGCACCAGCTGCATCTGGTTCAGACCGCTGACAGCTTCGCTCAATAGGCCGCAGGTAGTGAGAATGGCGACGGTAGCCGAACCTTGCGAGGCACGCAGCGCCAGCGACAAAAGAAACGCGGCAGGCACCAGCGGCAGGTGAATGCTGGTCAGCGTATCCGCCAGCGCCTTACCGACACCGGATTCCACCAGCACTTTACCGAATACGCCGCCCGCACCGGTCACCATGATGACGACCGCCGCGGCAGGCATGGCATCGCCCATAATGTTGCCGGTCTTTTCAAGCGACCAGCCTCTACGCATAGCGATAAAGTAAAAGGCGAGTGCCAGGGCAATCAGTAGCGCAACCGCAGGGGAACCGACCAACGTGGTGATATTACGCAGCGGGTGGCCTGCTGGGAACAGCGTCGCCGCCACGGTGCCGAGCATAATAATGGCGATAGGGATGACAATCAGCGCCGTAACCAGACTGGCGGAAGGCGCATTCTTATGTGGCGTCACCTCATTTTTTTCTTCAGTTTTTGCTAATTGCAGTTGCTCCAGCACATCAACAGATAGCGCGTACTGCCGACGGTTAATATATTTTGCAACCCAGAAACCGATAATGCCGACAGGAATAGAAATCGCCAGCCCCAATATGGTTAACCAGCCCACATCGGCTTTTAACAAACTGGCTGCCGCAACCGGTCCAGGATGAGGGGGCAGGGCGACGTGAACCGTCAACATCACACCCGCGACGGGCAGACCGAATTTAAGTGGAGAGACCTTGGCGACTTTTGCGAATCCATAAATAATAGGTGCCAGAATAATAAAGCCGACATCAAAAAATACCGGAATGCCGAGAATAAATGCCGCCATGGTCAATGCGGCAATGACGCGTTTTTCTCCCAGTGTTTGCGTGAATTTCTTTGCCAAAGACTCAGCACCACCAGAAACCTCGATCATTCTGCCTAGCATGGCACCTAGCCCAATGATCATGGTGATCGAACCGAGTACCCCGCCCATTCCACTGGACATCACTTTCATTATTTCTTCTGTGGGTATTCCGGTTGCTAATGCAACCAATAGACTGACAACCAGCAGGGCGACAAAGGGCTGAATTTTAAATTTAATGACCATCAGCAGCAGGAGTAATACCCCGGCGATAGCGATGCAGAGTAAGAGCGAGGTGGCCATGTTCTTATCCTCATTGACCCATTTTTCAATTCAGAGGCTGAAAAGGTAGTGGGTATCTGTTTGTTATTTGAATAAAGGGATGCCTCGACTCCTGCAATATATACAGGAGTCTGACTTATTCTTTTTTATTTATTCGCGTCTAACGACTATGTTTCTGGTGTTGACATTATTATCCTGGATAAGTGAATTAGTGTTTTTTCTCCAGCCAAGGTTTAGCCCATCCCAATCCGTCTTCCGTTTTACCGCGTGGGTTATATTCACAGCCAACCCAGCCGGAATAATTCACGCGATCCAATTCGGCAAAGATGAACGGATAATTAATTTCCCCTTCATCGGGTTCATGTCGCGCAGGAACTGAAGCAATTTGAATATGTCCGATACGGTCAGCCAAATCGTGAATAATTTGCGTCAGATTGCCATCGACAATCTGCGCGTGGAAGAAATCCAACTGGATATACACATTCGGTCGGTCGATCAGATTGGCTAATTCCAGCGCCTGATACTGACTGGCGAACAGATAATTCGGTTTCACTTTCGCACTCAGCGCCTCAATCATGATATTGATGCCGTGCGGCGCAAATTTATCGGCGGCATAGCGCAGGTTATCGATAAAGGTTTGCTGATAGGCCGCGCGGTCTTCACCGGGCGGCACGACGCCCCCCATCACCAACACCGACGGGCAGTTGAGTGCTAGCGCATATTCCAGCGCGTTATCGATATCCCAGCGGGCATCTTCAATGCGGTCGGGCAGCGCAGAAACGCCCCATTCACCCGCAGCAATATTGCCGGGCGCGGTATTGAATAACACCTGCTTCAGGCCATTTTCCCGCAGCTTTTCCGCTAGCAGCGGTGCCGGATAGTCATAAGGAAACAGGTACTCAACCGAGGTGAAACCCTCATCGGCAGCGGCTTTAAAACGGTCGAGAAACGGCACATCGGTAAACAGCATAGAAAGATTGGCAGCAAACTTAGGCATGGTTAACTCCTTGGCTCAGCAAAAAATGGCTCATCAAGATAGCTCTGCAATATCGTCAGCGGTGAGGTAGCGAATTTTTCGATCGCCGAGAATAAAAATCAGCTTGGCGGTTTCTTCCAGCTCTTCCATGTTGTCCGCCGCCGCTCGCAGATCTTTACCAGTGACGACAGGGCCGTGGTTAGCCAATAAGAACGCCTTGTAGCGCGAGGCCAGCTTCGCCAGATCTTCACCGAGCCGGGCATCGCCGGGGCGGTAATAAGGCACGACGGGCACTTTACCGACGCGCATGACCACATAAGGTGTGAACGGCTTGATGGCATCCTGCGTGTCCAACCCTTCCAGACACGAGAGCGCCGTCAGGTAAGTGCTGTGCAGGTGGACAATCGCTTTGCAGTCAGGATCGTTACGGTAAATCGACAGATGAAAGCTAACCTCTTTCGACGGCTTATCCCCGGAGATCCACTCGCCGCTCAGGCTAACTTTGGACAGCCGCTCGGCATCCAGTTCGCCAAGGCAGGAGCCGGTCGGCGTTGCCAGCAGCGTGCCGTCATCCAGTAACAGTGAGAGGTTGCCTGCGGAACCGGTGGCATAGCCGCGCTGGAAAAAGGACGCGCCCAGCTTGACCATTTCCGCGCGTGCGCGTTGTTCGCTGTTTAGCGCCGCCTCGGTGCTGTGGTGTTTTTCACTCATGCAGCAAACTCCTTTTGGGCGCGGGCAAAGAAGTCTTCATCACCGAAATTGCCGGATTTCAACGCCAGCGAGAGTGGATGATTGGTCGAACGCACCCACGGCACGCCGGGAGAAATGGACGGCCCGATATGGAACGCGTGAATGCCCAGCGTTTGCACCACGATGCTGGAGGTTTCCCCGCCCGCGATGATGAAGCGCTGGAAGCCATCCTGCTGAAGCTGGCGGGCGACGGCGGCAAACAGTTTCTCCACCGCCTGACTGCTGGCTTCTGCGCCCCAGCGCTGCTGAATCTGCGCTAGTTCATCGGGTGATGAAGTGGCGTACAGCAGCGGTGCGAGCGCGTCCTCACGATGCGCCTTCACCCAGTCAGCCAATTCCTGCACGTAGGCTTGCTGAGCGTCATTGCTTTCTAAGCAGCGCGCGACATCAATCGCGCGGCCCGCTGCCTGTTTCAGGTAGTGAGCGACCTGCTTGTTGGTCATCACCGAACAGGAACCGGACAGTACAACGCCTGCGCCGGATTGTGGCTTACCTGCCTCGGTGGCGGAACCGGTTTGTTTTGTTGAGTCTGCCAGTTGGCGTGCCAGGCCAATCGCCAGGCCGGAACCCCCGGTGACCAGCTTCATATCGCGCAGCGCCTCGCCCTGCGTTAACAGATGCTGTTCGTTCAGCGTATCCAGCACCACATAGCGTATGCCTTGTTCTTTCAACTGCGTCAGCCGCTGCTTAACTGCCTCTGCACCCTGATCCATCACGGCATACGGCACCAGCCCGCAACGTCCGGCTGCCTGCTGTTCCATGACGCGCATCAGGTTGCTGTCCGTCATCGGCGTGACGGGATGGTGGCGCATTCCGGATTCAGATAACAGCTGATCCATCACGAATAAATGACCCTGATAGACGGTTCTGCCGTTCACCGGCAGCGCCGGAGAGATGATGGTTTGCGTTTCGCCGAGCTGCTCTAACAGCGCATCGGTCACCGGACCGATGTTGCCTTTCGCGGTGCTGTCGAAGGTGGAACAATATTTAAAGTAGAACTGCTGGCAGCCCTGCTGTTGCAGCCAAGCCAGCGCCTTGAGTGAATCCGCCACGGCCTGTTCCGCCGGGCAAGAACGTGACTTCAGACTAATCACCACGGCCTGCGTGTCGACCTTAAAATCGGACGGCGGTACGCCGTTGAGCTGCACGGTCGGCAGCCCGTTGTTCACCAGAAAGCTGGCGATATCTGTGGCGCCGGTAAAATCGTCGGCAATCACACCTAGCTTGATCATGGTGCCTCCTTCTTTTCCGGCAGCGTAATGCCGTTAAAAATCTTGATGACCGCGCTGTCGTCTTCTTTACCGAATCCGGCGTTGCTGGCGGCGGTAAACATGTTGAATGCCGTGGAGGCCAGCGGCAGCGGGAAATGGAGAGATTTGGCGGTGTCGGTGACCAGCCCCAGATCTTTCACGAAGATATCAACGGCGGATTTAGGCGTGTAGTCGCCGTCCACAACGTGGCGCATGCGGTTTTCAAACATCCAGGAATTCCCGGCAGCGTTGGTCACCACGTCGTACATAATATCCAACGGGATATCCGCACGCGCGGCCAGCGCCATCGCTTCTGCGCCGGCGGCGATGTGTACGCCTGCCAACAGCTGGTGGATAATTTTAACGGTCGCACCCAACCCGATCTCTTCACCGATGCGGTAGACCTTGCCGGCGACGGCGTCGAGCACGGGTTTCAGTTTCTCAAAAGCCAGATCGGAACCGGATGCCATCACCGTCATATCGCCTGCGGCGGCTTTCACCGCACCGCCGGATACCGGTGCATCCAGCATGATGAGCTGATGCTCAGCCAGACGCTGTTCAATGTTTTTGGCATCCTGCGCGGAGATCGTGGAGGACACCATGACCACGGTGCCGGGCTTGAGTTTCGCTGCGACCAGCGGCTCACCGAACAGAATCCCGTTAACCTGCGCGGCGTTCACCACCAGCAGCACGACGGCATCCAGCTTGTCAGCGAAGGCATCAATACGTGTGTCAGCCTGCGCCGCACCCGCCTGACGTAAGCGTTCCAGTGCCTGCGGATTGATATCGACACCGTATGTCGTCAGGCCAGCGTTGATGCAGGACGCCGCAGCGCCAAAGCCCATGGAACCCAGACCGATAACGGCGACAGCATAATCAGAAGTCTTTTTCATCGTGGTTGCCTTGTTAAAATTAGTGATTTTTTGTTCTCTGGTGTTAAATATAAGGACTACCAGAACAAATTGTGGTGATTTTTATCACATAAATTAACATTGAGATCGTGATGATTCAGTGTAGTTGAACCTCGCTGGGAAGGTGATTTCCATTATTATCTTTACATATCAGTATATTATTTCTATTTTGGCATTGAGTGATGAGAAAGGTTGTTATGTCTGGCGTGGTTTATGACGTGAATTTATGATAATTATCGTCATCAAACGGGGTGTTTCTCACAATATTTATCAGCCCCCCTATTTATCAGACCAGCACAATCAAACAGGGAACGGATAGCGTGATTCCAGTAGAACGTCATCAACAGATTCTGGCGCTGATCGCCGAGCGCGGTGCGGTAAGCATTAACGAACTGACCGAGCGACTGGGCGTGTCGCACATGACGGTACGGCGCGATGTGCAAAAGCTGGAGCAGGACGGCCTGCTGCTGAGTGTCTCCGGCGGTGTGCGCTCGCCTGAACGGCTGGCGATTGAGCCGTCGCATCAGGATAAATCAGTGATGTTCAGCCAGCAGAAAGAGGCAATTGGTAAACTGGCGGCGCAGCATATCCCGTTCAATAGCTGCATTTATCTGGATGCGGGCACTACCACGCTATCGCTGGCGCGCGAACTGGCCGATCGTGACGATCTGCTGATTGTCACCAACGACTTTGTGATTGCTGCCTTTCTGATTGAGTCCAGCCAGTGCCGCATGATCCACACGGGCGGCACGCTGTGTCGGGAAAACCGCTCCTGCATTGGCGAAGCGGTGGCACAGGCGCTGCGCAACCTGTTTATCGATATTGCGTTTATTTCCGCGTCTTCCTGGAGCCTGCGCGGGCTGTCCACGCCGAATGAAGACAAAGTGGTCGTGAAACGCGCGGCGGTAGACGCCAGCAGTAAATGCATCCTGCTATGCGACACCTCAAAATACGGCCGCATCGCCACCCATCTCGCCACGCCGCTCAGCGTCTTCGACAGCATCATCACCGACGACGGCCTGCCCGCCGCTGCTAAAGACGCCTTGAGCAAAATGGGGGTTGAGGTGCTTGTGGCGTGAAGGAGGGGGTTATGTCTGTTTGTCTAACTGGCAAAAATATCCAGACCTTTCTCGTTGATTATATTGAGAAGACGTAGTGCAGCCCCTGAGGGTTTCTTCTCATTTCGTTCCCATTTTGAGACGCTCTCAACGGACATATTGAGAGCATAAGCTAAAGAAGATTGCGACATTTTATAACGGGAACGCATGTTCTGAATGTCTGCTCCGCTCATTGCGTGAGCTTGCTCAATGCGTTCACGGAATTCCCTTGCTGCAACCCGATTATTGATGTGTTCCATCGTGGTATCAGTGATACCTCCATGTTCATGCAGGCTTTTCGCCATTTCCTGTAGCTCTTTCATCTTTGCAGCCATCGCATTCCACCTCTCGTAGTTCTTTCACTTTTACTAATTGAGCTAGTTGTTGAACGGTGAGTTGAAATAGGTCACCAGCAATGTCTTTATAAACAGCCAGCTCATCATCTTGAATTTCTTTAACGCCTTTCCTGACCTGATTTTTTTTCCATCCATCGGCAAAAAATAGATTAGAGCCCAGCTTGAAAAAGATGATTGTTCTGGCTCCTGCACTCTTTCCGGCATTCAATGCAATTCGTTTTTTAAGCACGCCACCGCCAAGGTCACCCTCAAAACGGCCATTCATCACCTCATGAGCAATCTTACAAAGATAACTATCAGAAAGTATTTCGCTTTTTAGTTTTTTATCGAAGAGCTTAGTTGTGTATACCGCCACGGTTAATCCTTAAACATGACTAGTAATAATAACTATAGTCTAAATTACGGGTTTTCTGCAATAGTGCAATCGTAGTGGCACGAAATAGTATGTTTAATCGGTGCTTTTATCTCTCCCTCTCTTTGCCATTTCCCCGTCATTTTCCAGTTGTTTTTTCTGTCATACGCGTATGCCATGCTTGTTTTCGCCCAAAAAACGCCGTGATGTTCAGCCAGCAGTAAGTGCGTACTGCTATGCGACACCTCAAAATACGGCCGCATCGCCACCCATCTCGCCACGCCGCTCAGCGTCTTCGACAGCATCATCACCGACGATGGCCTGCCCGCCGCCGCCAAAGAAACCTTGAGCAAAATGGGGGGAGGTGCAGGTGGCGGGCGTTTACCTGAGCGGATTCTTTAATGCCTTGAGTTTCATCTGTAAATAAACGTATTATCGCAATGTGATTAATTAAATAACCTCATGAAAAAACAAAGGAATGTAAATAATGAGCGTGCGTAGTGAAATCATTGATGGCCGACAAGCCTCGGGTGTGACATATGGCTTGATTTATACCGAGGTGCTAGGTTGGATTGATTTAGGCCATGCGAAAGGGGACGACATTAAGGATATTATTCAACAAATGTATGTCGGGGAGAATACTGAAGACGGAATGCCATACTACGATGTTACCTATAAACAAGGCATGATTGGACTCAGAAGAAGTGTCACTATCAACCGGTTTATTAAGTGGCGGATAAAAAAAGGAAGATCTCTTCAAGAAAGACATCGCATTGCTCTTGCTATGATGCTCACCGTAGCGAAACGGTTTGAATCTATGCAGGCTTCTTTTCCATTCAATTTAGTTACAGATAGTGGATTTAGTGGGGAAGATCTTGTTTCAGATTTATTAGGTTTTTACCGAGTGGTTTCTACTCCTAATCCTTTTTATTTATTACGGCCAGTGAGTAAAGAAGAAGCATTAAAACGATGGGATTTTTATGGCCCTATAGGAAATTTTAAAAACATAGGATTCCGCCCTATTTTATTTCCAGACCCTGAGAAGATGCCGCATGCTCAACCTCGATTGGGGTATCTCCCCTCTTTTATGCAAACAATACAACCCTATAATGATTTTAAGTCAGGAAACGTAGGTATTGCATCCTACGATGGCACTGAACTCACAACAAATTTCTTTAAATAACATGAAAAAAAAGATAATTATACCACTCGTCATATCGCTCCTCATTGCCTTGCCGCTTATCTATTATTGGCCTGCCATGGTTATTCTGACGGAGGGGAGTTCTCGCTACACGGAACAGGACACCCGACGATATGAAATGCTGACGGATGAGATCATTAAAAATTGCCCGCGTATTTCTTCTATCTATGATTTTGGCTATGCAACCGTTGATGGCCCTGCATTGGAAGTCAGTAATATTACGTTTCAAAACACCAATGACGCGACAAACATACGCGGCTATCTAGCGTCGCTTGGCTTTACGCTGAGCTACACAGACACAACGGGTGAGTATTGGAAGTCTACGGATTCAGATAAAACGATACATATAGGAATCATCAACGATCCTAAAACCGTTATCGTTGATGTCATTCGAAAATAGGCCTGAATAAAGCAGCAAGCGCATTTGAATGTATGGTGATGTTCCGGTGTGTAGCATTTTTGTACACATCATGTATAGTTGTATAGCGATTCACTACACGGGCATGATGATGAAACCTGAAACTAAAGAAGCGCCAATCAATATTCGGGCCAAAGCCTCCCAACGGGATTTGATCGATATGGCTGCAAACCTTGTGTCAAAATCGCGTACCGATTTTATGCTTGAAGCAGCCTGCCGCGAGGCGCAGGACATTTTGTTGGATCAACGTTTGTTTATTTTGGATAACGAACAGTTTGACGAATTTTTGGCCGAGTTGGATGCGCCTATCACCGCAGAGCGTCAGGCTCGCATTAACGATCTAATGAGCCGCAAATCGCCATGGGAATAACTGCGCCAGAGCCATTATCTTCCAGCCATAATCTTGCTGAATTTTGCAGCCAAGAACCGAGCTTGAATGAATGGCTAAAAAAGAAAGCGCTAAAAAATCATAGTGCAGGGATTTCTCGTGTATATGTGATTTGCGCTGAAGGCACACATCAGGTGATTGGATATTATTGTTTATCAACAGGTAGCGTTCAGAGAAATACCAGGGCGGGATTCCACTTTGCTTAAAACGCATACAATTCAAGAAATTTGATAATACCCATATATTAATAACCTTTTATCAATCGGTAATTATGTATCTGACGTGCATTCTTTGAACTGAAATCGTATCTATTTTGAGCATAATAACCACACAAAGTGAGTTAGATCTCGCCCTGGAGAAATACAGCGCCTGGTGCATATAGACGTAATGCCCCCGAATCACTACCAGTCATTGTCCTTGGGCGGCTTGCCATTGATCTGGCGTATTCTGGTAAAGGTTTGGGTGTGGCTTTATTAAAAGACGCGATATTTCGGACTGAGAATATTGCTTTGCAAGTGGGTGTGAGGGCATTAGTCGTTCACGCGCTGGATGAGAACGTGCGCAATTTCTACCTTAAATTCGCTTTTGAGCCCTCGCCAGTGCAGCCCCTGATGCTACTCTATCCAATTAAAATTTAGAGCTTTCCCTCCTTCCTTGTCACTTTCCCGTCATCTTCCAGTTATTTTTCTGTCATGCGCTCATGTCATGTTTACCTTCGCATAAAAAACGCCGTGATGATGGCGCATTTAATTGATTGCAGGAGACAGGCATGTTCAACAACACAATTCGTAAAACACATGCTATTCGCACCGCCGCGGCGTGTGTGGCATTAGCGCTGATGAGCGCCAGTGCGCAAGCCGCGACAGAAATTCCTTTCTGGCACTCCATGGAAGGCGAATTAGGGAAAGAAGTGAATTCTCTGGCTGACCGTTTTAACCAAGCGCACAGCGATGTAAAAATTGTTCCGGTCTATAAAGGCAACTACGAACAGAATCTGGCCGCCGGGATTGCGGCCTATCGTGCGGGGAATGCGCCCGCTATTTTGCAGGTCTATGAAGTCGGTACGGCGACCATGATGGCAAGTAAAGCCATCAAGCCTGTCTATGAAGTCTTCAAAGACGCAGGCATTAATTTCGATGAATCGGTGTTTGTACCGACTGTCTCCGGTTATTACACCGATGCGAAGAGCGGTCACCTGCTGTCGCAGCCGTTTAACAGCTCCACGCCGGTGCTGTACTACAACAAAGATGCCTTCAAGAAGGCCGGTTTAGATCCTGAGCAGCCGCCGAAAACCTGGCAGCAGATGGCTGAATACACCGCCAAACTGCGTGCAACTGGGATGAAGTGCGGCTACGCCAGCGGCTGGCAGGGCTGGATTCAGATTGAAAACTTCAGTGCCTGGCACGGTCTGCCCGTTGCGAGCAAAAATAACGGCTTTGACGGCACCGATGCCGTGTTGGAATTCAACAAACCAACGCAGGTTAAGCACATCCAGCTGTTGCAGGACATGAACAAGAAGGGTGACTTCACCTATTTTGGGCGTAAGGATGAGCCGACCGAGAAGTTCTATAACGGCGACTGCGCTATTACGACCGCCTCTTCCGGTTCGCTGGCGAACATTCGGGAACACGCCAAGTTCAATTACGGTGTTGGCATGATGCCGTATGACGCCGATGCGAAAGGTGCACCGCAGAACGCCATTATCGGTGGTGCCAGCCTGTGGGTGATGGGCGGTAAAGATGCCGCGACCTACAAAGGCGTCGCTGAGTTTATGAAGTTCCTGGCCGAGCCGGAAAATGCCGCTGAATGGCATCAGAAAACCGGTTACCTGCCAATCACTACTGCGGCGTACGAACTGACGCAGAAGCAGGGCTTCTACGAGAAAAACCCAGGTGCGGATATCGCCACGCGTCAGATGCTGAACAAGCCACCGTTGCCGTTCACCAAAGGTCTGCGTTTGGGCAACATGCCGCAAATTCGTACCGTTGTGGATGAAGAATTAGAAAGCGTATGGACCAATAAGAAGACGCCACAACAGGCGTTGGATAGCGCAGTAGAACGCGGTAACGCACTGCTGCGTCGCTTTGAACAATCGACGAAGTAATACGCTTCTGTTGAGCAATATCGGGCCGAAGGGAATCGGCCTGTTTCTTTTCTGTTTGCAATGAGTTACCGCATGACATCATCCCGCCCCGTTTTTCGCAGCAGTTGGTTGCCTTACGTGCTGGTGTTACCTCAACTGCTGATTACCGTGATTTTCTTTATCTGGCCTGCTGGTCAGGCGCTGTGGTATTCGGTGCAGAACCTGGATCCATTTGGGTTATCCAGCGAATTTGTCGGCATGGAAAACTTCAGGCAACTGCTTAATAACCCTTACTACCTTGATTCGTTTTACACCACGCTGATATTCAGCTTTCTGGTGGCAGGGTTTGGCATGCTGATTTCACTCTTTCTGGCCGCGCTGGTGGACTACGTGATCCGTGCCAGCCGCCTGTACCAGACGTTGATCATCCTGCCGTATGCCGTGGCACCGGCCGTTGCTGCCGTGCTGTGGATGTTCTTGTTTAACCCCGGTCTGGGGCTGATCACCCACTTTCTCGGGCTGCTGGGCTATACGTGGAACCACGCACAGAACAGCGGTCAGGCGATGTTTTTAGTCGTGCTGGCATCGGTCTGGAAACAGATTAGCTATAACTTCCTGTTCTTCCTTGCCGCGCTGCAATCGATCCCCCGTTCGCTGGTGGAAGCGGGCGCGATTGATGGTGCTGGCCCCGTGCGGCGCTTCTTCAATCTGGTGCTGCCGATGATTTCTCCGGTGAGCTTCTTCCTGCTGGTGGTCAATCTGGTGTACGCCTTTTTCGATACCTTCCCGATTATCGATGCCGCAACGGCCGGTGGGCCTGTGCAGTCGACGACCACGCTGATCTACAAAATTTATCGTGAAGGCTTCGCAGGGCTGGATCTGTCCAGTTCGGCAGCGCAGTCGGTGGTACTGATGATACTGGTTATCGGGCTGACCGTGATTCAGTTCCGTTTTGTTGAGCGGAAGGTGAATTACCAATGAAGATAAATCTACAAGGTCAATGCCAATGATTGAGAATCGTCGCGGGTTAGATATTTTCAGCCACGTCATGCTGATCGTCGGCATTCTCGCCGTACTGTTTCCGCTGTACGTGGGGTTTGTGGCCGCCACGCTGGATAATCAGGAAGTCTTTCAGGCTCCGATGACGCTCATCCCCGGTTCTCACCTGTGGGAAAACCTGCGTTATATCTGGCTGCACGGTGCGGGCAACAACACCACGCCGTTCGGACTGATGCTGCTCAACAGCTTCGTGATGGCGCTGGCGATTACGATAGGAAAAATCACCGTATCGATCCTGTCCGCTTACGCCATCGTCTATTTCCGTTTTCCGCTGCGCAACCTGTTCTTCTGGATGATTTTTCTGACGCTGATGCTGCCGGTGGAAGTGCGTATTTTCCCGACGGTGGAAGTGATCGCGCGGCTGGACATGATGGACAGCTACACCGGTTTAACGCTGCCGCTGATGGCTTCGGCGACCGCGACCTTCCTGTTCCGTCAGTTCTTTATGACGCTGCCGGATGAATTGATGGAAGCGGCGCGTATCGACGGTGCCAGCCCGATGCGTTTCTTCTTCGACATGGTGTTACCGCTGTCGAAGACCAATCTGGCGGCGCTGTTCGTGATCACGTTCATCTACGGCTGGAACCAATACCTGTGGCCGCTGCTGATTGTCAGCGATGCCAGTCTGGGCACCGCAGTCGCTGGGATTAAAAGCATGATTGCCTCCGGCGATGGGGCCACGCAGTGGAATCAGGTGATGGCGGCCATGCTGCTGACCATGTTGCCGCCGCTGCTGGTCGTGCTACTGATGCAGCGCTGGTTCGTTCGCGGTCTGGTCGACAGCGAAAAATAAATCGAGACGAATTTCGGAAACGCTTATGGCATGTTTAAAACTTCAGGCCGTCACCAAGTCTTACGATGGCAAAACACAGATTATCCAACCTATCGATCTGGACGTTGCGGACGGCGAATTCGTGGTGATGGTCGGGCCGTCAGGCTGTGGCAAATCGACACTCCTACGCATGGTCGCAGGTCTCGAACGCACCACCAGTGGTGATATCTACATTGATAACCAGCGGGTCACCAATCTGGAACCGAAAGATCGCGGTATTGCGATGGTGTTCCAGAACTATGCGCTTTATCCCCATATGAACGTGTTCGACAATATGGCTTACGGCCTGAAAATTCGTGGCTTCGGCAAGGCGCAGATCCGCGAGCGCGTGGAAGATGCGGCGCGAATTCTGGAGCTGATGCCGCTGCTGCAACGCAAACCGCGTGAGCTATCGGGCGGCCAGCGTCAGCGCGTGGCGATGGGGCGGGCGATTGTACGTGAACCGGCGGTGTTCTTGTTCGACGAACCGTTGTCGAATCTGGATGCCAAATTGCGCGTACAGATGCGGCTCGAGTTACAGCAACTGCACCAGCGCCTGAAAACCACCAGCCTGTACGTCACGCACGATCAGGTTGAAGCGATGACGCTGGCACAGCGCGTTATCGTCATGAACAAAGGGATCGCCGAACAAATCGGTGCGCCGGCTGAGATTTATCGCCGCCCGGCATCGTTGTTTGTGGCCAGCTTTATTGGTTCACCGGCCATGAACCTGTGGTCAGGTCGCATTAGCGATGACGGCTGCCGCTTTGAAATCGATGGTGACATCGCGCTGGCGCTGCCTGAACCGAAGCCGCAATGGCGCGGTAAAGCATTGACGCTGGGGGTTCGACCAGAGCATATTCAGCTGGCGACGAGCGAAACCGGCGGTATCCCGTTGCAGATTTCAACACTCGAACTGCTGGGCGCAGACAATTTAGCGCACGGCAAGTGGGGTGGGCAGAACGTGATCGCGCGGCTCTCTTATGAGCACTGCCCCGCGATCGGCTCGACGCTTTGGTTACACTTACCGACGTCATCATGGCACCTGTTTGATTCGCAAAGCGGATTACGGATGGAATAATGGAAACAATCTGGCCTTACCCGAGCATTGTCGCCCATCGCGGCGGCGGTTCACTGGCACCGGAAAACACGCTGGCGGCGATTGATGTTGGTGCCAGCCTCGGTCACAAGATGATCGAATTTGATGCCAAGCTGTCGCAGGACGGCCAGATTTTCCTCCTACACGACGACACGCTTGAGCGCACCAGCAACGGCTGGGGCATTGCAGGTGAATTGCCGTGGGACAAGCTGGTCGGGCTGGATGTCGGCGGCTGGTACGGTCATAAATTTGTCGGTGAACGTCTGCCGCTGCTATCGGAAGTGGCAAAACGCTGCGTGCAGTACGGCATGGCGGCCAACATCGAAATTAAGCCCACCACCGGATATGAAACAGAAACCGGGCGGGTGATTGCGCTGGCGGCGCGCCAGCTGTGGGCCGATCATCCGGTCGCACCGCTGCTGTCATCGTTCTCTATCGAAGCCCTGGAAGCGGCGCAGCAGGCGGTGCCAGAACTGCCGCGTGGGCTGCTGCTGGATGAATGGGAAGAGGACTGGTTGGTGTTAACACAGCGTCTGGATTGTGTGTCCATCCACCTGAATCACAAACTGCTGACGGCAGAACGCGTTGCGGCGCTGAAAGCTGCAGGTTTGCGCATTCTGGTTTATACCGTCAACCAACCTGATCGCGCGCAAACTTTGCTGGATTGGGGCGTTGACTGTATCTGTACTGACCGGATAGATTTAATCGGGGCACACTTCGCGACCGGCTGAGGTCTGCCTTATACCCGTCATACTTCAAGCTGCTTGTGCGTTGGCTGCCTTTGCTCACCCCAGTCACTTACCTGAGTAAGCTCCTGGGGATTCTCGCAGTTGCCGCCTTCACGCAACTCGAATTATTTAGGGTATATCTCCGTAATAACGGATCCCCTTTCTGACTCGGTGCCGGTAATAAGGAAGTGGCGTCATGCCCGCATTTATTGTTTCGCTTTGGCACCAGATTTTTCTGTCGTTACCCCTCTTTGTTCTTATCGCCCTCGGCTATAGCCTGATTCGCTATGGTAAATGGCCGACCACCGTGACCGACGGCATGACGCGCTTTGTCTTCTCCGTCGCCATGCCCGCGATGCTGTTCCGCCTGATGTCGGATTTTTCCAAACGTCCGGTGGTGGATGCCCGGCTGCTGATCGCCTTTTTTGGCGGCTGCCTGCTGGTGTTTGTCTTAGGCCGCATCGTGGCGCGCAAGGTCTTTCATCTTGATGGCGTCTCTGGCTCGCTGTTTGCGCTGAGCGGTATCTTCTCCAACAACGTGATGCTGGGGCTGCCGATTGCCACGCTGATGCTGGGCGAAGAGGCGATTCCGTCTGTCGCGCTGGTCGTGGTGTTTAACGGGCTGATTTTGTGGACGCTGGTAACGGTGTCGGTGGAATGGGCGCGTAACGGGGCGCTGTCGCTACAGGGCTTTACCAAAACCGCGCTGGGCGTGCTGAAGAACCCGCTGATTATCGGCATTCTGTCCGGGACCTTATTCAGCCTGACGGGCCTGCCGCTGCCGTCGTATGTCGATCAGCCGCTTGCCATGCTGGGGCAGATTGCCGCACCGCTGTCGCTGGTGGCACTGGGAATGGGGCTGGCGGAATACCGCGTGCGTGACGGCTGGCAGATCAGTACGGCGATTTGCACGATCAAACTGCTGGTACAGCCGCTGGTGATCTGGGGGATTGCGATTGCACTCGGCCTGCCGGAAATGGAAACGCGTGCGGTCGTGCTGCTGGGGTCGATGGCGGTGGGCGTCAACGTCTATCTGATGTCGCGCCAGTTTGATGTATTGGGCGGCCCGGTGGCCTCCAGCCTGCTGCTATCAACGGCGATGGCGGCGTTAACCACGCCGTTGATTCTGACGCTGATGGGTGTGCGGTTATAGCCAGCCACGCTTGGCTGAGGAAGCCTGTGGTTAGGCACTCTGTTAGTGTTATGTCATGTTTCGTGCGCGTTTGCTCTCGTGGTTTTCTGTAACCGTTGTCGCATGCGCCCGACACGGTGCGGCTCAATCGCCGCCGCCCCGTGACCCCCGGCTTTTCGCGGGGAATCACGCCGCTTTGCGGTACCTTCGGTGTTCATGCCCGCTACCCGGACCGCCTGTGACGCGCTCCCGGCGCGGCANNTCCATGCCGCTCATCCGGCGGTCACGCCCACCTCAGCGTAATTCTTTACGCGCATAAGATAATAAAAATCAAAAGAGCAGACCCGTTGATCAGGGGTTCTGTTTAATCGGTGGCGGTGGTGTGGTTCTCTGTGAACGCTGTAAATCCTGCTGTAGCTGCTGCTGGCGCTGTTGCTGCAACTGCTGATTACGCTGTTGCAACTGCTGATTCAACTGCTGTTGCTGTAATTTTTGGTTCTGCTGCATATTTTGCTGCAACTGTTTCTGGCTGCTGATACCACTCTCAAACTGCTGCTGAGGCGTGGGCGCTTGCGGCGTGTTAGCGCTTGCCAGAAGCGGCAGGCCGAGCAGGGCAGCACAGGCCAATAATGTCTTAGGGTGTTTCATTAAACCTCCACACAAGCCTTCGGCCTGTAGATAAGCCATTTGCGAAACGAAAACGGCAATAATGGGATA
>NZ_JACDSF010000040.1 GCF_013449685.1 Pectobacterium brasiliense | reverse complement strand
TGACAACTACCTTGACACTTACCGAGGTAATAAACCCTGTTGGTGAGGGTGATCGGCATTAAACACTAGCCAAACGCCAGAGTGGTCTTTCAGCATCGAGGCCCAGAAAAGCGCCTTGCCCCGAACCTGTAGCGACATACGCCCATGATGACCACTGAGCATTTCTATAATACTTTGTTTTGAAGGCGCTTGACCTTGAGCGATCAACTCCAGTCCCTGCCAGACATTATTTCGATCAAGTAAATCTTTCCACCAATACTGTGCCACTTGGTTCTCCGTGGTGTATTTGCAAATAGGTTAAGGTAAACAATATTCAACCACTCGGAATAACCGATGTCCAGCTTCGGCATTTTGGCTCAAAGGTTTCCTGTTTGAATTAGGGAGAAAAATGGCGTTTGGCTCATTTAGGCTGAACCATTAACAGTTACCTGAATGTCCTATTGTTACATAAATGTGCATCCTCAGCGTGCTGTCGGAATAGCCCCTAACAAAGTGGCGGAGTTGCTGCCGCATGTTATGGTAAGGCTTAAGTAGAACGATGCGCAGGCAGCATCACAAATGAGACGTGCGCACTGATGCATAGAAAATCAACTGCATTGGGTATTGGATGTAGTTTTCAGAGAAGATGAGATGCAGCTAAAAGACCCAGAAGGAGCGGCGCATATGGCGCTGTTTAACCGAATCGCGTTGAGTGTCCTGATACAGCATGAGGGAAAAAAAGACAGCATAGCGGGCAAACGGCAATGTGCTGGATGGTTAGGAGATTTTCGTAGCGAGGTTATCTTTGGTTAATTTATCGACAAAGTGGAATCCCGCCCTGTGTTGTCGATAGTATTAAGAATACTTTTATTATATGCGGAAAAACAATGATATAATTAATGTGGAATATCCCCCTGAATGGCAATTATTTATAAACTATATTTTTGGGAAAATAAATGATCGATATTATTGGAAAATGTGCTTTGTGCACAGAAAGCAAAGTTTTGAAAAAAAGTTATTTCTTTCCAAAATTTATTTATAGGATAATTTCGAGAATAAAAGATCCTAATACAGAAAAGGTTTTGTTAAAAAATGATCGAAATGCAAATCCTCTTTTTTTTGAAATAAAAAAAATATTGCTTTGTGGCGACTGTGAAGGAAAATTAAACTCATGTGGTGAAAATCATCTAGCCCGACTCTTATCACCAACAGATAATTTTATATCAAAACTGTTAATGATTTATGCCCAGAATTTGGTTAGAAGAGAGCTTAGTTATACTAATGAATTAGTCGATATCGATAATGATAAATTGTTCTATTTTGCAACAAGTATTTTTTGGCGTGCAACATTTGATTGGTATGGATATGAATCTGTGAAATTTGATCAAGGTATAATGAAAGAGATGACAGACCTGCTACTTTATAATATAAACCCAAAATCATATTTAATATTATCATTCCCTTTGTATCTTTTTGAGCAGTATTATATGATCTTCCCTAAGAAATATACTAGAAAAGATATATTCAATGGGGATTTTTTCTACTTTACAATTTTCGGATCTTGTTTTGTTTTAATGAAAAAAGATGTTGTTAATAGATATATAAATAGTAATATTAAAGATTCTGACAAGGTTTACCATATTTTCAGTGATGTTTTGCAAATAGGGATTATGAAAGAGTTTTTATTCTACTACAAAAGGAAAAATAAAAACTCAGAAGGAAAGTATAAGGTAAACTTGTCTTGGATTGAAAAGTATTTATATAGTAACTTTGATAATATTTTTGGTAAATATTCATTATGTGATGACATAAGGAATTTAATCGATATTGAAGGCAAGTATAAATATTTTTATTTCCTATCTAAAACAGGAGATATAAGGTATTGGAGGTGTTATATCAGATTTGAATCAATAAGAAACATATCATATAAATTCACCGTAGTTGATTAGATTTCTTTTAACTGGGATAACATTTACCTGACTCCTAATAGATCTTCTACACTGGCAGTGTGTCATTATCTGCCAGTGCTGATTCCACATAATGAGAAATGTATTATCAATGCGCGAAGTTATTCAGTTTTAATACTAAGGATTAGTCCAGCAACCCACGCGAAACCTTACTCGCTGTCTGACTGAAGTTATATCGGTCAACAACATTCCCTTTGAACCAAATGTCTAAAGATTTCATGTGAGCTGTGCTACTGTTCTTCAGTAGAGCCAGACCGGGAATGTAGTTTGAGATCTGGCTTTCGCCTGACATGCTGGAGTAAGACCACATTTCCTGACCATCATTGGTTGCTCGTGTTTATGGCTCACCGAACGCATTAATAATATCTTGCTGGGTATTAAGTCTGAAGTGCAACGCTAAGCAGGCATTCTTAGTATCTTAAACACCTTGAGGGGACTGAATCCGAGATACTTCCGCAGATCTGTAGAGAATTTTTACCGCCGAAGTGCATCAATAAAACGCCCACATCTCTGGACTGACCCCATAAAGTTGGACAGTCTATATTAGTGGGCGTCAGTTGTAAATTATGAAACAGTTGCTTTCTTTGCTGTTCTGACTCGTTCAAATTCAAGAATCTCTTCAACAACATAACTGATATGATGATTTGTATCGTAGCCGACCCAGTCTTGTGGCCTTCCTTTGAATTTTTTCAAGCTACAATCAAAGATTTTTTTATCTCCCCACGAAAATGAAACATTTAAATAATGTGGAGATGTGATAATAACCTTTGCAAGGTCGTAAATTTGCTCGCCTTTGTTTCCTTTTTGCTTCGAATGCCCACGGGCAACAAAGTACCGATTGTTAATGGTGTGTCTAATTTTTCCGTTTGCATGTATAGCTGGTACATCATCGAGAGCACTCGGGTTTCTTATACCGTAATCTGCGAAAATAAGCCCTTCGGTATTTTCTTCAAGCAATGTTTTCCAAACCACCATTTCACGTCTTTCGACATAGCCTGTTGAATCTTCATCTTTAACAGCTTCATTAATGAATGTTGGAAATGATGCACCAGCAATCATAGACGCACCGAAACTGAATTTTGCTGTTACTTTTAGGAGGTGATGCATATCAGCCAGCAGTGAAACAATTGATTTTTTAGTTACATCACCAAAGTCGAACAATACGACCAATTGTTCACCTGTAAGATGTAATTCATCCATGATATTTTCGATGCTTTCGATGAAATGTTCTTCATCATAAGCATCTTCTATAGTTTCTGAATCTATACGTAAACAATACAATGTATCATCCGGCGTAGTTAAGTTCCGCAATGCATTTTGATAGTCAACATCATCCCAACGATCGAGACCTATAACAGGATATATTTTCAAACCGCTGGCACATAATTTACGGAACATATAGCTATATACATGTTCTCCCGTCTCTGTATATACGTTCGGTTTCCATTCAAAATGGTCGAAGAAGAGACTTGACGTCTTACATGATGATATTATGTCATTTGCGATTTTATCGAGGTAATTTTTCTTAGGTTGTGTCGAACTCTTGAGATAAGCTAACTCCCTAATTTTATTTGTAAACTTTGGTATTTCAAAAAAAGGTGTTATTTTATCCGAATAAATAGGCTTAAGATTCTCCAAGGCCGAAAATTCACCCGGTTTTGCTTTTAGTATAGGAACGTAAGTAGGGTACATAAACGACCTCCTAAAGTTATTCGTTAGTTACTGTATTAAGAATCTTACTTACTTCACCCTGACCGATTAGCTCAGGAAATATGCGATAATTTCCCGAATCTCTTCTTAATCTACCGGCTATAATTGCTGGGGTGATTTTCAATTCTCGCGATAAAGCATCAATACTTTCCTTTGAAGGAGAAGTGTAAGCATCGCTCCTTTTCCACACTGCTCTCGGAATAAATGCCTCTTTAGCTAATCTATTCGCTTCTGCTTCCTTCTTATCTTCTGACGACGCATCTAAGTCGTCCAAAAATGTCTCTTCACTATGTACGTGCTTCCAAATGTGAGCAACTTCATGAAGCAAGGTAAACCAAAAATTATCTAAGCGGTCATGTCTTAACGTTAGGCCGATTATAGGAAGTCCATCTATATCTTTTAGGGCTGCACCATCAATGCGTGTACCTTTAAGGCTTGGTTCAATAATAACGACAATACCGTGCTTTTCGAGAAATTCGATTGCAAGCAGTGGCCCTTTTTCGAACCAGCTCAATTGCGCCAAGTCGCGCAGGAAGTTGGCTGATAAAATAGAAGGATCGAATATCTCAAGAGTATCTTTTTTCTTGCGAGCTTGCTGTACAACTCTACTTACCCATGCAAATAATGCATATTTAGTAGATGGTGAGTATGCATCACCAGACAATGTCCTTTTAAATGAGAGGCTTCCTGTTTGCCAGCCCATCTGGTTTATAAAACCTTTTATGACTTCCTCGGCAGAGTTTTTGATTGCATCACTTTTTTCAGAAATCCAGCCTCTGCTAATCATTTCTTTTACTGGAAATTTAGACCAATCAACGCTGTCGTCGGATATGTTTTCATCAGTAGCATTTACCCCCACAAGGGTGTCTGTTGAGATACCAAGCCCTACTGAAAGCGCTTTTATCATCGAGACGGTCAATGGTCGTTTTCTGGACAGTATCTCAGAAACTCTACTCCTCGTTCCCAAATAGGGAACAAGATCTACTTGTTTTAATCCCTTTTCATGCATTCTGAACAGAATCGCATCGATTGGGTCTGGAGGTTCAATAGGATATTTCGAGTTCTCATATGCCTCAACAATCGTTATCAGAAGCTCAAGTTCTTCATGTTCTTTTGAACGGATAGGGGGCATCATAAGCATTAAAGAATGAATACGTTCCAAGTAGTCCTGATGCTGCTTTTCTGTTTTAATAACTTTAATGTCCATTCATAGAACCTTCACTGCAGTGACTAGCACAATTAATTCATTGAAATCTATCGATGTTTCAATGAAAGCATTACATTCATCAACTTTGAAAATGAACATCCCATTGGCTGGGCTGGAGACTGTTGGAAACTGCTCTTTGATATCTTGTATCGATTTCCAAATACTTGTGTTCACTTCAGTGGACCAAGCATTTACCCAGATTTTGCTTGAGGCGCTAACGCTTTTAACTTTGTCCAGCCGGTTTCTTCCAAGCAGTTTCATAATTTGTTCCTAATATGGGAACATCATAGTGTTCTCTTGTTGTCATGTCAACATGTTCCCAAAAATGGAACATGAGTTTTTTATGGTTACATTTTACTCTGTCACAGTAATTATTTTTATGAGTTATATCAACCGAATAAGTAAATGCTTTTGGCCTGTCGAGTATCTTTGTTTCGCATGGGGTCAATACGCCACTTTTGTCAGCGATTCGCCTTCACGCTCCGGGTTTGTACCAATAGCAGTAAAATCTGGAGAATATCCGCGACTGGCCAGTGTGGGGCACGTCCGGGTTTGAGACCTTTTAATCCTTTACCGCCATTAAAAGTAACCAAAATTTATCCATCGGCTGACAGATGAGCGTGTAGCGCCCAGCGTTCTGGTGACGACTGTGACGCTCTTGCCGCAATGCAACATCAGAATGGCCGTAAGTCGGCGGCCATGATTTTTATCGTGGGTCTTGTGAATGTGTAGAGTAAAAACAGTGAGTAACACGTTAGATGAAAAATATAAAGTAGTATTGATTCAAAAAGGATAATGAAAATGAATTGAGAAAATCCTCTGCTATAGCGAAGAAAAAATCACCCTATCGAGAAAGAAAAATGCTATGCAATAACGTTTACTTGGATCAGACCTAACACTCCACGATAATTTAAATTATGATTAATGCAAAAAACAATCCAGAGCAAGGAATAACTCTGGATTGTTTAGAGTATGTAATAAAATTAACATTTGGAGTAGTTATTTATTTACTCCTTAATAATACTTAAAACAAAACCATTGTCAAATTTAAAATAGACGTTTACTTGATTAATTTTAAAATATTTAATATATATTAATTGATCCTGTTTATTTAAATGATTAAACAAGTGAGGTCTTAAAAATACATTTAACAATGGAGTATAAAATAAAAATGAAAAACGAACAAAGTTCTATGATTAAAATAAAATATATTTTACCTTTCGCTATATTCATGTCTCTTGCGGCAACAAATGCCAACGCTGCTGTGTGTAGTCCTACCGTAGAATCGAGTATGAAACAAGCTCAATATAATGCGATGAAAACCGATGCGGCTCAATTAGAGACAGTTGCCAGAGATTTTATGTCAAATATCAATAACTCATTAGAGACGATTGGGTGCACTGATGTATGGCCTACGGGAAATCTTGGTATTAATTTACCGTCAATTGATTCAATAATTAAAAAGACAAAAGAAGCTGCGATAAGCAAAGCCTGTTCGCTTGCCAGAGAAAAGATGCGTGATGTAATGGGAAATATCTCAGAAAGCATTTCAATTGATATGCCTGTGATTGGGAATGTGGGTGGTGTCAGTGTTTCAACTGGAACGGGGTCATCAGCAGGAGGAACGGTTAATGTGAATGGTGATTCAACTGATGTATGGAACAGTATCAGTGGTGTGATGAAATAAAAATAAAGAGAAATGTAACTATTTGGCTTTACCGGAATATAAATATTTCGTTTTTAGCATGTAGCTTACTTTGTGAGTTGCATAAATAACAGGGAGAACACAATGAAAAAAAACACCGAACAAAGTTCTATGAAAATAATAAAAATGAGATACCGTTTAATATTCATCACATTAATCACTTTTTTACTGATGGCGCAAACTGCACACGCGGCAGATTTATTTACGGTTCCTGATACTGATAAATCAAAGCTATGGTTCTTGGATGTTTTATTTCCTGAGAACTTAGCGCAAAGTCCATTAGCCAATACGATGACGATCCTCAACAGTGCGGTGTTATTAGTCGGTGGTATTTTGGCCGCGTATACGCTTATCGCAGGAACCATGTCAACAGCACATGACGGGGAAATGCTGGGTAAGAAATGGTCTTCCATGTGGTTGCCTGTAAGAACCGCATTAGGCACTGCAATGATACTCCCTGCAGCAGGCGGTTTTTGTGCGGCACAAGTCGCGGTATTATGGATGATCAATCAGGGTATCGGTCTTGCGGATACAGTCTGGAATACCTATGCTGCAAATCCTTCCGATGGTGCTGTTATTACGACATCAGCGTCTTATCAAGAGCTTGATCGTATAGCCAAAACCGCCTTTATCAATAATGTTTGTATGTTAAAAGCCGGTGAGCTATGGAATAAATCAGCAGCGAATGATCTGTTTCCCCATGTCACCCCTCAATTTTCAATGACGTCAGAAAAAGGACAGTATTTATACCGATATAACTATGGGGCTAACAATGCCGGTAATGATATGAATAAAAATTTACTGGTATCCAAAGCTGCATGTGGAAGCATTACGCTCACAGATCCTGAAGCGAAAGCGTCTTATGACGAACAGGCTAAAGCTCAGGCGCAGGCTGCTATTGCCGCTGGCGGCATGTATATGGCCTATATGCCACAGGATATAAAGACAAATATCTCAGGCATTGTTGAATCGCATAATACGGCTTTTATCGCGCTTAACAACAGTATGAAGTTGCTGGCTGAACAGTATGTGGCTGATAACAACATTGATATTCAGAACGGGATAAATGGCGCTACTGCGAATTATGTATCGGTTATTGATAGTGCTGTCAGAGCCGCATTTTCTACTGGTGACCAGTGGGATGATTTCAAAGAGAATGTCCAGAAGGATGGATGGTTTATGGCTGGCGCATGGAGTATGAAACTTATCCGTGTTCAGGATGCGATTAACGGGGCTGCCCATAATCTTCCTGTCGCTGGACAAGCAACAATGGAATACGGCGATATATTCGATAACAGCCTGAACGCAATTATGGCAAAAGTTTCTCAGGATATGGCAAGATCGACCACAGCTTCAAGATATGCGAATGGTATTGATGCGCAAAACAGAACAGAGGCCAATACCAGTGGTAAAAGTGGTGCAGGCCCTAAAACAGATGATGCCGGGAAAATTGTTTCTTCTCTTCAGAGTGAAGCCAATAAGAGTATTTCTGGTGCAATGGCGGGTTTTCTCAGTTCCAGTGTGATTAATGGCAGAAAGCAAGGGAAGATTGTTGCGTTCTCGACTGATACAACCGCTGCAAATTTACAGGCGATAAACCCGTTATTAGCGGTTAAAGGACTTGGGGATACGATCAGTGCCGCTGGCTGGACGTTATTAGGGAGTTCTGCTGTTGTTGGCGCAGGTCTTGGCGCATGGACATCAGCGACTGCAAGCTGGGTATCGGGAGCATTTGGCGCTATGGGGATTGTTATGCCACTGGTTATTCCGTTATGGATAGCTGGTGATACCTTAGCCGTCGTTATTCCTATGTTGCCTTACGTCATGTGGTTTGGTGTTTGCATAGGCTGGATGATCCTGTGCCTTGAAGCAATGGTTGCAGCACCATTATGGGTAATAACACATTTACATCCAGACGGTGATGGCGTGGTGGGTCGTGGTGGTGCTGGCTATGGTCTGGTTTTATCGTTAACCATGCGTCCAGCACTAATGATAACAGGATTGATTGCTGCCTATACGATGCTCCCTATCCTTGGTGGGATCGTCAATGAAACATTCTCCGGCGCGTTTGGTATGATGTCTGCTAATGCAGGGATTGGGATCATCGAATCATTGGCGCTTATCGCGGTTTATATCGCAATGATGTTCACGGTAGTGAAAAAATCACTCTCATTGATCCATGTTATCCCTGATGAAATTATGAAGTGGCTTGGCGTTCATAGTGGTCAGAGTATGGCGGGTTATGCCCAGTCAGCATCAAAAGGGGTTGAAGGGGCGATGTTCACTAAGACCGTGTTAGATCAGGTATCACATACCTCTAATGCATTGGGCAATCAGGTCAGGAATGCGCAAATCAACAAAGACCGTGAACAGCAACGTGAGCTTCAGCTGCAACAGCAATCCCAACAAGGGAAAGCACAGGCGGCTGGCAGGGCCAGCGATACAGGGTCTGCATTCAGAACTCACATGAGTAATGCTGGCCCACTCGATCAGCAAGATGAATATCAATCTCTTGAAAGTGCTAACTCTGCTTATAATGCGGCTGAGGCTGCGGAAGCTGTAGGGGATAAGGCAGGCGCTTCCGGCTATATGGATGTTGCTCAAAAAGCAGCTAATAGGGCGGTATCGTTTGGTGAGCATAACAGACCGTTGTTGCCAATAAATCTTCAAGCCAAAGCATCACCAATTGAAAGCTTCAATGTTTCTGATAAAGGGAAGGGCGGCAGATCTTCTGGTGATAACAATAACCCAACCAGTGGTAGCAATATAAAATAAAAAATATGAAGAGGGCTGCGGTCCTCTTTTCTGTTAATGGATATTTGACAGCCTGTTATAAATTGATTATCTCCATAATAAGAATAATATAAGGAGATAAAATAGATGGAATTAGAAATAAGAGTAGGCGATGAAAAACTAATAGAGCCTGATTTTAAAATATATACTAATGACAATGATAAGACGTTATTCTTTATCGCTATGAAAGTAGATATCGATGCAGAAGAGAAAATTAGACAAAGTATGAATAATGATGAATTTAAGATTGAAATACAAAATGGCATCATTGGTCTGACTATTATTGACCGAATCTACAGCTTTGATGTTAGAGGTTTTTTACGTGCTTACTTAATCAACCATGTTAAAGATCAGTTTTCGGTAGCTTTTGCCTTTCTTGACGAAGATGATAAAATTAAAAAAGAAAACGTTAAAGATATAAGGATGAGACACAAGTGAGGATTGAGCTAATAAATGACAATTTGTTCGATGAGTTCTTATATAATGAGTATTATATATTTTAATGTCATTCACTATATTTAATACACAATCAATATTTGACAGTCTGGCATAAATTGATTATCTCCATAATGATAATAGTATAAGGAGATAAAACAGATGGAATTAGAAATAAGAGTAGGCGATAAAAAACTAATAGAGCCTGACTTTAAAATATATACTAATAACATAGATAAAAGCTTGTTTATGATTGCGATAAGAACAGAAAATAAACTGGAAAATGAGATTAAAAGCGCAATCAGACACAATAATTTTAATATTGAAATGGATAACGGTGTTATGGGTTTATTCATAAGCGAATATATTTATAGTTTCGATATTGGATTCTTCTTGGACGATTACTTAAAAAATCATGTGAAAAACAATTTCTCAGTAGCTTTTGCTTTTCTTGATAGTAATGATAGAATTAAAAAGGATGAGGTTGGAGTGATAGAGATGACGCATAAGTGAAAATAGAATATCACAATGAAAATGTTTTTAATAAGTTCATTATTAAAATAAATGAAAATCGTCGGAAAACGATGACGAACGCAGGCTTTACTGAGTATAGTAGAGATTTAAAGAAGAATGACTTTATAGATCATAAGAAACTAGCAGTGTTATTAAACCAAAAAAAAGATGATCATTTCCCTTCAATAGATAAAGCTATTCCTATTATTTTTTACAAATTCTCATTATGGACGAAAATGAAATCAAGAGTAAATGTCTTTCTCCAAGAACCCAGCCGAAAAACATTCTTTGGTAAGTTAACAACCTCATACCAACCGGGAACAGAAAGCGTTTATATCAGTATGAATCTGTATGAAGATAAAAACAAAGATAAGAAGAAATGTAATCAGGTTAATGAGCATGAAGTTTACAAATTTCTCTTGGCAGCAGATTGTAGTCATGAAGAAGCGACTAACCTCGTTCTCCTGCATGAAATAGCTCATGCTATCCATCACCAGTTAGAAAAGCGAGATGGTTATCTGCTGGAACCAACGACACCGGAAGCGTCTTTCCTAAACCCGTTTGCTAAGTTGAACGGGGAGTGTGTTGAAGGAATAAAGTATGTGACTCGTATCGCTCATAAAGCAATAACAGAAAGCTATGCAGATTTATATAGCTGCATTCTCGTTGATAGATTGTATGATTCTTCTCGTTCTGATTTGATTATTAATGCATTACATCATTACAGAACAACGCATAAAAACGAGAGTTATTACTCATATCCGAGCATTGCCAGCTATTTGAAAGATCGCAATGGGAGAGAGTTTCAATCCTTCGATGAAATTCATAAGTATATGTCAGCTACTATAGCTGACAATGCAGTATATGATATTGGCAGGGAGCTGAGTCAGGGCAAACCACAGCTAAGTAAATTCATCGGAGCTGTGAATATACTACATGGTTTAAATAAACGTAAAATAGATGATTCTATTGAATGTATGAAAGTTAAGTTTCCATTTTCGAACTATATACTTAGTAAAATAGATAAAAAGAATCCGTATGGATACCATCAGGATGCCTTTGAAATTGGATGCAAAAATGCTAGTGAATGGATTGTGAACAAAAATTTAAGCAAGATACGGCGTGGAATAAAAATTGTGAAATCAACTTTAGAGAATAAGGTAGTGAATATAGTTAATGATTTTTCTAAACGTCGTCCGTAAATCAATATGTGTCTCCTTTTTTTTTGAAGCAGTATTTTATGATGCTCTAAAGCAATCATTGACTGTGCAAGGCTTGTTTCTGTTAATAATGGTTTTTTCCAAAAAATTACTCCAATAAATTATAACCATTAATACAATTGACAATTTAATTCAAATTGATTAATTAAAATATAAGTAATAAATAAAAAGGAGTAGTGATGAAAGTTAACCAATTTAAACTAAAAGAATTAGGATCAACATGTGCAATATGTTTCGCAATGTTATATGCAAACCATGCAGCGGCTGCTTATCCAGTAACAAACTATGCTCTTGATCCTTATTTAATGGGGCGATCACCTCAATCATTAGGAAATGGCTTGATTGAAACACTGGTGTCGATGAATGATAAGTTAGCACAGGCAACGATAACAGCAAATGAAAACCAGAAGAATGCTGTTGTCAGTAATGCCAATCAAGCCATCCAAGAACAGCGTATGCAGAATATCCTGAAAAGAATACCTGATGCCAATGCTTGTGAAGAAATCACATCGGCAGGCGGCCGTGGTTCAGCAGGATCAAATACAAGTTCAGCGAAAGAAGCCCTGTCTGAAAACAGCGTTAAAACTTTTACACAAGCAAGTACAGGAATAAATGAAGCCAAGAAAAATATTATGGGAAGAGTGTCAATCGATGTGTGTTCTGAAGAAGACGTAAAATATAGCAGAGGTGGATGTAGCACGATAGGTCAATATCCTGATAAAGATAAATCTGCATCCAGCTTGATTACGCCGCCATTATCTAAATCCGATATCGTAGCTAATAAGGTTTCAAATCAATCATATAACATCAACCAGATGAAAGTTGCCGAGGCTGCAAAAAGAAATCTTATAGGAAACTTACCTGTTGAACCATTAAATAATAAAGGACTGGAAGATACGTCTGAAGGGCGTGAATATCTTTCGGCCTTTTCAAGCTTTGTCGCCAGAAGCACGGCAGGAACAAACGCTATTGATTCCATACTGGCAATGAAAAAAGCAAGCAATGTATCGGTTAACTCCAGAGGGGCCAACATAGGATCTTCACTGGGTTCTACGCAGGGCGCTAATCTTGCGTGGACTGATGCGACTGTGAAAAGTAAGTATGCAACCCTTTTTCCCGGCACGACATTCCCTGATAATCCATCGGAATGGGAAATGCTGAGATATGAGATCTATTCCCGCTATGCGGATACAACAGGTGCTGATGCTTGGCAGGTTAAGATCAGTAGTGCTGATGAAAAAGAAACTGCGCATGAGCAGGCAAGAATGCAGGCACTTGATTTAAGATTACAAATGCTACAGATAGAAAGAACAGAAGACACAAATATTTTGCTTGCGGCACTGATAGGCCAACAGCTACAACCTGTTGATAAGCAAATGTTGAATAATTTGAAAACCAATGCGACAAAATCAATTCAGGCTTCGTCAAAATAACGCCAATAAATTATTTAAGTAAGAGGCTAATAATAAGTAGTTTAAAATAATATTATAACAAAGGGGATATAATGGAAGAAGATGTATTAAAAAAGAAAAGAACCAAATGGAATGATGCTGTTAATGATTTAAATCATAGTGGCTTACTCAGTTGCGTAAAACATCCCAATTTGTCTCAGTTAGGAAAAATAGAAAACATTAGACTTAAAGATCTTGTTAACCAAGTTTTCCATGATGGATATCGACCCCGTAGGATGACTTTTTTAAATAAAGAACGATTTTTTGTTGCTCAAGATTTTTCTACAGGAATAAATCTTTATTCTGTGCCGAAAGGAAAGAAGGTATCGTATTCGTATCGAATGCAACACCAAGATGGCAGAACGTATCCAATACCTTATGTAGGTTATAAATATGCTCTTTTATTATTATACAAGAGTTCTCTCGATGGAAGTATTAGCCCGAGTTCATTAGGGATAACCGAAGATTCCTTTCGTGCAATGTTGGATACAGCAAAAGAGGTTTGTGACAAGCATTCTAACCTGTATCGCATCATTAATCCGATTAAAGAGGAAGAGCTTCAAGGTTATGATGATACGGAATATAACATGCAGGTAAAACCGAATATTAGAAAAAATAGGCCGTAAATAGTTATGTGCTTAATAAAGTATTTTATAAACAGAGAATATTTTTAAAGATTATTGATGGAAACATGTTTTCATGCATGGAGACGTAATAGATGAATTAATTAATAGAGGAAAAACATGAAAATAAATATAAAAGAAGTATTAACCATGAGTATGGTTTTATCTGTAACTGTATTATTTGCTCAAACAGCAGGTGCTCAAACGGTATCAGATGTAGCCGAGCGTTTAACCGATCAGTTAACCAATATTTCTAAATTGGCTGTTGGTGTGATGTTTGTTGGTGGATTGGTGACAGGAGGAATGTCAGCACTCAAGTTCAAAGAACATAACGAGAATCCTAATCAAACCAAGCTCTCTAAACCAATAACATATCTTTTAGTATCGGCAGCATTGATTGGCATACCAACATATTTAGGAACAATGACAAATACGCTTAATGGCGAAGGACATAAAAGTTCTGATGCGACGGGATCGACCTTTAATCAGATTAGATAAGTATTGTTGACTAAAATAAAAAATCGAAGAGTATTCAGCGTAAATAATGTTGTGTAATGGCATTGTATTCTAAATTTGATTTTTATAAAAACCTGATAATTAAAAATAAAACAGCAGGGAGAGGCCATGATTAAAGTATATCAGCAGTTTGAAAACATAATGATTAAATTGAGAGGTAATGTGTTATTTTTGGTCTTGATTATTGTTTTATTTGATTCATGCATTAGAAATAAAAACTATTATCTGGTTGGTGTTCCTTTATTTTTTGTCAGTGATGTTTTTTCAGCGTGGATGGCTAAGTTTTTCGAGAAAAGGAAAATATTGGTAAAGCTGGCATCATTCATTATTTTCTATGGGATAATGACAGTGTTGGTCATGGATTTTATAAGAAACAGATAACCCCCGAACTGTTGAGCTGTAAATAAAACATGGATTCGTCAACGAAATGAAAATGTTAGATAAATACTTGGGATGAAATCAGAATCAAATGCTCCACTTATACTGAATATGGATCTTGTTCCAATGGGGACGGCTGAAGGTGGTATACCTATATTTGAATTAAAAATAAATCCACCACCATAAAAGTAAAGTGAACCTCAGCGTGAGGCTGAGGTGTTTAAAATATTACAATTTGGGTTTGGGGGATTTTTTGTATGCACTTAAAACGATATCTGTTAAAGCCATAAATGCTTTAGCTGTTGCGCATGAGTATATGGATACCAACGTCATATTACCTAAAAAAGTTGATGATAAACTTTCAAAACTAATAGGTGTTTCAAGATTTTTGCTTGAAATTATCATAAAGTTAACTGCTGCCACAGAAAATAAAATAACGTCGATTATATTTTTAGGGATCACATTCCCTCTTAAGTGGAAAATACCACAGGCAATAGAGATTATTATCGGAAAGATAATTATGAGGTACGTTTCAGAAGCTTGTTTTACAGGTAATAACCCATATATAACTGAGAAAATAGCCAGTAATATTATTGAACTAATAAACAGAGTTCCGGCGATCACAATCGGATTGCACTTGTTACCTGTTTCATTCTGTTGCGGATTCTTATCGTCACCTATAGTGTTATCCATGCCTTTAATAATTTCACTAAACTCAGATTTTTTATGTGAAAAAATATTTTTGAATTTAAACTTTAATTTTTCAATGATTGTATTCTGAGACTTATTTTTTTCAGAATTCATGGTATTCTCGTCAAATATTAAGGCGAGTGAATGGGAAGCGCGATTAACGGCGCTTTAGTAAATGCAATAGATATTTAAGAAGAGATATGTCTATCTCTTCTTATGGCTTATTTTTCAGATCTCTTTCAGGGAATGGAAAATCGAGATAACTATGGTCTGAAGAAGGATCTGCTTGACTGACCCAACCCCACCAGTTATCCCTATATTCTTGCGTTGTACAATGATTTTTCTGACGCTGAATTTCATCAAGAATATGATCTTTTTTATCAGGCCATTCTCCTGTAAGTTTAACCAATGTTCTTTCAAAGATATTAGAACGAATAGCCAATTTAAATGCGACTGTTTTAATATTCTGTAGACGTTGCTCATAATCAGCTACAACCTTCTTATGGCTGCTAATGGTATTGTTCAACTGCATTTGTAGTCGGTTAACTCTGTCATTAGCCATTGATGCTTCAAACTGAGCCTGCTGCGAATCCAGCCTTGCTTCATTAGCTTGCTGATAAGAGTCTACAATTTCTCTATTGCGTTGCGCCGCATTATAATCATAATTCCAGAATGGATTTTTTCCAGACATATTTACACCTCATTTGTAAAATAAATAAAACGTAATACTTCATATTACGAAGGTCAGATTAGTAAAATATATAAAACGTAATATTTCATATTACGAAAACCTGATTAGTTAAATATCATATGTATATAATTAAATATTAATTCATAAAAAAGCAAATAATTTTGCTAATTAATATTAATAATTATAAATTTTGAGGTTTTAGTTTAATTTCCTTTTCATTCACAGGACAAAAACAGAAGACATGTTCATTAAATAGTTCAACCCATTGTTCACAAATTTGTTGCGAAGAGAAATATTTGTTATCTGATGAGAATGAAATAATCCATTCAGGATTAATATGATCGTCAGTAATAATAGTTATTATAGCATTATTAATTTTATTCAATGATAATGAATAATTGATTTCCCTGATGTTGGCATAGCCATATATAGCACTTCGATTTTTATTAAAGAGCAGAACAGAGTGTTCGTTTAGGTCAATAGTAAAGCCAGTTTGTTCATACTCATAAGACAAAGTAGAGCCACTACGAACCGAAGGAGAGGAAAGATGACCATGCTGTTGGGTCGCGTTTGCTTTCACACACACCTCACTATTGCCGATTGCTATCTTTACTTGGCTCAAGCATACCACTCCGAAAGCCAATCTCAAGCAAAATGATCGATATAATAGATCGATAAATTAATATTGATAGATAATAGCGATTAATAAGGCTGTATCGATCGGGATTTTAATTGATTTAGTCGATCGAATATAAATATATGATAGATTTTACCTATCATTATTTTGTTTTTGATCGTTACAAACGATATGACGGCCATCAAAAATAATTGAATCCTATCAATTGGTTAATTAGGTGGCTTTGCTGTGGTAGGTCTGTAAGAACAAGCTGTAGCGTCTACAGGCAACTCGAAAGGCATCAAATCACAACAGCTTTTATGATTATCAGGATGGATGGGAAGATGAAGAAGATTTTACTCGTTACTTCTACAGCTCTTTTGCTGGTGGGATGTGGAGAGAAAGGTGATTTTGAGAAAGCTATTAATGAAAAATTCAGCAAACAAAGCATTTGTTATTCTTTCAGCAAAGAAAACAACATTGCGGTGTTTGACGATTTTAGAAATGGTATCCCCGTTAAAGTAAATATCTATAATAATGAAGAAGATCCTATTTTAACTGGGTTGAAACTTTCTGGGCTGTTGACCATTTCATACGAACAAGAAATGTTCAAGAGAGCGGCCATTTTAACGACCACGGATAAAGGACGTAAAACAAGTTTTTGGGATCGTGATAATGGTGCTTGTGTAGGTCATCGAACTGTTGATGAAATTACGGAATGGACAGAGGCCGGTGAAGATGGCATGAAGATTGTTCGCGTGTCTTATACATGGAAACTGGCGGATGTACCGGGCTGGGTTGATAAAGATGCCTTTTCTGACATCAAAGGAATGGCCGAACCAGAAGAGTCAAAAATTGCTTTGGTGAAAACTAATAAAGGCTGGTCGGCAAGGTAAGTTTTCCGCCTGTTTTTCGACTGTGAATGGCTCTCCGTGCAGGGCTGTTCACATCGGGGCTTCTGACAAGTTAAACGCGCTGTTTCTGCATTTTTCGTCATGAAATACTTTTTCCCGCCTCCAAGAATCCGCTGTTCCACGCTGTTTGACATAAAAACCTATTATTGATACAACACAACAACCTATTCAAGACACTGTAAATTAATTTTTTCTTATGACATCGGAACAACAAGATAACGTAAAACTTGAAGGCACTCCGGGCTATGTAGATAGGCCGAGATTGGAGATACTACACATCTACGAAAGAGAGAAACCAGATCAGTATTGGAAAACTGTTCTTATTGAGACTATTTATGAAAACACTCAAGTTTCTAATACTATTAACAAGGATAAAATAAGTATTTTCTTTAGATTTATTGGAACAAAGCAGAACTCTAAACTTTGCTTCAAAGCGATACATCGTATCCTAAAAGATAAAGACAACGTTATTATTAGTGAGACTATTTCACTTACTGGTGGAGAACTTGGCATTTGGGACGATAACTATAAAGGAAATAGATTAGGGAGATGGTTATTTAATGAAATTGTCAGTTGGGCAAAACAATGGCCTAATGCAGATGTTAACTCTATTAGACTTGGGCCTAAAGATGCAACAGAAGACAATTTAGAAAGACGGAATAAGATGTATACAGGAGCAGGCTTAGAGTTTGACTATGATGATGACGAAAAACGTACTGGTCGATCTCGTGAAATGAAAGCATCAAAATTGATTGTTCTATCTTCATGGAAAAAAGAGAATGGTGGAAATATCGCGATTCAAAATATTGATGATTATATAAATAATCTGATTAAAGAAAATAAATCATTAAAACACGAGATGGAAAACAAAAAATTGAGCATTAATTCGTTAAATCAAAAGATTTCTATGATGGAGAGTAAAACAATAAAAGAGATGTTACGCCGGGCATTGAGAAATGTTATTAAGTTTTTAAACCTTATCTTTAAAAATAACTGATAAAGTTGATTTTATATCTGTTTTTATTATATAGAATGGAGGTATCTATAAAAAGGAATGTATATGTATTATAAAATAATAAAGCCAGAAACAGACAAGCTAAAAGAAAAATATCAACCCTATGATGTTTTAGACCTACTTAAAAGATATGATATTGATAAGCGGAAGAGAGATTATTATACTATTCTTGATGAACTGCTTACACCTGTGCCATTATCAAAGCAGATTGAGTTTATTTACGAATGGAAAGATGATATACCACGATTGTCTAATAATTATCCTGAACCAGATGGGTTATGGTGGAGTAGAACGGTAAGACGTGGTGAGGTTATGATTGAAGAAGCAATAACTTTACATTTTTGGTATTCTTTTGTTAGTGAAGATAATTTATCCTTGGTTAAAAATGAGCTTCCACAACATGAAATAGAAAGATTAAAATCAAAAAATAACGGTAATATTACTCACCTCGATTTATGGGAGTCAATATATTTTTTTTGCAAGTCAATGAACGTGGCTAAAAATAATATTTCAATATAACTCATATTTATTAAAGGCGGTCAGCGAAAACAACCGCCTGCGGATTAATTAATATTGCTTCCAGTTTTCTACAAGCCACTTTTCAACATTAGCATGACTACGAATATCACCGAGGGAGATAAACATGAATCATGGTTTCAACTTCTATAAACACTTTCAGTGCGATTGAGAGCGTTGACTTCTGTTTCGTAGCGAATCTATGATAGATTGGTAAAAATTACTAAGAGTTATACATCACATCTAAAGGTGTCATATGAACATCCCTTTTCCATCAGTTTATAAGTTTTCATCATTAAATATAAATTCCTTATCAGCCCTTGCTGAAGGGAAAGCATGGTTCTCGAAGCTTACCGATTTTAATGATCCCTTTGAAGGACAATTCATTATTACTCCACCTGACTTAAGTAATAATGAAAGTAGAGAGCGTTTTTTTAATTATCAAGCAAAAAAACTCCCATCTAATGTATTGAGTTTGCCCGCTATTGATTTGGTTAGAAAACGGTATTATGATTCACCTAAAAATTATGATAATTTCATGAAGGATATAACTAAAAAACTTCGTGATTCTATTTACAGCAGATTTCTGGATGTAGGGGCATACTGTTTAGCCAGTGATGAATCCAATGAGCATTCTCCACAAATATGCAATACAATGCTGTGGTCTCATTATGCTGATGGAATGAAAGGGTTCTGCATAAAATTCAATCCAAACAAGTTATTGGCATCATTAAATAAGCTAAACAAGGAACGATTTTATTGGTCTAAAGTTGATTATCAGAATAAAATGTGTTCCGTTGACTATTATTCTGCCGATAATTTATCAAGAAATGAGACAGTAAACGTCATACAGACAAAACATATCAATTGGGCATATGAGTATGAATTAAGAATATTTACTGAAACCTCTGGTTTATATAAATACTCTTTTGATTCAATCGATGGTATATATCTTGGTGGAAAAATGCCTGTTTCGCATCAAAAAATATTGGTAGATATTTGCAAAGTGAACCTACCTAATATAATGATATATGGGGTAAAAACTCACAAAGAAGGTTATATTGTTGAGGTGGGAGAATATATTAGTTCTATATAATATCGCTATATCCTACATGATATTATTCTCTGCCACTACGATAACCCGGCGGCCTCAATTTTTGATTGCTGGGCTTCTTCATTTGTTCTGGTGGTATGGATGGATTTATATTCATACTGTGATCGCGTTCTGGCTGATCTTGCTTTTGACGATTTGACATGATTTTATAAATTGGTTATTTCCTTATTACTATCATAATAAAGGAGATGGATAATGAAGTTAACAATAAAAGTTGGAGGTAAGAATTTAGTTGAACCACAATTCAAGATATATGGTTATGAAGGACGGAATGATTTGATTTTAATTGGTATCATTGGTTTAATTCATGAGGCTCAGATTTCAATTTTACAAGCATTTAAAAATGGTGGCTATAAGATATATGTGGAAAATGGGGTCTTAGGAATTGAAATAAAAGATGATTTATATTCTTTTAATATAAATAGAAGTGGTTATTTTAACAATTTTTTAAACGTTCAAAATAAAGAATGCTATTATCTTGGCTTTGTTTTTTCTGATGAGTATGGTACCTTCAAAGAAGGAGAAATGAGTGTCATAATGATGAGTAGAGAATGAAAATAAAATTAAAAAATATAAGTTTATTTGAAAGGCATATTTCTCAATCAGATCTCGTTCATGAGCCTTTTTTACCGGGGAAAATGACAGATAAAGAGGTTTCCCGTGATATTGAGAAGAAACCAACGAACTTAATAGATATATTGAATTCTAACTACAAATTATCCTTGGTATAGGTGGGTGGTTCACGTAGTGAGCCATCCCACCTGTTAAACGATTTTTATAAAATATAAATGGAGAGTGAAACATGAATAGGGTTGGCAGATATAAATATAATATCAAACGCTATTTAAGGAGATTAGATGGATACTTCTGGTATTATCCTGTGAAACTATCAAGTTCGAAATATTGGTGGCTTATCGTTATAATTATATTTATGTGTGAGTTGATTTATCTACAAATGACAAAACCTATATTTTAAATCTTCCCCACAATGGGAAAGATTGGATTACCATATCATACGGATGAAAGACCATCCATTATAGACTAATAATACCACTGCAGCGATGATAAGATTTTTCCGTCTTTCTCTAATGTTCACGAGAAACGCCGATATCAGTTGCTTAACGTCAATGCATCGTTTAAGTTAGAAAATACTCACCTTCATTCGTTTTGCCGTAGAATCTCAAGGAAAACGTCAGTTATTAGCCTACAGCAGACTTTACAATGGAAAGAAAAATGTTTAAATCCTACTTACAGTATCCATTTAATAGCATTCTGTATGATTTTCCAAATAGTCATGAGTCTAGTTTAGGAACTATGTTAATAGATAAATGGCAACGAGCAATTATAGCCTTTTACGTGCCTGAAATTAATAGTAATAAAAACTTCATTTCAGTTGGTAGCGGTTTTCTGATAAAAAAGAATGGGTTTTATTCAATAATTACAGCAAATCATGTGGTAGATGAATTGATAAATAGGATGTGTTTTTTTTCTCTAAACAATAGTTTCTTTCCTCTTGATAAAATCATATATATAAAAAGTGAATCTCACGACTATGCGGCAATCATGCCACCGAAAGCTCTCATGCACTCTGAGGAAAACTTCATTGCTTTCAGTGATGAACTAGGCCAAGATTATGAACCAACGATGTCAATGATCGTTTCAGGCTGTCCCTCAAATAAAAATAAATATAAACTTGATAAATCGGGAATAAATACTCAAATTTATAACATCTTCTTCAACTCATTTGAGTTTGACTCAAGGAAAGAAGACATTTACTTCAATTTTGACTCTCGAAAAAAAATGATACGCACTGAAATGTTTGAACCATTGAGTTCTGGGAAGTCACTACCTTCTCTGGAAGGAATGAGTGGGGGGCCAGTTATGCAGATTCTGAAAAATAAAAATACTAATGCTCTGACTCTGAGAGTTGTAGGTGTATTTAAAGAACATCACAGACAGAAAGGAAAATACCTTGTTGCCGGTGCCTTTATTAATTTCTCAGAAGAGATTAAAGCTTTGTATAACTAAAATCGCCAGCGTTTCGAGACCCCTAAGTTAGCATGTTTATGGCATTTTTCGACATATCGAGTATATCACATGACAGAACCACCATTTGCATAAGTCCGTTTCTGGCACAAAGTTGTCTGTGAGGTATAACCCTGAGCTAATACACATCATTCCTGATTATCTATGCCATTAGGTTTCACGGCGTGTTTTCAAATGTGAATGGCAGTAGCTACACAGTTAATGGATACAATACGGTGTGGACGTAGTGCTTCCTGTTTGCTGGCTTATCTTGGTTGTGCTGGAAGTAAAACATATTCTGGTTATTCTGTGCCGTCATCTGCATCGCAATCAGATTATTTTAAACCGAACAAAGAATATGAGACACGATCTCAAATTGATTACGATATTGCTGTGAAGGGGCGGAGTGTTCTGTCTGATCCCAACCTGAGTATTGTTGAGCAACAGCGCTATCGAGATGCACTTGATAAAAAATAAGTAAATCCCGGTTGTTAATTAAGATGAGAGGGTATATATAAGTATTCCCCTTTTATTTTTCAGATATTTTCACGCCATAAATCTGCATTTCCATTTCATATGCTATAATGTTCTCCTTGAAAGAAAAGGGGACATTATGAAAGTAATATTAATACGGCATGGAAAACCTGATATTAACATAACAAAAAAATTATCTTCACATGAAATGGGGTTGTGGATAGAAAATTATGATAAAAGTGAGGTAAGTGAAAATCCTCCAGCATACCTTTTTACAAAAAACCTTATCAGCAAGAGTTTTGTTATAGCTAGTTCTTTACCTAGAGCATTAACATCATTGAAAATGATGGGTATTAATCCTGATGTCATTGACTCAGTATATTGTGAGGCTCAGTTACCTTCATTCAACATTTTGGCGTTGAAGTTATCACCTATGACATATGCTTTTTTATTTCGTATCTTATGGTTTGTAGGGTTTTCTAAAAATGTTGAATCATATTGCTCAGCTAAACACCGATCTAAATTGGCCGCAACAAAGTTAATAAGTTTTGCCCAAAAAGAATCCTCGATTTCTCTAATGGGACATGGGATTATGAATCGTATGATTGGCTATCAGCTTGAAAGGGAAGGATTCAAAAAAACAAAAAAATTAGGTAAAAATTACTGGGAATTAACTGTTTACGAGAAATCCTGACTGACAGGTTTTTCTCATGGAATAAATTACTCAAATTGGGTCTTATTGAATAGTCGAATTATATATCATCTGCCTAATCGAATGTGTTGTTCAATAGTTATGATAACCCAGTGGTTTCAATTTAGGCACCGGCTTTTTCTTGTCCGCCGCGAGTGTTGGTATGTAGTCAAGATTGCTATCAAGCTGTGCTGGCTTAACTGGACGACTTGGAAAACGCCTGATCTCATCTGGTGTGGGACTGTAAGCATCACTGTTAAATCTGGCTCGTCTCTCATGCTAAGCGCGTGATACATAGATACCCTGCACCTCATCAAACACATAGTTTTCAGCAATGCGCTTATCATGATCAGCATCAACGGAAACAGGAGCTGGTTTCTTCTTGGCCCAGACAAATTTTTCTCTTATATATTCCACTACCAGTAAAGTGAAACGTTTAAAAATCCCATCCTGACGGGGTTTAACCTACTTTCCTCTTATTTTTAACAGGAGCGTGTTTGATCGCTCTGGTCGCTGAAGAGGATGGGATTCAGTTTAGTTTTCAATCCTTTTTCAGATGAAAATTACATACAAACCAGAAGTGGTAGTAAAATCGATGAGGTTGTTTCAAAAAATGAAAAAAGTCAATGTGCATCTTCATCGCCAGAAAGTGAAAATGAATTATGCGGTTGATAATCTAAGCTATTAAAGCTGTTATCGCCGGTAAAAATGGAGTGATAACAGGCCCTAAAACCTGCATATGATCAGAGAGGAGAGAAATAAATTTCAGATAATACGATTTAAAACTCGTATTATTGTTAGCTGCTCTCATTTCTTCAACAATTGCAGTCATATTCTCCGCAGCAGAACTACCTTTAAGTTCTTTTAACGCATTTAATAAGCTATCGAATAATTCTTTATTATTTTCGCCATAGCTGGCATTTTGAGTAAAATCATGGCTACCAGTAGCAACATTTTCGACATTACCAGTAATATACGTATTAAATACGGTTTGGATTTTCTCTTGTGATACGGGATTCGAATTCACATTAGCCTCACCTACATCAGGATTTTCAGATTCAATCTCAAGAGCAAAATTGAGAACTTTTGTTCTGATCGTATCTAATATCCCCTCAATTTTAGTAATAGGTATAATTTTCCAAGCTTGTAAACATTGCATGTCATCATACATATCATTACACAGATGAACTGCAATTGTTGAGGGCCAAGGCACTTGAGCTAATGAACCGTCACTATTTCTTACCAGAGATTCGAGTTCTGCAATGGGGGATATTATTTTATGGGATTCGAGAGGAGTTCTAAACTTACTAGGAATTCTATACGTTAGTATATCAGCATTTTTTATCATTCGATTAAACGAACCAGCAAAATTTCCCTTGGATGTTACCTTAAATTGCCTATAGCTAGGAAGTAGATCTGCATTAGGATAACCGTTTAACTCGTATTCCACCCAGTTTTTAAACTCTGTATTACCAAGCCTTGAGGCTAATATTTTACATTGTCTTAATAAAGAAGCTAAATTGACACTTGAATCAATTGCTGCATTCTGTATATCTCTCAATAATGACATTTAGACATTCCTTGTGAATGTGTTTATGGAAAATAAAAAATATAATTCCCTAATTTTAGGAAAATGCAGCAGCTACGTTTCTTAATTCAGAAAGTTGTTCAGGTTTATCATTTTGAACAATATCTTCATTTATTTTCATTATTACAGCCTTAATAACGTCAGTATTCTTTTTAAGTTTTTGCCTCGCCATTATTGCATTGAGTTCATCAAGCTGATTAGTATTTATTTTCATAGAAATTCTTTTTGATGCCTTTGCCTTAGCAAATTCATCATTTAAAAATTTAGACAGTCCATGTTGATCGTAGCGGCCAGAATTCAAAGCATGTATATAATACAGTATAAGAGAACGATTAAAACTTTCATCTAGAGCAGGATTTATTTTTTGAGTTGCTACGTTTAAGACATCTAAAAAATGTGCTGGAACTCGGACTTCTATAGAAGACTTTATTTTGTTGTATTCAGCCTTAATTTTGGGGGTTGACTGGGCTGGAATACTTACAACATCACGGCATTTATCACAAACGGCAGCTAATATATTTTTAACCGTACCACTTTTATCGCTAAAGTCAACATTACGCAATAAGTAAGTGGCTTCACTTCTCCCGCAATTGTGGCAGATTACCTGTCGTTTATCCCCTTCTTTAACTATTCTCATATCAATCTCCCTTACTTATGAACGCTTATAAAAATAACATCTGGATCAATGAAAAAAAACTTCACATACCAATAACAACCATCTTTAAACGGGCGACATATATGCACGTCTGTTGCGCTATCCTGATGATGAGGGCTACACTCATACTGAGTGCCGGATGTCTTGCTTATCAAAGAGACAACATATTCTGCATCCACAACGCCAGCCGAAAACAGGTTTTTCTCATCGATATCAATTCTAGCAGAATGATCATAAGCCCCAGATTTTAAGCATTGTATCGCTTCGTGTTTTACATCACTGAATCCCATTACTCTTTCCCTATATTATGTACGATAGGTAACGTACAGTCAAATTTAATGTTATCGCATTATCAAGATACCAGTAATGTAGGTAAATATACTTTATTATCATGCATTTAAAAAGACTAATTAAGTGTTGTTATTTAATCTCTATCATGGAGACTCGATGGTCTAAGCCTTGGGGAGCTGTACTTCTTCGTCTGTTCTTGTGGTATGGATGGGGTGAGATCCATTCCGTTATTGGCCTCTGTCTGTTCACGTATAGGACGTCTTGGAAAACGCCTGATCTCATCCGGTGTTGGACTATAAGTGTCACTGTTAAATCTGTCTCGTCTCTCATGCTCAGCGCGTGGAACATAGATCCCCTGCACCTCGTCAAAGACGTAGTTTTCGGCAATACGTTTATCGTGCTCAACATCAGGAGCGACGGGCTTCTTCTTGGCCCAGACAAATTTTTCTCTTATATATTCCACTACCAGTAAAGTGAAACGCTTGAACAAACCGGTCTGACGAGGTTTAACCTGCTTTCTCTTACTTTTAACAGGAGCACGTTTGACCGTACTGGCAGTTGGGAAGGGGAAGGATGGGGTTTTCAATTTAGTGCGTGTATGAGGCACAGGGGCAACCAGAACAGGTATTTGGTTTTCTGATGATGCCGACTGCGAACCCGTTTCAGAGAACTTTGTTCGAGGTTGTATTTCAGGCAATACTATTTCAACAGGTTCAGACATTTCGGATACGGTGAAACTTCTGAGGTCAACAACGATCTGAAGATCCAAATCTTTGAAGACACTATATGTGGCCTGTGCTTCCAGCTTCATCTCATCACGAACAGCCTGTTCAGCAGCACGTTTTTCCTGAACCTGTTTGCTGTTCCACTTGGCGCGATGAACACGTTGCATTGCCGGGCGACTGGTTGCTGTTGCCTTGGCAAGCCATAGCGCTTTTTCTTCAATATCCAAGGTAATAGTGGCGTTTTCCAGTGCTTCACTGTGTTGAGCCTCAATAGAACGGTGGTCAATACGTTCATTGCTGCCAGCTGCAGCCAGATAGCGATTGGTAATCACTGACCATGACTCACGCCATTTGATCACATTACTCCTATCATTCCAGCTTCGGTCTTTTTTACCAAAACCTTCAGTAGTGATGGGTTTTAATGTCAGCATCACATGTGCATGAGGATTTTGACTATCAAGGTCATGGAAAGCGATATCAGCAATCATGCCTTTATCAACAAAGTTCTTCTGACAGTATTCAACTACTAATTTTATCTTATCTTCATTATTAAGCTCACAAGGAATAGCAACATCAAAATAACGGGCTGTTTGACCATCTTTCTGACGCTCAACCCTTTCAACTTCATTCCATAAAGTTGTTGAGCTTTCAGTAATATAAGAAGGAGCAGAATCAGGCGCTAATATCCGATGGTAGAATAAATCAGAACGGTGGCTGAAATCGTAGGTATTGCCAGTGCGATCATCTGTTATTTTGCAACGCGCATGGTAGGCAGCCTTCCTACAGGAAGACATGCCCTCCGAACGTTTCACTATTTTAAACTCCAGATGAAATATTGCCATTAACTGATATAACCTCAATATAATAAAAACTATCAAATAAACATTAACGCTCACCATGCTGATTTTAGTTTTTCGCAAGAAAAACTCAGGGGTTGACGTTGAACTTGGTTTTGCTTTTAGCCTGCGGCAGGCAACCGTCGGTAGACCCCACACACTGCTACGCAGTGTATAAGTGGGCATTGTTTTCTTAAAAAAAAGAAACAATGTAAAAGCTCCTCTCATTAATTAATACGAAATATATTACTGTCTGTAAAACAAAACGCCGAATTAAGCGACGCAATATGGATAAACGGCTGAAGTATTCCGCGATATTAAAATGATGGGTTTTTAAATGGCGTCCGAAGGACAAAAAGAGTGTTAATTTATCCCGCCGTAAGGCGGGAAAGTGCTAAAACAAGAAAATAGGCAAGTTTATCGGTAGTTTTCCCTGTTGCACAATTCACAGGTCAATTATGGAAATCAGGATTAAATTTTAATAAGTGAAATGAAAAACACTAATAGACAAAAATAAGTAACGCGGAGAGTATTAGATAAAATAGTTAGTGATTACTATCATGTGGTGTTGTTGATTTTTATTTTACCTTGCCATTTTGGGTTTTTGTTTTGTTTTTTTTGACAAGGAATAATAATTTGAGTAATTAATATATAACAATTATTAATTAACAATAGAGGGTTCAGAATGGGAGGCTTGATAACAACAGCAGCACGCCTTAAAGATGGTACGGTTGTAAGCTTTAGGCACTATACCAACAATGACTTTAACCTTGTTTTGAGACAAGATGATTTTATTAAGGAAATGAAAAAGATTTCTCCAAGCATAAAAATATCACCTCAAAGGAAATACATGAAACTCAGCAGGGATGATGTTATCGATAAATTTGAAAGAAGGTTCTCAAAGACAACGTTTGATTATGTGTGTGGGAATAGCTTTCTAGCCCCTGTCTGGTATGGAATCAACTTCTTTGATTATAGAAAAAATGTGGCATTTTCGGTGAGCGACTTTTCAAGCAATTTGCATTTTTTGACTTACAACCTAATGTCTAATCCGATAGTCATAAAAATGCTTAAACAGGGTGTTATGTTTACAGAGAGTGATCTTGTCCGCTTATCTCATAATGTACCTTTCGTTTATTTGAGGGAGCTATTAAAACTCAAAGAGCTTAAAGATATCAATGCATTATATGATGAAAATGGAAATGTCCTTGATCTTAAAGATCGTGACACATTTGATATCATTCGCTCTTTTTTTGATGGAAATTTAGTCAAGCCTGAATATTTCAAGTTAAGAGTTAAACATCCGAGGTGGGATTTTTATTCCCGCTCTGATGGTGAGTATGGATTCGATATATTGAAGGCTTACTTAGAAAAGGAAAACCTCCTGACTAAACATGATAAGATTTCGTGGGGGCTATTCGAGTCAAATAGGCGATAATTGAACATGGCAACGGTTGATGTTGCCATGCATATTCTATTCGTTAAGGCCTATTTTTAGGTTTATTCTGACGCTTAGGTTTTAGTGTTATTTTTGGTTTAGGTAAGTTTGTTTCTATCTCGATAAGAAACCTATTGAACTCATCAAGACCACTTTTTAACATTGTATTAATGTCATCTGTATTAGTTTCTCCATGTAAACAAGCCATAACATGGTCTATAAGATAATCATCGAAAATTATACTATCTTCATGGAAATACTTCTTTTCACGATCTCCTATATGAACGACAGGAATCTGATGGCTGTTATCTCTTAAAATCACGATATAATGTTCAGTAACTCTCGCCATCTTCGCGCATTGTACTGAGAGATCTTTAGTATCAGAGTTTTTTAACGTGTTATTTTTGGCCTGACCTATGATACCTTTTTGAAGGCTTTCATCGGATGTAGAAATCCATTCTATCTTAATCCCAAAATCACATCCGAATCTGTGTTCAGGAGAATTTTTTCCCTTGTGTGCAGTTTTTGATGTCTTAAAGCGTAAATAATATCCATTACCAAAAGATATCTCTGCTAATGATAACCCAGCGCAAAATGCAGCGAAAAAATCATCCTCTTGTCTATAATTTTCCCTTGTAAAAATATTAGTGATTTTTGTAAGTTCAGCATGTAATTTCGTTTTTAATTCATTGTAGTCATCGATAGAAATGTTTAGCCTTTCGTAACTCATTTATAGTCCTTAATAATTATGAGTGTCAATTTTCTACTTGTTGTTAAATGCTTGTGATAGTTTATATGTTTTGAAACGTCAGAAAATAATATTACTCTCTAAAATAATTCGAAATGCTTATTTATTTTCAACTATTGACAGAGCTGAACTAACTTTGTAAAACGTGTATATATATAAATAACACGAAAGGAAAAAAATGAAATTTAAAATATCACAACTTGAAGATGGTACATATTATGAAGAATTCACCTTCTGGCAAAACGCAACTCTTCGTGCACTAATAGAATATCAAAAGGCACTAGATCTAGGTGTAGTTGATGAGCCTAGGAGTGAACACGAGTTTTGTTCTTTAATAAGAAAAATTTCCGGGAATATAAAAATAGTTAGCGATTTACCATTCGCGGAGTATGAACTTGAGCCGTTCGAAGAATCCCCAATATCTTTAGAAGAGATAAGGTTGGTGCTGAACCAACCTTTATCCAAATTAATACATATTCCAAAATCGGTATCAATATGAAATTGATTTGGCTAATTTATTAAGTTTCTCTCTTTTTCTCATAGTATTGAAAAAGAAGGTACCATCGAAATATATCTTTTCTTTATATAATACTTTGGCATCATCAATTTTTTGGTTTTGTTTTTTCTCAACAATATATAAAGTTATAGATTCATCTCTTTCTTCAGTTGATGTGGTATGATTAGAGAAGTAAAAAAATATTTTATTGTACGGTGCTCCTTTCTTTCTATTTACGAAAACTAGATCTTTGCCATAGCCATCTGATACTGAAGTTGTAAAGGATTCTGATTCAATATTAATACTCTCTTTGATTTTTTTATTTACTCTGCAACCATAAAGATCTTGAGCATTAGTTACATAAATAAATGAAATAGGTAAATTATATAAGTTTATTGCACGATAAAGATGCCCTTCGCATGTTTTAAAATCTTCAAGCATTTGAGCTAAAACCGACTCGGAAAAATAGATGCCTATTGCTGGTTCAATTCTGCCTATCAATAAATCAAAATAGTTAGCAATAGCATACTTTATCTCATCATTTGCTTTGTTATTTGGATTTCTTTTTAATTTTTCATCGAGATTTGTGGGGTTAGCAAGTGGGCAATCATCATATTCTGATTTATTATAGAAAGCTAGACCTGTAACATTGTAATCCACATGTTTTGCATATAAGGTTTTTGAATCGGTTTGATTATTAGCTCTATTAACTAGAAGAACAGGGTTTTTGCATCGTGGACATAAAGCAAATTCTTTGGATTTCCCATTGATAGTCTGAACATAAGGGACAGATCTGTGAGTATTTTTATGATAATTTTCATCTGTTAAATAGATGGCATTATCAGGGTCTTTAAGAATACTAAAAACATTCATCTTTTCTCTCTTGCGAACTGAATATTGTTATTCGAATATAGAAAACACCAATAATGAGTATGGGGTATACACCCCATAATTAATTATTTACGTCTTTTATTTGACTGAGACAGCACAGATCCCGCTAGCTGTTTGGTCAACTTACTGGAACGTGGATTATCAAGCGCAGATGATGCTTTACGCTCCATTTCACCACTGGTCTGGTTTGATGAGCCTGCCTGAGAAAGTGCTGAACCAGCCAGACTTCTCTGGATCGCTGACGCATTCGGGTCATTAAGTGTTTGTGCGGCTACAGAGGCGATTTTATCTGAGGTTTGCTTGTTGTTCGTACTCATAACCAAATTCCTTAATACAGAGATAGTCAGGAGAGGGTGACTCATGTTGTGTCAGTAGAGAATAGATAACACAATATGATGTGGTTATATTAGATACAACTGGTTAAAGCATCAATAGGTGTTCTGGACATATTTACAGTGATTTACAATGGGTAACACAGCAGCGACTTTAAGTTTTTGCAAAATTTTTTCTCGGTATCTGGTTTAATCTTTTTCAGGTGAGTGAGCGCTAGCTGAATATCTAACTAAACATCATAATTGGATATATTTAAAATTAACAGGGCAAGCCCTCTTCAGCGTAGTGATTGTCGTACACAATCACAAAGCGCTGCTTTTGAAAAAAATAAATATATCGAAATAGTGAAATTTTTAACCATACGAATTGAGCTACCACAGAGGTCTCTACGCATAAGAAAATAGTATTTTACTTTTCCAAGTATGCATTATTCTAATAGAAATAATAAAAATTCTTTGCTTGAGAGGTATTAATCATAGGTGCCTATGATATCCTTTTCTGGATTTATTAAATCAGAGGTTCTATTATGCAGATCATCCCTGTCAGCCCTGAACATATTCCTGATATTCAAAAAATCTATGCGTGGCACGTTATCAACGGCATAGCTACTTTTGAGACAATTCCTCCGACTGTTGAAGAGATGAAAGAGCGGATTACTAAAGTTCAAGATGCTGGAACACCGTGGCTTGTTGCGTTAGTCGATGGTATTGTTGCTGGATATTGTTATCTTGCGCCATACCGACCACGCCCGGCCTATCGTTTCACACTCGAAGATTCTATCTATATCGATCCTGAAAAACTGGGGAAGGGTATCGGGAAAGCATTGCTTACCGTAGCTATCAACCAAGCAGAAGCGTCTGGATTTCGTCAGTTAATTGCTGTCATTGGTAATAGTGAAAACCGTGGTTCTATTTCTTTACATCGTTCTCTTGGTTTTGAATTGACAGGAACCTTAAAGTCTGTTGGTTTTAAACACGGACGTTGGGTTGATACTGTTATCATGCAAAGAGCGCTTGGTAATGGTGATACGAATTTTCCAGAAGAATAACCTATTATATTGGAGATATGATGATTCAAGTATGGGGAAGGAAGACATCTTCAAACGTTCAGGCTTTGATGTGGTGTATAGGGGAGCTTGGTCTTGATTATGAACGCTATGATGTTGGTCATAAGTATGGAGGAAATGATACTCCAGAGTTCTTAGCGATGAATCCTAATGGTACGGTTCCAGTCATACGCGATGGGAACGCTCCCCCTATGTGGGAGACCGGTGCTATTCTGCGCTATCTGGCTGGCAAGTATGGATCTGATACATTTTGGCCGCATGATATTGACGCGAGGGTTGAGATCGATAAATGGGGTGAATGGGCCAAGATTAATATTGCAATGAATTTTACCGCTCCAGTGTTTTGGAAGGTAGTCAGAACTGCAGCAAAAGACAGAGATGAGCAAGCATTACAAAATGCATTACAGGTTCTTCATAATAAATTTTCTATTGCTGAACAACAAATAAGGAATAATGGGTATATTGCCGGGGGGGATTTTTCTCTTGCTGATATTCAGTTTGGTCATGTTCTATATAGATATTTTGATATAGACATTGAAAGACCATTATATCCATTTATAAAAAGGTATTATGAGGAATTGAAAAAACGGCCTGCTTTTTCCGAACACGTTATTATTTCATATGAAGAACTTCGTGTGAAATGACTTGAAGAGAAAACCATTCTTGTTTTTAGTCGAGTATTAACAGGGGTTGACATTACCACTTCCTGTTAATTCATTTTGATTTTTTATTGGTTTTTTCATTAAATAATAGGAATATCCAATTTTGACAAAAGTAAATTTATAGAATAAAGGAATATAACATATAAAAATAAAAAGGAGATAACAACATGTTGCCATTTACCAACGATATTTTTAGATCATTAATGAATGCTCTGAAAAAAAATAATATATCAGCATATGAAATAAGAGACTCGCTCGACCGAACATTGCTGTTCTATGCAAGAACACGAGATGATGTAGAACAATTAATAGGTCTTGGTGTTGATATTAATCATCAGGATAAGCTTGGGCATACTGCGCTATTTCATGTCAGTTCAGAAGAAGTGATTAATGCCTTAATTGAACACGGAATAGATGTAGACAGAAAAGATAATGAAGGTCGTCATGTTTTAGCGACTTATGGGTTTTTTAAGTATCATGATACTTTTATGAAGTATGCGGATAGATTTAAAGAGAAGCATATTATTATTGACTCTCTATATTGTAATCAATTGGAAAACATACCATCTGCATTGAAATTACTTCACGATAATGAATTTAAAATAACATTGAGTAGATTTGTCGAGATTGAACACGATCCAGAAACAGAGAATCCAGAACACTTTAATCAGTATGCGAAAAGATATATTGATGTATTGGATGCGCTAAAAGAATACTGCTATTTATCTACTTTCCATGAGCTTCATCAGGATTTCATTTGTAGGGTGTATGGTAATGATAAAGTAAAACTGTTTAGCTATAGGGACTTTCGTGAACTTATTGAAAATGTGTAATTGTTTCCCCTGAATCATCAGGGGAATATTTTAGGGTTTTGGTCTTTTAGGTGTAGACTTCAATTTTAGATTTTCCAAGTGCTCGTTTTCAAGATCATTCACTCTTGACTTGGCATCAATAAATCCTTCATGATCTTCGCCAAGAACAAAATGACCTGCGTCGTGATCAAAAATTTCAAAACTTACCTTAAGTATTTTTCCTTTTTCATTCACAGTGATTTTTTTGACTGGTTCATAGCGTTTACTTGTTGTCATAGAATATCCTTTCTACATGAAGAGTGATCAGCGTTAAAATCATACTCTCTGAATACTGATTATACAATTTGCCATTTCAATAAAAATCAAGTAAAGAATAACAGACGTGAAGTAAAAGGATAATAATATGAAGCTTGGTGAACTGGATGAAATAGCATTGGCTTTAATGACAATAAACGCCGTGATGTGGGGAATAAATATTTGGCTGTTGAGTCTGTGGGTTATCAAATAAAAATATAATTCTCTATCCTGTTGATAATTATTCAAAATGTGTTAATTGAATTGCACTGAATATTACAAGGAGAGGATATGCATAAAAACCATGATGAGGCCATTGATTGGGTAGCCAGACGATTAATTGAAGATGGCATTTATACCGATGTTGAACAAGCCTATGCTAAGGCAGCAGAAACTATTTATCGCAAAAGAGAAGAAATTAGAGCGATACAAGAAAAGGATTATTTCCGTTTTCGTATTAAATCCATAAAGAAAAGAATAGCATCAGGATACGAATACACAAATATTCCCTACAAACCTAAAAATACAATAATTAAAAATAACCATTCAGATTCATTTTGGGATTGGGATGCTGACAATAAATAAAACCATAAAAATATAAAGGAGAAGAATAATGACAACAAAAACAATCAAACAACAAATTGCTTCAGCACAAGAACGTCTATACTTCTTGGAAGCTAAAAAGAAACAGCAAACGAAAAAAGAAAATACCCGTCAGAAAATTATTTTCGGTGCTGAGGTTGCCAAAGTTTTAGGATGTGATATTGGTTATGTAGATAAAGAATTAGTCTTTGGGGTTCTGCTTAACATATCTAATCTATCTGAGCGTGATATTGAAGGGTATAGAGCACAAGGCCAAACTTATATCGAAAATGTTATAAATAAGTCAAAATGTTAATTATGTTTTTCACGTCCGAACGGTGAACCGGCCTAAAACTTGCTTTTAGGTCGGTGAGCTGTTGAGCAAGCCCCAGAGGGCGCGGTAGCCAATTCAGATAAAATAAAAATAGGGGAAATATGTATTCTAAAGAAATATTTTCTACAGGAACGCCTGAAGATATATATAAAATGATTTTTGAACAATTACCATCAATCGAAAGTGATTATATTTGGCACGGTAGAGGTTGTAGATTATTGTTCACTATCATAGAAATATTGGTCTATTTGAGAGAAGCAAAATTCGTTATCATTGATTATGGGAAAATAATCCGATTAATTGAACTTAAAAATCTAAAGGCTTTAATCGATTCAGATATACCAGAGCATTGCCGAGATAGTTTGAAGGAATATATTAGCGGTCTTCTCCCCGTTGGAAATGAATACCCTGTACACAGGGTGGGATCCCACTTTACTTA
>NZ_JACDSF010000004.1:529-78614 GCF_013449685.1 Pectobacterium brasiliense | reverse complement strand
GATGGATGGGAAGTAGGTTTGTGCTTGAGAAGCATCATTTGTGCTGTTAGCTGCTTGCCCAGTATGTACACAGCCTGGGAGGCTCACAAATGTGGGGACGCAGCCTGGTAAGCTGACGAATGTTGTTGGTGCAACACAGCCGGGAAGGCTGACAAATGTCTGTGCTTGAGCTGAATTATTACCACAACAGGCCGTTTGTCCAGTATGGACACAACCAGGGAGACTGAGAAATGTTTGATCTTGGCCTGCCTGATTATTCGCAGTGTTAGCTGGACAAACTGGCGGAAAATAAGTAAACATTGATTTGTTCCTCATGCGTTTTGTGAGTAACACAAACCACTTACTGTCATTGTTTGGCGACGGGCAGTAAGTGGTTTTTTTGTTTTACACTGGATAACGTGGAATATTTATACTGCTATTTCACATATGAACAGCGCATGCTCATCTTAGTAGCAATATTTCATATCGCTATTACACGTGATTACACAAAATGATGTCGTAATAATTAACTCCTTGTTTCTTATTGAAATAACATCTTTCAAACATGCTAAATTAAAAAATCACTTCGTTATATTGGCGTAATTTTTTATTTCCCCCATCAATGTAATAATTTTTTGAAATAATAATTTCTTTGCTAACTTATTTATGATTAAGGAAAGAGAAAGATTGTTCATAATATTGTCATCACTACATGCTATTAGTTTTTACTTTTTCATTTCAGCACGATAAAGATAGACACGCTGAATAGAACAGATGGAAATCTCAGTTGCATCTATGATGTAACGATGCGCTTACGGCATTACTCTATTTTTCCACCTTTGATAATGGTTATTTTTGATGAAACAATACGCACGGAAGCATCTTTTATTTGTAATATCTGACAAGCGTCAATGCCGCTGAAATTTACTGCATCACATAAGCGGTGGCGTAATCTATGTATGCGGATTCGCGTGTTGTTAGGCTTTATGCCCAGTGCTTTAGATAAGGAATTTAAATCGCACCATCCACAGTGAGATTGAGCATAGCCCTGTAAATTATCGGCTATCGACTTCCTCGCCAGATAAAGTAAAAGGTAAAGTTGGTTCTGAAGACGCTCTCCTTTTAAGGTTATCGATTGTTCATTATCGGTAATCTTGAGTTGAGTATCCTCTTCATCTTCTGATACATAAAAGCAAAAGGTGAGTTCATCAATGGAACGTGACGTGACATGTCTCTCCTGAGCATATTTCTCTTGTGCGTATTGCAGATAATAATGATTACTTAATAGTTCGATAATTTCACCATCATGAATTTCATGGGTTTTTTCTTGGTTGTTCTCTGAGGTGTTGACGCTCCAGCCATTCTTATCATAGAGAAAGAAACAGTGTTCGGAGAGGGGGGTTACCGGCTTTTTTAAATAGATAGGGGAGATATGAGGGGCAAGGCTTATGAGTATATCACAAGGCGGAAGATCGTTAGTCATCACGAATTGCTCTTCAGCATTTAATGATAACGTGATGACGTCTGTTTTCTTTATGGGGTAGGGTTTTTCTTTTATCAGTCTTTTTTTATTAAGCCATGTCCCCTGTTTGCTTGAATCGCGAATATACCAATTTTCTTTTTCCCAAAAAATAGTAAAATGCATATGATAACTTTCTGGAGAGATAAGAGTAGTATGACAATTTATTGACCGACCAAAAGTATGAAAATAACGTAAGCAAATCCAATACCCATTTGATGACCTGATGGCACCACCATACTCATTTATTTCGCTGAAAAACAAATGATAGGGTGGGGATATATATTTTTTTAAAAATAGAGTCGATTTATTTTCAGCGGTTGAACTCATTAATTCATTCATGGTAGTCAATCTCAATCATCGGTTAGGACTATAATCGGTATTTTCAATGTCATTCACGAAATGCCCCTTTAGAGCAAAGCTCATTTATGGGCCTTGTAACGCGGCAACTGCATGAATCCCAAGGAACTTAATTAGATAAGTGACTGGGGTGAATAAGTACAACAAACGCACAAGCAACTTGAAGTATGACGAGTATGTCTCCTTATTTATTTTTTGTTGTGGAAGTATATCAGTTTTGATGAGAGGTTGTTAAATTGTTTTGATTTAGAAGGTTATTATAAATGCACATACCAAATTACTGATAATGATTAACATAATAATCATTATTATTTATGATTATTTATCAATAAATTAGATGTTGTTTTCTTTTGATTAGCTGACCTTCCTGTTGTAAAGGTGAACGGTAAACAAGAGGAATATGAAAATCTGATACATCGAATACATTGAACCATAATTATTTGAATAAAATTCATTACCACCCTAATTATATTTATTGTTGCAGAGTACTTACTCTGTAAATGAATATCATTCTGATATTTTCCTTAAACCTGAGTATGAAAGTGGAAGGGGGATCAAGAAATTTTCGATACGATTCATTACTTTTCTTTACCTTTGATCAAAAACAATATTTTGAATGCATCTTTTTGTTATTCATAGGGTGAGTAATGTCACGACAGTTGTTGTGGTTTCTGTCAAATAGATAACGAAAATGACCGCCGGTAGGCGGCTTAATGTGGACACAAACGCATGGTCAGGATAAGCATGTCAGTCTCCTATCTGTGGGGCATGGTAGCCAGTCTCTTTCTAATGATGCCAGCCTATTCCGCTGATGCTCCGGCATCACCGCCTCCCGCCCCGATAGAGGCAAGAAATTCAGTCTTTACCGCTCAACACCCCGATCAGTTCAACTCGTGGAAAGCGACCAGTGAACAGTCCGAGCGTCACGATGCGCTGGCAGAAGATCCCATGATGGTAGTCCTCTGGGCGGGTTACCCTTTTTCCCGAGACTATAACAAGCCGCGTGGTCACGCTTATGCGTTAACCGATGTGCGTGAAACGCTGCGTACTGGTGCACCGAAAACGGCAGAAGATGGGCCTTTGCCGATGGCATGTTGGAGCTGTAAAAGCCCGGATGTTGCCCGCTTGATTCAGCAGGAAGGAGAGGATGGTTATTTCAAAGGTAAGTGGGCACGAGGCGGGCCGGAGATTACTAACGATCTCGGCTGCGCGGACTGCCATGATACCGCATCCCCAGATTTCGCTCAGGGCAAACCAGCGCTAACGCTGTCGCGCCCTTACGCAGAGCGTGCGATGGAAGTGATTGGCAAGCCGTTCGATCAAACCAGTCGATTCGGTCAGCAATCTATGGTCTGTGGACAATGCCACGTTGAGTATTATTTTTCCGGTAAAGACAAAGCGGTGAAGTTTCCATGGGATAACGGCACCAAAGTCGAAGACATGGAAAAGTACTATGATGCCATTTCCTTCTCCGATTGGACCAACTCCCTTTCCCGTACACCGATGCTGAAAGCTCAACATCCAGAATATGAAACCTGGAGCATCGGTATTCACGGTAAAAACAACGTGACTTGTATCGACTGCCATATGCCGAAGGTGAAAAACGCGGACGGCAAATTGTATACCAATCACAAGATAGGTAACCCTTTCGACAATTACGGCGAAACTTGTACCAATTGCCACACGCAGGATAAAGCGGCGATGCAGGCGGTTGTTGCTGAACGCAAAACGGCCATTCAGGACTTAAAACTGAAAGCAGAAGCGCAACTGGTTCACGCGCACTTTGAGGCGAAAGCAGCCTGGGATGCTGGGGCAACCGAAGCAGAAATGCAGCCGATTCTAATGGATATCCGCCATGCGCAATGGCGCTGGGATCTGGCGGTTGCCTCTCACGGTATCCACATGCATGCGCCGGATGAAGGCTTACGGATGCTTGGCACCTCGCTGAGTAAATCCGCCGAGGCAAGAACCAAGCTGGTGCGCCTGCTGGCCCAGAAAGGGATAACAGGAGAAATCAAGCTGCCAGATATCTCGACGAAGGAGAAAGCGCAGCAGGCGATTGGGCTCAACATGCAGCAAATCAAAGCCGAAAAACAGGATTTCCTGAACACGGTAGTGCCGCAGTGGGATGAGCAAGCGCGTAAAGCGGGACGACTGAACTAATAACCCCTCATCGCCCGTGGACGCGGGCGATCATAAAGTGGAGTGGATATGAGCGTATTACGTTCGTTATTGACTGCCGGGGTGCTGGTATCAGGCATGCTTTGGGCATTGCCAGGGCTGACGCAGCCCGCACCTCAGGCGGAAAAAGGAGAGCGCTGGGAGGTCATGCCGCAGCGCAATCCCGATGAGGCTTGTCTACAGTGCCATAAACCGGAAGAGGATGGCATGCAAGGCAAGCATGCCTCCGCCGTCAACCCGCATAATCAAAAACAGCTGACTTGCACCAACTGTCACGGCAAGCCATCGCCGATGCACCGCGAAGGCGTTAGAGATGTCATGCGCTTTAACTTTCCGATGTACAAGGTGGAAGAGCAAAACAGCGTCTGTATGTCATGCCATACGCCGGAACAGCTGCAGAAATCATTTTGGCCACATGATGTGCACGTCGCGAAAGTGGCCTGTGCCAGCTGCCATCAACTGCACCCCACGCAGGATAGTATGCAGACACTGAACGACAAGGGGCGCATCAAACTGTGTGTGGATTGCCATAGCGATCAGCGTAATAACCCAGACTTCAACCCAGCCTCAGTTCATCTGGGTAATAAGAGGCAGCCATGAGTTGCTCTCGTCGCCAATTTCTTGCCCGTATGGGGGGGCTGATTGCCATCACCAGTACGGCGGGGCAGGTCGTCGCACAGACGCTGAATATCAACGGCGTCCGCTACGGCATGATCCATGATGAATCGCTCTGTATCGGCTGTACAGCGTGTATGGATGCCTGCCGGGAAGTCAATCAGGTGCCGGAGGGGGTCTCGCGCCTGACGATTGTTCGCAGCGAACCAATCGGGACCTTCCCAGACGTGAAATATCGCTTTTTCCGTCACTCTTGTCAGCACTGTGATCATGCCCCTTGTGTTGATGTGTGTCCTACCGGCGCGTCGTATCGCGATGCGGCAAGCGGCATTGTAGATGTGAATCCCGATCTGTGCGTAGGGTGCCAATACTGCATTGCCGCCTGTCCTTATCGGGTGCGCTTTATTCATCCGAAGACGAAAACGGCGGATAAGTGTGATTTTTGCCGCAAGACCAACCTTAAGGCCGGAAAATTGCCCGCCTGTGTGTTGTCTTGTCCGACGAAGGCGCTGACGTTCGGCAACCTTGACGATCCTGACAGTGAGATTTCCCGCCTGCTTCGTCAACAGCCGACGTATCGCTACAAAATCGCGCTCGGCACCCGTCCTAAGGTTTATCGCGTACCGTTTAAATACGGGGAGGTTCATCAATGACGCCCGTGTCTTCAAGCGCATTCCATTTTGATTCGTTAGTCTGGGACTGGCCGATTGCGATTTACCTGTTTTTGGTGGGCATTTCTGCGGGGCTGGTGACGCTGGCGGCCCTGCTGCGGCGCTACCACCCCGAGCAGGCAACCGCCGACAGTACGCTCATGCGCACCACGCTGATTCTTGCACCGTGCACCATCATCTTTGGATTGCTGATTCTGGTTTTCCACCTGACGCGCCCCTGGACGTTCTGGAAACTGATGTTCCATTATAGCTTTACCTCGGTGATGTCGGTTGGGGTCATGCTGTTTCAGGTCTATATGGCGGCGCTGGCGGTCTGGCTGGTCAACATTTTCAGCGAGCAGGTTATCGTGCTGCAACAACGCTGGCTACCGAAGCTGACCCTCGTTCCCAAAGTGCTCGGCTGGCTGGCACCGCTGCAGAAATCACTGGATATCGTGATGTTGCTGCTGGCGGTGATGTTAGGGGCTTACACCGGATTTTTACTCTCCGCGCTGAAAACCTATCCGCTGCTGAATAACCCAGTCTTACCGGCTTTATTCCTGTTTTCGGGGGTGTCCTCCGGTGCAGCCGTGGCGCTGATCGCCATGGCCTGCCGCTATCGCCGCAATCCGCATAGTGAAGAAGCGCACTTTATCCATCGTGTCGAAACGCCGGTCGTGTGGTTAGAGATCTTCTTATTGTTCGCGTTCTTTATCGGCCTCGCGTTAGGGGACGATGGGAAGCAGCGGGCGCTGGTGGCCGCCGTGGGCGGGGGATTCTGGGCCGTGTGGTTCTGGCTGGGCGTGGTAGGGATTGGGTTAGTCATTCCCTTGCTACTCAAATCATGGGCTAGCCGACAGCATTCACCTTATGGCGTGCTGGCGGTGTGCGGCCTGAGTCTGGTGGGCGTTTTGCTGCTGCGTTTCTTTATCCTCTATGCGGGGCAGTTAACCGTTGTCTAATTCCCAGCAAGAGGCCTGTTGATGTTGTTATTGCCAGAATTTGGGTATGTTGCGCTGTCGCTGGCGGTTTGCGTCGGTGTGGCGACGGCGTTGCTGACATTTTCAGGCTACTCCCTGCGCTGGTCGGGCACTTACCGGCTGGCGCGGTGCTGGACGTTAGTCCTGTTTGGTCTCGTGCTGTTCGCGTTTATCGCGCTGACGCTGAGCGTGGTGCAGGATGATTTCTCCGTTAACTACGTCGCCCAGCATAGCCATCGTGATTTACCGCTGGGGCTAAAAATTGCGGCGGTCTGGGGCGGGCATGAAGGCTCGCTGCTGCTGTGGCTATTATGTTTAACCGGCTGGAGTGCCGCGTTTGCCTGCCGCTATCGCAAGGCGACGAGCGATCTGTTTCCGCTGACGCTGGCGATGCTGGCCGTGATTTCGACCGCGATGCTGGTGTTCATTCTGTTCTTTTCCGATCCTTTTGTGCGTCTCTTTCCGCCAGCGGTGGCGGGTAGGGATCTCAACCCGATGCTGCAACATATTGGCCTTATCCTTCATCCGCCGTTGCTCTATCTGGGCTATGGCGGGTTAACCGTGAGTGCTGCGCTGGCGCTAGCCGCCCTGATTCACGGTGCGTTTACGGCACCAGCCGCCTGGATTTGCTGGCGCTGGACGCTGCCCGCCTGGAGTCTGCTAACGCTGGGAATCATCCTCGGATCGTGGTGGGCTTATAACGAGCTGGGCTGGGGAGGATGGTGGTTCTGGGATCCGGTAGAGAACGCCTCGCTGCTCCCGTGGCTTACAGCCAGCGCATTACTGCACAGCCTGTCTGTCACCCGCATGCGCGGCATCTTCCGCCATTGGTCGCTGATATTGGCGCTGCTGACGTTCATTTTATGCCTGCTGGGCACGCTGATTGTGCGCTCAGGGATACTGGTTTCCGTCCATGCCTTCGCCCTCGAACATGACCGCGCAGTGCCTCTCTTTATCCTATTTGCCTGCTTGAGTATGGCGGTGCTGGCGGTTTATGGCTGGCGTGCTCAGCTTGTCCGCTCCGCTGCCCGCTTCTCCGGATGGTCACGGGAAATGGCGATACTGCTGGTGCTGCTGTTATTCAGCGCTGTCGCACTGGTGGTACTGCTCGGCACGCTTTACCCGATGATTTATGGGCTGGCGGGCTGGGGGAAAATCTCCGTCGGCGCGCCTTATTTTAACCGCGTGCTTTTGCCCTTCGGTGGCCTGATGCTGCTGCTCATTGGGGGAGCGGCGGGAGGCTACTGGAAACGTAGCACGCGATGGCCCGTCCGGCGTCTAGTCATGACGCTGGCTGTCGGCATTATTACCGCTCTGGTCTTGTGGCCGTATGGGTACGCCGTTGCACTGGCTGCGGGTCTGATCGGTTGGGCTATGGCTGCGCAGTGGTTACAACCGCTCTCGGCGATACGCCAGCAGCTTCCTGCCTTGTTGGCGCATACGGGCGTGGCGCTATTTGCCCTAGGGATTGTGTTCTCTGCGGGCAGCAAGCAGGAAATCAGCGCCAATGTCGGTCAGGGAGAACAAGTCACGCTGGGCGACTACCATTTCCGGTTTTTACAACTGGAGTTAGTGGCGGCACAGAATTACACCGCAGAGCAGGCCGTGATTGCGATTTATCGCGGCGATTCACCGATCGTTCAGGTCATGCCGGAACGTCGTTACTACAACGCACGCAAACAGCAGATGGTTGAGCCGGGCATTGCCTGGGGGCCGATCAGAGAATGGTATGCCGTGATGGGAGAGAAAACGGGCGAGAACCGCTATGCGATGCGTTTCTATGTGCAAACCGGTGTTCGCTGGGTGTGGGGCGGCGGTTTACTGATGGTCGCGGGCGCACTGCTGGGATGGTTCAGGGGGAGACGGGCCTATGACTAAATACCTGGCGCTCCTTTTCATGTTGCTGGCTTTTTCTGTGCAGGCTCAGGTGGTCGATACCTGGGCGTTCTCCAGTCAGGCACAGCGGCAGGAAGCGATGGCGATTGCCGGTGAGTTACGCTGTCCGCAATGCCAGAACCAGAGCCTGCTGGAGTCGAATTCGCCTGTGGCGGTTAGCATGCGCCATGAGGTCTTTTCCATGGTGGAGCAGGGCAAGAACAAGTCAGACATTATGGCATTTATGAATCAGCGTTATGGCGATTTTGTTCAGTACAACCCACCGATGAAAATGCAAACCGGCATCCTCTGGCTCACGCCGCTGCTTTTGCTACTAGCGATTGCGGTTATCGCGTGGCGGGTGATGCGGCGGCAGAACCGAGGGGCACGCCTATGAGCCTGTTAAGCGTGAACCTGTTGGACCTGAACGTATTAAGCATGGTGTTTGTCGCCATCGCGATTGTCGTTCTGGCTACCGGACTGTTATGGCCGCTGTTGCCCCTGCGCAAGCCAGAGGGGGATGACAAGCTACCGCATTTAGCTGAGCGCATCTGGCATTTCCAGTGCGAGCAGGCAGGGAAGCACCTTTCTGAACATGAAGCCAGGATGCTGGGGCGCGAACTGTCTCACGACCTGCCGTTAACGTCATCCTCTTCTTCTGCACCGCGCCCGATGTCTGTCATCGCCGTTGTGGTCGCGATCGTCGCTATCCTGTTGGGCAGTGCGACGTTCTACATGCTCAGCCCGCGGGCAGCGCTGGTTCAGACGGAACGCCAGCGGCTTGCCGATCCGCTACATGATTTTAGCGCCGCACAGCAGCAGGAAAAACAGCTTGTTGCCTTGCAGGACAACATTCGTAAAACGCCGGGCAACAGCGTCCTCTGGGCTGAGCTGGGTGAATATTATCTTTACCGTAACGCCTACGACAACGCGCTGCGCGCTTATCGGCAGGCGATTGCGCTGAAGGGCGACAGTGCTGAGCTGTATTCGGCGCTGGCAACGGTGCTGTATTACCAGGCGGGTCAGGTCGTCACGCCGCCTATGCAAGAGATGGTCGATAAAGCGCTGGCGCTGGATGCCAATGAAGTGACGGCGCTGATGCTGCTGGCGTCTGATGCGTTCCTGAAAGCGGACTATGCGCGCGCGATTACGATTTGGCAGCGCTTGCTGGATACGTACAGCCCGCGGGTTAATCGCGTTCAGTTGATCGAAGCGATCAACACGGCAACGCTGCTAAAGAACAGCCAGAAATAGCGCGCGATACCCCTTGAATCAGAGGGACAAACACGGCTTTTTGCACCGTCATGATGACGAGAATAACCGGAATCACCGGTTTTATTGATCTCAATAAAACAGATTAACTCTTTATGGTTAGGGTCCCCGAGAGGGGGAGTAAGGGCACCATGTTATTCTATAGCCACTAAGAAAGTAGGAGTACACCCCGATGTTAGAAGCGCGCGATGTGGTTTGCATACGCGATGAGCATGTGCTGTTCAGCGCGTTGTCGTTTACGGCCAGCGCGGGAGAAATGGTGCAGATTGCCGGTGCCAACGGGGTGGGCAAAACGTCGCTGTTGCGCATGTTAAGCGGTCTGGCGACGCCAGAATCAGGGGAAATCTGCTGGCAAGGGCAACGCATCAACCGTATGCGCGAGCAGTTTAATCAGCAGCTTCTGTGGCTAGGCCATCAGCCGGGCATCAAGAGCACCCTGACCGGTGAAGAGAACCTGCGTTTTTTCTATCCGCACCAGCAGCAGGATGCACTTTGGCAGGCGCTGGCCGCGGTCGGGCTGGCAGGTTATGAAGACGTGCCCGTGGCGCGTCTTTCGGCAGGGCAACAGCGTCGCGTCGCGCTGGCGCGTTTGTGGCTTACCGACGTCCCGCTGTGGATTCTGGATGAGCCGCTGACCGCGCTTGATGTGGCGGGCGTCGACATGCTGACGCAGCGTATGGAACATCATACTGCGCGCGGCGGCATCATCATTTTAACCACCCATCAGCCGCTGCGTCCGTTCGCTCAGCGCATTCGCTGTATCTCGCTGACTCCAGGTGAGGGAACCCCATCATGCAGCGTCTGATTGCCCGAGAACTGCGCGTCGCGTTGCGCAATAACGCGGAAATTCTCAATCCGCTGTGGTTCTTCCTGATCGTCATCATTTTGTTCCCTCTGGCTATTGGGCCAGAGCCGCAGCTATTGATGCGCGTGGCCCCCGGCGTGGTGTGGGTGGCGGCGTTGCTCGCTTCGCTGCTGGGGATGGATCGTCTTTTCCGCGATGACTATCAGGACGGTTCACTGGAACAGCTGACGCTGCTGCCGTTACCGCTGCCGTTAGTGGTGCTGGCGAAAGTGGTGGTGCACTGGATGGTCAGCGGGCTGCCGCTGTTACTGCTTTCGCCGCTGGCGGCGCTGTTGTTTGGGCTGGACAGCCACGGCTGGCGGGTGATGGCGCTCACGCTGTTGCTCTGCACGCCAACGCTCAGTTTTCTGGGAGCCATTGGCGCGGGATTAACGGTCGGGCTGCGCCGCAGCGGCGTGTTGTTAAGCCTGCTGGTTTTGCCGCTCACCATACCGCTGTTGATTTTTGCGACGGCGGCGGTCGAGGCCGCCATGATGCAACTGCCGGTGGGCGGGTATCTGGCGATCCTTGGTGCTTTTCTGGCGGGCAGCGCCACCCTGAGCCCGTTTGCTACGGCAGCGGCGTTGCGGGTGAGCATACAGTAATTTTCCGATCTCAGGATCGCCTTCATCGTCCCGTTGGGATGAGTTTTACGCAGAGTGAGCACACGTTATGTTGAAAAAGAACTATCAGCTTACGCAGCCGGATCGCCTCTATGGTCTTTGCGGCAGGCTTATCCCCTGGTTTGCCCTGCTTAGTGCGGCGCTGTTGATCGGCGGTTGCCTGCTGGGATTTGGATTTGCGCCTGCGGATTATCAGCAAGGGCAAGGGTATCGCATCATGTACCTGCACGTGCCAGCGGCCGTGTGGTCGATGGGCGTCTATGCCGTGATGGCGGTATGTGCGCTGATCGGGATAATTCGGCAGTCAAAAACGGCGGAGCTTGCCGTGGCGGCAATGGCACCGGTCGGCGCGGTGTTTACCTTTATTGCGTTAACGACGGGCGCCACTTGGGGCAAACCGATGTGGGGAACCTGGTGGGTCTGGGATGCGCGTCTGACGTCGGAACTCGTTCTGCTGTTTCTGTATGTGGGCATCATCGCGCTCTACAACGCGTTTGACGATCGCCGTCTTGCCGGTCGTGCGGCGGCGATTCTGGTGCTGGTGGGTGTGGTGAATTTACCCATCATCCATTTCTCGGTCGAGTGGTGGAATACCCTGCATCAAGCATCGACAAAAATGCAGAAAACGATCGATCCCGCCATGCGTCTCCCGCTGCGAATCATGATGTTAGGATTTATGAGCTTATTCGTGACGTTGTCACTTATGCGGTTGCGTAACTTGATACTGGTACAGCAGCGCCGCGCCCCCTGGGTGGCTGCGCTGCTTAATAAAGGAGGAATAGCCCGATGAACATCGCTTTCACGAGTTGGCAGGATTTCTTTGCGATGGGCGGTTATGCCTTTTACGTCTGGCTGGCCGTGGTGCTAACGCTGTTACCGCTGAGTGCGTTGGTCGGTCATACCTTCTTGAATCGTCGCGCATTGCTGAGTGATATTCGTCGCCAGCAGGCGCGTGAGCAGCGCAAGAATACGGCTCGCCAGTCGGAAACGATGGAGGTGGCGCAATGAGTGCCCCGCGTAAAACTCGCCTCTATGCCATTCTGGCCGTCGTCTGCGGCGCGGTGTTGACGGTAGCGCTGACGCTCTATGCGCTGAGCTCAAATATCGATCTCTTTTATACGCCCAGCGAAATTCTTTACGGCAAGAACGAAACGCAGGAAAAGCCGGCGATCGGGCAGCGTTTGCGCGTCGGCGGCATGGTGATGCCGGGCAGCGTGCGCCGCGACAGCCAAAGTCTGGAAGTTCGCTTCACCGTTTATGATGCGCAGGGCTCCGTGGAGGTGACCTATAACGGAATGCTGCCGGATCTGTTCCGCGAGGGGCAAGGGGTGGTGGCGCAGGGCATTCTGGATACCGATGATCACATCATGGCGAAAGAAGTGCTTGCCCGACATGACGAAAACTACACGCCACCGGAGATCAAAGCGGCGATGGAAGGGCAGCACGGTCACTCACCGGCGGCGGGCACAGAGGGCAAACGGTTATGATGCCTGAAGTAGGCAATTATCTGCTCTGTCTGGCGCTGGGCGTCGCGCTGTTGCTCAGCGTGTATCCGCTGTGGGGCGCGTCGCGTCAGGATACGCGTCTGATGGCGCTGGCGCGTCCGCTTGCCTGGGCGCTGTTTGCATGCATTTTGGCTTCCTTCCTCGTGTTGGTGTATGCGCTGGTGATCAATGATTTCACCGTCCTTTACGTAGCCAACAACTCGAACCGCGCGCTGCCGGTATGGTATCGCGTGGCGGCGGCGTGGGGTGCGCATGAAGGATCGCTGCTGCTCTGGGTGCTGTTGATGAGCGGCTGGACCTTTGCGGTGGCAGTGTTCAGCCGCGGGATGTCGCTGGATGCGGTCGCCCGCGTGCTGGCCGTCATGGGGATGATTAATGTCGGCTTCCTGCTGTTCATCATTCTGACGTCGAATCCCTTTACGCGTACGCTGCCGGACTACCCGATTGACGGGCGTGATCTCAATCCGCTGTTGCAGGATGTCGGGTTAATCTTCCACCCGCCATTGCTCTACATGGGCTATGTCGGGTTCTCCGTGGCGTTTGCGTTTGCGGTCGCTTCGCTGCTGGCGGAACGGCTGGACAGCGCGTGGGCCCGCTGGTCCCGACCGTGGACGCAGGCGGCGTGGTCATTCCTGACGTTGGGTATCGTACTTGGTTCGGGCTGGGCGTATTACGAGCTCGGCTGGGGCGGCTGGTGGTTCTGGGATCCGGTGGAGAATGCGTCATTGATGCCATGGCTGGTGGGCACGGCGTTACTGCACTCGCTGTCGGTTACCGAAAAGCGCGGCAGCTTCAAGGCCTGGACAGTACTGCTGGCTATCGGCGCGTTCTCGCTTTGCCTGCTGGGGACGTTTCTGGTGCGTTCCGGCGTATTGGTATCGGTGCACGCGTTTGCCTCCGATCCGGCGCGCGGCATGTTTATTCTCGCGTTTCTGGTCATTGTTATCGGTGGTTCGTTGCTGCTGTTCGCCATCAAAGGCAACCGGGTCCGGGCGCGGGTCACGAACTCGCTCTGGTCGCGTGAGACTTTCCTGCTCGGCAATAATCTGATCCTGATGGCGGCGACGCTCGTGGTGCTGCTGGGAACGCTGCTGCCGCTGGTGCATAAACAGCTGGGCTTAGGCAGTATCTCGATTGGCGCACCGTTCTTCAACACCATGTTCACCCTGTTAATGGCACCGTTTGCCTTGCTGCTGGGCGTGGGGCCGCTGGTTCGCTGGCGGCGCGATGAACCGCAAAAGCTGCGTAAGCTGCTGCTGATCGCGCTGGCCGTGACCGCCGCGCTGTCGCTGCTGCTGCCGTGGCTGTTACAGGATTCCATTGTTGCCATGACGGTAGTTGGCCTGTCGATGGCGCTGTGGGTGTTCTTCTTAACGGTGTACGAGCTGCATACCAGCTCCACCCGTCGTCATGGTCTGCTGCGCGGTTTGACCACGCTCTCACTGAGCCAGTGGGGCATGGTGTGCGGTCATATTGGGCTGGCGGTGACGGTGGTGGGCATCGCCTTCAGTCAGAATTATAGCGTTGAGCGGGATGTACGGATGCGGGCGGGCGACAGCATACAAATCCACGATTACCGTTTTACGTTTCAAGGCGTGCGTGATGTCGTGGGGCCTAACTGGCAAAGCGCGAAAGGGACGATTGAGGTGACGCGCAACGGCAAACCGGAAGCGACGCTGAAAGCGGAAAAACGCTTCTACACCACCGGCGGGGCGATCATGACGGAAGCTGCCATTGATGCGGGTGTGACGCGCGATCTCTATGCGGCCTTGGGTGAAAAGCTGGATGACGGTAGCTGGGCGGTACGGCTGTATTACAAACCGTTTATCCGCTGGATTTGGTACGGCGGGGGGCTGATGGCGTTAGGCGGCATCCTGTGCATGTTTGACCCGCGCTATCGCCTGCGTCGCGCCGTTCGGGAGACAGCATCATGAGTCGCAAAATCTTGTTAATCCCGCTCGTCCTGTTTTTACTGCTGGCCGTGGCTTTGCTGTGGCAACTGGTGCGCAACAGCGACGGTGACGATCCGATGCGGCTGGAGTCGGCTCTGATCGGTAAACCGATTCCCGCGTTTCGGCTGGAATCGCTGGATCAGCCGGGAAAGGTTTATAGCCAATCTGAGCTGAGCGATGGCAAACCGCTGCTGCTGAACGTCTGGGCGACCTGGTGCCCGACGTGCCGCGCGGAGCACCAGTTCCTCAACACGCTGGCGGCGCAGGGAATTCGCGTCGTGGGCATGAATTATAAAGATGAACGCCCCAAAGCGGTTGAATGGCTGAAGACGCTGGGCAACCCCTATGCAATGAGCTTATTTGATGGCGACGGCATGCTGGGGCTGGATCTGGGCGTGTACGGTGCGCCGGAAACCTTCCTGATCGACGGGAAAGGCATCATTCGCTATCGCCATGCGGGCGATCTCAACCTGCAGGTATGGCAGGAAACGCTGCAACCGCTGTGGGAAAAATACAGCAAGGAGGGCGGCGCATGAGAGTGCTGAGTTTCCTTGGTGCACTGCTGCTGTCGTTCAGCGTGCTGGCGTCATCCGAAGTCTTGCGTTTTGACAACGACACGCAGGAGCAGCAGTTTCGTGAATTAACCATGCAACTGCGCTGCCCGAAATGCCAGAACAACAGTATTGCCGATTCCAATTCGATGATTGCGTCGGATATGCGGCAGAAAGTGTACGAGTTGATGCAGCAGGGGCAAACGAAAGAGCAGGTTGTCGATTATATGGTGGATCGTTACGGTTATTTTGTGACGTATGAACCGCCGATCACGCCGTTTACCATTCTATTATGGCTGCTGCCTGCTCTGTTTCTGGCCGCAGGAGCGTGGATGATTATTCGGCGTACACGCCGCATCAGAAGCGTTAAAGAACCTATGAGCGAACAGGATAAAAAGCGCTTGCAGACGCTGTTAGGGCGTGAGGAGAAATCGGAATGATGTTACTGACAACCGTCATTGTGCTATCGCTGATTGTGCTTTCTGCGTTGCTGCTTGCACCGTGGTCGTCACGGGGCGAATACGATCGCGATGCGATCAATCAGGCGCTGTATCGTGACCGTCTGCGTGAACTTAATAGAGATGCTGCCAATGAGCAGGAGCGTGCTCAACTGGTTGAAGAACTCCAGCATACGCTATTGCAGGATATTCCTGGCGGTGCGAAGACACAACAGCGCCCGCTAAACCGCTGGGTTTTGCTGCTGGGCGTGCTGCTGCTGGTCATCGTCAGCCTTGGCGTGTTTTGGAAAACCTCGGCGGTTAATCGCGTGCAGGAATTGCAGCAGGTTGTGGCATTAACGCCGGATCTGATGAAGCGAGCGCTGGATCCTGACGCCGAACCGCTGACCATTGAAGAGGTCGCGCGCCTCGGTCTGGGATTACGTAGCCAGTTGGAGACGCAGTCGGACAATCCACAAGACTGGTGGATGCTGGGGCGCATTGCGGGCTTGCTGAATAACTACGACATGTCCGTACAGGCGTTTGCCAAGGCGTTCCAGCTCGATCCGAAAAACACGGATCTGGCGCTGGACTATGCCGACCTGCTGTCGCGCTCCACCGACCCGCGTGATAGCCAGCGCGGTGGCGAGATGCTGCGTGAACTGATGAATTCCGGCTCGACCAATGTGCGCGTGCTGAGTCTGCTGGCCTTCAATGCCTATGAAGCCCAGCGCTATCAGGATGCGATTGATGCCTGGCAAATGATGCTGAAACTGTTACCGCAAAACGACACACGCCGTGCGGTTATCGAGCGCAGCGTCGGACAGGCGAAAGCATCGCTGTCGGTGCAGGCAACCACCGGCAAGTAAGTCCTCTTTTTATCTTCATCATCAATAGCAGAAGGGCGATATATCGCCCTTATGTTGTTTCTGTTGTTTCTTGTTTCTGTTTTTACGGTGAAGGTTTCGTGCGCAATAAACAGGGTAATTCTCTGCAACTCGCGTTGCACGCGCCCGACGCGGGGCGGCTCAATTGCCGTCGCCCCGCGACCCCTGGCTTTTCGCGGTAAATCGCGCCGCTTCGCGGTGCCTTCGGTGTTCACGCCCGCTGTTCGGACCGCCTGCGACGCGCTCCAGACGCGGCGCAGGCTTTCGCGGCGTCCATGCCACTCATCCGGCGGTCATGTACACCTCTGCGCGATTTTTTACGCGAGCCAACCCCATAAAACCAAAAGACTGAACTGAGTACATTGTTATTTTGGGGCGGCTTTTTCCGGCTGTGCTGAGAGCGGCCTTAGCCACACCCGCGTCGGGCGCATGCGACGCGAGTTGCAGAAAATCACATTACTTACTGCGCACGAAACCTTCGCTGTAATTACAAAAATATTTGAGAGGGACGGATACTTCCGCTTGTGTCGAGGACGGCATATGCCGTCCCGAGTGTTACAGAAGGGGGCGGGTTATAGCCCGCTTTTGACGCCGTGCATGTCTGGCAGTTTGTGGGCGATGCCTTTGTGGCAGTCGATACAGGTTTGACCGAGCTTTATCGCTTCGCTGTGTTTCTCCGCCGCGACAGTTTTTTGCCCTGAGAAGTCCATGTAGTCAACGTTGTGGCAGTTGCGGCATTCCTGAGAATTGTTATTTTTCATGCGCCGCCATTCGCTTTGCGCCATTGTCAGCCGATGAGCTTCAAATTTTTGTGGCGTATCAATCGTGCCCATTATTTTGCCGTACAGCTCTTTACTGGCCTGAATCTTACGCACCATTTTCGGCACAAATTCATGCGGAACGTGACAATCCGGGCAGGTGGCGCGCACGCCGCTGCGGTTGCTGTAGTGCGCGGTTTCCATATATTCCTGATAAACGGTATTGCGCATTTCATGACAGCTGATGCAGAACGCCTCGCTGTTGCTCATTTCCATGCCTTTCTGGGATGTTGCCAGAAAGAAAATACCGCCCGCGAAGCCGATAATAAGCAACGTTCCCAGCGCCATCCGACTCGGGCGACGCCACCATTGCCACAGCTGGCGCAACAACCGTCCTACTTTTCCTGGTTGTTTCATAGCAAACCTCACTGACCAAAGCCTTTAGAAGGGGTGAACGTGTTACCAGTAATTGGCGAACTGTCCGCTTGCGGCACGTGGCATTGCAGGCAGAAATGGCGCGCAGGGGCGACATTGCTCAGCACTTTGCCGTCTCTGTCGACAAAATGAGTTGGGCTGACGCGCGGGGCGCTGGTGGAACGATAGCTCTCCACGCCGTGACACTGTAGGCAACGGTTAAAGGTCGGGGTGACCTGATAGCCATCCACGCTATGCGGGATCATCGGTGGCTGGTTGACATAGTTGAGCGCCATACGCTCCTGCTGCTTCGGCATCCGGCTATTTCCCGGCTGTGTCGCGGCGACTTCTGGCGATTGGCTTAAATCGACCTGTGCAGTAGCGATTGCACTACCTACTATTGTACTGCCCATTATCGCCAGGGCGGTGATCCAGCGAAACCATCCCATTCTCAGGCTTTTCATGACTTTGCTCCCGATTTCCATCTAAGGGTTATTTTAAAAACGTCTTCAGCGCAGACATCAATACAGCGTCCGCATGTTATGCAGTCTCGGTCAGTAACCTGTGCCGGACTGTGTTTATCAAGCAAGGGGGCGCGCAGCACCTGTGGCTCTGGACAGACATGAAAGCAGTCCATACAACGCGTACAGCGTTCACGCTCAGTGGCATCCACAGCCAGCGCGCCTTTACCGCCAAGCGCACCATACAGCGCGCCGGTTGGACAAAGGTGTCCGCACCAGCCGTGTTCCACGACCCACAAATCAAACAGAAATAGCGCCAGCAGCAGCCAGATACCTGCACCAAACCCGAAAATCAGCCCGCGACCCATCAGTGAAACCGGGTTGACCCATTCCCACAGCAGCCCGCCCGTCAGCGCACTTCCTGCCAGAATGAGGATCAGCAGCAGATAGCGCAGATTGCGGGGGATCGTCGCCGAGGCAGTGATGCCGAAACGACGACGTAGCCAGGCGGCTAAATCGGTGAGCGGATTAACCGGGCAGACCCAGCTACAGAACAGGCGCTTGCCTGCCAGCGCATAGCTCAGCGCGATAATCAGCGCACCGACCAGCGCGAGCGTGGCGGGCAGATGACCGCTAGCCAGACTTTGCAGCACCATCAGCGGATCGCTGAGCGGCACGGTGTCGAGCAAGCGGCTGGCGCTGTAGTTGCCGTGCAGGATCCAAAATCCGAAGAGCGGACCGCTGAGGAACATGAGCAGCACCAGAGACTGGGTCAGACGGCGTAAGACCAGCCAGCGGTGACTACGCCACCAGCCTTTTTTCGCCCGGGCTTCTCGTCCGGCGTCCTGCTTACGATTTGCCATCGCGTGCCTCCAGCCAACTGAAACGGTAGTGATGTCCGAGTTCGCCTTTTGCCAGTGCGCGCGGTAAGACCTTGATCGCCGGCTGTTCCAGCACGCAGGCTTTTTCACACTTGCCGCAGCCAGTACAGACATCGCTATGCACGGTAGGCAGAAAACGGGCATGTTTCCCGGTGCGGGTATTGCGCTCTGGCTCCAGTGTGATGGCGCTATCGATGAGAGGACAGACGCGATAGCAGACATCGCAACGCAGCCCCTGATAGTTCAGGCAGTTTTCCTGATCGAGCAGCACTGCTAATCCCATGCGGGCGTCATCAATAGCGTCCAACGGCTGTAAGGCTCCGCTGGGGCAGGCGACCACGCAGGGAATGTCCTCACACATCTCGCACGGGATATCGCGCGCGACAAAGTAAGGGCTACCGGCTGCGGAACCGGAAACCAGCGTTGCCAACTTCAGCGTGTCGTACGGACAGGCCTGAACACATTGGCCACAGCGTATGCAGGCACCGGAAAACGCCGCCTCAGACAGCGCACCCGGTGGCCGCAGCCGGAGTTCGTCGGCCTGAGCGCGCCGCTGCTGAATGCCGAGAACCGTCACCGCCGCTGATAAGCCAGCAACGGCGCGGACGGCGTCACGCAGAAAGCGACGGCGAGCGGGTGATGAATTCTCCGGGCGTGCCATGCGCGTTACACCTTAGCCAGCTTGACGGCACATTTCTTAAAGTCCGTTTCTTTCGACAGCGGATCGGTCGCATCGAGCGTCAGGACGTTAGTCATCTGCGCAGCATCGAAGAACGGCATATACACCAGCCCACGCGGTGGCTTATTGCGGCCACGTGTCTCAACAATCGAGACGATTTCACCACGGCGCGAGATAATGCGGACTTTCTCACCACGACGCAGATCGCGCGCTTTGGCATCCTGCGGGTGCATAAACAGCACGGCTTCGGGGAAGGCGCGGTGCAGTTCCGGTACGCGACGCGTCATGCTGCCGGTGTGCCAGTGCTCCAGAACACGACCGGTGGAGAGCCAGAGATCGTACTCGTCATCCGGCGCTTCGGCGGCAGGCTCGTACGGCAGTGCGAAAATCACTGCCTTGCCATCCGGTTTACCGTAAAAACGGTAGGCTTCTCCCGCTTTGACGTAAGGATCGTGCCCTTCGCTGTAGCGCCACTGCGTTTCTTTACCGTTAACCACCGGCCAGCGTAGCCCACGAGCCTTGTGGTAGTCATCGAACGGTGCTAGGTCGTGACCGTGCCCACGGCCAAACGCGGCATATTCTTCAAATAGGCCTTTTTGCAGGTAAAAACCGAACTCGCGAGATTCGTCGTTCAGCTGATTTTCCGCTAATTCACTGAGCGGGAAGCGCGTGGTGACATCGTTCGCAAACAGCACGTCGTAGAGCGTTTTGCCACGGTAGGCGGGTTTCTGCGCCAGAAGTTCTTCCGGCCATACTTCCTCGATGGTGAAGCGCTTGGCAAAGCTCACCACCTGCCACAGATCCGATTTTGATTCGCCCGGTGCTTTAACCTGCTGGCGCCAGAACTGCGTCCGGCGCTCGGCGTTGCCGTAGGCACCTTCTTTTTCTACCCACATCGCGGTAGGCAAAATCAGGTCAGCGGACAATGCGCTGATCGTCGGGTAGGGGTCGGATACGACGATGAAGTTACGCGGATCGCGCCAGCCCGGCATACGCTCCTGATTGATGTTCGGGCCGGCCTGCATGTTGTTGTTACACATAACCCAATAGGCATTCAGCGTGCCGTCTTTCAGCGCCCGATCTTGTGCGACGGCGTGCAGGCCGATCTTTTCAGGAATTGTGCCTGTCGGTAGCTGCCACAGTTTTTCCGCAATCGCGCGGTGTTTCTCGTTAGTGACGACCATGTCTGCAGGCAGACGGTGGGCGAACGTGCCGACCTCACGCGCGGTGCCGCAGGCAGACGGTTGACCGGTTAATGAGAACGGCCCGCAGCCCGGCTGAGAGATCTTGCCCGTCAGCAGGTGGATGTTATAAACCAGATTGTTCGCCCAGACGCCGCGTGTATGTTGGTTAAAGCCCATCGTCCAGTAGGAGATCACTTTCTTCTTTGGATCGGCGTAGAGTTTTGCCAGCGCTTCTAACTGATCGGCGGGAACGCCGCTGATCGCGACCGTTTTTTCCAGCGTATAGTCGGCGACAAAGGCTTTGTATTCTTCAAAACTCATCGGCTCAGACGCATCGGAACCCGGATTTTTCGCCGCTTTTTCCAGCGGGTGCGTCGGACGCAGCCCGTAGCCAATATCGGTCACGCCTCGGCGCAGGTTCACGTGGCGGGTAAAGAAGGCCTCGTTCACCGCATTGTTTTGGATAATGTAGTTGGCGATGTAATTGAGAATGGCCAGATCGGTTTGTGGCGTAAACACCATGCCGTTATCCGCCAGCTCAAAACTGCGGTGCTGATAGGTGGACAGCACGGCGACCGTAACATTGCTGTTCGACAGGCGGCGGTCGGTGATGCGTGACCAGAGAATCGGGTGCATCTCCGCCATGTTGGAGCCCCACAGCACAAACGCATCGGTCTGCTCAATGTCGTCGTAGCAACCCATCGGCTCATCCATACCAAAGGTACGCATAAAGCCGACGACCGCTGATGCCATACAGTGGCGCGCGTTGGGGTCAATGTTGTTGGAACGGAAGCCCGCTTTGAACAGTTTGGCGGCCGCATAGCCTTCCCAAATGGTTGATTGTCCAGAGCCAAACATTCCTATCGCGTTCGGGCCTTTTTCCTTCAGTGCGGTTTTGAATTTCTCCGCCATGATGTCAAACGCCTGATCCCAGGAGATCGGAGTAAATTCGCCTTCTTTATCGAATTTTCCGTCACGCATACGCAGTAAAGGCTGGGTCACGCGATCCTGCCCGTACATGATTTTTGGCAGGAAATAGCCCTTGATGCAGTTTAATCCGCGATTAACTGGCGCTTCGGGATCGCCCTGACTGGCGACGATGCGGCCATTTTGTGTTCCCACCAGCACACCGCACCCTACGCCACAGAAGCGGCAAGGCGCTTTATCCCAGTGGATAGCATCGGACTGTTCGGTCACGGCACGAACTGCGGTGGGTATGGTGATGCCTGCGACCGCGGCTGCCGCTGCAACCGCGTTCGCCTTCATAAAGTGTCGTCGACTGAGTTTCATGGTATTTCCTCACCCTGAGCTTGTTGATCAAGAGGTTGTTCATCGAAAGCAAAAGATTGTTCATCACAAGACGGTTCATCAAGCTGGTGATAAACCAGCGAAACCGCCAGTACGCCTGTAAGCTCGCGTATTGACGCTATTTGTTTTAACAGCGTGTCTTCTGAATCTGACTCCAGCACCACGACCATCTTTCCGGTATCGCTATCGCTGGCACCCACTTCTACATTGGGCTGCGTCGCTAACGCCTCGCCAACGGCTGCCATCTGCGCCGTGTTGACGTGAACCACTACACTGCAAACATGCCAGACTGTGCTCATCGGTTTTCCTGTTGCGTCGGCAGACGCGCTGGCGCGGTGTGATATCCCGCGGTGATTTTTTTCATCGACATGGCACCGACAGGGCACCCGGAAATGCATGCACCACAGGTAGTACAGGCGTCGTCATCGATGGACGGTGCGGCAACGCGCCCAATAGTGGGGCGGAATCGTATCGCGCCTGTTTCACAGGCATCCTGACAGCTGCGGCATTCCACCTGATGTAGCGATAAACAGACATCCTGAATCGTCAGGAGGTATTCCCACGGCGTGGTGTGACTCTCCGCGAACAGCGCTTGTGGACAGGCACGTGCGCAGTCGTAGCAGAACGTGCATTCGCCGCGCTGAAAATCGATGGTGGGAAAACCGCCCGAACCACGCTGGATAATCCCCGATCCGCAGGCATCTACGCAGACGTGGCAGCGTGTGCACTGGCTCAGGAACTGGCTTTCTGCACCGCTCCACGGCGGACGTAACGCGTTGTCTGCCCGCTGTAGGCCACCAGTCAGTAGGGAACGCCGGGAAAGGTTAGTCATGGCAGTTTTTCGCTCTGGCACGTAATGAAATATCCAATAAAAAACACGCTGTTTTTGTAGGGGTTACACTATTCCTCTTAGGCTGTATGCGATAATCACCCTTTAGAGGTAAATGGTGGTGCCGGATCAAGCTTGTGTGGGATTCGCGTCTCATTGGCTTGCGGGAGCCTGTGGGGATCGTGATAGTACGCTGAAATGCTGAGCTACTTATTTAGAGTAGGTATGACGTTAAAGAGGATTATTCGTTGTGATGGTTAAACGTCCTGTTTCTACCAGCCTAGCTCGCGCGTTTTTCTATATCGCGCTGCTTTCATTTCTGACGACGGGCATTGCGCTACTGACGTTAGCCAGCGGTTTACGCGATGCAGAAGCGATCAACGTTGCCGGTTCCATGCGCATGCAAAGCTATCGCATGGGGTATGACCTACAGGGCGATCGTGCAGAATTAGCATCGCATCGCCGCCTCTATGCGCAAACGCTGAATTCCCCGGTTTTTCACCTGTTGGATCGCTGGTATGTGCCGCGCGATGTGCGCGATCGTTATGCGGCGCTATTGCAGAGCTGGAAAACAATGGATGAGCGTCTGAACGCGGGGGATCGCGTGTGGTATCAGGACAATATTGTCGGCTACGTCACGCAGATCGATCGCTTTGTACTGGCGTTGCAGCATTATTCCGAACGCAAGATGATGATAGTCGTTGTGACATCAATAATTGGCTCGATCACTATCTATATACTGATCTTCTTTACGCTGCGCCGCATTCGCCGCCAGGTGGTGGTGCCGTTGAATAAGCTGATGGCGGCCTGTACGTCCATTGAGAAGGGGCGTTTTACCCATTCGCGGCTGGACGTCAATCTGCCTAACGAATTGGGATTACTGGCGCAAACCTTCAGTAGCATGACGGACGAACTGCAAAAGCTCTATCGTTCTCTGGAAGACAAAGTCCGGCAGAAAACGCTGCGCTTGCAGGAAGTGAACCGCATGCTGAAGGTGCTGTACAACTGCTCTCAGGCGATGAACGTCAGTACGATCGACAGACATTGTTTTCAGCAGATTCTGCAAATTGTTCGCCGCTATGAAACGGTCGGCTGTCTGGAAATGCGGGTCGGGGAGAACTGGCGGTTATGTGAAGGTCAGCCAGATGAACAGACGGCGTGGCAGGCCTTGCCCATCTGTTTGCAAGACGTTGAGTTTGGGCAACTACGGTGGCAGGCATCAACGCAGCAGCCGTCGGCACAGTTGATGGAAAGCGTCGCGAATATGCTGGGTCGCGGCCTCTATTTCAATCAGGCACAAAAGCACTACCAGCAGTTGTTACTGATGGAAGAGCGTGCCACGATTGCGCGTGAACTGCATGATTCGCTGGCTCAGGTGCTTTCTTATCTGAATATCCAGATGACGTTATTAAAACGTGCGGTAGCGGAAGAAAATGCGCAGGCCCGGCAGATCATCACTGATTTCGAGCAGGCGATCAGCGATGCGTATCGTCAGCTACGTGAACTGCTGGGCACATTCCGGCTGACGCTGCAACAGGCCGATTTGCCAGCGGCGATGCAGGAAATGATTGAGCCACTGCGTGCGCAGACCCCGGCGACCATTACAATTGACTGCCGAATTCCTACGCAGGCGTTGGATGCATCACAGCAGGTTCACCTGCTGCAAATCATCCGTGAAGCGGTGCTGAACGCCATTAAACATGCGCAGGCGACGGCGATTACCGTTAATTGCCGGACGCAGCCCGATGGTCGTCATTGTGTTGATATTCGTGATGACGGCTGTGGCATTATCAATCAGGAGGAACCTGCGGGACATTACGGCTTAAATATTATGCAGGAACGCGCCGAACGGTTAGGAGGAAAGCTCTCTATTGGCCTTCACCCTGAAGGGGGGACGCAGGTTAGCGTCTGTTTTTCGACGCCGACGACCGCGCGTGAACGCGATAAAACGAACAATCTCTACCCGGAATAAGTTGAGTGGGAAGCAGGCCGCTTGCAGTATGACGGGGATATATTCTAAATAAAAATAATAAGATCCATATTACATTGGGGCTGGGCATGTCAGAAAAACCATCTTATCGTGTGCTGATCGTTGACGATCATCCGCTTATGCGCCGGGGAATCCGTCAGCTACTGGCAACCGATGCCATTTTTGATGTGATCGGGGAAGCCAGTAATGGCATGGAGGCGCTGAGCCTCGCGAATCGGGATTCACCCGATATTATCTTGCTCGATCTCAACATGAAAGGATTGAGCGGGTTGGATACGCTCCACGCGCTGCGGCACGATGGGATCTGCGCCCGCGTGATTGTGTTGACGGTCTCCGATGCGCCCAGCGATATTTATGCGTTGATGGATGCGGGAGCCGATGGCTATCTGCTTAAAGACAGCGCCCCGGAACATTTGCTGGATGCTATTCGTAACGGTGATGCCTTCAGCGAACAGGTGCGGGACGTGCTGCGCCACCGTATCGCCATACAGGATACGCCGTCGCCCTTTACCGTATTGACGGAACGCGAACTGGATGTGTTGCAGGAAGTGGCCTCTGGGCTATCCAACAAGCAAATCGCGAGTGTGCTGTATATCTCAGAAGAGACGGTAAAAGTGCATATCCGCAACATGCTGCGCAAACTCAACGTACGCTCCCGCGTTGCCGCTACGGTGCTGTATCTGGAGACGCGCGGCCAGTAGTCTGCTGGCCGCTAAAACGGATGTGTGAATTGGGCTTCAGAATCATTGCCAGCCCCGCAGACTGCTATTCACGAAGGCGGGAAAAGGCTCAATATTACAGGGATCGTCAGTCGGAAATGCGCGCTGGAAACTGCTCGGTTTTCCTACTGAAAGGCGTTGGAACAATACAGGTATTGGTGTTCATAGGTTGTTTCCACGTCCGCTCAGCCGATTCTACCTTGTTGCTTCTGGCGATTCGTACGGTGGTATCTGGGGCTGTGTCGATTTGCTGGGCTGATCCAGGGTTGGCTCCTGGCCTAGGCGTTCGGCCATAAAGCTGATGAATGCACTAAGCTTTGGAGCCAGATGCCGTGTGGGGGGATAGAGCACCCAAGCCGCACCACAGTAGTTAGTCTTGAATTCCCAATCAGGAAGCACTTGCACGATCTGACCTTGTTGCAGAGCATACCGTGCAGTGAAATACGGTAAACTGCCAATTCCTAGGTGGTTTAGCACTGCATCAAGCCTCGCTCCTGTGTGATTCACGGCATAGCGTCCATGCACGTTGATACGCACAGACTTCCCATTGCGTTGGAATTTCCATCTGGAATCGCCTGGCTCTTCGCCCAAAAAGATACAGTTGTGTGTTTTTAAATCATGGGGATGGGAAGGCGTTCCGTAACGTGACAGGTACTCAGGCGTTGCACAGATCATGTGGCTGATGTCAATTAACCGCCTTCCCATCAATCCAGGAGATGGGCGATCCGTAATACGAATAGCCAAATCTACATATTCGTCGATCAAATCCACGTAGCGGTCATCTAGTTGCAGTTGCACGTTAATATTGGGATAGCGAACCAGGAAGTCTGCGATATGTGGATGGATCACGAAACGCCCTACAGCTTTCGGAACGCTAACCCGAAGCAGTCCCTGTGGCTCGGAATTGATTTGCCCAGAAATGGCCATCACCGCTTGTGCGGCGTTGACCATATCGACACAGCGTGCATGAACCTCATGCCCGTTTTCGCTTAGCCGCAATTTACGCGTCGTGCGCTGTAAGAGACGTGTGCCCAGCGCTTTTTCCAGACGAGCAACCGAACGACTGATCGCTGAGGGAGTCGCACCCAACTGGCGAGCCGTCTCGGAAAAACTGCCTGTTTCGACTACTTTGACGAAGACCGCCATTTCACCCATCAGGGTGATCATTTTATTTGTGCTCATGAGGAAAAAATTATTTGATTTTATGATGGATTGTGTCATCCAAGGCATATAAATACAATCGCGTTTTATTTAAAGGAATAACTATATGACGCGAAAATTGTATTGGAAAAGTGACATAACAGAGACAGAAGTTGAAGTTCTGGAGTGTAAGCAAGTAGCTGACGGTCGCTACGGTTTGCTCTTAGATGCCACACCTTTGTTTGTCGGCTACCGTGCTCTTGCAATGCCACTGACTTTCTGGAGCTGATATGGCATTTAACTACTTGGGGGAATTCCTTTCGCTTGCGGCTATACACTTTCTTGCTGTTGTCGCTCCAGGCCCTGATTTCGCTGTGACAATCCGTCAGAGCATACGTTATGGCCATAAAGCTGGAATAGGGACCGCAATAGGTATCGGTGCGGGTATCTCGGTACATGTCATCTATACCTTGTTGGGGATGGGGGCATTGATGCATGCCACACCTTGGCTGCTGCTTACAGCTGAGTTAGTTGGTGCAAGCTATTTATTTTACCTCGGTATGGCTTTCATCAGGCAGGCAGGCCAACAAACGCAAGAACCGTCTCCAGATACTGAAACTGGAACCAAGAGTTTTCGTGAGTCTTTTGTGTTGGGGTTCCTGACAAATGCCACCAATCCAAAAGCAACCTTGTTTTTTCTGGCCGTATTTACCACGGTGGTCAGTGCATCTACGCCCTTGAGTATTCAGGTGCTTTATGGCGGCTGGATGTGCCTTGTTAATGCAAGTTGGTTTGTACTGGTTAGCTTGATATTCGCCAATGAGACGATGCGCCAGAGATTTTGGCGTATCGGACATTGGTTTGAACGTTTCGTGGGGATATTGCTTCTCGGATTTTCGATACGTCTTTATTGGGTGGCATTTAGTGAGGTTATGGGGGTAATTAGTTAAAAACGTAATCACACGTCTTGATTGTCGTTATAAAATCAAAGGGCAATACGATGGCCAGTGCTTAAACCACTTCAGTTGAACATGCTGCTTTTTGAACTGCACCCCAAAAGTTGAAAACTCAACTGATTAAGGTGCATTTTTTATGAATAGCCCTTTGACGCTCCTGATTAGACACAGGGCTACATTTGGGTTCTCAATTGTATCGGTTAGCCGAAATAATCTTAACCTGAATCAATCAGTAGGGAGAATAGGTGAAAATATTGAATTTATTTTTATGATTTTACAAGATACGAGTAGGGAGAATTTCAATTCACATTCATTAACCTACGGGCGTAGGATAATATTTACAGAACATGAATTGGTACGACCGAGTGGACTCGAACCACCGACCCCCACCATGTCAAGGTGGTGCTCTAACCAACTGAGCTACGGTCGTACAGTAGATAACATCTTAATCAGTAACGTTTTGATTAGAATGCTTTTCTTCATTCCAGTGTTTGGAATGGGCGCTATTATGGACGGCTCTGGCGCTGGTGGCAAGCGCTTTATTTATCATGTCCTTTCAAGTGTCGAATGTTTAGCCGGATTTGCGTCCTTACTCAGTTCATACTCCGTTCGCCATCGCTGTAGTTTTTAAGGTAGCAAAAGAATCCGCGGCTTCTTGAAAGAGGCCGTGATGACAAGCGGACTCATTATCACAAGCGGTTCTATCGGCGAGATTATTGATGCAGATAGTAAAAATGTGCGATTGAACCGCTTTTCATCAGGTTAAGCTATCGCAGAAGTTAGCATATACAATTATAAATTATAGGGAGACTCTGGCACTGTCTTGCATCAAGAAGAAGGAATTGGTGAAGCGCTCTGTTGCCATAAGGCAAGGCTATCGGAGAACGACCCCACCTTCTTGCGCAGCGATTAAGGCAATGCAACATACTGGGAGATAATGATGGACGAGAATAAAACGAAACCAGCCGGCAAGTGTCCGGTTATGCACGGCGGAAACACTTCTACTGGCTCGTCAAACACGGACTGGTGGCCAAATGCCCTCAATCTCGACATTCTTCATCAGCACGATACCAAGACCAATCCGTTAGGCAGCGATTTCAGCTACCGTGAAGCCCTTAAAACCCTCGATGTCGATGCCCTCAAAAAAGACCTGCATGCACTGATGACCGACAGCCAGGAATGGTGGCCAGCGGACTGGGGTCACTACGGCGGCCTGATGATTCGTATGGCCTGGCACTCGGCAGGCTCCTACCGCACAACCGATGGTCGCGGCGGCGGTGGAACGGGTAACCAGCGCTTCGCACCGCTCAATTCCTGGCCGGATAACGTCAGCCTCGATAAAGCACGCCGTTTACTGTGGCCCATCAAAAGAAAATACGGCAATAAACTCAGTTGGGCGGACCTGATTATTCTGGCGGGTAATATCGCGTATGAATCCATGGGGCTGAAAACATTTGGCTTCGCCTTTGGTCGTGAAGACATCTGGCACCCGGAAAAAGACACCTACTGGGGCTCGGAAAAAGAGTGGCTGGCGAAGAGCACCGGGCGCTATGGCAGCGACGATCGTACCTCGCTGGAAAACCCGCTGGCGGCGGTACAAATGGGGCTGATTTACGTTAACCCAGAAGGCGTTGACGGCAAGTCTGATCCACTGCGTACCGCACAAGACATGCGCGTTACGTTTTCCCGTATGGCGATGAATGATGAAGAAACCGTCGCCCTGACAGCGGGCGGACACACGGTGGGTAAAACCCACGGTAATGGTGATGCCAGCCTGCTGGGCGCGGCACCAGAAAGTGCCGATGTTGAAGAGCAAGGTCTCGGTTGGCATAACCCGACCGGATCGGGCAAAGGGCGCTATACCGTCACCAGCGGGCTGGAAGGAGCCTGGACAACGCATCCGACGAAATGGGATAACGGCTTCTTCCACATGCTGTTGAATCACGAATGGGAACTGAGAAAGAGCCCGGCTGGTGCATCGCAGTGGGAGCCCGTCAGTATTAAAGAAGAAGACAAACCGGTTGACGTTGAAGACCCGTCTATTCGCTACAACCCAATGATGACCGATGCCGACATGGCGCTGAAAGTTGACCCGGAATATCGCAAGATTTCCGAGCGTTTCTATCAGGATCAGGCGTACTTCTCCGAAGTCTTTGCTCGGGCGTGGTTCAAACTGACGCACCGCGATATGGGGCCGAAAGCGCGCTACGTGGGTCCAGATGTGCCGCAGGAAGACTTGCTGTGGCAGGATCCGGTTCCGGCGGGGCGTACCGACTATGATGTTGATGTTGTCAAAGCACGCATTGCAGAAAGTAGCCTTTCCATCAGTGAACTGGTTGCAACCGCCTGGGACAGCGCCCGTACGTTCCGTGGTTCCGATATGCGTGGTGGTGCCAACGGCGCGCGTATTCGCCTCGCCCCGCAGAAAGACTGGGTAGGTAACGAGCCTGAGCGTCTGGCGCGTGTGTTAGTCGTGCTGGAAAGCATTGCCGCTGCAACGGGGGCCAGCGTGGCTGATACCATCGTGCTGGCGGGTAATGTGGGGATTGAGAAAGCGGCGAAAGCGGCTGGCGTACAGGTGACTGTGCCGTTTGCTCCGGGACGTGGCGACACCACCGATGCCTTGACCGACGCTGAATCTTTTGACGTCCTTGAACCTATCCACGATGGCTACCGTAACTGGCTGAAGAAAGACTATGCCGTGAGCGTGGAAGAGCTGATGCTCGATCGCACCCAACTGATGGGGCTGACGGCGAAAGAGATGACGGTGCTGGTTGGCGGCCTGCGTGTGCTGGGGACCAACTACGGTGGCACCAAACACGGCGTATTTACGAATCGTGAAGGCGCACTGACGAATGATTTCTTCGTCAACCTGACCGACATGAAATACACGTGGAAGCCATACCGTAAAGACCTGTATGAAATCCGCGACCGTAAAACGGGCGAAGTCAAATGGACAGCGACGCGCCTGGATCTGGTCTTTGGCTCCAATTCCATTCTGCGCGCCTACGCCGAGGTTTACGCACAGGACGACAGCAAAGAGAAGTTTGTGAATGACTTTGTTGCTGCCTGGGTGAAAGTGATGAATGCGGATCGCTTCGATCTGGCAGAGTAAGACGTCACGCTCCCCGCGCTGGTGTTTTCACGGCGCGGGGAGCATCATTTTTGCTGCGCGATCTTCTCTATCACTGCTTCTTGAGATTAAGCATGAATTCTCTGAACGGGGCGGCGAATTCCTTAAACAGCGGGTGCTTTCTATTCTGCATCATCACTTCACTAAATAGCTTCAAACCCACAATAAAGGCCTGAGTCTGTTCCGGCGTCATGTCCATCTTGCCATCGACTTTTTCCAGAATCTTGAACACATCATCGTGAATTGAGCATTCAAACGACAGCGTGCGCTGCTGGAAAAAATAGCGGCCAGCCGTTCTGCTCGCTAAGCCTTGCATTCGTACCGCCTCGTTGCACTGCCGTGAGGCGTACTCGCTGTGCTACTGCACCGGGATAGCGCGATAGCGGCGAGCTTCCCCGCATAATTCTCCCTATAAACGACAGCCGGACTGGTACTTTCTGTGCTGGCACGCCTTTTGCTTTTCTCTATTCGGGACAGCACCACGCATGGCGCTGAACAACCTGAATAGCTGGCTAGGGTTCCGATCCATATCTTATGGATGTCTGGTCCGAGAGCTGGCGACCTCCAGTTGAGGTTACACGGCGGGACAAAAGCCCGGGAGACAGCAACACCCATGGTGTCGCGCTGTTCCCGCTTTTTTCCTACTCAACCGGAGGTCTGGCATGAACCTATCTCGTTTACTGGGCGTTTGCGTCCTCAGTCTCTCAGCGCTGCTGAGTTTCCCTTCTCAGGCTGCGCCTAAAACGCAATTCAACGTATGCTGGACGATCTATGCCGGATGGATGCCGTGGGGCTTCATCGGCACGCAGGGTATTATCGATAAATGGGCCGACAAGTACGGCATCAAGATTAAGGTCACCCAACTTAACGACTACGTCGAATCGATCAACCAATACACCGCTGGGCAGTTTGACGGTTGCACGATGACCAACATGGATGCCCTGACGATTCCGGCGGCGGGCGGTGTGGATACCACGGCGCTGCTGCTCGGCAGTTTCTCCGCAGGCAACGATGGCATCGTGCTCAAAGGCAAAGGAAAAACGCTGAGCGATTTGCGCGGGATGAAGGTTAACCTGCCTGAACTCTCTGTCTCCCATTACCTGCTGGTACGCGGTCTGGAGACGGCCGGATTGCGGGAGCGGGATGTCACCGTTGTTAACACGTCGGATGCCGATATTGTCGCCGCCTTTGCCACCCGCAGCGTGCAGGCCGCTGTCGCCTGGAACCCCCAGCTCTCTGCCATCAAAAGCCAGCCGGACACCACGGAAGTCTTCCAGTCCGGTCAGATTCCCGGCGAACTGATCGACATGATGGTCGTGAACACGCAAACGCTACAGGACAATCCGGCGTTGGGCAAAGCGCTGGCTGGTGCCTGGTTTGAAATGATGGCGCTGATGAAAGCGGGCGACAAACCGGCGCTGGAGTCCATGGCGGCCGCCTCTGGCACCGATTTGGCCGGCTATCAGGCGCAGTTAAAAACTACCCATCTGTTTTATTCCGCACAGGACAATCTGGCGTTTCTGACCAGCCCGGATCTCCCTAACACCATGAAGCGAGTGGCTGATTTCTCCTTCGATAAAGGGCTGCTCGGCACTGGCGCACAGAGCGCGGATTTTATCGGTATGACGTTCCCCGGACAGGTAACACAGGGTGACAGCGCCAATGTGAAACTGCGCTTTGACGACACCTTCGTGCGTCTGGCCGCAGAGAACAAACTCTGACCCGCAAACTGGAGAGACTATCGTGCGCTTGATCAATCGCTACCCCAGTCGGGGCGGACGGCTGTTGCTGGTCCTGCTGCCGTTTGTTGTGCTGCTGGTGCTGTACCTCATCGGGTCGGCGCTGCGGTTGGAGGCTAACCCCAATGACAAACTCTTGCCGAGTCTTGGGCAAATGGCCGAGGCGATTCAGCGCATGGCATTCACCGAGGATAAACGCAGCGGTGATTACCTGTTCTGGCTGGATACGCAGGCCAGTCTGGTGCGTCTCGCGCTGGGGCTGGGGATCGCCAGCCTGTTGAGCCTGCTGTTCGGGATTGCGGCTGGGGCTTTTCCGCTGTTTCGCGCGTCGCTCTCGCCGCTGATGACGGTGCTGTCGATGATCCCGCCGCTGGCGATTTTGCCCATTCTCTTCATCGTCTTTGGGCTGGATGAACTCTCGAAAGTGATGCTGATCGTGATTGGCGTTACGCCGATGCTGGCGCGCGATCTCGAACAGCGCGCCCGCAACATACCGCAGGAAATGCTGATTAAAGCCCAGACATTGGGAGCGAACAGCTGGGTCGTGGTGCTGCGTGTCATCCTGCCACAGCTGCTGTCGCGACTGCTGATTTCACTACGGCTGCTGCTGGGCGCGGCGTGGCTATTCCTGATTTCTGCCGAAGCAATTTCGGCAACGGCAGGGCTCGGTTACCGCATCTTTCTGGTACGCCGCTATCTGGCGATGGATGTGATTCTGCCTTACGTCGTGTGGATCACGCTGCTGGCATGGCTCATGGATATGGCGCTGCGCTGGCTGCATCGCCGCGTGTTCCCGTGGTCAGAGGAAAGCAAAGCATGAGTTTTATTGAGATCGATAACATCTGGCAGGAATACGGCGACCACGTTGTGCTGGAACGGCTCAACCTGAACGTTGAGGAAGGGGAATTCTGCACGATGGTCGGGGCATCCGGCTGCGGTAAATCTACCTTTCTGCGTCTGCTGCTGGGGCAGGAAACGCCTAGCCGTGGCGAAGTGCGGCTCGAAGGGAAGCGGCTGCCCGCCGAACCGGATGCCAGCCGCGGCGTGGTGTTTCAACGCTATTCGGTTTTCCCACATTTAACCGTGCTGGAAAACGTGGTGATTGGGCTGGAGATACCGCGTTCCCCTTGGCTCGGCAGGCTGTTTGGGCAGCGCAAGCAGGTGGCGCGAGACGATGCCGCGCGGATGCTGGCGCGCGTCGGGCTGGGACACGCCATGCACAAATACCCTAACCAGCTTTCCGGCGGCATGCAGCAGCGGCTCGCTATTGCTCAGGCATTTATTGTCCAGCCACGCATCCTGCTGCTCGATGAACCGTTCGGGGCGCTGGATCCCGGTATTCGCGGCGATATGCACACGCTGCTGCTGGAGCTGTGGCGGGAAACCCGCTTAACGGTCTTTATGGTCACCCACGATTTGCCAGAAGGTTTCCACCTTGGCACGCGCTTGCTGGTGTTCGACAAAGTGCGCATCGACCCGCATGCGCCGGAAGCCTATGGCGCACGCATTACCTATGACATCCCGCTTAATCAGGAGCGTCTTGCCACACGCCAGCGTGCGCTTACGCTGGTGCCTCCTGTAGTCAGCGTGGCGACATCCCCTATTTAAGGAGCTTTCGGTTATGACAGCGATACAGACATCGACAAACACATCGACAGGCCGAACGACGTTTGATGAAGAAATAGTGCCGGGCGGAGGGCATACCTCTTTCATCCTCAAGCGTGGACAGATTCTGCGTATCGAAGATGTGGAAGGCGGCGGCAATGTGGGCCTGCTGCTGTTCAACGTCCACCAGACCAGCGAACGCCTGAACCTGCCGGATACCCTGAAAGGGCAACATACCGCCAGGCTGACGGTCGGGCACTGTCTCTATTCCGATATGGGACGCGTGCTGGCGGCGATTGTTGCCGACACGTGCGGCTGGCACGACAGCTTTGGTGGCGTGCTCAATGCACAGGAAGTGCAGGAGAAATATGGGCAGGGGCGCTATCAGGAATTGCGCAACGGCTTTTTCCGCAACGGCATGGATAACCTGTTGGTCGAAATGGGGAAATGGAACCTCAATCTGCAAGATCTGCTGATGACGATCAACCTGTTCAGCAAAGTCACCGTGGATGCGCAAGGTCAGTTTCACTTTCACGCCAATCATTCTCAGGCGGGAGACTATATCGAGCTGTATGCGCCGATGGATACGCTGGTGGTGCTGACCGCCTTGCAACACCCGATGGATCCTAACCCGACGTATGCGCCGCGCCCGATTGCACTCACCTGGAGCCGGGCGGAAGGCGAGGATGTCGCCGCGTACTGCCGTGCGTTTCGTGAGGAAAATGCACGCGCGTTTCACAATACCGAACGCTTTTGCCTGTAAGGAGGCCGGACATGACGTTAATTGCCAGTAATAAAACGGCCGAGGACGCGGTATTCCGCCATGTGATCCCTGCCGGAGAACCCTATCTGTTTGAGGTCAAGCAGGGGCAGACGCTGCGACTGCTGGATCTGGAAGGCAATCAGGCGGTGGATACGTTGTTCTATCGCGTCGATGACCCACGTGAACGCTACGATCCGCAACGTACGCTGCGTCGCCAAAATAGCGTCTACCTGACGACGGGCAGCGTGTTGTATTCCAACCTTGGTAATCCGTTGCTGACGATAGTCGCCGACACCTGCGGTCGCCATGACACGCTGGGAGGCGCCTGTGCGCAGGAGAGCAATACCGTACGTTATGCGCTTGACCGACGCTACATGCATAGCTGCCGCGATAACTTTCTCTGTGCCTGTCTGCACGATGGCCGCCTGAACAAAAAGGACATCGGCGCGAACATCAACTTCTTCATGAACGTGCCGGTGACGGCGGAAGGCGGACTGACCTTTGAAGACGGTATTTCCGCACCGGGTAAATATGTGGAGCTGCGTGCTGAAACGGACGTCATCGTGCTGATTTCCAACTGTCCGCAGTTGAATAACCCGTGCAACGGTTGGAACCCAACGCCAGCGGAGGTGCTGATATGGAACTGATGCCGCTGGATTGTGAAAAAGGCACGCGCTGGCAGCGGGTGAAAACGTGGCTGGTGAGCGTACTGGAGGCTCGGGCAAACCGCTATTATCTGCCGTCGACGAGTCGTTCTCAGCATGACAAAGCCTGATGATTTCGGTGTGGGGGCATGCCTCTACATCCTTTGACCGTTACCGCGATGGACGACCATCATGCGGATCGCATTTTGGCGGGACGACCCGCCCTTGCATGAGTCTAGCGTATGTTCGACAAACTTCTGATTGCCAACCGTGGCGCGATTGCGTGCCGTATTCTGCGTTCGCTACGTGAGATGAACGTCCGTGGCGTCGCGGTCTATTCTGATGCCGATATCAGTAGCCTGCATATTCAGGATGCCGATGAAGCCATTAGTCTGGGAGAGGGCGCGGCGGCTCATACCTATCTGGATGTAGAAAAAATTCTCTCTGCGGCGCAGCGCAGCGGCGCGCAGGCCATTCATCCCGGCTATGGTTTTCTGTCCGAGAATGCGGCGTTTGCCGAAGCCTGCGAAGCGGCGCAGATTGCCTTTGTCGGGCCGACGCCGCAGCAGCTACGTGTATTTGGTTTAAAGCATACCGCGCGCGCGCTGGCGAAGCAGCACAACGTACCGCTGCTGGAAGGCACCGAGCTGCTGGAAAATATTGATGCGGCCCTCGGTGCGGCGGCGGCAATCGGCTATCCGGTCATGCTTAAAAGCACGGCCGGAGGCGGTGGGATCGGGATGCGCGTCTGCTATAGCGCCACGGAACTGTCCGACGCGTTTGAAACAGTAAAGCGTCTGGGGCAGAACAACTTCAGCGATGCGGGCGTATTCATCGAAAAATATATCGAACGCGCCCGACATCTGGAGGTGCAGATTTTTGGCGATGGGCAGGGCGACGTGCTGGCGCTGGGTGTTCGGGACTGCTCGGTGCAGCGTCGTAACCAGAAAGTGATTGAAGAAACACCCGCGCCCAACCTGCCGGACGGGGTCGCCGATGCGCTGTGTGCGGCGGCGATCAGTCTGGCACAGGCGGTAAATTATCGCAGTGCCGGAACGGTGGAATTCGTTTATGACAGCGCGACGGACCGTTTTTACTTTCTTGAAGTCAATACGCGCCTACAGGTGGAACATGGCGTAACGGAACAGGTCTGGGGCGTGGATCTGGTGCGCTGGATGATCGAATTGGCTGCGGGGGATTTACCACCGCTGCGCGAGCTGTCTGCCGGATTGAAGCCGCAGGGGCATGCGATTCAGGCACGTCTGTACGCGGAAGATCCGGGCAAACAGTTCCAGCCGTCGCCGGGATTACTGACGGAAGTTGCGTTCCCCGCCGCAGAAGGACAGAGCCTGCGTATCGATACCTGGGTGACGGCCGGGTGCGAGATTCCCCCATTTTTCGACCCGATGCTGGCTAAGATCATCGCCTGTGCGTCCACCCGCGAACAGGCGATGGCGGGGCTGGATCGGGCGCTGGCGGACACGCGACTCTACGGTGTGGAGCACAACCGTGACTATCTGCGCCAGATTTTAGCGGCAGATCCGTTTGCCAGCGGTCAGCCGTGGACGCGCTGTCTGGATGCGTTGGTCTACCAGGCGACAACCTGCGAAGTGGTAAGCGCCGGTACGCAGACCACCGTACAGGATTATCCCGGACGTCTCGGCTACTGGGCGGTCGGCGTGCCGCCATCGGGACCGATGGACGATCGCGCGCTGCGTTTAGGCAACCGTCTGGTGGGGAATCCGGCGGGAATGGCGGCGCTGGAAGTCACGATGAACGGGCCGACATTACGTTTTAATACGGACGCTGTAGCGGCAGTCACTGGTGCGGCTATCGCTATCGAGCTGGACGGTCAACCTGTGCCGATGGATCGCGTATTTGCGATACCGGCGGGTGGCACGCTGCGGTTAGGTGCGGCGAGTGCGCAAGGGGTTCGCAGCTATCTTTGCCTGCGTGGCGGTATTGATGTGCCGGACTATCTCGGCAGTAAAAGTACCTTCACGCTGGGGCAATTTGGCGGCCACGCGGGCAGGGCGCTGCGGGCGGGTGACGTCTTGCACCTTGCGCCGCTGGCTGACCGACGTATTGGAGACCGCCTGCCGGACGCATTGCGCACCACATTGTCTGCGGTGCGTGAACTACGTGTGATTTACGGCCCGCATGCGGCACCGGACTATTTCACGCCTGCCTATATGGAAACGTTCCTCACCACCGAGTGGGAAGTCCATTTTAACTCCAGCCGCACGGGTGTGCGCCTGATTGGGCCGAAACCAGAGTGGGTGCGCGACAGCGGTGGAGAAGCCGGGCTACATCCTTCGAATATTCACGACAACCCGTATGCCATTGGCGCGGTGGATTTCACTGGCGATATGCCGGTTATTCTGGGGCCGGACGGCCCGAGCTTGGGTGGTTTCGTCTGTCCGGTGACGATAATCGAAGCCGACCTGTGGGTGCTAGGGCAGCTTAATGCGGGCGACCGTGTGCGCTTTATTCCTGTCGATCTCCCGACGGCGCGCGCATTGGCGCAGGCACGTCATGCAGAGGTGGAACAGCTTGCCCCGATCGCTGTCGAGTGGTCGCCTGCCGCGCTGATTTCTCCGGTAGTGTTGGATACCGGTGAGGAGGATAAACGGCTGATTGCACGGCTGTCCGGCGATACTCATTTGCTGCTGGAAGTGGGGGCGGCGGAACTGGATGTGGCGCTGCGTTTTCGTGTCCATGCGCTGATGCTGGCGCTGGAGCAACAGACGCTCGATGGCATCATTGACGTGACGCCGGGCATTCGCTCGTTGCAGGTGCACTATCGCCCCGAAATGCTTTCGTTACAGCACCTGTTGGATGTGCTTTCTACGCTATGGCAGGACGTTTGCACCCAGCAGAATCTGACAGTGCCATCACGAGTGGTTTATCTGCCGCTGTCCTGGGACGATCCCGCCTGCCAGTTGGCGATCCAAAAATACATGACCACGGTACGCAGCGATGCGCCCTGGTGCCCGAGCAACCTTGAATTTATCCGCCGTATTAACGAATTGGATAATCTTGATGAGGTTTACCGAACGGTCTTTGACGCCAGTTATCTGGTGATGGGGCTGGGCGATGTTTACCTCGGCGCACCGGTGGCAACGCCGCTGGATCCACGCCACCGTTTGGTCACCACCAAATATAACCCGGCGCGTACCTGGACGGCGGAAAACTCGGTGGGCATCGGCGGCGCGTACCTGTGCGTGTACGGCATGGAAGGGCCGGGCGGCTACCAGTTTGTCGGACGCACGTTGCAAATGTGGGATCGCTATCGCGGCGTTGGCGCATTTGACGGTAAGCCGTGGCTGCTGCGCTTCTTTGACCAAATTCGCTTCTATCCGGTGTCGGCCGACGAGTTGTTATCGATCCGACGGGATTTCCCGCTAGGGCGCTACCCGCTACGGATCGAGCAAAGCGAACTGGCGCTAAACGACTATCAGGATTTCCTGTCGCGAGAAGCGGAAGCGATCGAAACATTCCGTGTGCGTCAGCGGGCTGCGTTTGAGGCAGAGCGCGAGCGCTGGCGTATTGCCGGTCAATCAGTGACGGATAGCGTGGACGTGGTGATTGAAGAAGCGAGCGAAGTACCGATCCTGCCGGGACAGGCCGGCGTAGAAAGCCCGATTTCCGGTAATCTCTGGCAAGTGACGACGGAGATCGGCAAAACGGTAGCCGAGGGTGAAACGCTGATGATTCTCGAATCCATGAAAATGGAAATCCCGATTGTGTCGCCGCAGCGTGGCACGGTGCGGGAGATCCGCTGTCAGCCCGGCGCATCCGTTCGCGCGGGGCAATGCGTGGTGGTGATCGAATCACAAGCGGAATAACGGCGGCGCTCTGTCGTATTCATTCACAAATAGTCTAATTAGGTAATCAGCAATTCTGAAAACGCAGGCTGGAGGCATAAATGGCTTCTGGCCTGTTAATACAGACGCTGTGTTAATTAGCAGATATAGAGGGTAGCTACCCTGATAATAGCAGCACTAATCGAATATAAGAGACAATAAAGAAAGGACGTAATCGAAGAAAAAACAAGAAATGGTGCGTTCAATTGGACTCGAACCAACGACCCCCACCATGTCAAGGTGGTGCTCTAACCAACTGAGCTATGAACGCATTAAGATACCGTGCTGCCTGTCTGACAGCGAGGCGAATAGTAGCGAGCAAGGGGAAAACTGGCAAGAGGAAAAATGCAATTTTGTGCTCTTGCCAGTGCGATTGCTGGGGTTGTATCCATTATGTCGTTTTTTTCGACGTAAACTGGATGAAACGTTATCTAGCGAGCGGCGCGCGCTAAAATCCGTGCGGCGGGTTGGCGCTGGAGAAAACGAATCCGCGTCACCATCATCACGGCCGCTGCCGTCAGGCCAATGATGAAACCACACCAGAAGCCCGCAGGCCCCATGCGCGGCACGATAATATCCGTCAACGCCAGCAGATAGCCGCTCGGTAGGCCCAAGACCCAGTACGCCGTGAACGTAATATAGAAAATTGACCGGGTATCTTTATAACCGCGCAGAACACCACTGCCGATCGCCTGAACGGCGTCGGAAATTTGATAAACGGCAGCCAACAGCATGAGCTGAGAAGCCATTGCCACAACCAGCGGATCCTGATTGTAGAGCAGGGCGATAGGCTCACGCAGCAGTGTGGTGAAAATGGCCGTACAGCTGGCTAACGCCACGCCGGCCATGATACCGGTGTGTGCGGCGATACGGGCGTTTTCAACCGAACCTTCCCCTAAGCGGTGTCCGACGCGAATGGTGGTCGCAACGCCAACCGAGAGAGGAAGAACGAACATTAGCGAGCTGAAGTTCAGAGCAATCTGGTGACCCGCCACATCGACGACGCCCAGCGGCAATACCAGCAGTGCCACCACGGCAAACAGTGTTACTTCAAAAAGTAATGCCAGCGCGATAGGTAAACCGAGGCCAAAGAGGCGCTTCAGCACGGCAACGTCCGGGCGGAATGCGGGACGGTGCAGGCGGATATCGCGTAGCCAGGAAGCGCGTCGGGTATAAAGCATCATCAATAGCATCATGATCCAGTAAACCGAGGCGGTAGCCACGCCGCAGCCAACGCCGCCCAGTTCGGGCATGCCAAATTTACCGTGGATAAAGATGTAGTTGATCGGGATGTTGATTAACAGCCCGATGAATCCAATCATCATGCCGGGGTAGGTTTTGGACAGCCCTTCACACTGGCAGCGTAAAACCTGATAGAACAGATAGCCGGGAACGCCCCACAGCAGCGCATGCAGATAGCCGATGGCTTTTGCAGCCAGCTCGGGCGAACTGTCGCTCATCAGGTTAATGGCGTATTCCCCCTGATACAGCACCAGCATCGTAAGCACAGAAATGATGGCGGCGAGGAAGAAGGACTGTCGCACCTGATAAGAGATGCGATCGCGTCGGCCGGAACCGTTGAGCTGTGCGACAACGGGCGTCAGCGCCAACAGCAGGCCATGGCCAAAAAGAATGGCGGGTAGCCAGATAGAGGTTCCCACGGCGACGGCGGCCATATCGGTGGCGCTATAAGCACCGGCCATGACGGTGTCAACCACACCCATCGACGTTTGGGACACTTGCGCAATAATGACAGGAACAGCAAGCGCCGATAATTTACGCGCTTCTGTCAGATACTGTTGCACGGATACCTTCCTTGAATGACTTAATTTTGCTAGCGGGATGAATAATCTGGATATGAAAAACGTCAAGAATAAAATGAGAACGTTATTGTAACGACTTAATAAAAGTAAACCAGCTTGAAAGAGAATATATTCTTTTTGTTACGCTGCGGTTTCGATAACCTCTGACGTACCGTATTCCGGTTTGGTTTTCCGCGGAATATCGGGCACACTGCACAACGTCATTTCTTTGTTTTTAAGAGGCAAACCGCATGTTTACCGGTATTGTTCAGGGCACCGCGCCGGTGGTGTCGATTGAAGAAAAATCCAACTTTCGCACGCACATTGTCCAGCTCCCGCCCGACCTGTTGCCAGGGCTCGTGCCCGGCGCTTCGGTGGCGCACAACGGTTGCTGCCTGACGGTAACCGCCATTGACGGCGATCGTGTCAGTTTTGATCTCATGAAGGAAACGCTGCGGTTAACGAATCTGGGCGATATTCATGAAGGTGATGTCGTCAATATTGAGCGTGCCGCAAAATTCGGTGATGAGATTGGTGGACACGTCATGTCGGGCCACATCATGTGTACGGCGGAAGTGGTGAAGATTCAGGTGTCAGAGAATAATCATCAGATTTGGTTCCGCCTTGCGGATGAAGCGCTGATGAAATACGTGCTGCATAAAGGTTTCGTTGGGATTGACGGTATCAGCCTGACGGTAGGCGAAGTGACCCGTGGACGTTTCTGCGTGCATTTAATTCCAGAAACGCTGAACCGTACCACGTTGGGGCAGAAGCGTCTGGGCAATCGGATTAATATCGAAATCGACCCGCAGACACAGGCCGTGGTCGATACGGTCGAGCGCGTGTTGGCTAGCAAGCAGGCGAGCGAGCTCGGCAAGGAAGAGTAATTCCTACGTTGCACATTCTGGTAAACCGGACGGCGTTGCTACCGTCCGGTTTCTCTTTTCAGTCAGCACACGACTTTCTGTCAACACACAATGCTGTCAGCGCGCAACGCGCAATCCACCGTCGACTCCATCCGTGCTGAACAAGACCTGCCAGAGCTGAAGTTTCCTTGCTCTGAAAGCCCCTGCACAAAAGTTAAGATAGTAGCTGAACATCCGGCGGAAGCGGGCCGTGTAGCGTGTGGAAAGCCGTGGCCAGTTTTGCTGAAAGCGAGCGTGCCAAGCCATTCAGGACAACACTTATCGCCGCTGAGGTATCGGCTGTCACCAGAGAAAATGAAACACGGGATTAAATGTAGAACTGCTTCAGCCAGCATACAAGAGAATTGGCTGAAGCAGAGAGGGGAAGCAGCAGGAATAAAAAAATCGTCGGTACAGAATGGCTGCGGCTAGCGGCGATAGTCGAGGTAGGGGCCGTCTGCAACCGAGCGGCGTTCAATCAACGTCGGGTGCACTTCAATGACGTGTGCATCTTCCCGCTTACTGGTAATGCGATCCAGCAGCATCGCGAAAGCGGACTGTCCCAAACGCTCCTTTGGCTGGTGGATGGTGGTTAGCGCAGGCGTAAAGAAACGCGCGTGGCGCACGTTGTCATAACCGATCACCGAAATATCCTGCGGCACACGCAGACCCAGCTCATCAGCCGCACAGATAGCCCCCATTGCCATAATATCGCCACCGCAGAATACGGCCGTTGGACGCTGTTTCTGTGCGAGGATCTTGTGCATGGCTTTGTAGCCGGATTCCGGTTCGAAATCGCCCCGAACTACCCATTCGTCGCGTATGGTGATGTCGGCTTCCTTCAACGCTTTCAAAAAGCCGAGGTAGCGCCCGCTGCCGGTGTTGCGTTCTTGAGTGCCGGGGATGGCACCGATATCCCGATGGCCGCGTTCAATCAGGTAGCGACCCGCCATATAACCGCCTTCAAAGGCGTTATCGATAATCGTATCGGTAAAATCGCTATGCATCTGTCCCCAGTCCATAACGACCATCGGAATACTGCGATAATCTTCCAACATCGACAACAGCTCTGGTGGGTATTCAGCGCACATTACCAACAGGCCATCGACGCGTTTTTGCGCCAGCATGGAAAGATAGGCTCGCTGTTTGCCGATATCGTTATGCGAATTACACAGCACCAGCGTGTAGCCTTTGGCATAGCAGCTGTTTTCAACGGCTTCAATGATCTCGGCAAAATAGGGGGCTTCGCTGGATGTGGCTAGCAAACCGATAGATTTAGTGTGATTAACTTTGAGGCTGCGGGCGACGGCGCTGGGCGAATAGTGCAATTCTTTGATTGCCGCCCTGACGGCTGCCTTAGTCTCTTCGGCGACGAAACGTGTTTTATTGATCACGTGCGATACGGTTGTGGTGGAAACGCCAGCACGTTTTGCCACATCTTTAATCGTTGCCATCTAAAAATGACTCCTGAATTTACCTGTTGCAGACGTAAGTATATTGTTAATCGTTTGCCTACGTTTAATGTTCTTCTTCTAAGCTAAAAAACAGGATTTCAGAAGGAGAATGCCGAATGTTATACCGAAGGGATCTGGGTTGACGTTTTTCGACTGATACGCAGCGCTTTCATAAACAGCGGATTGTGTCCGATTTATCATGAAAGTTAAAGGGCTAATTTATACTATTAGTGATGCATTCGTCCGAGATTTTTCGCTACAATTATGAAAGAATCGTAATAACCCTATTATTTGTGGCTTTTACTACCTAAACGGGTTTGGCTGTGAATGGTGGTGTCTTTTCAGATGAAGTTTTCAGATAAAATTCGTTCGTTAATAAGGAGTAATTCATGGATACAGATCTGAAGATGTCTTTGCTGACAACTGTGGGTTCGTTGGCTGTGATCATCGCGTTTAGTTTTATTGCGGTGCTGAACTAACCGAACGGTGCCTCTGAGCGGGTTAGGTATTCAGACACGTTGATGATGCATAAAACGTGTCTGAATCACTTTTCTTCACAGCGCTTTTCTCTACTACGTACACCTGTCTCTTAACGAATCGTCTGCGGCGTCACCACGCGACGTGCGCCAACGTAGTGTTCCTGCCAATAATCTTCACTCAGCTTGCTGATACGAATATCTGAGCCTGTACGCGGCGACTGAATAAATTTTCCTTCACCCAGATAAACCCCGACGTGATCGGCTGCGCCACGATTATTGATGCGGAAGAAGACCAGATCGCCACTTTCCAGCTCGCTCTTTTTAATCGGAGCGGCGTCACGCAGGTGATACATTTCGTTTGCGGTGCGTGGGATTTGGATCTTAACGACATCTTTGTAGGCGTAATAAACCAGTCCGCTACAGTCGAATCCGGTAAAGGGAGACGAACCGCCCCAGTGATAAGGCTTACCTATCTGGCTCATCAACTTATTCATTGCGGTCGTTTTGGCATGCTGATAGCGTTTTTTATGTGCTGCACTTAGCGCCATTCCTTTTTCTGTCGGCGCTGGATTTTTATCCGCTTTCCCCTTGAGTGCGCTCTTCTTCAGTCCGGTTTTGACTCTGGCTTGTGCGGTGGTTTGTTTCTCTTCTTCAGGCTTCAGCTTTTTAAGATTTTTTTTCACGAGCGCGGGCGTGCTGCTTTGCGTCCGTGACAGCTTTTTTTCTGTCACTTTGCTCGGGGTGCGGGATTTGGTTTTATTGCTGACGGCGGTAGGTTCTGGTTTTTTGCTTTTGATCGGCGTCGGTGACTTAGCATTACCCTTTGTTTGGCGGCTTTTCTTATTCGTTTCTACCACGGCGCTTTTCTTTGGCGCAGAATGCGGGGTATGCGGCGCAGCCTGAACGATGTTCAGGGATAGATTACTGAAAAATAATATAAAAAGGGTAATAAATAAGCGCATAATAACAGTGACCGAACATAATCCTTAACTCGCTCAATCCGCACAGTATTCCTGAAAACGGCGTCATAAAAAAGTGGGCATGGTCGCTTTATTCATACAGAATAGTGAAAAAACGTTAATAGTTATTTTTTCGATTGATTTATCAGCGTTTTCTGGCGTTGATTTCATCAATGGTGAATATCTTCAAGGGAAAAATAACCCTACAAAAAATGGCGTTTTTTTGTGGCTAGTGGCATCGGTACAATATCCCTGAGTCAATGTCGCTGTCGTAGTACCTCTGACGGCGGCTCATGGCTAGCGTTTTGGACGTTAGCCATCCTATAGAATTAAGGAAGCAAGAAGATGACGACACCGACAATTGAAAAAATTCAGCGCCAAATTGCTGAAAACCCGATTCTGCTGTACATGAAAGGCTCCCCGAAATTGCCAAGCTGCGGCTTTTCCGCACAGACTGTTCAGGCGTTGTCTGCCTGTGGTGAACGTTTTGCGTATGTTGATATTTTGCAGAACCCAGACATTCGTGCTGAGCTGCCGAAATACGCGAACTGGCCGACATTCCCACAGCTGTGGGTTGATGGTGAGCTGATTGGCGGTTGTGATATCGTAGTTGAAATGTTTCAGCGCGGTGAACTACAGCCGCTGATCAAAGAAACTGCAGACAAATACAAAGCGCAGCAGGCTGATCAAGAATAATGCTTTCGCCTAGCGTGATGACGATGTCAAACGTTGTTACGCTGCGAGCGTAAATCCTGCCAACGGGTGCCTTTATGGCACCCGTTTTTTGATCTCGGCCTTTTTAGTCTTCGGCTGACGCGTCTTCCAGCGAATTTTCTTCCAGTGCAATCGGCCATCCGCCCAGACGTTTCCAGCGGTTAACCAACTCACAGAACAGCAATGCCGTCTGGTTGGTGTCATACAGCGCGGAATGCGCCTGGCTGGAATCAAACGCAATACCAGCGGTAATACAGGCTTTAGCAAGGACCGTCTGGCCTAACACCAGTCCGCTAAGTGCTGCGGTATCGAAAGTGGCAAAAGGGTGGAAGGGATTACGTTTCAGGCTACAGCGCTCGGCCGCCGCGGCCATAAAGCTATGATCGAATGTAGCATTATGGGCCACGATAATCGCGCGGTTGCAGCCCTGATCTTTAATGCCTTTACGCACGACTTTGAAAATTTCATGCAGTGCATCATATTCGCTCACGGCACCACGTAGCGGGTTGGTGGGGTCAATGCCGTTAAACGCCAGTGCGGCGGGCTCCAGAATCGCGCCCTCAAAAGGTTCGACATGAAAATGTAGCGTTTCATCTGGCTGTAACCAACCGTCTTGGTCCATTTTTAATGTTACCGCCGCAACTTCCAGCAAGGCATCGGTTTTCGCATTAAATCCGGCGGTTTCAACATCAATCACTACCGGGTAAAACCCACGAAAACGGCCGCTCAGGGCGTTCAGATCACTTTTATCAGCCATTTTTCTCTTAATTGTTAGCAAAACGCAGCGCGCATTATTGCAAATTTTGACCGGAGATGCAGCATGCCTGTGCTGTTTCAAACGGTGGAGATAGCTGAAGAGGGGGGAGAACAGGTGCCGATACAGCACCTGTAGAATACGGAGATTAGTGACCGATGCCGTTACCGGCGTGGGCGTTCTCGATCAATTCGATTTTATAACCGTCTGGATCTTCGATGAATGCGATCACGGTTGTACCGCCTTTGACCGGGCCTGCTTCGCGCGTGACATTGCCACCCGCTTTGCGGATGCGCTCGCAGGTTGCGGCAACATCGTCAACGCCCAGCGCGATATGACCATAGGCGTTGCCCAAATCATAGCTGTCGACGCCCCAGTTGTAGGTCAGTTCGATAACTGCGCCTTCGCTCTCTTCGGTATAACCGACGAAAGCCAACGTGTATTTGTACTCGGTATTCTCGCTGGTGCGCAGCACGCGCATGCCCAGGATTTGGGTATAGAAATCGATAGAACGTTGTAAATCGCCAACACGCAGCATGGTGTGAAGTAAGCGCATAGTGTCCTCGTTAAAAAATGCAACAAAGAGGAAAGTATAGCGTTGTGGCGCTACCGAGTCCAAGCTGTTGGGATGATGCTAAAAATGCGACACTACGGTGAGGTTTGTGTTAAAACGTACTCTCAGGAGGGGTAAATAGCGCGTTGGGGCAATTTTAGGCTGCCTGGCGTGTAAAAAAATCGTCAGTTATTACAATGGTTACCTAATTATTTTCATTGTGACTGTCCGTTTGGGCTTGCCAGCGGTAAAGAACAGGGCTTCAATAAATAGAGTTGTAGTAGGAGGTGTTGTGCCAGAGCAACTTGAACTCTTTGTTGTCCCTAATCCATGCCGTGGTATTTGTCAGGCGGGTGAAAGCGGATATTGTCGCGGTTGCTTTCGCAGTCGTAATGAGCGCTTTAGTTGGGGCCAAATGAGTGATGCGCAGAAACAGGATGTGCTGCGTTTGTGTCGGCAGAGAATGAAACGTTCACAGCGTTCAGAGAAATCCGATACACTAGCAGAGTCCCGTCAGCCATCGTTGTTCTAAGTTATCTTGTCTTAGATGATCTATTTACGTGAAATTTTGTTTAAGTAACGCAGGAGCGTTCGATTGAATAAAATAAGCCTGAGATCATTTTTAAAAGACTTTTATTTGATAGAATCCATTTCATATGGATCTATATTTACAACAAGAAAGTCATTTTTTATTTTTATAAATCAGAGTTGATTGCAATCCAGGGATATAACTTAGCGTGCTAACAATAAGGAGAGGTGATGGAATTGCCATTAGGATCTGATTTAGCCCGTCTGGTGCGCGTATGGCGTGCGCTGGTCGATCATCGATTAAAACCACTTGAACTGACTCAGACGCATTGGGTCACGTTGCATAACATATACCATCTACCTCCTGGGCAGTCGCAGATTCAACTCGCCAAAGCGATAGGTATTGAGCAACCCTCATTAGTCCGAACACTGGATCAGCTTGAGGAAAAAGGGTTAATCACTCGCCACGTTTGTGCGCACGATCGTCGGGCAAAACGTATTATGCTGACCGAATCAGCAGAACCAATCATACAGGCAGTCAATGGGGTAATTAGCCATACACGTAGTGAAGTCTTATTTGGTATTACGCCGGAGCAGGTGGATGAATTAGCGCTGCTGGTTTCGCGTCTTGAGAAAAATATATTGGCATTACATGAGAATCAAGCGTAGCTAAATTTGGGTTATGCAGAGGGAGAATTAAATCCCAGCAAGATTACCGGTATCGATTATTGGTTATTTATTCTGGGAGTTGATTATTCGTTGTGACGATCGCCGCCATCNNGCGATCGTCACACAGCATTAGCGTGGGGAAACGGTAATGCTGCGGCCATTGCTGGCCATGGCAACGCGTTGACCTGCGCTGAATTTCGTATCGCCTTGTTTCTGAACTACCATGATGGTACTGCCATCATCACGACGAATTTCCAATTCTACGCCCTGTGTACGGTTCAGCGCACTCGTAGCACTTTGACCTGCTACCCCACCGGCTACAGCACCCGCTGCCGTCGCCAAGCTACGGCCAGAACCACCACCGATAGTGTTGCCCAGGAAACCACCCAGCACAGCACCGCCGAGCGCACCGATCACGTTAGAATCTTCTCCCGCTTGAATTTGAACCGGACGCATAGAAACAATCGTACCGTAGGTCACGGTCTGCACTTGTTTAGCTTCGGATGCACTGTAAACATCACCTGAAAGCGTACTAGTATTAGCACAACCAGCCAGCGTGATACCAGCAAGGGTAACCACAAGTAAACGCTTCATCATAATACAAACTCCTTAATCACGAATATGTCGGGCTGGCTAAGCCTCGGCCGACGCAGTGTTATACCAATAAATTATGGTCTGGCTCAGTGTAGCATGCCACTCTTTTTACTCTTTTTTTCAGAATATAATAGTGCGCTTAAATTGCGTATAAACAGAGAAGTAAATAGTACGAGAAGTGGCTTTTTTTGTAGCAAATATTATCAAAAACCAATATTTGGTTAAAACCTAACCCGTGTGGAAAAAACATAAAAATTTTAATAATTCAGCGTGTTAACGTGCTACTTTTATTCTCGATGCAACGGTTGTTATCGGTGTTCTCTTTTTATCCCACAGGGGCAAAGACTATATAATGAGATCAGGCAGATATATTGGCGTAATGTCCGGCACCAGCCTGGATGGTGTGGATGTTGTGCTAGCCGCGATTGACGAGCATACGGTTGCTCAGCAGGCCAGCTATTGTCACCCGATACCGCAGGACATCAAACTGGCCATCCTGGGTATGTGTCAGGGGCAGGCGGTGACGCTGTCGGCGCTGGGGCAGTTGGATACCCGCCTGGGCATCTTGTTTGCCGAAGCAGTGCTGATGCTGCTTAAAGAGACGGCGTTGGGGGCGAAGGATATCACCGCGATTGGCTGCCATGGGCAGACGGTTTGGCATGAGCCCACGAGCGATGCGCCTTGTACGTTGCAGATCGGCGATAATAACCGCATTGCCGCCTTGACGGGCATCACAACCGTGGGGGATTTTCGTCGCCGTGATTTGGCTTATGGCGGGCAGGGGGCTCCGCTGGTACCAGCGTTCCACCATGCGTTGCTGTTGCATCCTGTCGAACGACGTATTGTGCTCAACATTGGTGGCATCGCCAATCTGTCGCTGTTGGTGCCGAGGGCACCCGTGCGTGGCTACGACACCGGTCCTGGCAATATGCTGTTGGATGCCTGGATCTGGCGGCACTGCGCGCAGCCGTATGATAAAGACGCCGTGTGGGCGATAAGTGGTCAGGTGAATCCGCTATTGCTACGCCGGATGCTGACCGATCCTTATTTTGCGTTGCGAGCGCCCAAAAGCACCGGGCGTGAGTATTTCAATCTGGGCTGGCTGGAAAGAATGCTGTCTGGCCTGTCGCCGATAGCGCCGCAGGATGTTCAAGCGACGCTGGCTGAGTTAACGGCGGTGAGCATCGCTGAACAAGTGCTGTTGGTCGGTGGGTGTGAACGCTTGCTGGTTTGTGGCGGTGGCGCGCGTAATCCGCTCATTATGGCGCGTCTCTCAGCACTGCTGCCGGGTATTGAAGTCAGCACGACGGATGAATGCGGCGTGAGCGGCGATGATATGGAAGCACTGGCATTTGCCTGGCTGGCGTCACGCACGCTATCAGGGTTGCCGGGCAATCTGCCGTCTGTCACGGGAGCGAGTCAGGAAACGGTGTTAGGCGCGATTTATCCGGTCAACGCGAATTAATCAGATTTTGCCGAGAGGCTCATTGTTATCCTCTTGTTAAACTTAAATGAGCGGCAGCGTCAGTTGCCGTCATCGACAAGAATGACAGGAGAAAAGAATGAAACGATTGCTGACAGGGACAGCGCTGATTCTGCTGAGTGGATGCAGTTATTTTGGTCATAAGCAGACGGTGGAAACGCTGCATTATCAATGCGGGACAATGCCGCTAACCGTGACGCTACAGCAGGGTGGTGAAGCGACTCCACAGGTGAGTTTCCTGCTGGACGGTGAACGTCTCACGCTCCCTCAAGTGGTGTCTGCTTCTGGCGTCAGATACAGCAATGACACCTACACATTCTGGAGCAAAGGCGATCGTGCATTTATCCAACGGGGTGAACGGGTTATCGTAGACGACTGCGTATTGGCACCAATGTAACTGACGCCGGACGCTAGTGATGTCGCTGCTGATTGCGATTTTTCGGGTACGGGAGCAAAATGGGATTTTCGCCCGCTTCTGGCCCGACATTGCGACAGCAGGATATTATGACTCAGGAACGCTCCCCTTCTGACGGTTCTCCTCTTATTCAACCCGCCGATATTGCTGACATCCGCCGTGAATACACGCGTGGCGGGCTTCGCCGTAGCGATCTTCCCGCGAACCCGCTGGATTTATTTGAACGCTGGCTAAAGCAGGCCTGCGATGCAAAACTGGCCGACCCTACCGCGATGTCCGTTGCGACCGTGGATGAGCACGGGCAGCCTTACCAGCGTATCGTTCTGCTGAAACACTATGATGAGAAAGGTATGGTGTTTTATACCAATATGGGCAGCCGCAAAGCCCATCATCTGGAAAACAATCCACGTATCAGCCTGCTGTTCCCTTGGCATATGCTAGAGCGGCAGGTCATCGTGCTGGGGCGCGTAGAGAAGCTGCCGGCGCTTGAGGTGCTGAAATATTTCCACAGCCGCCCGAAAGATAGCCAAATTGGTGCGTGGGTATCTAAGCAGTCCAGCCGGATTTCAGCGCGCGGCGTGCTGGAAAGCAAATTTTTGGAATTGAAGCAAAAATTCCAGAATGGCGAGGTGCCTTTGCCGAGCTTCTGGGGTGGTTTCCGCGTTGTTATCGATTCTGTCGAATTTTGGCAGGGTGGTGAACACCGTCTGCATGACCGATTTTTCTACCAGCGGCAGGACGAGGGGTGGCAGATCGATCGTTTAGCGCCTTAATCGCGAAATATCCGTGTTAAACGCTGGCGCTCCTATCATCAGCACTTTATCCTATGGAGTTTCGCGTTGGCTGGGCATTGCGCGGCGATATGGCGTTCATAGCCTGTTGCGTAAATCACGCAGCAGCGAAATCATCATGCGACAGCAGACAGGTATGCTGCGCATCTCTCACGGCGTTGTGCGTCAACCCAACGGGTACGTAACAGCCTGTTTTTTATAAAAATGGAGTTATCGATGGCGAGTAGTAACCTGATTAAACAATTGCAAGAGCGGGGCTTGATTGCCCAGGTGACGGATGAGGAAGCGTTAGCAGAGCGGCTGGCGCAAGGGCCAATTGCACTGTATTGCGGCTTTGATCCCACCGCCGACAGCTTGCATTTGGGGCATCTGGTGCCGCTGCTCTGCCTGAAACGCTTCCAGCTGTCTGGCCACAAGCCGGTGGCGCTGGTTGGCGGTGCCACGGGGCTGATCGGTGACCCAAGCTTTAAAGCCACAGAACGTAAGCTGAACACGGCTGAAACCGTGGGTGAGTGGGTAGAGAAGATTCGTCGTCAGGTTTCCCCATTCCTGGATTTTGACTGCGGCAAAAACAGCGCGGTCGCGGCTAATAATTACGATTGGTTCGGCAGTATGAACGTGCTGGATTTCCTGCGTGATATCGGCAAGCACTTCTCCGTTAATCAGATGATTAGCAAAGAAGCCGTTAAACAGCGTTTAAACCGTGATGATGTCGGCATTTCGTTCACCGAGTTTTCCTACAACCTGCTGCAGGGGTACGACTTTGCCTCGCTGAACAAGCAGCATGATGTCGAGCTGCAAATCGGTGGTTCTGACCAGTGGGGCAACATCACGTCAGGTATCGATTTGACACGCCGCATGAACCAGAAACAGGTTTACGGTTTGACTGTGCCGCTGATCACTAAGTCAGATGGGACGAAATTCGGTAAAACGGAAGGCGGCGCGATCTGGCTGGATGCCAGCAAGACCAGCCCTTACAAATTCTACCAGTTCTGGATCAACACGGCGGATGCCGATGTGTATCGCTTCCTGAAATTTTTCACGTTCATGAGCCTCGAAGATATCGATGCGCTGGAAGAAGAAGACAAAAACAGTGGCAAAGCTCCACGCGCGCAGTACGTGCTGGCGGAAGAGGTGACCCGTATGGTTCACGGCGAAGCCGGTCTGGAAGCGGCTCGTCGTATTACACAAAGCCTGTTCTCTGGCGCATTGCAGGATATGACGCAGGACGACTTTGCGCAGTTGGCGCAGGATGGTATGCCGATTATCGAACTGGAAAACGGTGCGGATTTGCAACAGGCGCTGGTCAGCGCTGAGCTCGTGCCGTCACGCGGTCAGGCTCGTACGATGATCTCTTCGAATGCGGTCACCATTAACGGTGAAAAACAGGCTGACCCTGAATATACCTTCAGCGATGCCGACCGTCTGTTTGATCGCTACACCTTGCTGCGTCGCGGCAAAAAGCACTACTGCCTGATCTGCTGGAAAGCATAAGCATTACCAATAAGGGAGCGTTAGCTCCCTTTCTTCTTGTAAGTTGAGGCGCACAGGCGCTGGCAAGGATCTGAGTCATAGCTAATGAAAAATATACTTTCCATCCAGTCACATGTCGTTTTTGGTCATGCTGGTAACAGCGCGGCAGAGTTTCCGATGCGTCGGATGGGCGCAAACGTTTGGCCGTTGAATACGGTGCAGTTCTCCAATCATACCCAATACGGTCACTGGACGGGGTGTGTGATGCCCGCCAGCCACCTGACCGAGGTGGTGCAGGGAATGGCGAACATCGACAAACTGAAGACCTGTCATGCGGTGTTGAGCGGCTATATCGGCTCTGCCGAGCAAGGGGAACATATTTTGGGCATTGTTCGTCAGGTGAAAGAGGCTAATCCTGACGCGCTGTACTTCTGCGATCCGGTGATGGGTACGCCGGAGAAAGGCTGTATCGTCGCGCCCGGTGTGTCTGATTTTCACTGCCAGCAGTCGCTGCTCGCGGCCGACATTATCGCGCCGAATCTGCCTGAACTGGAACTGCTGGGTGGCCGTACCGTGCATAACGTGGCTGAAGCTGTAGAGACCGCGCGTGCCCTGTGTGCAAAAGGGCCAAAAATCGTTCTGGTAAAACACCTGAGTCGTGCAGCCACGCGTGAAGACAGCTTTGAAATGTTGTTGGTGACGCCGACGGATGCCTGGCACATCAGCCGCCCGCTGGTAGAGTTTGAACGTCAACCTGTCGGTGTGGGTGATTTAACCAGTGGATTACTACTGGTGAACTTGCTGAAGGGCGTGGCGTTGGATAAAGCGCTGGAGCACACTACGGCGGCGGTCTATGAAGTCATGCTGGTGACGAAAGAGATGAATGAGTATGAGCTACAGCTGGTTGCGGCTCAGGATGGGATTGCCAATCCGCGTCATCACTTTCAGGCAACTCGCCTGTCGTAAAACGTATAACGCCCCGAATATTGGGGCGTTATTGCATGTCAACCTTTCAACCTTTCAACCTTAAGCGCGGTAACGACGGAAGGGCGTTCGGCAATATGGTCGAGGTAAGCGGTCAGCGCAGGGTAGCGGAACATATCCAGTTTTAGCGACTGCGCCCAGCGCATTACGGTAAACAGATACGCATCGGCGATACCGAAACGGTTGGCGACCAGATAGTTTTGTTCACTCAATATCATATTGATATAACGGAACTTAACCTGCAGATATTCCATCAACAACTCTTTATACGTTTCCGGTGTGCCGGGGCGAAAAAGTGGTGTAAAGGTTTTGTGTAGCTCAGCAGAAATGTAGTTCAGCCACTCAACCGTATGGTAGCGTGCTATACCCCCAGTAGGAGCGATAAGGTTACAGTGCGGAACCATATCTGCGATGTATACGGCGATGGCAACCCCTTCAGTCAGGATAGACCCATCATCCAGTTCTAATGCTGGCACCATCCCTTTTGGGTTGATGAACGTATAGTCGGTTCCACGCTCTGTCTTTTTCGTACGCAGATTGACCTTCTCCAGCTTGAATTCCAGTTTGGATTCGATCAAAACAATGTGTGTAAAAAGAGAACTGCTTTCGGCTTTGTAAAACAGTTTCATGGAGAACGCTTCCTATTCTTCTTCCATCAACACATGCGCTGATGATTGCTGCATAACGATATGTCGTTTTTTTACAACAAAACGTAACGGGAGAGTGTGAGGCTTCTTGCAAAATACGCCTTATGTATGATTTTTACATGAAATATGCGCGATTTTTGCGGCGAAAAGTTAAATTTTTATACGTTACTCTGGGGCAATCTTACCGGTGCTAACGGCGGCGATCGGTAAAGCCACATAGTGTGTGACAGAGGCCACTTTTGTTTGGGACAGAAACCGCAGCATTACGGATTGCGAGTGTGACTTCTGGGTTGGCAATAATCGGGATAGGCTGATGGAAGAAAGGGGAGGTCTGGGCGGTATTTTCGACGCATGATTTATCGTGGTTAATTAATCATTACTAAATTTGTTGATAAGAAAAATTTCATTAGTGACAGGTTTCGTATTTTTCATGACACCGTCGATTTAAGTTATTTACCCATGGTGAGCGTCTAATGAATATTCAAAAAATAAATAGGAAAAGGTATGAAGGGGAATTACTTCAAAGTGACATTGATTGAACCACCCCTTTATTTACCGCATATAATAAATGAGGGGTAGTTATGTCCAACGGTTATCGTAGGGTGCGTGCAATATTAATGAATAGCGACGTTTATAATTATACGTTACATCTCGTCGAGATTTTTTCTATCAGTGATGGAAAAACACATATGCTTCCCGAGTAACTATTATCATCACATCAAAACACATTATCACCACATCAAGACACAGAGAATACGCCGATAAAAATCGGATAAGTCGTCGTTTGCTTACGCCTATGTGTTAGTCGGCTCATGTTTGCTAATAATGCGTATTGTCTGATTCTATTCATTATCATGAGGTTACTATGAAAAAGAACAGGTTATTGTTTTTTATAGCCTTGGCTATTCTTCTCGGGATTATTGTTGGCGGTGCCTGTCATGCTTTATTAACAGTGCAGGAGGCCAAAGAGGTCGTCTCCTATTTTAATTTAGTGACCGATGTTTTTCTGCGCCTGATAAAAATGATTATTGCGCCATTGGTCTTCGCCACATTGGTTTCTGGCCTTGCTAGCATGGGGAACTCTTCTTCCGTTGGCCGAATAGGGCTGAAGGCGATGGTGTGGTTTATTTGCTCTTCCGTGGTTTCTCTTTTTATTGGCATGATGTTAGCAAATATTTTTGAGCCAGGCGTCGGAATGAATCTCGCCATTCCAAGTACACCAATAGCGGTAGAGACCGGCGTGAATACCGGTGGATTTACACTGAAAAGCTTCATTGCGCATATATTTCCACGCAGCATCGTCGAAGCGATGGCGAATAACGAAATATTGCAGATTCTGGTGTTCTCGATGTTCTTCGGTTCCGCGCTGGCTTTTGTGAAAGGCCAGAATAAACATGCCGTCACGATGGAATCGATGATCGAGGAACTGGCGAAAGTGATGTTCCGAGTGACGGATTATGTCATGCGGTTAGCGCCTCTGGCCGTCTTTTCCTCTCTGGCGTCGTCTATTACGACTGAAGGGCTGGGGCTGCTCCTCGATTTTGGCAAAGTCATTGGTGAGTTCTACCTTGGTCTGGCGCTGTTATGGGGGCTCATGTTTGGAGCTGGTGCACTGTTCCTCGGCAAGAAAGCAACCTGGGGTCTGATCAAACTGTTGCGCGAACCCAGTATGCTGGCGTTTGCCACCGCCAGCAGCGAAGCGGCCTATCCGAAAACGATGGAAGCGCTGAGCGAATTCGGCGTTCCCAAAAAAATCACCAGCTTTGTACTCCCATTGGGGTATTCCTTTAACCTTGTCGGTTCCATGATTTATCAGGCTTTTGCCATTCTGTTCATCGCGCAGGCTTACAATATCCACTTAAGTTTTACGGAGCAGACCCTGATTCTGCTGACGCTGATGATCACCAGTAAAGGTATGGCGGGCGTGGCACGCGCCGCGGTTGTGGTAGTAGCAGCCACCTTGCCGATGTTCAGCTTACCCGAAGCGGGCATTTTGCTGATTATTGGTATCGATCAGTTCCTGGATATGGGCCGCACGGCGACCAATGTGATTGGTAACGGCATGGCGACCGCGGTTGTGGCTAAGCTCGAACGAAACCACGATCTGGAAGAACCCGAGCATGAGCATGCCGACGAAGAAACACCGGTGATGGCTGCCGGGAATGTCTAAATTAACGTCAGGTTAATACACTGAGACAAGCGGCCTTCGGGCCGTTTCTCTCTTTGCTCTCCTCCATACGCGACCGTGACTGTTTTCCATCCTCTTCATATTCCCATTGGCGTTTATTCTGATTTGCTTCTTTTCAATAACTAACGGCTATCGCTGCGTTCATATCGCATTGTTGCAAAAACGTTATTTTTTGTTTGTGTTATCTTTAAACAAGACCGCAAGCTCAGGCTGGTTATTGATTAATCGCCCGATGCAGAATAACGAATATCCCCTAAATAATTCGAGTTTCAGGCAGGCGGCAAGAGAAGGCATCCCGATGAGCTTACTCNNCAACTTGAAGTATGACGGGTATAGCAAGTTAATTTGGGAGGAAGCATGTCATCACACCTTCGCGACACTTGTCTGGACACACTGACGGTACAGAAGCAGATTTACCATTACTACAGCCTGCCGAAGGCGGCGCAAACGCTTGGGAGCATCGATAAATTACCGAAGTCGCTCAAAGTGCTGCTGGAGAATTTATTGCGTCATCAGGACGGCGACACGGTAGAGCATGACGATCTTCAGGCGGTCGTAGACTGGCTGAAGACGGGCCATGTTGACCGAGAAATCGCCTATCGTCCCGCGCGTGTATTGATGCAGGACTTTACCGGCGTGCCTGCCGTGGTCGATCTGGCGGCAATGCGAGCGGCGGTGAAACGGCTGGGCGGCGATGTGAATAAGGTTAACCCGCTGTCGCCGGTCGATCTGGTGATTGACCACTCGGTGACGGTTGACCACTTCGGCGATCGTCAGGCACTCGTGGATAACACGCAGTTGGAAATGGCGCGTAACCGTGAGCGTTATGAGTTTTTACGCTGGGGACAAAATGCCTTTAGTTACTTCAGCGTCGTGCCGCCGGGAACCGGGATTTGCCACCAGGTGAATCTGGAGTATCTCGCCAAGGCTATCTGGTATGAAAAGCAGGGCGACAAACAGTTTGCCTATCCGGATACGCTGGTAGGAACCGATTCGCATACCACGATGATTAACGGTTTAGGTGTGCTCGGCTGGGGCGTCGGCGGGATAGAGGCCGAGGCCGCGATGCTGGGGCAACCTGTATCGATGCTGATCCCTGACGTGGTCGGCGTCAAGCTAAGCGGCAAGATGCGCGAAGGGATCACGGCAACCGATCTGGTTCTGACGGTCACGCAGATGCTGCGTAAGCACGGCGTGGTCGGTAAGTTTGTGGAATTTTACGGCGATGGACTGGATTCGCTGCCGCTGGCGGACCGCGCAACCATCGCCAACATGGCACCGGAATATGGTGCGACCTGCGGCTTTTTCCCTATCGATCAAATCACGCTGGATTACATGCGATTGACCAACCGCGCTGAAGAACAGATCGCGCTGGTGGAAGCCTACAGTAAGCAGCAGGGGCTGTGGCGTAATATGGGTGATGAACCGGTATTCACGAGCCAGCTCGCGCTGGATTTGTCGACGGTGGAAACCAGTCTGGCAGGGCCGAAACGTCCGCAGGATCGCGTGCCTTTAGCGGGCGTGCCGGAAGCCTTTAAAGCCAGTCGGGAGCTGGAAGTCAGCGCGGTGAAGAACCGTTCTAACTATGAAGAATTCACGCTGGAAGGCGAAACGCACCGTTTACAGCAGGGGGCCGTCGTGATCGCTGCGATCACCTCCTGTACCAATACCTCTAACCCGAGCGTGCTGATGACGGCCGGGCTGCTGGCAAAAAATGCCGTAGAGCGCGGTCTGAAAACCAAGCCGTGGGTCAAGACCTCGCTGGCGCCGGGCTCGCGTGTCGTGACGGATTACTATGCTAAAGCGGGATTGACACCGTTCCTCGACGAACTGGGATTCAATCTGGTGGGCTACGGCTGTACCACCTGTATTGGCAATTCAGGCCCGCTGCTGGATGCGATTGAAGCCGCGATAAAAGCCGGCGATCTGACGGTCGGCGCAGTGCTGTCAGGCAACCGTAACTTTGAAGGCCGTATTCATCCGCTGGTGAAGACGAACTGGCTGGCATCGCCGCCGCTGGTGGTCGCGTATGCGTTGGCAGGAAATATGAACGTCGATCTGACGCAAGAACCGCTGGGTGAAGATCGTGACGGAAAAGCCGTCTACCTGAAAGATATCTGGCCGTCGACGAAAGCGGTTGCGGACGCAGTATTGAACGTCAGCGCAGGCATGTTCCACAAACAGTATGCCGCCGTGTTTGAAGGCACGCAGGAGTGGCAAGATATTGAAGTCGACAACAATCCTACCTATCAATGGCCGGAAGAATCGACCTATATCCGCCAGACGCCTTTCTTCCTGGATATGGGGAAAGAGCCTGAGCCGGTTCAGGATATCCACAACGCACGCATTCTGGCGATGCTGGGTGATTCGGTGACAACCGACCATATCTCTCCGGCAGGCAATATCAAACGCGATAGTCCGGCAGGGAAATATTTGCTGGAGCGCGGCGTCGAAACGGCGGAGTTCAACTCTTACGGTTCACGGCGTGGTAACCACGAAGTGATGATGCGCGGGACGTTTGCCAACATTCGTATCCGTAATGAAATGGTGCCTGGTAAAGAGGGCGGCTATACCCGTCACATTCCGTCGCAGAATGAGATGACAATCTATGATGCGGCGATGCGCTACAAGGACGAAAATGTCCCTCTGGCACTGTTTGCTGGTAAAGAGTATGGTTCCGGTTCCAGCCGTGACTGGGCCGCGAAAGGCCCGCGTTTGCTGGGCGTCCGCGTGGTGATTGCCGAATCGTTTGAACGTATTCACCGTTCTAACCTGATCGGGATGGGGATTTTGCCGCTGGAGTTTCCTGACGGTGTGACGCGTAAGACACTGCAATTAACCGGCGATGAGCAAATTTCGATTACGGGGCTAAATCAGTTGACGCCTGGGGCGACGGTTGAGGTCAACATCACGGATACCAGCGGTAACACGCAGACCATCAGTACCCGCTGCCGCATCGATACCCGTAACGAACTGACCTACTACCAGAACGACGGCATCCTGCACTACGTGATCCGTAATATGCTGTAACGCCACTCCTGTTCAGACCTGCTGCGCTGGTGCTGGGTAACGGTTCAGAGCCTGCGTCGTTAGATCCGCATAAGGTGGAAAGCGATGTAGAAGGCCACATTATTAACGACTTTTTCGATAATCTGGTTCGCGTGGGCGATGACGGTGCTATTCAGCCGCGACTGGCCGAGCGCTGGGATAATAAAGACAACACGGTGTGGACGTTCCACCTGCGGCCTGATGCCAAATGGTCCGATGGTTCACCGATTACCGCAGATGATGTGGTGTACAGTTGGCGACGCCTTAGTGACCCTAAAACGCTGTCGCCTTACGGCACCTACGTCGCCAGTATGTATGTGAAGAACGCGGCGGATATTCTGGCGGGCAAAAAAGCGCCGGATTCGCTGGGTGTGAAAGCCTTGGATAGTCGCACGGTTGAAGTCACGCTGGAACACCCGCTGTCGTATTTCCTGGAAATGTCGGCGTACCATGTTCTGGTGCCTCTGCCGAAAGCGGTTCTCGAAAAACACCCTGATAACTGGACGCAGGTCGGAAATTTCGTCAGCAACTGCCCCTATACGCTGAGCGAATGGGTGGTTAACGAACGTATCGTCGGCAAGCGCAATAGCCAGTATTGGGATAACGCGCATACCGTGATTAACAAAGTGACGTATCTGCCGATCAGCTCGCAGGCGGCGGAGTTGAATCGCTATAAATCCGGCGAAATTGATGTCACGGGCATCTTGTCACCCGTTCAATTTGCATCGCTGAAAAAAGAATATCCTCAGGAGGTGAAAGTATCACCACTGTTGTCCACTTACTTCTACCGATTCAATATCCAGAAACCGCCGTTTGATGATGTAGGGGTGCGCCAAGCGTTAGATCTCAGCCTAGATAAAGCGGTCATTGCTGAAAAAGTCATGGGTATGGGGCAGACGCCTGCTTATAGCCTGATTCCCAAAAATGTAGGAGGCTTCCAGCGCAAGGATCCCGAGTGGGCAAACTGGACGCAGCAGCAGCGTAATGACGAGGCAAAGAAACTGTTGAAAGAGGCTGGGTTTGATGACAAGCATCCGCTGAAATTCAATCTGCTTTACAACACCTCCGAGTCGCATTTACGCGTGGCGATTGCCGCCAGTTCAATGTGGAAGAAGAATCTTGGGTCGGAAGTGACGTTGCAAAATCAGGAATGGAAAACGATGCTGGATACCGTACGTACCGGTAACTTTGAGGTGGTCAGACAGTCTTGGACGGGGGATTACAACGAAGCCAGTACGTTTTTGAATACGCTGGAAACGAATGACAGCAACAACAACGGTAAATTCAGTCACGCACAATATGATGCGTTATTGCAAAAGGCGCTGACGGCGAAGGATAAGCAGGAGAAAGAGGCGATTTATCAACAAGCGTCGGATATTTTAGATAGCAACGTCCCCTTGCTGCCTATCTACTACTATGTCCAGCCGCAGATGGTTAAGACCTACATCGGTGGTTTTTCCCCCAACGTGCGTGGCGATTATTACACGCAAGACATGTACATCCTCAAGCATTGATCCCAATAAAACAGCCGGTTAAAAACCGGCTGTGAGCATGGAAAGAAATGAAGCGGGATCGCTATTTCATATCCAGCAAGTGCCCCATTTTGGCCGCCTTGGTCGCCAGATAGTGCTCATTCTTCGGATTACGTCCGACGATTAATGGCACGCGCTCAACGATATTGATGCCTGCCTCGTTGAGTATTTTCACTTTCTGCGGGTTATTGGTCAGCAGGCGAACTTCATCAACGTCGAGCAGCTTGAACATATCGGCGCACAGCGTGAAATCGCGCTCGTCGGCGGCGAACCCAAGCTGATGATTGGCTTCCACCGTATCAGCCCCCAGATCCTGCAACGCATAAGCGCGGATCTTATTGAGCAACCCAATATTACGGCCTTCCTGACGGTGGTATAGCAACACGCCGCGACCTTCTTCGGCGATGTGGCTCAGTGCCGCTTCAAGCTGGAAACCACAGTCGCAGCGCAGGCTAAACAGGGCATCCCCCGTCAGACACTCGGAGTGCACGCGAGCGAGTACGGGAACTGAACCGGAAATATCACCATAGACCAGAGCAAGGTGATCGTGACCCGTGGCGATCTCTTCGAAACCTACCATCAGGAAATCGCCCCACGGGGTGGGCAACTTGGCTTCCGCCACCCGTTTTAGCTGCATACTTTTCTCCAAAAAATCTGTATCCAAAAAGCTGTGTCCAAAAAACGTGTCTAAAAACGCTGTGTCCACAAACAAGAATGCTGAGGCGAATCCTACTGCGACCCATCGCGCTTGACCAGCAAAAAAGCCTGCCTAAGAACGTCACAAAAATTGAATTACAACGTCACCAGACTGCCATCTGGTTTTAGGTTTGTTGACAGAACTGAGCGCTATTTTACGCCATACTGACAGTTCATGTCGGATTTTCTGATAGAATTGTGAAAGTTTTGTTGCATGGCATCATACTGAATTATGGGAAGAAATTATGTACGAAATTGCCAAACGAACCACCATTGGTGCAGCGCTATTACTGATTATGCCAATGATTATCTGGATGAGCGGTTGGCAGTGGCAACCGGAGTATGACGGGCTCTGGTTACGCGTACTCTTCTGGATTACAGAAACGGTGACGTCGCCGTGGGGCATTCTGACCAGTATCGTGCTGAGCATCTGGTTTCTCTGGTGCCTGCGTTTTCGTCTGAAGCCCGCACTCGGTCTGTTGGTCATCATGGCGATGACGGTGCTGATGGGGCAGGGTATTAAATCGGTCATTAAAGAGTGGGTGCAGGAATCTCGGCCCTATGTCGTTTGGCTGGAAAAAAATCATCAGGTGGACGACAGCTATTTCTATTCGTTGCCGCGCAAGGAACGTTCGGAACTGGTGAAAACACAGTTGCAGGATCAAACGCAGATTCCACAGTGGCTGCGCAGCCACTGGCAGTTTGAAACCGGCTTTGCTTTCCCCTCTGGGCACACTATGTTTGCTGCAACCTGGGCGTTGCTGGGTGTCGGGCTGCTGTGGGCACGTCGGCATTATAAAACAGTGGTGATCCTGATGCTGTGGGCTAGCGGCGTTATGGGCAGCCGTCTGGTACTCGGCATGCATTGGCCGCAGGATTTGGTGGTGGCGACGTTAATTAGCTGGCTGCTGGTGGTGCTCGCCAGTTGTCTGGCGCAGCGCTGGTGCGGCCCGCTCTCGCTCCAGTATGAAGAAATTAAAGAACAGGCGGAGGAGGATGCCGCTGAAAATAAATCCTCGTAGCCTTTGAGTTGCCGTTCCTGTTGTAGGTTGTACTCCATAGATAATCCCCTGTAGTGTGTATCCTGCGGATGACCTCGGTCATCCGCATTTTTATGACGCCGCCTTGTCCGTCCCCCTACGTACCTCTGTTGACGCAACGTTAAAAATTTCTCTCGACTCTGTTTTTTCCCGACTCTCACCGCTGTCGCCTCGCGCAAAATGTAAACAATTTGTGAGCTGCTTCGCTATTCCTGTTTTTGCTGTTGGACAATTTTTCGGTTGGTTGTAAAACTCCATCTGAATGTTAATTCAATATTGAATATATATTCAAACAGGAGAATAACAATGAAACCTTACCGTCTGAAATCCTCCCTGCTGGCCATCATGTTTTCCTTCTCTGCCGGTGTGTTCGCCGCAGATAACGGGTTGATCGCCATAATTACCCCTTCACACGACAACCCGTTCTTTAAAGCCGAAGCCGAAGGTGCCAGAACCAAAGCCATCGAACTGGGCTACACCACGCTGGTGGCATCGCATGACGATGACGTCAGCAAGCAAAATCAGCTGATTGAAACCGCCATTGCCCGCAAGGCGAAAGCCATCATTCTGGATAATGCCGGGGCCGATGCGACCATTGGCCCGTTGAAGAAAGCGAAAGCTGCCGGTATTCCCGCCTTCCTGATCGACCGTGAAATCAATGAAACCGGCGTGGCCGTGGCGCAGATCGTTTCCAATAACTATCAGGGTGCGCAGCTCGGTGCGGAGAAGTTCGTCGAACTGATGGGGCACAAAGGCAAATACGTCGAGCTGATTGGCCGCGAGTCAGACACCAATGCGCACGTCCGTTCGCAGGGCTACCACGATGTGATCGACCAATATAGCGACATGAAGCGCGTCGCCAGACAAACGGCGAACTGGAGCCAGACGGAAGCCTTTACCCGCATGGAAGCCATCTTGCAGGCAAATCCGGATATCACCGGCGTGATTTCCGGCAACGACACCATGGCGTTAGGTGCCGAAGCAGCGCTGAAAGCGGCGGGGCGTCACGACGTCATTGTGGTGGGCTTTGATGGCAGCGACTACGTGCGCGATTCCATCATCAATAAAGGCAATATCAAGGCCACGGTGCTGCAACCGGGCTGGCAACAGGCGCAGATGGCGGTCGAACAGGCGGATTACTACCTGAAGAACGGCAAGGCACAGCATGAAGAGAAACAGCTGATGGACTGCATTCTGATCGACGAATCTAACGCGAGCAAACTTAACACCTTTGCGTTGAAACCGTAATTAAGGCGAGAGGAGCGTTAGCTCCTGCTGATAAAGGAGTCGTTATGCTGTTTGATGAACGATACCGCGCCTGTTGGGTTGGGCTCTGTGCCTTGCTGCTGTCGGCCTGTACGGTGGTCGATCTGGATGAAAACGGTAAACCGATCATTCCGGTCGACCCAGCGGCTACGCCGGGCTATAGCACCATGACGCCAGAGAACATCGCGACAGCGCTGTGGCAGGCAAAGCTGCTTCCAACCGCGCAGCAGCAGGCGCTGTCTTGGGACGAGGTGAAGAAAACGCAGGCCGCGCTGGAGGAGTCAGGTCGTAAAACCGTCTATGCACGGCTTCAGGGCATGGTAAGCGGGATTGACCGAGAAAGCCGCGAAGGAAAATTGACGGTTGATGTGCAAGGTGACGCCGTCACGCTTCAACTTGGGCCCATCGTCAAAGGCAATGCCATTCGCGATGCGGCTGGGTTTATTCGCTTTGATGACTTCAAAAATCAGGTGCAGTTTGCCCAATTGGCTCGCGCGCTGAATAACAAAGCGCTCGCGTCATTGCCGGAGCTGGATGCGGGCGTGCAGGGTAAACCCGTTAACGTACTGGCGGCATTGGTGGTGACCAAACAGGGCATCAGCGAAGCGGTGCCGATGACGTTAAACCTGACCGAAACGAGCGGCGGAGGGGCGCAGTGATGGAAAAACCAGACACTTCTCTGCAATCAAACGCGGTGAACCGACCCGATATCGTCATGGCGACCCGCGGCATCACCATGTTGTTTCCTGGCACCAAAGCGCTGGATAACGTCGATTACAACGTTTATCGCGGCAAGGTCAACGTGATTATCGGTGAGAACGGGGCGGGTAAATCGACGCTGATGAAGATTCTGGCTGGCGTGCAGCAGCAGACCTCCGGCCAGATTCTGCTGAATGGCGAAGCGGTGCGCATTGCGGATACGCGTGATGCAGCGGCAAAAGGCATTGGCATGGTGCATCAGGAACTCAACCTATCTGAGAACCTGAGCGTGGCGGAGAACATCTTTCTGGGCCGAGAATTGCAAAAGGGCGTTGCGCCTATCGACTATCTGGCGCAGGAGCGGATTGCGGCGGAGCTGATGGCGCGCCTCGATCAGGATATTTCGCCGCGTACCGAGGTTGCCAGTCTGAAAGTCGGCCAGCAGCAACTGGTGGAAATCGCCAAGGCGCTGGCGGATCAGGCTGACATTCTGATTCTGGACGAACCCACCTCCGCGCTGAGCAAAACGGAGGTCGAGATTCTGTTCCGCGTGATCCGCGAGCTGACTCGCCAGAATGTGTCGATTATCTACATTTCACACCGGCTGGAAGAGCTGATGGCGATTGGTGACTACATCACCATCCTGCGCGACGGGTGTTTTCAGGCAGAGGCGGCCGTCAGCGATATTGACGTGCCGTGGATCGTGCGGGAAATGCTCGGCGGTGACCCTGTCACCAGCTTCCTGCATCCGGGCAGAACGTTTGGTGCGCCCGTGTTGGAAGCGGAACACCTTACCTGCCTCAATGATGCTGGGCATCAGGTGGTCAATGATGTGTCGCTGATGGTGCGTGAAGGGGAAATCGTCGGTATTTATGGGCTGATGGGGGCGGGTCGCACGGAACTCTTCGAGTGTCTCCTGGGGATTCAGAATGATTATCTGGGCAAGATTTATCTCGATAGCAAACCGGTTAATCCGCGGCTCTCTACCGCGCAGCGCATTCGTATGGGCATGAGTCTGGTGCCGGAAGATCGTAAAAAAACCGGCATCTTTCCGCTCTCGTCGGTGGCTTCCAATCTCACCATCGCCAGCCTGTGGCGGCGGCTGAAATACGGCATGGCGATCTTCCAGCGGCAAGAGCAGGAGGTGGTTGCCAGCACGATTGGGCAACTGGCGATCAAAGTCTCTTCGCCCGAGGTCGAAATTCAGGCGCTCAGCGGCGGCAATCAGCAAAAAGTGGTGATTGGTCGCTCGTTGCTGACCAGCCCCAAGGTGCTGCTGCTGGATGAACCCACGCGAGGCATTGATGTGGGTGCCAAAGCCGACGTCTTTGAAATGATGGTCGGGCTGTCCGAACAGGGTATCGGCGTGCTGTTTTCCACTTCGGATCTGAAAGAGATTATGGCGGTATCGGACCGTATTTTGGTGATGTCGAATGGCAAGCTGACGGCGAATATCGTGCGTCAGTCGGCCAGCGAGTCGGCATTGGTTTCGGCAAGTGCACAAGGGTTCTGACATGAAAACGACTCACCTTCCGGCGGCGTCAGGCGCGCTATCACCGGGTAAGTTTGTACGCTCACGAGAGAGCATCCTGCTGTTGATTCTCAGGCTGCGCACGTTTATCGCGCTGTTCCTGATTCTGGGGTTCTTTGCCTTCACGGTGCCCGGATTTTTGGCCACAGGCAGCCTGATCATCATGGTGAAGCACATTGCCATCAATGCGTTTCTGGCACTGGGGATCACGTTTGTCATCATCACCGCCGGGATTGATCTGTCAATCGGTGCCACGTTAGGGCTGTGCGGCATGGTGGCGGGCTACATGATTACTCAGGGAATTGTGCTGCCCATGTTCGGCGTCGCGATTTTCCCCAGCGTGTGGGTCATCGTGCCTGTCGTGCTGCTGATTGGCGCGCTCATTGGTGCCATCAACGGCTGGATCATCACGCGGTATAACGTTGCGCCCTTTATCTGCACACTTGGAACGATGTACATCGTGCGTGGGGCATCGATGCTGATTTCTGGTGGGGAAACGTTCCCTGGCTTGGGTGGTAACCCGCAGTTGGGCAACACCGGTTTTGAGCTGATCGGCTCTGCCACGATCCTGGGATTACCGCTGGCCATCTGGCTGATGCTGGTGCTGGCCGTGGTGATTGCCTATGTGGCGCGCCGCCTGCCGTTCGGCCGTCATGTCTATGCGATTGGTGACAACGAACGTGCTGCTGAACTTTCCGGCGTCAAAGTACGTCAGGTCAAAGTCTGGGTCTACACCATTTCCGGCTTCTGCGCCGCTATCGCGGGCATCGTGGTGTCCTCTCAGTTGGTTGCCAGCCATCCGGCAACCGGCACCGCCTTTGAAATGAACTCGATTGCTGCTGTGGTGCTCGGCGGAACGTCGCTGGCAGGCGGGCGCGGCACGATTCTGGGCACGCTGATTGGCGCGTTTGTTATCGGGATTCTTGCCGATGGGCTGGTGATGATGGGCGTAAGTGAATTCTGGCAGATGGTGATTAAAGGCATCGTCATCATTGTGGCGGTGATTATCGACCAGATGCAAAACCGTATGCAGCACAAGGCCGCCATTGTGTCACAGAAGGCCGCGGTGGAAGGGACGTAGTTAAGCGTAGATAGCAGCAGGTTAAGCGTAACGAGCACGGGGCGTTGAGTTGTGGCGAGAACGATGTCGGTAGGCATACCGAGGCCCGATTTGAGCGCAATTTTTTTTGATTTGAAATGAATAAATATTCGTTTTTGAGTAAAAATTCAAGCGAGGTGAAGTATGAATCCGTACGCATTGTCGGTGGAGGCGCTGACGCATAAAGCCCGCGCTATTCGTCGCCGCATTATTCATCTGAATGCCAATAGCCCGGCTGGCGGGCACACGGGCGCCGATCTGTCACAGGTTGAGATACTGACGGCGCTGTATTTTCGCATTCTGAACTGTGCACCGGATCGCCTTCAGGATCCGCAGAGGGATATTTACATCCAGTCAAAAGGTCATGCGGTCGGCGGCTATTACTGCTGTCTGGCGGAAGCGGGCTATTTCCCAGAAGCGTGGCTGGAGACCTATCAGCACCCCGACTCGCATTTGCCGGGGCATCCGGTCAAGCACAAAACGCCGGGGATTGAACTGAACACCGGCGCGCTGGGGCACGGCTTGCCGGTTGCCGTCGGCATTGCGTTGGCGGCGAAGCGCGATAACAGCCCGCGTCGGGTATTTGTCCTGACGGGGGATGGCGAGCTGGCGGAAGGCAGTAACTGGGAAGCGGCGCTGGCGGCGGCGCATTACCAACTGGATAACCTAGTCATCATCAACGACAAGAACAAACTGCAACTGGCGGGAACGACCTGCTCCATCATGAACACCGATCCGCTGGCGGAAAAGTGGCAGGCTTTTGGCCTACAGGTCACGGAATGCGCGGGTAATGACATGCGCTCGGTGGTGGAAACGCTGGAGAACCTGCCGCGCAACGGCAAACCGAATGTGGTGATTGCGAATACGGAAAAAGGCGCAGGCGTGTCGTTTATTCAGGGGCGGGCTGAATGGCATCACCGGGTGCCGAAAGGCGAGGAAATTGCACTGGCGCTGGAGGAATTAAAAGATGAGTAACGCAGAGCATCTGGCAACCGTCATGGTCGAGCAGTTCATCAAGGCCGTCGAACAGGGGATTGATGTAGTTCCGGTGTTGGCGGATTCGACCTCTACGGCGAAGATTTCACCGTTCATACAGCGTTTCCCCGACCGCATCGTCAACGTGGGGATCGCAGAACAAACCATGGTGGGGACAGCGGTAGGGCTGTCCATCGGCGGCAAGATTGCGGTGACCTGTAACGCGGCTCCGTTTTTGATCTCCCGTGCGAATGAACAGCTCAAAGTCGACGTCTGTTACAACAACAGCAACGTCAAACTGTTTGGGCTGAATGCCGGCTGTAGCTATGGTCCGCTCGCCAGCACGCACCACAGTATTGATGACATCGCGGTGCTGAGAGGGTTTGGCAATATTGAGATCTACGCGCCGTCCAGCCCTGAAGAGTGCCGTCAGATTATCGATTATGCGTTTGAACATCAGGGGCCAGTCTATATCCGGCTCGATGGGAAACCGCTGCCTGCCTTGCACGATGAGCGGTATCGCTTTGTGCCGGGGCAGATCGATGTGCTGCGCAAAGGTCGCGATATCACGCTGGTCGGGTTGGGGTCGACCGTGCATGAAATTGTGACGGCGGCTGAATTATTAGCAGAAAAAGGACTTTCCGCTACGGTGGTTAATCTTTCCTCTATCCGCCCGTGCAATACTCAGCAATTGCTTGAAATTCTGAGTGAAACACCTCGAGTCATCACAGTCGAGGAACATAACGTCAACGGCGGTGCAGGCAGTCTGGTAGCGGAAGTGCTGGCGGAAGCGGGCAGCGGAATTCCTCTTGTGCGGTTGGGAATTCCCGATGGCCAATACGCGATTGCCGCCGATCGGAGCGCGATGCGAGCGCATCACGGGCTGGACGCGACGGGCATTGTCAACGCAGCACTGCGTCTTTGCCCGGGAGGCTGATGATGTTTACGCCGGTTATTTTGGCAATCGATGAAGGGACGACGAACGCCAAGGCGATTGCCGTCGATGAGCGGGGGCGCATTCTGGCTAAAGCGGCAGTCGCTTTGCAGGTGACGCACCCGCAGCCGGGCAGAGCCGAGCAGGACGCAATAGCGATCTGGCATGCGGTTTGTCAGGCGGCAGAAGCCTGCCTGTCGTCATTACACCGGGCTCAGGTGGTGGGTGTGGCGATCAGTAATCAGCGTGAGTCGGTGCTGATTTGGGACAGGCGAACCGGAAAGCCGCTGACGCCGCTGGTCAGTTGGCAGGATCGCCGTGCCGAGAAATTCTGTCAGGCATTGCAGGGCAGTGCAGAAGCGCGTCTGATCGAATCCCGTACCGGGCTACAGGTCGATCCGCTTTTTCCCGCCGCCAAACTGCACACCATGCTGGCAGAACTGCCGGACGGTGTCGCCCGGGCGATGCAGGGGGAGCTGTGCATCGGAACGGTGGATTGCTGGCTTAACTGGCAGTTTAGCGGTGGGCGAGCGTATTCCACCGACTATTCCAACGCGGCAAGAACCCAACTGTTCAATATCCACCGCGGCTGCTGGGATGAAGATTTACTGGCATTGTTCGGTATTCCCAGCGTGTGCCTGCCTGCTGTCACGCCGTCCTCGGCGTTACATGGCCACACCGGCGTTACGGGCATCAGCGGCCTTGCCGCTGGCGTACCGATTATGGCGCTGGTTGGCGACTCTCATGCGGCGCTGTACGGTCAGGGCAGCACCCAAAGCGGTGAAATCAAGGCGACATACGGCACCGGCTCGTCGCTGATGACTACCATCAACACGCCGCATCAACAGGCCGCAGGGCTTAGCACCACGATCGCCTGGCACGATGGCGAACTGCGCTACGCGCTGGAAGGCAACATTACCCACACGGGTTCAGGATTTGCCTGGATTGGTCAGATGCTGGGCATCCCTTCTGTTACGCAACTTACCGAGTTGGCGCTCAGCGCCGAGTCTAATCAAGGCGTCTTTTTTGTTCCGGCGTTATCCGGACTGGGTGCGCCCTATTGGGATGTACAAGCGCGTGGCCTGCTGTGTGGATTATGCGATGCCACCACGCCCAACATCATCGCCCGTGCGGGGCTGGAAGCCATCGCGTACCAGATTGCCGATGTCTTTTTTGCGATGGAACAGGCATCGCAGGCCGCATTACCCGCGCTACGCGTTGACGGTGGTGCGACACAAAACCGCTGGCTGATGCAGTTTCAGGCCGACCTCTTGCAGCGCCCATTGATTCGCAACCATAACGCGGAAGTGTCGGCGCTGGGCGCGGCGTATCTGGGCGGGAAAATGCTGGGGTGGTGGGAGCACAACGAACAGATCGCTGCGCTGCCCAGAGAAGTGGAGGTCATCGAACCGTCGACGACAAACCACGGGGTTTTGGAGAGCTATCAACAGTGGCGCACGGCGGTAGCACGTGCACGTCTGCGGCCCGAGTCATAACCATTTTTAACCGTAAGCATTTTTAGCAGTAAGAAATGTTAGCAGTAAGAACCTATCCGATACGAAAGAAAAGATAAGCAGCTCAATACCATCAGAAATCAATGAGGTGACTTTTATGGCAACGTATAACTACCCTAAATTTGGTGCCGGTTTGTGGCATTTTGCGAATTATATCGACCGCTACGCGGTGGACGGCTACGGTCCAGCATTGAGCACGATCGATCAGATCAAAGCGGCGAAAGAGGTCGGCGAACTTTCCTATGTCGACTTGCCTTATCCCTTCACGCCGGGCGTGACGCTCAGCGAAGTAAAAGATGCGCTGAAAGATGCGGGACTGAAGGCGATTGGTATCACGCCGGAAATTTATCTGCAAAAGTGGTCGCGCGGTGCTTTTACCAACCCCGATCCAGCGGCCCGAGCGGCGGCGTTTGAATTAATGCACGAATCTGCGGGCATTGTGCGTGAACTCGGTGCGAACTATGTCAAAGTCTGGCCGGGTCAGGATGGCTGGGATTACCCGTTCCAGGTCAGCCATAAAAACCTGTGGAAGCTGGCGGTGGACGGCATGCGCGATCTGGCAGGCGCTAACCCCGATGTGAAATTCGCCATCGAGTACAAACCGCGTGAGCCGCGCGTGAAAATGACCTGGGATTCAGCCGCGCGAACGCTGCTGGGTATTGAAGATATCGGGCTGGATAACGTCGGCGTGCTGCTGGACTTCGGGCATGCGCTGTATGGCGGCGAATCACCGGCCGATTCCGCCCAATTGATTATCGATCGCGGTCGTCTGTTCGGCATGGATGTGAATGACAACCTGCGCGGCTGGGATGACGATCTGGTGGTTGGCACCGTGCATATGACCGAGATCTTCGAATTTTTCTACGTGTTGAAAATCAACAACTGGCAAGGTGTCTGGCAGCTCGATCAGTTCCCGTTCCGTGAGAACCACGTTGAGGCGGCACAGTTGTCTATCCGTTTCCTGAAACACATCTATCGCGCGCTGGACAAGCTGGATATCCCGGCGCTTCAGGCGGCACAGGAAGCGCAAAATCCGTTACAGGCGCAGCGGATTGTGCAGGATGCGCTACTGTCATCCATTAACGTTAACGAATAATCACGCCACGGTTCGTCAGGCGCGGAGCAGGGGAAGCATTCCGCGCCTTACGTTGCTCTTATTGCTCACCGCGAGTGGTGAGTACGTTAGATCAACGTCTCGGCGGTTAATCGATCGGTAATCAATACATCAACGTAGTGCCCGGTTAAGGCACCGCGAATCGCAGCACTTTTCTCGACGCCGCCCGCTAACGCCACCACGCGCGGACACTGACGCAGCTGTGGCAGCGCCATACCAATCACCGGATCTTCATCGTCCTGCAACACCGGTTCGCCTTCCGCGTTGTAATAATGCAGGCATAAATCGCCCACGGCACCGCGTTCGGCCAGCTGTTGCAGCATCGCTTCGTGATAGTAGTTACCGGAATTTTTCAGCAGTTGCGAGGGCTCCAGCACGCCAATACCGACAAGCGCCAGACTCACCTCGCTGAATTTATCAACCACGCTGGAAACCTCATCGCTGGTCACCAAACGGGCGCGATCTTCCACCGACCGTTCGATGCTCTGCGCGGGCAAAAGGTAAGCGGGGCAACTGAGCTGATTGGCTAAGGTTTGCGTCAGGATCGTCGCCTGCACATTACCATTCGGTCCGACGCCGCCCAACAGTTGGATGACGCCCTGAGCCTTGACGCTTTGCGGATGCAGGCTGTCCACCATCGCCCGTAGCGTGCTGCTCCAAGACGAGATACCAACCAGATCGTCAGGGCGGATACTGGTTTGGACGTAGTGGGCGGCCGCAGAGCCAATCGCCTGCTTGATTTGCGCCAGTGTAGCGTTATCGGCGACATCCACCACGATAGCCTGATCGATGCCGTAGCGCTTTTGAATCGCCGCTTCCAGCCCCATGAACATGTTCGGGGGTTGAATTACGCTGATTTTGACCACACCTTCTTTAACACAGCGCGTGATAGCGCGGGAGACAAAAGACTGTGACAAATGGAGTGAGGCGGCAATTTCTGCTTGTTTCATCCCTTCGCTATAATAGAGTGTAGCGATCTTGACCAATAATCGCTGTTCGTCCTGCTTTGACATGACTTTTCCCCTTGCTGACTTGCTGCTGTCATTTTTATTCAGCACAGAATAAATAACAAGCGCAGACGGCAGTGGCGCATGGTTCTTGTTTTTGACTTTTGTACCGTGGAAGTGTGGTGATAAGTGCGGCGACAAAAAATCGGGTTGACGCCGTGATTTCCCTGTCTGCGCCGGACATGGTAATTTAATGGGGTTTGTCGCCAAAATTTGGCATAATTCATCCGGTTACTGGATATCACAGGAAGGACAATGTGAAATATTTGCTGATTTTTTTACTCGTGCTGGCGATATTCATCATTTCTGTCACACTGGGTGCGCACAACGATCAGGTTGTGACATTTAACTACCTGCTGGCACAGGGGGAGTATCGTATCTCCACACTGCTTGCCACGCTGTTTGCCTTGGGTTTTGCCCTTGGCTGGGTTATCTGTGGTCTGTTTTATCTGCGTCAGCGCATTGCGCTTGGCCGTGCACAACGTAAAATTAAGCGTCTGGAACAACAGCTTTCTACCTCCACCGAGGAGAACGTGGCGCCAGTGCAGACGGTCACCCACTAAGGAATTCTCTCTATGTTAGAACTGCTGTTTCTGTTGCTGCCCGTGGCCGCCGCGTACGGCTGGTACATGGGTCGCAGAAGTGCGCAGCAGGACAAAGAGCAGGAATCCAACCGCCTGTCCCGAGAGTATGTCACCGGGGTTAACTTCCTGTTGTCCAATCAGCAGGATAAGGCGGTTGAGCTGTTCCTCGACATGCTCAAGGATGACAGCAACACCTTTGAAGCCCACCTCACGCTCGGCAACCTGTTCCGTTCGCGCGGCGAAGTTGACCGTGCGATTCGCATCCATCAGGCGCTGACCGAAAGCGCATCGTTAACCTTTGAACAGCGCCTGCTGGCGGTGCAACAGCTGGGCCGTGACTATATGGCCGCAGGGCTGTATGACCGCGCCGAAGAAAGTTTCAACCAGTTGGTGGATGAAGAAGATTTTCGACGCAGCGCCTTGCAGCAGCTCTTGCAGATCCATCAGGCGACCAGCGATTGGCCGACGGCGATTGATGTGGCGGAAAAACTGGTCAAGATGGGAAAAGACCAGCTTCGCGTGGACATCGCGCATTTTTACTGTGAATTGGCGCTGTTGGCGATGGGCAGCGACGATCTGGATAAGGCGCTAACGCTCCTGAAAAAAGGGGCGACGGCGGACAGTCAGTGCGCCCGTGCGTCTATCATGATGGGGCGCATCTACATGGCGCAACAGGATTATGCACGCGCCGTGGAAGCCTTGCGACAGGTTCTCGAGCAGGATAAAGAACTGGTTAGCGAAACGCTGCCGATGCTGCAAGAGTGCTATCAGCATTTAGATAAGCCTTTGGATTGGGCGAATTTCCTCAGACGCTGCGTAGAAGAAAATACCGGTGCGACGGCAGAATTGATGCTGGCCGACATCCTCGAAAGAGAAGAGGGGGCCGAGGTGGCACAGGCTTATATTAACCGCCAGCTTCAACGCCACCCCACGATGCGCGTGTTCCACCGCCTGATGGATTTTCACCTGCATGAAGCGGAAGATGGACGAACAAAAGAGAATCTTCAGGGATTGCATGACATGGTCGGCGAACAGATTCGCACCAAACCCCGCTATAGCTGCCGCAAATGTGGCTTCACGTCGCAATCGCTCTATTGGCAATGTCCTTCCTGCCGCACCTGGGCAAGCATCAAGCCGATCCGTGGGCTCGACGGCCAGTAACGTTTTACGATATCGAGTTAATGCTGTTTAGCGCGTTTTAGTTACAACATACTAATAACTGCATATGATTTCGGTTCCAGCCAGCGTCTTTAATCGCATTGGTCTTCAGGCGGCTGGGATTTCAGGGGCGGGGCATGTAGAATGCGGCGGAAATTTTGGCTTCGCAAGAGACTGGGTGACGAATGAAAAACGAGAATCTACAGCAAAAGAATCAAACGGTATCCTCCCCGATTGTGGTCGCGCTGGACTATGCTAGTCAGCAGGCGGCGCTGTCGTTTGTTGACCGTATCGATCCGCAGGATTGCCGTTTGAAGGTAGGCAAAGAGATGTTTACCTTATTTGGCCCACAGTTCGTGCAGACGCTACAACAGCGCGGCTTTGATGTGTTTCTCGATCTGAAATTCCACGATATCCCAAACACCGTCGCTCACGCCGTCGCGGCAGCGGCCGATCTTGGCGTGTGGATGGTAAATGTCCACGCCAGCGGTGGCTCACGCATGATGACTGCGGCGAAAGAAGCGCTGGTGCCGTTTGGTAACGATGCGCCGCTGCTGATTGCTGTGACCGTGTTAACCAGCATGGACGAAGACGATCTGCGCGGGCTCGGCATTACCGTTAGTCCGGCGGAGCAGGCGGAACGGCTGGCGGTGTTAACGCATAACAGCGGGCTGGATGGCGTAGTGTGTTCCGCGCATGAGGCGCAGCGGTTGAAGCTGGTATGCGGTCAAGCATTTAAGCTGATCACACCAGGCATTCGTCCCGCTGGCAGCGACGTTGGCGATCAGCGCCGCATCATGACGCCGGTTCAGGCACAGCAGGCTGGCGTCGATTATATGGTGATTGGACGTCCGATCACCCAATCGGCGGATCCGGCACAGACGCTGCGTGAGATTCGCGCGTCATTGTTAAACGGTGCGGCATCATGAGCCTGCGTCGCGACGATAATAGCCAACTGGTTTACTCCACGGAAACCGGACGAATTACGCCGGAAGAAGAGAAGGTGGTTAGGCCAAAAGGTGATGGCATCGTGCGCATCCAGCGTCAGACCAGTGGACGTAAAGGAAAAGGCGTTTGCCTGATTAGCGGTCTCGATCTTGACGATGCTGCACTGGATAAGCTGGCGGCCGAATTGAAGAAGAAATGTGGCTGCGGCGGGTCGGTGAAAGACGGCGTGATCGAAATTCAGGGAGATAAACGCGACCTGCTAAAACAGCTTCTGGAAGCGAAAGGCATGAAGGTTAAGCTGGCTGGCGGCTAATCATCGTAGATATACTCTAAATAATTCGAGTTGCGTGAAGGCGGCAAGAGAGGGAATCCCGATGAGCTTACATAAGTAAGTGATTCGGGTGACAAATCTGCTGGGAGCAGATTTGAACGCTGCTTGCAGCGGCCCTTCAGGGTGAGGCCCACGACGGGCCGAGTATTTGAACGTAGCCAACGTACATGCAGCTTGAAGTATGACGAGTATAAAAGCAGCAGGTTTACTCCCGTGAACCTGCTGCTATAAATTCGTTATTTATCGACCTGACGGCCAATCAGCCCACCGATAGCGGCTCCGCCCAGCGTTCCTAATGTTCCACCATTCGTTAAAATAGCCCCACCGACTGCACCGGCACCGGCACCAATCGCGGTATTACGATCACGTTTGGACATGTTTGAACAGCCCGCGAGTGTTACAGCAAGCGTAATGGCCAGTGCGGCTGTCGCAAAACGTTTGTTTAATTGCATTTTATTCCCCTTTCTGCTTTTGGTCTCACGTTTCTTGTGAGGAAAATATCGAACAACGTGATTTTTACAGTATTAAATAAAGAAACCTGCCTTCTACTGTTTGATGACAAGTATAATCATCGGAAAAAACTGCAACAGGTAAAAACTCTTAATTCCCTAGCGTTATGTTAACGATAGCAATAATTGATAAAACTGACTATTTTTTGACCAATCTTGTGGGGTGTCTCTTTCTTTTTCCCATAGCAGAACACCGCTAGGTCTTTAGCGATTTAGCCCATAGCGACCAACTCGTCAGGCCGCGAAAATGGTGTCATCGCGTCGAGGGGAGGCTTATATGTTAGAAACGCTAAAAAAACAGGTGTTGGACGCCAATCTGGCCTTGCCGCAGCACAATCTGGTGACGTTTACCTGGGGAAATGTCAGTGCGGTCGATCGGCAACGTGGCCTGATGGTGATCAAACCTTCTGGCGTGGAGTATTCGGCCATGACGCTGGAGGATATGGTTGTCGTTGAGCTGGAAAGTGGAAAAGTAATCGAGGGGACGAAGAAGCCGTCGTCAGATACCGATACGCACCGTGTGCTGTATCTAGAATTTGCCGAGATCGGCGGTATTGTGCATACCCATTCTCGCCATGCCACGATCTGGGCGCAAGCAGGTAAAGACATTCCCGCTTGGGGAACGACACATGCGGACTACTTTTATGGTCCCATTCCTTGTACACGCCTGATGACGGACGAGGAAATCAACGGCCGTTATGAGTGGGATACGGGAACGGTGATCGTCGAAACGTTCCGCCAGCGCGGCATTTCTCCGGTAGATGTCCCCGCCGTATTGGTTAATTCGCATGGCCCCTTTGCGTGGGGGAAAGATGCAGACAACGCGGTGCACAACGCGGTTGTTCTGGAAGAGCTTGCCTACATGGGGATTTTCTCACGCCAGTTAACGCCTCAGTTGGGTGAGATGCAGCAAACGCTGTTGGATAAACACTACTTACGCAAACACGGCAAGAACGCCTATTACGGACAATAAACCATCGTGCTGTCGGGGTCATTGTTTGGAAATATCCCGGCATTTTAAATAATGAAAGGATGATCTTACCCTGCCAGCATATTGCTTGCGGGGTGTTCCCCTATTTTAAAATAAATTTTTATTCTTTTTCCGGCAGACAGTAATAAAATGTGAGCACTCTCACGCCGCGCAGGGCATAGCAGATTATTACTGGTCGCTAGCGAGACATTCATGACTGCGCGTTCTATTACAGGGTAACGTTGCTCGCATCAATACGGGCATATTTCCGGTAATGAGAACGCGAGGGCACCATGATAGATTCAAATAAAAATTATTATATGAGCTATTTGTTTTTCCTTTTTTTCTTCATCGGTTGGGGGTGCTGTTTCCCTTATTTATCATTATGGCTAACGGAGACCATTGGCATTAGCTATGGCAGGGCGGGATTCCACTTTGC
>NZ_JACDSF010000004.1:0-443 GCF_013449685.1 Pectobacterium brasiliense | reverse complement strand
AGTGAGTTAGATCTCGCCCTGTTAGCTATGGAGATGTTGGGCTGGTGTATTCCTTTACTGCCGTTGTGGCGGTATGTGTTCAACCATTATTCGGTTTTATTTCTGACAAAATTATTTATCGTAAGCATCTTATGTGGATGCTGGCTATTATCATTACGATTTTTGCACCTTATTGGATATTCGTCTTTTCCCCGCTATTGAAATTTAACATTATTCTCGGTGCGTTTGCGGGCGGGATATATATCGGTATGGCTTACGGTGCAGGCTGCGGAATTTGTGAGGCGTATATTGATAAAATCAGTCGGGCATCGGGCTTTGAATTCGGCCGTGCAAGAATGTTTGGCGGTATTGGTGCAGCATTAGGAACCTTTATTGCAGGAAAACTTTATGGCATTGATCAGAATTTGATCTTTTGGACGGCTAAATAGCTTTGCATATTACCG
>NZ_JACDSF010000039.1 GCF_013449685.1 Pectobacterium brasiliense | reverse complement strand
AAGAGTCGGGTTTCCCGGCTCTTTTTTTTTAATTTTTGTTATGCCTCACAAAGTTCCCTGATTTTTACATTTAGATACACATTATTTCCATTTGTTACTCGATTACGAAGTTTGTAGCATCTTTAGGGTGGATTAACTGGCGAGTGAATGGAAAACTGCGTTCAGACACAGGAAGACACCAAACTTTCAGGAATAGTTCCGTAAAGAATTATTTATGGCAGTGGCAGGTGTCTAAATAACACCAATGAGGGTAATAATGATGAAACGCAACATTCTTGCAGTAGTAATCCCAGCTCTGTTAGTCGCAGGCGCAGCAAACGCCGCTGAAGTTTATAACAAAGATGGCAACAAGCTGGATCTGACGGGTAAAGTTACCGCTAAACACTATTTTTCTGATGACAGCTCAAACAATGGCGATAAAACTTACGCTCGTTTAGGCTTCAAAGGCGAAACTCAGATCACCAGCGAACTGACTGGCTATGGTCGTTTTGAATATGAATTCAGCGCACGTAACGCTGAAGCAGACGGCGGCAAAAGTGACAAAACTCGCTATGCTTTTGCTGGTCTGAAATTCGCTGATTACGGTTCTTTCGACTACGGTCGTAACCTCGGTATTGCATACGACTCACTGGCTTGGACCGACGTCCTGCCTGAATGGGGTGGCGATCAGTCTAACTCTGATAACTTCCTGACTGGCCGTTCTACTGGTGTTGCTACCTACCGTAATAAAAACTTCTTCGGTCTGGTTGATGGCTGGAACTTCGCTGTTCAATACCAAGGTAAAAACAGCAAAGACACCCTCAACAACCGTAGCGGAGCTAACAGTGTCGCTACTCAAAACGGTGACGGATGGGGTATTTCTTCTTCCTACGAATCTGATATCGGCTTAGGTGTTGTTGGTTCTTACGCAGCAGTTAACCGTACTGATGAACAGAATGCGTTTGCTTCTGGTCGTGGTAAAAAAGCTGAAGCATGGGGTACAGGTCTGAAATATGATGCTAACAGCATCTACTTGGCTGCTACCTACAATGAATTCCGCAATGTAAGCAATCTTAACAACCCAGGTAGCACGAATTTTGTTGCTACTGATACCGTGTTCGCTGACAAAACCAAAGTCTTTGAAGCTGTTGCCCAATACAATTTCGACTTCGGTCTGACTCCGTCGCTGGGCTACGTACAAGCTAAAGCTCAGGACGATGCTAACAATCGTAACGATTACATCACCAAATATGTTAGCTTGGGTGCGACTTATGCATTCAACAAAAACATGTCTGTTTACACTGAATACGATATCAACCTGATCAAATCTGATAATGTTTATGGCATCAGCGACGACGATAAAGTTGCTCTTGGTCTGACTTACCAGTTCTAAGTTGCCTCAGCATAACGTAACGAGTTAATCGTTCGTATTGCATGAAAAGACAGGGCTTCGGCTCTGTCTTTTTTATTGTGTGCTGAACAGCACCTTACGAGCCGTCGCCAGCAACGCAGAAAAACTCTGCCAACGTTTTTTTGTTTCTGCTTTACGCCACGCTGCGCCAATTATTCTCGCCTAACCAGTCTTTTATTTCGTCTCTCTCCTTCTCCCTGTTATTTCCCTTTCTTTTTGACATCAACGGTTGGCAAAGCCTTTTACTGACGGTACTCTGAGAATTCTTATTTCATCTCAGTTATGGAACATTCTGGCAATGTTTGAAAATATCTCTGCCGCACCGGCCGATCCTATTCTCGGGCTGACGGATCTTTTCCGCGCCGATGACCGCGCGAATAAAATCAATCTGGGTATTGGTGTCTATAAAGATGAAACCGGTAAAACTCCGGTTCTGACCAGCGTAAAAAAAGCAGAACACTATCTGCTGGAAAATGAAACCACCAAAAATTATCTGGGCATTGACGGTCTGCCAGCATTCGGTCAGTGCACGCAGGAGCTGTTGTTTGGCAAGCAGAATGCCATCATTGCAGACAAACGAGCCCGCACGGCGCAAACGCCGGGCGGAACCGGTGCGTTGCGTGTAGCCGCTGATTTCATTGCAAATCAAACGTCGGCAAAACGCATTTGGATCAGCAACCCAACCTGGCCAAATCACAACAACGTCTTCTCCGCTGTCGGTTTGGAAGTGTGCCAGTATGACTACTACGATGCCGCAAACCATGCGCTGGATTTTGATGGCCTGCTGAATAGCCTGAACGCTGCACAAGCGGGTGACGTGGTGCTGTTCCACGGCTGTTGCCATAACCCAACCGGTATCGACCCTACCGCTGAGCAGTGGGCTACGCTGGCCGAGCTGTCGGTAGCCAAAGGCTGGCTGCCGCTGTTTGACTTCGCCTATCAGGGCTTTGCCCGTGGGCTCGAAGAAGATGCGGAAGGCCTGCGTCTCTTTGCTGCAAAACACGATGAACTGATCGTTTGCAGCTCGTACTCTAAAAACTTCGGTTTGTACAATGAGCGCGTCGGTGCCTGCACGCTGGTTGCCGCTGATGCCGCAACGGCAGACAAAGCATTCAGCCAGGTGAAAGCCGCTATTCGCGCAAACTACTCCAACCCACCGTCACACGGCGCGACCGTTGTTGCGACCATTCTGGGCAACGACGCGCTTAAAACCATGTGGGAGCAGGAATTGACGGCGATGCGTGAGCGCATTCAGCGTATGCGTCAGCTGTTCGTGAACACCTTGCAGGAAAAAGGCGCGCAGCAGGATTTCTCCTTCATCATCGACCAGAATGGGATGTTCTCATTCAGCGGCTTGACCAAAGAGCAGGTTCTGCGTCTGCGTGACGAATTCGGCGTTTACGCGGTGAATTCTGGCCGAATCAACGTTGCAGGAATGACGCCAGAAAATATGGCTCCGCTCTGCGAAGCAATTGTTGCCGTACTCTGATTCTTCTGCAATCAAAAAAGCCGACATAAAATGTCGGCTTTTTTATTTCTGCGTTTCAAGTCTATAAAACACTACCAAATCGCGGCATCTTCACGCAGGAAAGGGTTGGTTTTGCGCTCATGTCCTAAGGTCGACATCGGGCCGTGTCCCGGGATAAACGTCACATCATCACCCAGCGGCAACAGTTTGTTTTTGATGGACGCAATCAATGCCTGATGATCTCCCTGTGGGAAATCGGTACGCCCTACGCCACCGTTAAAAATCACATCACCCACCTGCGCCAGACGCGATTCCGCATCAAAGAAAACAATGTGACCCGGAGTATGGCCTGGGCAATGGAAAACCGCTAGTGTCGTCTCACCCACGCTGACCTCATCACCTTCCTGTAGCCAACGCGATGGCGTCAGCGGCGCGCATTCTTCCAGACCAAACATCCGGCTCTGTGCCGGTAACCCTTCCAGCCAGAAAGCGTCTTCAATCTGCGGGCCAATAATTGCGACCTGATAGTGCTCGGCTAACTCCGCAGCCGCGCCAACATGATCCAGATGACCGTGCGTTAACAGAATCTGTTTAACCGAAATTCCTGCATCCGCGACGGCACGTTTGATTTTTTCTGCATCACCACCGGGATCGACAATCGCCGCTTCATTGGTTTTTTCGCACCATAACAACGTGCAGTTCTGGCTAAATGCCGTCACCGGGACAATTTGATATTTCATATCACTCCATGTTGAATAAACTGAGCGGCTCGCGATGTCTCAGCGAGCCGAATCAAAAAAGTGTCGTGCTGCGGTAGCAGATTACCAGGTGCGGACGGGGCCGGTATCGATGTGAACGAAATCGCTGCGTGGGTAGTAGCCAACGCCGCCGGCACGCATTTTCATCGCCGCTTTACGAATATTAGCGAGTTGAACGCCTTCAATGTGGAAATCCATCGCCTGCCCTTTCGTGTGGTAGCTCTGCTTTGCCACACCTCTGCTATGCGCGCGTAATTCATTATTCGTATCTATCGCGCGATAACCAGAAATCAGCTGTACGGGCTTGTTGGTGCCCAACATCACCTGTAAGCGATAGAGCTGATCGAAGAGTTGGGGATCAATCGTTTTGACTTTATTGGCGCGATAGTCGCGGAAAAAGTGATTCAGGCGGGAAAGTTCTGACTTGTTATACCGTTTGCCATCAAAGAATTCCGTTTTCAGCCGCTCTCCGGTATTCAGATTGTTCAGCGTCAAAATTCGTGGTCGGGGTGTAGATAACGTCGCAAATGCCTGACCGGGAAGCAGTGCGATACCCAACGCGGCACCACCCAGTGCAAGCCACTTACGGCGATGATTGTCAATGTGATCCATAGAACAAGTACCCTGGCTAAAGAACGGTATAAAAGGAGGCACAAAACGTGCCGCCTTGAACCTTAACTGCCAGAGAAAAGTGAGTCAACCCGCTTTGCTTACGGGTTTGCGGGAGATCGCATCGATCCCCCGCAAAACGATAAAATACCGATACCGCTAATGCTCGTGTTTTCAATACTTACTGAAGCAACAGCCCTGCTCTGGACAGCACTTTCGTCCCGGCACGAGCGGTGTCATCATAATTGTAAATATCTGTTCGGAACTGCGGTCTACCATCTTCCGCCACCCACGCGGTCAGGTAATAGAGGTTGACCGGAATCCGATGTTTCATTGACACAAAGGTGGTATTTCCCTGATCCAGCGTGGAAGAAATACGACTATTATTCCACCCCGCATCCTGCAATAACATGCTAGCCAGTTCCGATGCTTTATTAACCCGCACGCAGCCGGAGCTCAGCGCCCGGATATCACGCTGGAACAGATTGTGATTAGGCGTGTCGTGCAGATAAATTGCTTCTGAATTCGGCATATTGAATTTATAGCGTCCCAGCGAGTTATTCGCACCTGGGGCCTGACGCAGTCGATAAGGGAAGCGCTCTGCGGAAACCATCGGCCAATCGATCATGGAAGGATCGATCGCTTCAGCATCCTGACTCCAGCCGGACAACACCGTGTAGCCATGACGCTGTAGATAACCGGGGTCGCGTACGACTTTAGGAATGATGTCCTGCCGAGTCAGCGTCGTAGGAACATTCCACGGCGGATTGACCACCACGTTATACAGCGAGCTGCTCATCAATGGCGTTTTGCGTTTAGGCTGTCCAACAATGACGCGCGATGACAAGCGTTCAGCGCCATCCTGATAATAGATCAGTGAATAATTGGGGATGTTCACCATGATACCGGTGTGAACATTGTCCGGTAACAGACGCAGACGCTGGATATTCAGCGCCAGCAGCGTTGCGCGCATTTGCGGGGACACATTGAGCCAATCACGCGTACGCTTACCAATAACGCCATCATCCTCCAGCCCTTGCCAGTGCTGGAAGCGTTTAACCGCGTCAACCAGTTCGCCAGTATAACGATCGTCGATAGCACCGCCCTCGACCAGCGGAGCCTGCCCTGTTGTCGATACCGTCGTCGCGGCGGTATTTTCGTTAAATAGCGTAATGCTCTCCGTTGAAGACAGCATGCCAGTACGTTGCAGAATCTCACGCAGTACCGCCAGTTCACGACTCTGCTGTTCCGGACGCAGAGACTCCACCAGATTCAGGCTCGGCCACGGTCGATTGTCCGTCAGCATCGTCTTCAGCGCTTCATGCATTTTGGCGTATTGCGAATGCTGTGGTGCCAGCGAAACCACATAGGCCGCGCTGGTGCCGGATTTCACGGCCTGTTGCCATTGCGAAACGATATTGAGCGCCGGCGATTGCAGACGGTAAGGTACGCTGCTGTACAACCAGTCATTACCGCTACGCTCTACACCCGAGACGAACTGCAAATAGCCCAGCATCGCATCCGAGAGCACGGCATCGCGCGCAAATCCGGTCAATTGCGGATCGGTCAGCCAGGTTACCCACGTAGTGAACTGCGGCTGTACGCCCGCTATCGCTAATTCGGCCAGCTGTTGTTGAAACTGTTGAACCGCACGGTTATCTGCCCACATAGGTTGCATCTGATGCTGGGCATAAAGCGATGATAAATCAGAGAGATAATGTAACGTCATACCGTGCGGCAGCGCGGCCAGAAGCCCTGCACGGCTATTTTCTACAGACACCACGCCCGAGCTTTGCGATAAGCCGGATACCACCGTCGGAGATGCTGCCAGCACCGAAAACGAAGGAGACAGGCTTCCGACCCAAATACAACCCACGCGTAACAGCAGCCTGACCATTTTTCGTTTATGTAACAACAACATCCATTTATCCCCTGTACTCATTAATCACTATGCTTTCACGACAATCCACGCTGGATATGGAAATAACAAACCGAATTCGCTCGTATACGGTCATACTCGCGTAAGCACATTCTTTCACTTTGCTCGTGTAGAAAACGAGAAAGAATGAAATGTGATCGTTTTTATATCGCGCCCGTTATTACGGTACGCCACCTTGCAACATAAAACCGCAAATCCTTCTACGGCCTGCAATCGTTTTATCGTCAGTATATAAAGAGAAAAATATTTTTGCTTCTTCTTCTGGGTATTATCTTAATATTTGATGAACCTATTCGCCGTCAGCATTCTTTTTAAGCAACGCGTTACGAAAAAATAAAGCCGCTTAAAAAAGCGGCTTCAGACTGTTGACAAACCGATTTTCTGAACGAAAACGGGAGTAACGGAATAGAAGAGTAAAGCGTTTGCGCCAGGGATAGCGCAATTCGAGCGTACATGGATGTATTTACAGCGACTTTACGATCTATCCGTTACTCCCGCTCAACAGACTTTGTCAGCAACCTCAAGTCGCTTAAAAAAGCGGCCTTATCATTATAGGAGAACATAGCGGCAAAGTTTACAACGACCACCTTTACCGCTCCCCACTACGAGGCTTGCTCTTGCGTCTCTGGCGCTTCCGTTCCGAAACCGCGCAGCCCGACCACATGGACGTGCTCGTTGTTCTGGTAGACTTTACGCACCAGCTTATAGGTGGTTCCCTTCTCGGGACTGATATTTTCCGGTGCCGCGATGACCAACTGCATTTCCAGACGATCGCAGAGCTCGAACAGTGTCGCAATCGACTTAGCATCCAGACGTGCCGCCTCATCGAGGAAGAGCAGACGACATGGAATAATATCTTTGCCACGCAGGCGCTTAGACTCTTCTTCCCAGCTCTGCACCACCATGACCAGAATCGACATCCCAGTACCAATGGCTTCCCCGGTCGACAGCGCGCCACTTTCCGCCCGTAGCCAGCCATCCGCGCCACGGTTAACTTCAACTTCCATTTCAAGGTAGTTTCGGTAATCCAGCAGCTCTTCACCGATGGTTTGCGGCGTGCGCTGTCCCATATCAATTTCAGGATTCAGGCGCTGATACAGTTTTGCCAACGCTTCCGAGAAGGTCAGACGGTTGCTGTTAAACAGATCCTGATGCATTTCCTGCTGTTCGGACAACACGTTGAGCAACGTAGTATGCGTTTCGCGCACGTTGACGTTGAGACGAACGCTCTTCACCTGACCAAATGCGACCGCTTGCAGCCCTTGGTTCAGCATCCGAATGCGGTTCTGCTCGCGCTGGATCGTTTTACGAATGATGTTTGCCACGCTGCGTGAACTGATGGCCAGCATCTGCTCACGCGCCGTCAGCTCTTCTGTCAGACGGTTAAGCTCGATCTCCATCTGCTCAATCGCTTCTACCGGATCATCAGTGCGGATAATATCCTGACGGATACGCTCGCGCAGATGCTGGTAAACGGCGATATAAAACTGGATCTTGCGCTCAGGCCGCTTCGGATCTTCGGAAAGCCGCAGCACATCGCGCAAATGTTCGTTATCTGCAACCGCCAGACGCAGCGCACCCAGCGCTTTATCCGACATGGAACGCAGTTCATCGCCTTCCATATAAGCGAGTTCACGACGGTGCAGGCGACGCTCGACGCCGTTGTCTTTCACCAAACGCATGACCGCGCACCAGCCCGCTTTCGCCGTAACAACCTGCTCACGCATCTGATGGTAATCACGCTCCAGTTTGCGCAACTTCTTCTGCAAACTGTCCATTTCTGCTTCACAGAACGTAATCTGTTTTTCCAACTGATTCCGCCGCGAGCGGTTGGTGCTTAATGCCGCATGCAGCTCATCACGACGTTGACGGGCACGCGCTTCGGCATCAGCATCCGCACGGACGCCGATATCCTGAAGCTCTTGCGTCAGCTCCTTCAGCATGTCCTGCTTGGCATCGTAAGAACTTTTCAGCGATGCCTGAACCTGACTGTACTGCGTCAGCTGTGCCTGATGCTGGCGGAGCTGTTCACGCGCTTTTGTCCGTTCCGCTTCAGCCTGTTCCAAACGATGGCGCAGTTTGTCATTTAAGCCCGCATTTTCACCCAACATTCCGGCCGAATCGGCATAGCTGAAGTGCGCGCGACGCTGTACAACTTCGGTCAACGCAAACGCCTGCTGTTTTGCCTGCCGCTGTGCGTTCTGTGCCTGCGTATAATCTTCCTGCAACTGCTCATGCTGCTGCGGGTCATTTTGCAGGACAGAAACCAATGGTTCCAGCTTAGCCAGCGTTGCACCATGCTGCTGAATGAAACGAGCAGACTCTTCGGTTTCATCCAGCTCTGCACGAATCTCTTCCACGCGATCCTGCAATGTTTCATCGCAAAGCAGGCTAATTCGCGGAATCAGTTTATTCAGCTGTGCGCTAGCTTCTTTCGCCTGATCGTACTGCTGACGCTGCTGTTGGTTTTCGCCATCAAAGCTCGCCATCGCCCGATCCAGCTCGCCACGACGGGAACTGAGGGTACGGATTTCCGCTTCGGGATCATCATCAAAAACGACAGCCAGATGCGTACCGATAAAGCGGCTGAACGACTGGTGCAGGCGCTGTGTTTTCTGCACGTCGAATGACAGCGTCGCGTACTGTTCGGCCAGCGCTTCACGCTCATCACGCAGGCTTTCCAGACGCATTTCCCGCGCAGCACGGCCAAACAACGGCACTTCAGGGAAACGCGAATAACGCCACTGACGCTCCGCGACTTTCACCACGACGGCACGTTCCAGCTCTTCAACGGCAAATACGCTGTCATCAAACGACTGCGGATCCCCCTCGATCAGATACAGGTCTTCCGGGCAGTCTTCCAGACCGGCAAGCTGATCGCGTACCAGAGAAAGATCGGACACCACAATGGCATGGCGGGAGGGACCATACAACGCGGAGAAGTACGGCGCATCATCCAACGTCACGTCATCATAAATCTCAGACAGCAGCACGCCGCCAAAGCGTTCCGCCAGCGCATTCAGGCGCGGGTCTTCCGAACCGCCGGGCTGACTCAGGCGCTCAATCTGCGCTTCGATCTGCCGTTTACGCGCTGCGATGTCATCACGTTCAACCGTGGTTTCACGCTCACGCTCCAGCAACTGCTGCATGAATTCCGTCACCTGACGGCTATCTTCAAACGTTTCGCCGCTCTGCTCGCTCAGTTGCGTCAACATTTCCTGTGCAGCCAGCCAGACTGGCGCACGCGCCGTCAGCTTCTGAATGCGCTGTTGAGTCTGCTCCAGCTCCTGACGTAGCGCCATGCGACGCTCACCCGCTTCTGCCACCAGCGATGACAGCGTTTCGATGCGGGCATCAAGTTCTTGCTGGAGTGATTCCAGCGCTTCCGGTTGATAATCCTGACCGTTGCGTTTGCTGAAATCCTGCAATAATCGCTCGGCATCCTGCTGTTCGCGCAGGCGCTGTTCCAACTCAGACAGACGCATCCTCAGCGGCTGTACCCGCTCCGCCTGATAGCGTTGTGAAGCGCTATCGCGCAACAGGTCGCGGGCAACCTGCCAGGCTTCGTTGCGATTCACCGCACCGGCAATCTTGCTCACCAACTGATAGGCTTGTTCAAATTGACCGTGCGCCGCATCGGCCACGCTCAGTTTCTGCTCCAGCAGCATCAAAATTTCTGTCGCTTCCTGCTCTTTCGCCTGATAGCTGTCCAGCCACTCATCAGCATTTTCAGCCGTTAAATCTGGCAACTGACACAGCGACCGCGCGCGTTCCAGCGCCTGCTGAGCCTGCTGATACTGAATGGCGCGCGTCTGCTGCACGTCCAGTGCCTGCTGATAATCGGCAAGCTGGCTTTTCAGTTCATCCACTTCCAGCTCGGCAGCATCGGCGCGTTCTTCGTTTTCTGCCTGCTGCTCCCGCGCTTCTTCCACCACCTCGTTTTGTTCCTCGAGGCGATAGCTCAATTCTTCCAGGTCGGCGTTATAGCGCTCGATTTTTTCCTGCTGACGCATCGCGGTCTGCACCAGATTCAGGTGGTCGCTTGCTGCCTGATAATCCGTTTCCAGATCGCCTTCGGCACCACTTTGCTCCGCCAGCTCCCGCGCCATTTCTACATGACGATAGTGCTCACTCGACAGTTGCTTACGGCTGGAGAACAGGTCACGCCGCAGTTCCAACACCCCATCCAGATGAATACGACGCTCATTGGCGTGCCGCATGTAGTCGGCGGCAACATAGGAAGTCGCTTCAGAGATCAGGTGCTTAAACAAGTCGCGATCGGACTGGGTAACGCGAATCGCTTCCAGCGTCATGCGGTTTTCACGCAGCGCGGCTTCCATATCCTGAAACGCTTTCCGCACGCCGCTGTTTTCCGGCAGTAGGTAGTCACGCAGCGAGCGAGTAATCGCGCTGGAGATACCGCCGTACAGCGACGCTTCGATCAGACGATAGAACTTACTGCGATCGGAAGCAGAACGCAGGCGACGCGGCACCACGCCCAAATCAAACATCAGCGAGTGATAGTCGGTGATGGAGTTAAACTGCTTGAACTGAACACCTTCCATCTCCTCGACGCGCTCTTTCAGCTCTTGCAATGAGAGCACGCGGGCCTGACGATCGCCGACCATCTGCGTCAGAATTTGCGTCGGCTGTATCGCCGTCGGCAATCCCTGAATGGTGAAAGGCTTGATGTCAACTTTACGGTCGCGCCCTGCCACCTGCTGGAGACGAACCCCAACCAGCACGCGCTGATGACGCGAGTTAACGACATCCAGCGTGGAGTAGCAGACGCCGGCACGCAATTTACCGTGCAGACCTTTATCGCGTGAGCCGCTGGTGGCACCGGCTTCGGTGGTGTTCCTGAAGTGCAACAGCGTCAGGTCAGGGATCAGCGCCGTAATAAAGGCGGCCATCGTAGTGGATTTCCCGGCACCGTTACCGCCGGATAGCGTGGTAACCAGTTCATCCAGATCGAAGGTGCGGGCGAAAAAGCCGTTCCAGTTGACAAGCGTTAGTGAGCGAAATTTACCGCGTTCAATCATTCCTGTTCATCCTCAACACTTATTCATCCTCGCCCGTTTCTGGCGCGGTATCATCGGTGCGATCGTTATCGTCGCTGTCATCTTTCAGCGACAAACTACCTTCAACAGGCATCGCTTCACCATCGCGAATCATGCGTAGCTGTGCTTCGCGGGCATCATCGCCGCTGCGCACATCAGCTCCGAAGCGGAACACCGATTCAGTAATTCTGAATTTGCTGCTGTCATTGCCCATAAAGTAGATCATGCCTAACCGACGTAAGCGGTTGAGTGAGGTTCTGACTTTTTCCTGTAATTTTTGGCGATCCAGATCGGAGCCGGTAGAACGCTGGTTAACCAGCTTCAACAGCTTGCTTTCATCCGCCAGACTCAGTAGCTCTTCATACAACTCCTGCTGGCTGAAAATGCCTTCGTGCGCCAAACGCTCCGGACTCAGATAGAGATAGCAGAGAATTTTCCCTACCATCATATCCAGCTCAGACAATACCGAGCGCGAGATGAGCGTGGTAGAACGCGGACGCAGATAGAAAAATCCTTCCGGCGCGCGGATCAATTCCACGTTATAACGGCTGTAGAAGGCTTCCAGCACCTCCTGAAAATCCATCAAAAATACGTGGTTTTCCAGTTCTTCAATACCAATATGGCGACCAGCGCGCAATTGGCTGTCCAACGCAGGGAAGAGGTTATTCGACAGCGCGGTTGCCAGCTTCACTGGCATAAATTGTTCAATATTTGTCGATGACATGGGCCTGCACCTTGGCTCCGTAATCATTGATCGCCTGCCACAATGCAGGCAATCCGGTGAAATCTGTTTCGGCTACGCCCAGACGTACTGCCTGGTCGACCACGATTCGGGCAACATCAAAATGCCGCGAGCGAGGATGCTGCGCGAGGTACTCACGCATCACTTCACTCAAATTCAGTGGGATCTGTTGCGCTTTATATTTATGCAGCGCCTGCTCGACCAGCGCGATTAACTGCTCGCGCATTTCACTAAACTCTTCGTATTCCAGCTCCGGCGGCAGTTCACCGGTGACTTCTTCACTGCGCAGCGTCAGCTCTTCGTCACGCATATCCAGCAGACGATCCGCGTTGGCAAACGTCAGCGCCCAAGGGCTATCAAAATAGCTCTGCACCGACTGACGCAACCGCTGGGCAAAGACGCGGTTTTTATCCATATCAATCGCGGTACGGATAAACTTATGTACGTGGCGGTCATAACCAATCCACAGATCTATCGTCTGCTGTCCCCAGCTCACAATGCGATCGAGTTTGTTTTGCAGGTCAAACACCAGCTTGTCGACAAACTCCAGATTATGCGGATTATTCATAATCGCATCCTGAATGCTCAACAGGCTCGTCTGCAATTTGTCGCCAGCGGCTTCCAGCGTATCCTGCAACTCACGCAGCGTCGATGACGTTTCCGTCAGCAGTTGTTCACAGCTACTGATCGCTGCTCGCCAGTCCTGATTTAACAGCGCGGCGATATCGTCTTTAACACCCTGCTGCTGCTCATCCATTACGCGCTGTGACAGATCGATACTGTCAAAAATTTCTGCAACGGAGTATTTCAGCGGCGCAAAGACGTTGCGGTGCCAGTGAAACTCATCACCGTCTTCCTCCGCCGCATCAGCGGCACGGCTGAGCTCTTGCGCCACGATAGAGAGCTGCATAGAAAGGCGCAGCGTCGAGAACTCACGCTGCCGGATGTAATAATCGGTAATGCCAATCCCCAGCGGCGTCAGACGATAAATCGCATGACCTTCGGCCTGCTCGCTGGTAAAGCGGTTAAGCAAGCGCTGGCGCACCAGATCGTTAATCGCGTTATTGGCGCGAAGGGTAATGGTTTCGTTCGTCTGATCAAATCCCTGACTCACATGACGGAAGGCATCAATCAGCTCACCTTCACTCATTTCACCATCCATGCGTTCGCCGTTAAGCGTGGCAATCGCCATCAAAAACGCCAGGCGTTCGGTGGGGAGGGAAATGGAGAAATCGTTTTTTCGTGCCCAGGCGACCAGTTCGGGTACAGTCTGGGAAAAATCACTCATAATGCATCCTTTAAATGGGGTTTATGCGCCATGACATGGATATAACGGCCCAAACTCACAAAAGGCTCTTGCCGACAATACCGCTGTTCAATTTCCAGAATGTCGTCAAATTTCTCAACTTGCTGCTGTTTATTTTTCAAGTAGTCATGAAACACGCGCACGCCAGTTTTCCCGCTAATGGCCAGCCCCATCTCATCAAGCCAGCCGTACACGTCTTGCGGGTTCAGCGGGTGATCCGGCGAGAGCGAGCGCCGTTTACCCTTAGGCATCCCAGCCTGAACATAATCAAAGTTACCCACCACCATGTTACGCATCAACAGCCCATGATGGTTATAGAACATCAGGGACAATGCGCCCCCCAGTGACAGACAATCGTACAGTGTTTTCAGTACCTGCTGCGGTTGCGCGACCCACTCCAGCACCGCATGGAACAATATCAGATCGGCGGGGCTATCCATATGTTGCGCGATATCCTGTGCGGCACACTGCACAAAACGCATATTATGGGTAACGCCCTGCGCCGCTGCCGCATGTTTGGCGCGCTGAATCATCTCACCGGAGACATCGCACAACAATACCTGATGTCCTAAAGCTGCCAGACGACAGGCTATCTGCCCTTCACCGCCCCCCGCATCAAGGATACGCAAAGGCCGCGCTGGGAGCTGGGTCAAAAGATCGCTAAGATCCTGCCACAATACCGCCAGCCGAAGTCTCCCCTTCGTCGTGCCATAGATATTCTGAGCAAATTTTTCGGCGATATCGTTAAAATTGCGATCCTGCATCAGTCATTGTTCCGCATCATATAAACGGGGATCTCGTGCAGGACATGTCTGCGCGATGCGATTTTTTACAGCCTGCCATTTTGGCACAGGCTGGCTTAGAATAAATGGCCTTACCGCATGATATCTTCCCAAATGCGGTTTTTTCACTCAAAAGGAATGCAATTTTATGCTTTTCACACTCAAAAAGTTCGTCGGTGGCCTTCTTCAGCCCCTACCATTGCTATTGCTTCTGATGGGTGTTGGCCTGTTGCTGCTTTGGTTTACCCAGCGGCAGCGCACGGGAAAAGCGATAATAGTAGCCAGTTGGCTGATGCTTATTCTGCTCAGCTTGCAGCCTGTTGCCGATCGGTTGCTATTACCATTGGAATCACACTACCCAACTTGGCGACAAACGCCGCAGGCGAGCAAAGCCGACTATATTGTCGTGTTAGGCGGGGGATATACCTATAACGCGGAATGGGCACCCAGTTCTAATCTCATCAGCAACAGCCTCCCACGCGTCACGGAAGGTGTTCGCCTTTATCATGCCAATCCTGGCGCAAAGTTGATTTTTACCGGTGGAGCCGCACAGGGTAACCCTGTCAGCAGCGCGAAAACCGCGGCGCTGGTCGCCGAAAGTCTGGGCATTCCCCAGCAGGACATTATCATTCTGGATACGCCAAGGGATACGGAAGAGGAAGCGACAGAAACCGCTAAGATTGTTGGCGAACGCCCTTTCTTGCTGGTGACCTCGGCCAATCATTTGCCTCGCGCCATGCGATTTTTCCAAGCTCAAGGGCTAGCGCCGATTCCCGCGCCAGCCAATCAGATGGCGATAACCTCCGCGCTCAACCCGTGGGAAAAAGTGTTCCCTTCCGCTTACTATCTATCGCACAGCGAACGAGCCTGGTATGAAACGCTCGGTCGACTCTGGCAGGCACTGAAGGGAACCTCGGCAGCACCGCACGACGCGGAACATCCGCGGGCTCACTCAAGCCAGGGAGAGAGCTCTCGGGAAGCGACATCAAATAGCTGACGGTCTAGCTGTCCCGTGTGAATATAGCGGGATACGGCTTCCCAAATGACATAGAGCCAGCGCCGGTAGACAAAGGATTCAGATACCGGTGCCTGTTTCAGGTAGTGATAAAGCAGTTGCTCCGGCATGCCGGACTCACAAAGCCGGAAGAGTTCATACTCTCTCGGTGCCCACAACATCATTCCCGGATTGATCATTGCCAATAGCTGATCGCTACGCGCATCCTTCAACATACTGCGCAGCGACAAATTACCGTGTACCAACACACAGCCATCCTCAAAATCGTCAAACAGCATTTTTAAGCACTGGCGCGAGCGATACAGCACGCTCCGATCCTGCTGCGTAAGCTGCGACGCATTAACATTGAGCAACGTGGACCACAGGACTTCCAGACGCTGTTGATACCAACTGAACCAGTCATTGTCCTGCGTGCTGTCCACGGAACCGACGCAGCCGTGACTATCAATTCGGTGCCAGGCCAATACATTTTCAACAATTTGATCCATCAGCAGCGTCCAACGCTGGCCGTTTCGTGGCGGCGCTTCCACCGACACGCCGCGCAAGCGCTCAATCAGCAGCAGTTCCCGATAAGGCTGCTGTTGCGTCACGACCAATCCATAAACGGTTGGCAGACGCACGTCGCCCTCACGCGCCAGCATCGAAAGTTTGTAGGCTTCCTGCTGCGCCACGCCCTGACAAACATAACTTTTAGCCAACAAAGGAATGGCGTTGCCTTCTTTATCATACAAGGCATACAGATCCGCATACGGCTGCTCGCTTATGCGCTCAAGTCGGCTGAGGCTTTCCCCCAACACCGTACTGAGTTCCGATTTCAACTGTTCCATCAACGGCTATACCTCAGTTGAGCCAAATAGCTCCATTCACCATGATGCGACGAGCGGATGACAAATACTTCAACGCAGATCAAATAAAAGGGGATCAATGGCGGCAGAGATAACGCCCTGCTGGGATTGTTGCAGCGATACTCCCTACTCGTCAGCAGGGAATATCGGCGTGACAGGCTAGCGTGTTAACACGCTGCTCTTATTCGCGCTCAAAGGCACCCAGATCTGGGGCTGATCCTTTGTAAGGCAGTTTGACATCCCCACCCTTGTTGATCAGCGCACTGCCTGAAGCAAGACGCAGACTTTTCAGTACTGGCAAGCTGCCGTCAGCCTGACGCGGTGCGTCCCATCCGGTCACGGAAACGCTCTCGAAATCAGAATCTGATACCGCAATTTTCAGATCCCACGAGTTATAGCGCATGTTCGCGCCATCGGAGAACGACAGGTCTTTACCACCGTGAGAAACGTTGTTGCGCAGCGTACCCAGTCCAATCGCTTTTCCGTTTGCATCGATGCCGCGGATAGTAAAGTTCGGGTTATTTTTATAGCCCGTGTTGTTAAAGAAATCGTTCGCTACCGGATGGTGATTGGCATAAAAACCCGCTGCTTTATTTAAAAACGCCACCGAGTTACGCACGGTATGCTTCACCGCATTCGCCACATAAACACCACCGTAGCCACCGATTTTAAAACCGTTACCGTTACCCGCAGCCAGTGACTGTGTCGTCCCCGGTAAATAACCGTGCGACCAGGCCCAGGAATTTTCAATCAGCACCGGAGAATAAGCATTAATTAAATCGAAGCCATCATCCGAGTTTGACCACGCCCGGCAACCGCGGAAAATATTACCCGGTTGGTTAGCAGGGATATGCGCACCAAAGCCATCACCACTTTGGCCAGCACCATTAGAGGTCAGTGGATCGTAATTATGGTGAGAGTCACTATTCAATACCAGGTTATTCCCACCACGCTGGATGAACAGCCCCGTTCCCATGATATGGTGAATATTCAACTGCTCGAATATATTATTGCTGCCCCTTATCCACACGCCCCAGGATTCATGGTTAAGGTTATTACGCTGTGGGACACCGGTTATTTCCAGTCCTTTTACGGAAACCCAGTCTGCAACGACGTTGAACCCTTTGACCCGGCAATCGTCCTGCATCTGGCTGAAATCAAAAATCGGTACTTCCCCGCTAGATGCCCAATACTCAATGCGCTTACCTTCAGTACCACTCTTACTCAGCGTGATCGCATTCACTACATCAGTACGCGTCGTACAGACATTGAGCCCTTTGGTAAACACGTATTTACCACCACGGATCCACAGGCGGTCGCCAGGGTTTAATGTTTTCTGTGCGCGGTCGATTGTTTCCCAGGGGGAGTTTTTACTGCCGTTATTCGCGTCGTTGCCGTTGGGTGCCATGTAATAAACCGCCGCGCTGCTGCCTGCAGCGGCTCCCATTAACATACCGCCGAGAAAAATTTTTGCGATATAATGTTTAGCATTCATATCATTACCATCCTTAGTTGAAATAACAAAATCGCCATGCGAGAACATGGCGAATTGATAGTAACATTTAACTATGAAAATAAAAGTTCCACTCGCGACAAATCAATTCAGTATGGAAATAAGCCATCCATATAAATAAAGAGGCACAGCGTAATTTGAGAGTTTTTAAGAATAGTTATCTAAATAAGTGCTAAATAATTTAAAAGATAAAATAGCCTATTAAGAGAAACGTCATGGGGGAAAGGCTATTCCGACAAGAATAGACTCCCCCATGACGTGCTTATAACAGGCGGGTGTGGCAGGTGTTACTGACTCGCCATGACGTGCCGCACACGGGCCAGATCTTCTGGGGTATCCACGCCGACGCTAGGAATGGCTTTGGCGACCGCAACGTGAATCTTCTCGCCGTACCACAGCACGCGCAGTTGCTCCAGTAATTCGATTTGCTCCAGTTGGCTCGGTGCCCAACTGACATAACGACGTACAAAGCCCGCACGGTATGCATAGATACCGATATGGCGTAGGAAGTGATCGCCAATGGTTTCCTTAGACTGAGCAAAACGCTCTCTGTCCCAGGGAATCGTCGCACGGGAAAAATACAGCGCGTATCCTTCAGCGTCGGTAACGACTTTTACCGCATTCGGATTGAATGCTTCTTCACTGGTTTCAATCGGCACCGCCAGTGTCGCCATTCCTGCTTTACTGGCAGCGAGGTTTTCCGCCACCTGACGAATGATAACCGAAGGAATGAGCGGTTCATCGCCCTGAACGTTCACGATGATGTCATCATCGGTAAAACCGTAACGTTCAATGACTTCAGCCAAGCGCTCTGTACCAGAATTATGATCGGCGCGGGTCAGGCAGACTTCACCGCCCGCTTGCTGCACGGCCGCCTCGACGTCCGGATGATCGGTGGCCACAATAACGCGCTGCGCCCCCGATTCCAGCGCCCGTTCCATCACATGGACGACCATAGGTTTACCATTGATATCCGCCAGCGGTTTACCCGGCAGGCGGCTTGACGCAAAACGCGCAGGAATGATCACAGTAAAGGTCATTGTGTTATCTCATCAGCCCCGAGTTTACGCGCTTCGTTTTCCAGCAGCACAGGGATACCATCACGAACCGGATAGGCCAAACCATCGGCCTTGCATATCAGTTCCAGTTTCTCTTTATTAAAGTACAGCCGACCATTACAAACCGGACAGGCAACAATCTCAAGTAAACGGTGATCCATGCTTCCTCCATCTTTGACCGATCGATGACCGGCATGTTCTTTCTCGCTACAGCAGCGATCTAATAATAAGGTGATATCCACAAGGGATATCTGAAACCGTGATAGCAGACCAATTTATGCTCTGTTACCCGTATTCCGATTAAGCACATGTTCCAGTTTGTCGAGCAATTGCGTGCCGTAGGGCTCAGCCAGCACGGCATCGACGGGCAGATACCACCAGTTACTCTGAGCAAATGCCTTACATTTTACGGCATCTTTTTCCGTCATTAGCAGCGGCTGTGTCGCACCCTGAGTCAGCGAGTCGAGCTGTTCTGGCTGGTACGCTTGATGGTCAGCAAAGGCAACTTCACGTGCAATGCTAACACCAGCATCGCGCAGCGTAGCAAAAAAACGCGGAGGATGCCCGATGCCTGCCATCGCAACGACATCATGCAACTGGTTCAGCGGTCGTGACTCACCAGAAAGCAAGTTAACCGCCATACCCACCGTGAGTGTCATGCCTATCTCGTTTGTTCTCGGCGTCCCGCCGTTAACAATAACGGCATCCACCGATGCCAGACGGCTTTCTCTTTCCCGCATTGGGCCCGCAGGCAGCCACCATCCGTTGCCAAAACGCCGCATCCCGTCAATCACAACCAGTTCGATATCTCTTTCTAACGCATAGTGCTGCAATCCATCGTCGGTGATCACCATATCTAGCGTGTACTGTGCCAATAATGCGCTCACGGCATCCCGCCGACGGGGAGCGACCGCCACGGGCGCACCGGTACGCTGGAAAATCAGCACCGGTTCATCGCCAGCCTGCGCCGTCGTGACCGACTCATCCAGCAACAGCGGATAACGTTCAGCTTTCCCACCATAACCACGTGATACTACGCCGACACGATAACCTCTGCGTTGCAGTTGTTCGACGAGCCAAATGACGACCGGTGTTTTCCCATTGCCACCTGCCGTCAAATTCCCCACAACCACGACGGGCACGGGAGAACGCCAGCTTTTCCGCCATCCCCATCGATAGCTCTGGCGAATCAGAAACGTGATGAGTCCGTATAGCCACGAAAGCGGCAGCAGCAGCCAATAGAGCCGTGATTGCCCAGACCAGATACGTTCAATCATTCGCCAAACTGCATTCTATGTAACTGAGCGTAGGCACCGTTCTCCGCCAGTAGCGCAGCATGATTACCACGCTCAATGATTCTGCCGTCCTCAACCACCAGAATCTCATCCGCCTTTTCAATCGTGGAAAGGCGATGTGCAATCACCAACGCAGTACGATCTTTTTGCAGTTCGTCTAAGGCAGCCTGAATGGCACGTTCCGATTCCGTGTCCAGCGCCGACGTCGCTTCATCCAATATCAGGATCGGGCTATCCCGCAACAGCGCACGGGCAATTGCGATACGCTGGCGCTGCCCGCCGGAAAGCATCACGCCATTTTCACCAATGACCGTATCCAGACCGTGTTCCATCTTGTTGATGAAATCCATCGCATACGCCATTGTCGCCGCACGCTCAATTTCCTCGCGGCTATAGTGCTCATTGCGGGCATAGGCGATATTGTTTGCTATCGTGTCGTTGAACAGATGGACGTTTTGAGAAACCAGCGCCACCTGATTACGTAAGGAGGACAGGCGATACTCACGTAAATCGTGACCATCGAGCAGAATTTCACCGGATTGAATGTCGTAAAAACGCGTGATCAAACTGGCAATCGTTGATTTACCGGAACCCGAGCGACCAACCAACGCCACCGTTTTACCCACGGGGATATGCAGATTGATATTTCTCAGCGCTAGATTTTCTCTTCCAGGGTAAGCGAAATTTACCTGACGGAATTCGAGTTCACCTTTCGCACGTTCGATGTCGAGTTTGCCCGTGTCACGTTCCTGCTCCATATCCAGAATCGCAAACAGCGTCTGACACGCGGCCATACCGCGTTGGAATTGCGCATTGACGTTGGTCAGTGATTTTAACGGACGCATCAGTGCGATCATGGAAGAGAACACCACCGTGATCGTCCCCGCAGTTAGTGTTTCCATCACGCTGGGGAAACTGGCGGCATACAGTACAAAGGCCAACGCCAGCGAAGCAATCAACTGAATAATAGGATCGGAAATCGACGACGCGGACACCATTTTCATGCCCTGCTGACGCATCCGGTTGCTGACCTGATCAAAACGCTTGGTTTCTACTTCCTGACCACCAAACATCAGCACTTCTTTGTGGCCTTTAAGCATTTGCTCCGTGCTGGTGGTGACATGCCCCATCGTATCCTGCATATTTTTACTGATATTGCGGAAGCGTTTGGACACCATGCGCATGGCAATCGATACGATCGGCGCAATCACAATCAGAATGATGGACAGTTGCCAACTGTAGTAGAACATCAGAATAAACAGGCCGATAATTGAGGCCCCTTCTCTGACAACCGTAATCAACGCACCTGACGACGATGCCGCGACCTGCTCTGAATCGTAGGTGATGCGAGAAAGCAGCGTACCTGTTGACTGCTGATCGAAAAACGACACCGGCATACCCATAATATGGGAGAACAGGCGGCGGCGCATATTCATCACCACTTTGCCGGAGACCCAAGAAACGCAATAGCTGGAAACAAAACCTGATGCCCCTCTTACTAGCATCAACCCAATGACGACCAGCGGCATCCAGAGCAATACGGAACGTTCCGCTTTGCCAAACCCTTCATCCAACAAAGGTTTAAGCAGGGAGAGCATCAAGGTATCGCCGGCTGCGTTAATAATGAGTGCAATTGCAGCAGCAGCAAGCCCTGCCTTAAAAGGAGAGATCATCGGCCAGAGGCGACGAAAGGTCTGCCAGGTGGAGAGATCTTTATCATTCAGCATGTAGTAAACCTGAATCGGGAAGAAATAGCCGACCATTTTACTCATTATACCGCCCTACGCCAAACCACTGATGATACCAACGAGGCGATATGTGATCCCTGAACCGCAGAATGTGCCATGAATCGCTGAAAAAATGTGCACTTAACTGCCCGGATGACGCAGTATCCAGCCATGAGTAGCCATAGTGCCGATATCGTTCAACAACCTTTACTGAAGGCAGGCGCCACGGGTTATAACGTGCCGCAGAAGCCATAGCAAACTCGGCATTAACTGCACGAATAAAGGCAGGCGATGATGATGTCTTACTGCCATGGTGAGGGATTTGTAACAAATTCGCACGCAGGGCATGGCGATCTAACCTAATCAATGCCTTTTCCGCATCTGACTCCAGATCGCCTGTCAGTAAGATGCTGTATTTTCCATCATCAACGCGAATAACGCAGGAGTCGTTATTTTCCGCGCGTTCTACGAGCGCTAACGGCCACAGCACCGTAAACGTGAGATCCTGCCAACGCCAACGTTCGCCGCGTAAACAAGGACGATGATGCATCGCGTTGGTCGCGCTATATATCGTTGCTCTAGGGTAAGCCACCTGTAGCGTTTTCAGCCCCCCAATGTGATCCATATGGCTATGGCTCAGGATAATGTTTTCCACGTCAACGCCCCGCCATCGCAGGTAGGGTAGAATTTCTCGCGTCGCCATATCGCCTCCTTCCCAACGGTTTCCCGTGTCGTATAGCACCGCTTTCCCACGCTGCTCGATCACAATCGCCAGACCATGCCCGACATCCAACATGTCCACGCGCCAGTCCGGCTCATCAGTCTTTATGCGAAAAACCAGTAAAACCACAATCAGAGCACTGACACTCATCGGATAGACGCGCCACCAGCTAAAGCGCCATATCACAACCGCGCCCCAGCCCGCGACGCTCACAAGCAGCAGCGATGCATCAAGATATACCCACCCCGTCTGTAGATACGTCAGCGGAGCGAATACCACACGCAGCGAAATATCCGCCAGCCACCAGAGCATTTCACTCAGCGGCGCGAATGCCAGCGTGCTCAATGCCAGCAAAATGAGCGGCGTGGTAAGGAAGGACACCAAAGGCACAGCCCAAAGGTTTGCGGGCAGCGAAGTGATACTGAAACCGTGGAAAATATGAAGTTGCAAGGGCATCAATAGCAGCGTGATTCCCATTTGCAGGTGGATCCAGCGCAGCCAGAACCAACGCCGTCGGGTCTGTAGCCGATGAGGAAGCGGTGCCCACTGAAACCAGAAAATGAGCGATGCGACAGCGAGGCAAGATAGCCAAAAACTGTCTGACAGTACGCTCAATGGATCGCTGACCAGAATCAACGCGACACACCATAGCCAGACCTGCCAAGCTGAACCGTTGATGTTCCACACTTTTAGGCAAACCCATACGCTAAGCGCCAGAGCAGATCGTACCGCAGGCGGATTTCCCCCTGCCAGCCAGACATACCCCCAGGCAACCACAGCGCTCGTCAGTAATGGGAAACGATAGCCCATCCACTGCACGGGAAAGCCATACTGTAACGCCCGCGCCATTCCCCAACCAACCAGACCTGCAAGCACGATATGGAGGCCAGAGATCGCCATCAGGTGCATCGTCCCGGTATTCTGAAGTAGCGCCTTGAGCTCTGGGCTAACCGTTTTCATCTCACCAAACGTCAGCGCCAGTAAAATAGAACGCCACGCTAATCCCTGCACCTGCTGCTCCGCCTGTACAATCGTGCGCTGGCGAAAGTCACAATGGCTATCAACCGCCTTTGCCGTTATCACACGACCTGACAACGGTTGCCGTTTGGCTATCGCCCAGCGTTGGCTATCAAAACCGCCTTCATTTAGTCGACTGTGAATAGGTCGTAAACTGGTGGTAATTGCCCAACGTTGACCACCACACCAGTTTTCCATAGCCGGTGATAAGGTCAGTTGAGCATATAACGGAGGGAAGATCCGGCGCTGATTGATCTCTTCCAGCCGAACCGTGATCCCATCCTCATCCTGCTCATTGAATCGTATGCTGCTGATCGTCACGACAGCGTTAACCTTACCCTGCGTAACGCGCTCGATTTGTAACAGTAAAGTTTGAGCATTCAACAAGGCCCAGCAAAAACTCATGGCAACAAGCGCCACACAGCGTATCCCCGCGTGACGATATCCTACCAACATCACACAGGTGGATAGCCCAATGCCCCACCACAGCAGCATTTGCGTGGGAATCTGCGGTAAGAAAAGCAACGGCAAAATACCCAGCACGCTCGCCCAAGCCAGACTATTTACTGACATCATCCCTTTTACTGACATCGTCCTTTGCCATGACACAGCCTTCCCTCTTCCCTGTGGTTCGTCCTAGCATGTTGCAGTAACTCAAACTGATGCAATAGGACGAAAACTTCAGGTAGGGAAACGCTTCGCAAGAAAACGACTAAATTGCAAACAATGCCATTCAGCGTGCGAGCTGGATTCCAGTTTTTCAGGTGTTTGATACTGCGATAATTGACGGAAAATTGATTGCAAAGAAGGAAGTGAATAATGAGGCGATTAAAAAGAAAAAGGACCGCAGAAGCGATCCTTTTACAGGCGCTATTTACCGTAACGTTGGTTACAGTAAAAACGATGCGTCAGGTTACTTAACCTCGCCCATCGCTTTCAGCTTTTTAGACAGCTCACGGCGCTCTTTCGACAGATCGGCGTTTTTGATGATGTAGTCATCAACACGGTCTTCATAATCACCGCGCATGTTGGCGATGATATTTTGCACGTCTTCAATGGACATGCCAGGTTTAAGATATTCGCTCAGGTTGTCCAGCAGCAGGACGCGCTTCTGGTTATCACGAATTTTCTTTTCGTTGTCGACGATTTCACGCTGAAGTTTGTTTTTACGACGAAACATGCGCACGAATTCCAGCACATCCTGGAAACACGGCTTAGTGTCCTTATCCATCTTTTACCCTTACCTTAAGTCATACATAAATTCTTTATGTATTCACCATACAGGTTATACCCAGCGTCTTTCAAGCGGTGCTTACGCCCTTTGTGCTAACACCTCGCTAAGCGGATAATCTGTCATCGATAATATACCGCGATACACTGATTATGAACCTGCTCGATGGCCACTTCGGTATCGAAAATATCTTCCAACACCTCGGACACCATGATGTCTTCCGGTTTTCCCGTGTAGATGATCCGCCCTTTGCGCATCGCAATAATGTAATCCGAATAGGCGGAAGCAAAGTTGATATCGTGGATAACCAGCACAATGGTTTTGCCTAGTTCATCGGCCGCACGGCGAATCTGTTTCATCATCGCCACCGCGTGTTTCATATCCAGATTATTCAGCGGTTCATCCAACAACACGTATTCCGTATCCTGACACAACACCATCGCGACATAGGCTCGCTGGCGTTGGCCACCGGAAAGCTCATCTAAAAAGCGATCTTTCAATTCGGTCAGGTTGAGGAACGCCAGCGCGGCGCTGATGCGTTCACGATCGTCAGCATTCAGCCGCCCTTTGGTATAGGGATAGCGACCAAACCCCACCAGCTCCGCTACCGTTAAGCGGCTGGTAAACTGGTTTTCCTGCCGCAACACGGACAAACACGTCGCCAGCTTATCGCTTGGTGTGGTCATCACGTCCATGCCGTTGACTTTTACCTGTCCGCGATCCGCATCCAGCAGGCGACTGATGATGGACAACAATGTCGACTTCCCTGCCCCATTCGGGCCGATAATCGACGTGACGCCACCACGAGGCACCGTCGCGGTGACATTATCTAATACCTTAACGTTGTTATACGCTTTGGTTACATTGCCGATCTCAATCACACGGAAACCTTTTTCAGTAGCAACACAATAAACAGCGATCCACCCACAAATTCGATCACGACCGACAGCGCCCCAGACATATCCAGCAGATGCTCAAGTACCAGTTGTCCACCAACCAGTGAAATAACGCCCAGCAGGAAAGCGGCGGGCAGCAACAGGCGATGCTGGCTGGAACCAATCACTAAATAGGCTAGGTTCGCAACCATAAAGCCCAAAAAGGTGAGCGGGCCGACCAGCGCCGTTGAAATGGCAACCAGTACGGAAACCAGCAGCAGAATGATCGTGACGCTGCGTTTGTAGTCGATACCCAGGTTAATCGCGTTATTACGCCCCAGCGCCAGTACATCAAACCGAAAGCGCATACGCCAGATCACCACCGCGACCACCAGCGTAATTCCAACCGACAGTGCCACCAGTTCAGGCACGGTGCGGGTGAAGGTGGCAAACATCCGCCCCTGTAAGATGGCGAACTCACCGGGCGTCAGCAAACGCTGCATTAAGCCCGCCATGCTGCGAAACAACGTGCCGCAGATAATCCCGACCAGTAAAACCAGATGCAGGTTATTGCGACTGCCGGTAAACAGCCAGCGGTACAGCAGCGCGGAGAAGAGAATCAGCAGCAGCGTCTCAAGAACGAATTTGCCTTCAACGCCCAGCCCCGGAATACCGCTAATGCCGAAAACAAACACCAGCGAGGACTGAATCAGGATAAACAGGGCTTCAAACCCCATAATCGACGGCGTCAGTACCCGGTTATTCGTCACCGTTTGGAACAGCACCGTCGACGCACTGGCAGCAAACGCCACCAGCAGCATCGTCGTCAGCATCAGCCCGCGGTGCGTCAAAATGTAGCGCAGGTTGCTGCCTAGATTGATGGTCATAAACAGCACGATCACCACGACAGCCGTAACAGCCAGCCACATCAACCGCTGCGTCGGCGATAACCCCGCACGTTTTTCGCTGACGGTTCCGGTCAGCACCGTATTACGTTCATTGACTGACATGGCGTTTCTGGCTTAGCAATAAGAGAAGGAAAACGGCAGCGCCAATGACGCCAAGAATCACGCTCACCGGAATCTCGAAAGGATAGCGAATCACGCGGCTGATAATATCGCAGCACAGCACCAGACCGCCGCCGAGCAGACACACCCACGGGATGGTTTTGCGCACATTGTCGCCCATCATCATGCTGATCAGGTTCGGCACGATCAGCCCGATAAACGGTAAGCTACCAACTACCACGACCACTACGCCGCTGACGATGGCGATAATGCTCAGCCCCATCAGCATCACCTGCCGATAGTTAAGGCCGACATTGACGGAGAACTCGCGCCCCATGCCTGCGACCGTGAAGCGGTCAGCGATCCAGCAGGCTACCAGCGTTAACGCACCAACCAGCCAGAGCAGCTCGTAACGCCCCTGCAAGACACCGGAGAAATCGCCCGATTCCCAACTGCCAAGCGCCTGTAGTAGATCAAAATACATCGCGCCAAACGTGGTGATTGAACTGATAACCGCACCCAGCATAATGCCAACCAGCGGCACCACCAGCGCGGATTTCAGCACAATTCGCTGTAGCAGCATCATGAACAGGAAGGTACCGGCTAAAGCGAACAGGCTCGCTACCACCATCTTGGTGAAAATCGTCGCACCGGGCACGGCGATCATCACCACCAGCAAACCTAAGCTAGCCGACTGTGTTGTCCCCGCCAGAGACGGTTCAACAAAACGGTTTTGCGTCAGCAACTGCATGATGAGGCCAGCCACACTCATGGCGCTGCCTGCCAGCAGCAAAGCTAGCGTGCGGGGAACGCGGCTGATAAAGAAAATATCGCGCATTTCTGGGTCGTTCCACACAGCCTGCATATTCAGTTGCCCTGCCCCAACAAACAGGCTGACAACGATCATGCAGGCCAGAAAAACCAGACCCAGCGAAGAGTAAAAAGACTTCATTGATTCTGCCGTAACCTGCCGTTATTGCTTATCTAACGCGTCACTGACGGTACTCACGAGGTTTTTATAGCTTTGCAGCCCCCCAGCGATATACAGCGATGCAGAATCCAGGTAGATCACGCGATTATTTTTCCAGGCGTTGGTTTTGTGAATCAGCGGATTATCCAGCACCTGCTGGGCTGATTCTCCACCCGGGCGACCAATCGCACTGTCACGATCGAGAATGAACAGCCATTCTGGGTTCACGCTCAGTAAGAATTCTGAGGTCACCACGTTGCCATGACGCCCAGACTCAGGGAACTCAGTCGCGGGTTTAAAACCCAGCTCATCAAACACGAAGCCGAAACGCGATTGAGGGCCGTAGGCAGACATTTTGCCGCCGCTGACCATCAGAACCAGCGCATTACCTGCATTTTCTGTTTTAGCGCGCGTTTGGGCGATCTGATGTTTGAAATTATCAATCTGTTTCTTCGCGTCATCTTCTTTACCGAAGATGGTGCCCAGTTGCTCGATGCGCTGGATAAAGCTCGTCATAAACTGGTGCTCATCCACATCCATCGAGATCGTCGGTGCAATACCGCTCAGCTTTTCGTAGGCGTCGCGCGTACGTCCACCGGCAATAATCAGATCGGGCTTCGCGCTGCTGAGCGCTTCATAGGCAGGTTCAAACAGCGTCCCGGCGTTCAGGTAAGTATCGCTGTTGTATTTTGATAAAAACGCGGGCAGCGGCGTGCTGCTTTTTGGTACACCGGCAATCCCTTCAACCTTCAACGCATCCAGCGTATCCAATGAGGCAGGATCAAACACCATCACTTTCTTCGGCGGCTGTGGAACCTGAGTGGTGCCCTGCGCATGCTCAATGCTGACCGTGTGGCTTCCTTCTGAAGACGATGCCTGCTGATCGCAGCCGGCCAGAACAAACATAGATGCCAATAACGTCGCCTTCACTGCAAACGCTGCATTCAATCGCACCGCATTTAACCGCATAAGTGTGTTCTCCATTTCGCTGTTTGTTGCCGAATGCCACCCCGCAGCGGACGCTACGCGGCAATAAAGAATTTAATTATCATTCGCATTAAAACGAAAATTGTAACCGAATGGACACAGTCATGCCTAGCGATTCTGTCTACCCTCCTATTGATGTAAGTCAGGGAAGTGGTGCAAATCAGGAAAGCGCCACAGAAAAGTTGATTCAATGGTATCCTTGCGGTTTTCCAGATTGTTTTGCCTGATTTCAGGCTCAGCGCGCACACGTAGCTAACTGCATATATGGCCGAGAAAACACAACCCACTTTTTTCATACATGACTACGAGACGTTCGGTAAACATCCAGCGTGCGATCGCCCTGCGCAGTTTGCGGGTGTCCGTACCGATATGGACTTCAATATTATCGGTGAGCCGCTAGTCATTTATTGTCGTCCGGCGGATGATTACCTGCCGGAACCAGAAGCGGTGATGATCACCGGAATTACGCCACAGGTTGCGCTGGCAAAAGGCGTCAATGAGGCGGAGTTCGCTCGTCAGATCCACGACGCGTTCAGCGTGCCCGGCACCTGTATTATGGGCTACAACAATATTCGCTTTGATGATGAAGTCAGCCGCAATATTTTCTATCGCAACTTCTACGATCCTTACGCCTACAGCTGGCAAAACGGCAATTCCCGCTGGGATTTGCTGGATGCGTTACGCGCCTGCTATGCCCTGCGACCTGAAGGCATCGTGTGGCCGGAAAACGATGACGGCTTGCCCAGTTTCCGCCTTGAACATCTGACGAAAGCCAACGGTATTTCGCACGAGCAGGCGCATGATGCGATGTCCGACGTTTATGCCACCATCGCTATGGCGAAGCTGTTCAAGCAGGCGCAGCCTAAACTGTTTGAGTATCTGTTCCCGCTACGTAACAAAAACAAAATTTCCGCGCTGATTGATATCCCGCAAATGAAGCCGCTCGTTCACGTGTCGGGCATGTTTGGCGCGGCGAGGAGCAACACCAGTTGGGTTGTTCCACTCGCCTGGCATCCGGACAACCGTAATGCGGTCATCATGTGCGATTTGGCGGGCGATATGACGCCGCTGCTGGAGCTCGACAGCACAGCCTTGCGTGAACGGTTATACACCCGCCGGGATGCGCTGGAGGCGGATCAGAGTGCCGTTCCACTCAAGCTGGTGCACATCAATAAATGTCCGGTCTTAGCACCAGCCAATACCTTACGACCGGAAGATGCGGAAAGATTAGGCATTGATCGTCAACGCTGTCTGGACAATCTCGCACTGCTGCGTAGCAACGCGAGCGTCAGGGAAAAAGTGGTGGAGCTGTTTGCGGAAGCCCCCGCGTTCACCGCATCTGATGATGTCGATTTACGGCTTTATGATGGCTTCTTTGGCGATGCTGACCGTATGGCGATGAAGATTATTCAGGAGACTGCCCCGCAAAACCTGCCCGCACTGGATCTCACGTTTGCCGATAATCGTCTGGAACCGCTGCTCTTCCGCTATCGCGCCCGCAATTTCCCCGGCACGCTGGACGACCGCGAACAGCAGCGTTGGTTGCAGCATCGGCGTGCGGTCTTTACGCCGGAGCGCTTGCAGGACTATCTGTCAGAACTCAGCAATCTGTATCAACTGCACGAAGACGATAAAGAGAAGATGGCACAGCTAAAAGCGCTGTACGCCTATGCGCAGGAGCTAGTGGGCTAAGATAGCCGCTTAAAGCCATAAAAAAGCGGAGCACAGTGGCTCCGCTTTTCTCTTTTTGGCGTGTCGTCGGTTTAACTTTAAACCGGTTCTTCGCTACATTGCGGTACTGGCTGACGGAAACTGCGTGTCACAAACGCCAGATAGAGCAATCCAATCGTTGCCCACACCAGACCCAGCGTCATCGAGCTCGCTTCCAGGTTCACCCACAGCGCCCCTACCGTTAGAGCACCCAGCACGGGCAGTACGAGGAAGTTAATGGTGTCTTTCACGGTACGGTTACGGCGTTCACGAATATAGAACTGTGAAATGACCGACAGGTTCACGAACGTAAACGCCACCAGCGCACCGAAGTTGATCAGCGCCGTCGCCGTCACCAGATCGAACGACACCGCAGACAGTGCAATGGCGCCAACCAGCAAGACGTTCAAAGACGGCGTACGCCATTTCGGGTGGATATAGCCGAAGAAGCGCTCAGGAAATACGCCATCACGCCCCATGACATACATCAGGCGAGACACACCTGCATGTGCCGCCATACCGGATGCCAGTACGGTGACGCAGGAGAACACCAGAATAACGGACTGGAAGAATTTACCCGCAACATACAGCATGATTTCCGGCTGAGACGCATCCGGCTCTTTAAAGCGCGAAATATCCGGAAAATACAGTTGCAGGAAGTACGCCACGGCAACAAAAATCACCCCGCCGATCAGCGCCGTCAGGAAGATGGCTTTTGGAATCACCCGACCTGCATCCTGCGTTTCTTCCGACAGCGAGCTGATGCCGTCAAAACCGAGAAACGAGAAACAGAGAATGGTTGCTCCAGTGATCATCGGCACCACGTGGGCGTTCTCAGACCAGAACGGACGCGTACTGGTCAGCGTACCGGCCCCTTCGCCCAGATAAACACCGTGAATCACCAGACCGAGGAATACCGCCATGATCGCAACCTGCACCACCACGATAATGGCGTTCAGGTTAGCAACCAGACTGATACCACGCAGGTTAAACAGCGTCATCAAGCCGACCAGCGCCGCCACAAAAATCCATGACGGTACACCGGGGAAGATCGCTTCCAGATAGATTTTCGCCAGCAGGATGTTGATCATCGGCATGAACAGATAGTCCAGCAGTGACGACCAGCCGACCATAAACCCGACGTGCGGGCTGATCGCTTTTTGCGCGTAGGTATAAGCAGAACCCGCAGACGGGAAACGTTTTACCAGTTTGCCATAGCTCAGCGCCGTGAACAGAATGGCGACCAGCGCAAACGCATAGGCCGTTGCCACATGGCCGTCGGTCAGGCCAGACACGATACCGAAGGTATCAAAAATGGTCATCGGCTGCATGTACGCCAGCCCCATCATAACGACAGGCCACAGCGTGAGCGTTCTTTTTAACTGAGCACGTTTTGCGCCAGCATTAGGCAGCTGAGAATCAAGCGACATGACGCACACCTCCGTTCATCACGGCAGGAGCATACGCACCGAAAACAAATGAATGGATACAGGACTCGCCTGAATCACGATGAGAAGAGGTGGCTGTAACAGCACCAGAGATAACTTGCGACTGCGTCGCGCCATAACCAATACCTTTGCAGCACAAACCGGCGGGCACCGGTGCGAAACGTGTTAATTGCCCCATTTTTCCTTTCCTCACTGTGCTCACAGGCACACACAAAATTATCTATCCGGATCGTTGTCCGGCCTCTTTGGTTGAAGACCCTATACCCAGCAAACCTGAGCCACAGAGAAAGGTAAGAAACCACACCAATCCCCCTGTAACCTGAAGGTTGACGAGCATAAATGTAAAAAAATAACCGACGCTATTAGACGTCGGTTATTTGCAAGGCGCGTATTCTGCACCACTCGATCTCATCTGACAAGGCTCTGAGAACGTTGGAAACCATTTATTTATCCCCACCCTTCTTCGAGAAGCCTGTACGTCGGCTTTTCGCATGACTTATGGGTAATAAGTAGGATAAATAAGCGAATACTCGTTATAAAAACGTTGCTGTTATGTGTGAAGCCCACATAAAAAGTGGTGCTTAAAAATTACCACTCCTGGAATCGCTTTTTCTTTTCATTTTGTAATCTTTCCAACTCAAAAATCACCTGCTGAAGATCCCGTTCCTGCGATGCGTTCAGTGAAGGAAACTTGAAGCTCAAACGCTGCGTCAACTTCACTTCACCTTTGTTATCGACGATCTTCACCATTGCCTGACCGACGAACTGCAAATCAACACAGAAAAAACCGTGGTCAGCCAGATCCATCTCCACGCTCTTAATGATATCGCCTTCGGTCAACAGCCCCGTGGTATCACGGTCGGTATACAGGCTCAATCCTCCCAGAGAAAGATCTTTGATGGTGAACAGGAAAATGCTCTCATCCGGTAGTTCGCCACGGCACGTCAATGGCGGCCACAGCGGCGTATTGATGCGGAAATAGGTTCTACGCTGGATGAGATAAAGCAGTTCAGGAATCTGCGCGCTAAAGGCTGGCAGCCCGTCGTAGTCCACCGTTTTTGCAATTTCGGCATTAAATTCGACTTTTGCCCCTGCGGGTTCAGCGACAAAAGACAGTGCACCTGCATACAGCGCGCGGTTATTCTCACGCTCAATGCCGCCTAAATCGAAGACAAACAGGTTGTTGTCGGGTACAACGTCAAGAATTTTACTGATAAACTGTCCATGAGGATGGTGAACCATCAGAGACGTAGCATTCTTCTTTAATTCGCGCAGCGTTGCACAGATGGCCAGTTTGTTGCGCTTAACAAACTGCTCTTTCAAATTTTCATCCACCGCTTTCATCCCCACCATTATTTACATGGACTATGTGTCAATGGTTTATATTGATGCACGCCTCTTCGTTATCTTTCAAGTCCCATGTGTGCCAACACGATGCCACCGCACTGGCTGCATATTGAAAACGATTACTCGGAGTCCCTGAAATAGCACGATACATACCCTAAATAATTCGAGTTACAGGAGGGTGGCAAGCAAAGAACACATTCGTCGAGAATGAATTTAACCAGCCAGCACAGAGGCAACTCGAAGTATGAGGGGTATAGTTAGTGAAAACTATATCGGCAATTTTCTCAATAAATTTAGTGGAACAAGAGGAAAAGTGTTAAGGCGCAGTCAAATAATGAATCGCATCGCTGCCAGCGCCTTTTATCGCACCTGTTCGTTTGCTATTCTGCAGGGTAGTGATACAGCAGCCAGGTTAAGGCCAGTAGATCGGCGCTGCCGCCTGGGCTAAGGTTTCTGGCAATCAGCGCGTCGTCCATCTCTCTTAGCGCCTGACGATCCAGCGGACCTGTCAGCAATCTCCGTGCGTAATCTTGCACAAACGCTAATCCGTCCATGCCACCGCGTGAAACGACATTGGTGTCCGGATTGTGGGCCATCAACACCAGCAGCGTCCGTAACAGCGCGGTTTCGTCATCCTCTCCGGCGGCAATAGCCTGAGTCAGGGCGGGCAACGCGTACTGGCATACGGTATTGAACCCACTGGCAGCCTCTCCCCTCGCCCCCGTCAGTCCATGACGCTGATAAAGATGTTCACCCGCCGTCGCTGCACCAGAACATGCCGCTAGCTCATTACGCACCAGATCGTGACACATGGCAGCGACGCTATCGCATAGACTGCGCTGCGTTACACGCTCTCCCCGTCCTGCCAGCCAACCGGCGGCGGTACACAATAGGCCAAATGCGAAAATCCCACCTTTATGGGTATTCACGCCTTTCGTCGCCGACAGCATCGCCTGTTCACAGGCGATGCCGATAGGCCGAACCTGAAACAGCAGTTGCGCTAGCGGTACGCTGGCGTGTTGATAACCCGCCTCGGTAAAATGCCGGAACCAGGGAGAGATCGCCTGAATGCTGGTCTGAAACAGCGCAACATCCATATCGCGGTGAGATCCGTTATTGGCGCGATCCACCAGTCCGGGCTTCGGCGTCAGCATGACTTCCATCGTCAGCGCATTGGCCACCCGTCGGTCGATATCGGGTAACGCGCCGCGTTCCCCGATATCGACGATTGCGAAACGGGATACTGCGGCCGACAGGATACCGTCAGGCTGGCGTAAAGTAGGCATGAACCTTTTCCTCAATGTGCTCAAGCAGCTCAGGCAGTGAATGGCGACGCGAACGGCTACAGGCGTGTGCCATCTGGTCGCACAATAGGCAGGTGCGCCCGCTGTGCGCCAACATCGACCGGCCAATCGATCCGTCTTCTGGGCTGAAGATGTCGAAATCCCATAGCCGCCCCAGCTCATGGCTATCTTCCAGCGCAATAGTCGCAGCCTTCACGGACAGCGCATCTTTGGTGATCGACCATAGCCCTTCTGCGCCTGTTGCCAGCCAAAGTGTTTGCTGCTCCAGCACCGTCCATCCCCGCTTCTGACACAGCAAGGCAAACGATTTGATAGCTTCGGCCATCACCTGCCGATAGCCTTCGCTATCTTTTATCGGCCCTGGCGTGACCAGCGTCAGCGACACCAACGTCACACCGTGGCGGGCAAGCCACTCTTGTTGGCGAACTGCGCGGCGTTCCTTCGCCGCGAGTAAGGTTTCCAGCGAGATGGAAACAGCATTTGTCATCGTCGATTCCCTCATGCGTTTACCGCTTATTCGTCGGCTTCCTTCACCTGACGAACAACGTCAATTACGCTGCCATCGCGATAGCGAATAACGCCGACGATGCGATCGTGAAACTCGATAGCGCGTGGTTCACCCACCAGCGCAATCGCACGCTCATACAGCGCCTCAATCGTCATCACCGTCAGCCCCGCCTGTTTCAGGCGTTCAGCAACCTCAGGTCGCGCGGGGTTGACGGCAATGCCGTGATCGGTCACCAGTACGTCAATACTTTCTCCCGGTGTAACCCGCGTCGTCACCTGACGCACCACGGTCGGGATGCGGCTACGAATCAACGGCGCAACAACGATGGTCAGGTTCGCTGCCGTCGCGACGTCACAGTGTCCACCGGACGCACCACGCATCACGCCATCGGAGCCGGTGATGACGTTGACATTAAAGTCGGTGTCAATTTCCAGCGCGCTGAGAATCACCATATCCAGTTGATCGCAGCAAGCCGCTTTAGAACTCGGATTGGCATAAACGTTAGTGGAAATCTCGACATGATTCGGGTTCTTTGCCAGCGATGCAGCCGCATTGGCATCGAAACACTGGGTATCGATCAGCTTTTCGATCAGCCCTTTTTCGTGCAGATCGACAATCCCGCCCGTGATGCCGCCGAGGGCGAAGCGTGCCACGATGTTCTGCTGGCGCATTTTATCTTCGAGGAAACGCGTACAGGCCGTCGAGGCCGCGCCGGAGCCGGTCTGGATCGAGAAACCATTTTTGAAATAACCGGCATGTTCAATCACGTCTGCCGCGGAACGGGCAATTAGCAGCTCACGCGGGTTGCTGGTGACGCGCGCCGCGCCTACGCTAATTTTGGCCGGATCGCCGACTTCATCCACCTGAACGATGTAATCCACCTGATCCTGCACAATGCTGGCCGGCATGTTCGGGAACGGCACCAGTGCCTCAGTCAACAGCACTACTTTTCGAGCAAACTGCGCATCGACCATCGCATAGCCCAGTGAGCCGCAACTGGATTTCCCAGTGGTGCCGTTGGCGTTGCCAAATTCATCGCTGCACGGTACCCCGAGGAAAGCGACATCGATATTCAGTTCACCGCTTTGCAGCAAATGGACGCGCCCCCCGTGAGAATGAATCTGTACCGGTTCTTTCATTAATCCATGAGAAATCGCATCGGCCAGCTTGCCACGCATCCCCGAAGTGTAAATCCGGCTGATCACGCCCGCTTTAATGTGGTCGATCAGCGACGCGTTACAGCTCATCAGCGAGCTGGATGCCAATGTCAGATCGCGAAAACCCATTCGTGCCAGCGTATCAATCACCCGATTAATGACTTTATCGCCTTCGCGGAAATGGTGGTGGAAAGAGATCGTCATCCCGTCTTTCAGTCCGCTGTGACGAATCGCCTCTTCCAGATCGGCGCACAGTTTGCGTTCATGTTTTTGTGCGACATCATTCAGCCACGGCGTATGTTGATTCGCATTGACGAAGGGTTGCAGATGGCTTTTTTCTGGGTACTGCTTTTGCAGTGCTTCAATAAAATGACTCATTGTCTAATCCTGTGATTCCTGAGAGCGGCAATTGCGGTGCAATCACGCAATAGCTATTTGCGAACGCCGGAGGCCTGAGCACGTTCCAGCACTCTTCTGGCGTGGTCGATAATCGGCCCGTCGATCATTTTCCCGTTCAGGGAAATGACGCCCAGACCAGCACGTTCACCCTCTTCAGCGGCTTTGATCACCAGATGGGAATAGTCCACTTCGTCCTGTGTCGGGGCATAAGCGTTGTGTAACAGCTCAATCTGGCGCGGGTTAATCAGGGATTTACCGTTGAAGCCCAGCTTACGGATCAGATCGACCTCTTTCAGGAAGCCTGCATCGTCATTGACATTGGGATAGACCACGTCGAAGGCGTCGATACCGGCAGCACGAGCGGCATGCAACACGGCGCAACGGGCATAAAACAGCTCCGTGCCGTCACCGCGTTCCGTCTGCATATCCATCACGTAGTCGAACGCCGCCAGCGCTATCCCGATCATGCGCTCGGAAGAGCGTGCAATCGCGACGGCGTTAATGACGCCGACCGCAGACTCAATCGCAGCCATGATGCGCGTAGAACCGACTTCACGCCCGCAGGCCTTTTCGATACGAACCAGATGGTGCTCCAGCTCATCGACATCGTCGGTGGAATCGGTTTTCGGCAGACGGATCACATCCGCACCGCCGCGCACGGCGGCTTCCAGATCCAGCAGGCCAAACGGCGTACTGAGCTGGTTAATACGCACGACGGTTTCAATATCACGGTACATCGGGTGTTGGAGCGCATGGAAAACCAGCAGGCGTGCGGTATCTTTCTCGCGCAGGGAAACGGCATCTTCCAGATCGAACATGATGGAGTCAGGCTTATAGATAAACGCATTAGACAGCATGGCGGCGTTCGCGCCCGGGAGGAACAACATACTGCGGCGAAGCTTATTCATTACAATTTCTCCCATTCAATCTGCTGTCCGTCTGCGGCGCGCAGTACCGCGCTTTGCACGCGAGCACGGATGACACAATCCAGCGCGCCTTTGTCATCCACAATGATCGTCCCTTCCTGTACGCCCAGTTCTTTCAGCGTGTCATTCACGACCTGTTTGATTTGGTGACCGAACTGTTTCATGACTTCGCTGTTAATGACCACGGTGAGTTTCCCGTCAGCCGGTGCCACTTTGACCAGCAAATCACTGGATTCAAAGGTGCCTGCTAAGGACTCCTTAACAATCTTCATAGACTTATCCTGATTAATTTTAATTACGCGTATTCGGGTTCGTAGTAGCGCTGTAAATGCGCAAAAGTTGAGGCTGGCACGATGTCCTGAATACGGCTGTACTGCCGAAGCTTGAGTAATTTCCTGACTTCCGAAGCGGAAATAGCCAGTCCTGAGGTTTGCCGTTTACGTTCAATTTCAACCACGCTTAGCGCTGGGGAAGAGACCGTCTGGTCTTTCTCCAGCCAATAGTGCATGTCCTGGTTGTACTGATACGTCACCGGGCAAAAGGGTTCGGTGCCGACGAAACGCTGGGTAATGCCGAGCGCTGACGCGATATATTTCCTGAAAATGAGTAAATCCAGCGCCGCATGGGCACGGGTGATGAGTTTCTCTTCCTTCAGGAAATAGCCGGGAAAGGTCGCCTTAGAGATCATGTAGTTCGAGCCGGCATGTACCGTCACATTGCGGATGTGTTCCACGCCGCGCTGCACCATCTCCAGGCGCTCGCTAAACGGGAAAAAGGACACGTCTTCCCGCACCACGAAGACGTGCAGCCAGTCACACGACTGTGCCGCATGCTCGGCCAGATAGCGGTGACCCAGCGTGAAAGGGTTCGCGTTCATCACAATCGCGCCGACCTTTTTATCTGTCCGCGTCGCAAGCGGTTCAGGGTACGCAAAAGCCGCCAAAGACTGGCAATACTGCTGGATGCCAATCGGCGTGTTTTCCATCAGCACTGCGTTATCCTGATAACACACCAGCGGATAGAAACCACATCCGCGAAAGATGTCGACATTTTCCGGTCGGGTATAGAGAAACAGGTGGAAGTGGCCGCGCTGCGCCGCCTGCTGCATCACTTCATTCACCACCTGCACGCCCAGATTGAGGTGTCTGAATTCAGGATCGACCGCAACGCACTTTATGGTGTTGGCGGCCAACCCCGCGCAGGCAATCAGCCGCCCGCCCCGTTTGCCCACCACCACGATGTCAATATCGTCATCCATGCCGAGCTGGCAGTGTGCGAGGAACTGGCGCACCGCGTTCCTCTCCTGCTCCCGAAGGCGCACATCCAGCGTGTCAAAAAAGACGGAATCATTGGCATACATCACGGTTCTTCCTGCAACTCGAATTATTTAGGCAATCTATTGCAAGCTGCCGGTTTAGCGCCGGCAGCCTGGTACTTACACGGCTATTCAGTGCGCGACGGCTTCAGCGGCTGCCGGAACCGATTTCACCGGCACAGCCGCATCCACGATCGTGTTACGCAAATGGCCAATGTTTTCGATTTCAACTTCAATACAGTCACCCGCTTTCATAAACAGCGGTGGATTGCGTTTTTTACCCACGCCGCCAGGTGAACCAGTAATGATTACGTCGCCGGCACTCAGCTCGGTGAAGGTGCTGATGTATTCAATCAATTCTGCCACTTTGTGGATCATGCTGCTGGTATTGTCGTCCTGCACCATGCGGCCATTCAGATACGTGCGGATTGCCAGCACATGCGGATCGGGAATTTCATCCGTGGTGGTCAGATAGGGGCCAAACGCACCGGTTTTCTGCCAGTTCTTACCTGCGGTAAACCAACTGTGCTGCCAGTCACGCGCAGAGCCGTCCATGTAGCAGCTGTAGCCTGCAACATGAGAGAGCGCGACATCCTGAGCAATATTCTGTCCACCTTTACCGATAACGACCGCCAGCTCGCCTTCATAATCGAACTCGCGGGAGTAATGCGGTTTGATCACTGGCGTCGCGTGTCCGGTTTGCGAATCCGCAAAACGCACAAATAATGTTGGCGCGGGATTCTCTTCATTAAATTCCTGACGCTTAGCGGCGTAATTCATCCCCACGCACAGGATTTTCCCTGGTGCGGTAATAACCGGTAAGAACGTCACATCCGCGACCGGAATATCCGGCGTACTCATACTGAATTCGTGTGCCACGTGTAACGCATTCTGCGCCAGCAGTGCTTTCAGATCGGGATAGCGGTGGCCAATTTTACCGCCGAGATCGATTAATCCCGTTGGCGTATAAATGCCGTAACTGTTCTTACCGTTATAACGATAGCTTGCAAGTTTCATAATATTTCCTATGCAAAATAAACCCACGCGCAGTGGCAGTTTTTATTCTGTTAACTCAGCTCATTCTTCAACGTAATACTTATTTAACTCAGCGACTTTTTATTTTCTGAATGACATCAGACTAAAAAGTTGGCGAGCACGAGCAGTGAAATCGATACGTTAATCGCACCGCCGATACGCGTAGCAATCTGCGCGAATGGCATCAGCACCATACGATTACCTGCCGTCAGAATGGCGACGTCACCGGTACCCCCCTGTCCGCTCTGGCAGCAGGAAATAATGGCAACATCAATCGGATGCATACCGATTTTTCTACCCACAAAGAAACCGGTCGCGACCAGCGTCACCACAGTAGAAATAATCACCAGTAGGTTTTGAATCGTAAACGCGTTCACCAGTTCCTGCCACGGCGTAATCGCCACGCCAACGGCAAACAGAATCGGATACGTCACAGAGGTCTGGAAGAATTTGTAAACGACCTGAGAACCTTCCAGCATTTTCGGTGAAACACCGTGAGCCAGCTTCACCAGCACCGCCGCGAACAACATGCCAACGGGTGCAGGCAGGCCAATGACTTTGTGACCAAGCATACCCACCATGTACAGCAGGATTGCCAGCAGCGCGCCAGAGGCAATCGTCGTGACATCGGCTTTTCCGCTAAAAGCGGAAGCTGGTGTACTGCCTGCGCCGCCACTCAGGTTATTGTCTTTATTCGGCATCAGTTCGCCTTCACCAGTCAGGTGTGGATAGCGTTTACCCAACTGATTCAGCACACCGGCAAGGATGATCGCGGTCAAGCTGCCCAGCATGACGATAGGCAAGACGCGCCCCAGCGCAACGCCCTGATCCATATGCAGAATCGTGGCATAGCCGATAGACAATGGGATAGCACCTTCACCCACCCCACCCGCCATAATCGGCAGAATCAGGAAGAAGAAGATTTGGAACGGATCCAGGCCGAGCGCAATCCCTACGCCCATGCCCACCAGCATGCCGGCGACTTCACCGCACAACATAGGAAAGAAAATACGCAGGAAGCCCTGAATCAGCGTCTGCCGATTCATACTCATGATGCTGCCGACAATAATGCAGCAGATATAGAGATACAGGATGTTGGTGCTTTTATAGAATTTGGTCGTGGATTCAACGACAACGTCCGGCAGCAGGCCATAATGCACCATCGCCGAAGGGATAAAGGTCGCGCAGATTGCCGCCGCCCCCATCTTGCCGATAATCGGCAGACGTTTACCAAACTCGCCGCAGGCAAACCCGAAGAACGCCAGCGTCGCCACCATCACGACGATGTCGCTCGGCAGCTTACCGCTCAGGCAGTCGATGCCGATTAATACTCCCGCCAATACAAAGAGTGGCACAGGGATAATACCTACTTTATAGGTATCCAGAACGTGCCACCATTTTTCCTTTAATGAGGCCTTCCCAGCCGCCTCATTATTTACCACAATATATGAATCATCAGTCGTGCTCATAACTCTGTCCCCGTTTTATTTTGTCCGCGAATGATAGGGGGCGGTTACTTATTATTATGTGATTCTCTTCAAATTAAAAAACGAGTTTTAAAGGCGTTTATGGTTTTTATGGTTTATATTAAAAAATCGTTTACTACGCAGGCAGTTAGATGATTTTACGCTCAGAATAAATTTTACGGTTTCTATGGAGTTTATGGTTTTTATTTCCTAAAAATAACTATGTTGATAAAACGTAATTAAGTTGTTTACTAAAGAAAACAGAGTCGTTTAATTTTATCTATTTATTACCCTCATCATATTGGTAACAACATATTTAAACGTGTTATTGCTCACAAGTTTTTTCCTCTCAGCCCATTCTTATTACCATTCGTGATAAATTCATCAGCTATTTTTCGTTCACCAGCAGGCTACCGCACATCATGAGAGTGAGACTTTCCTTTCATATCAAATTATTTATCTATTTGATTGTCTTCTTCTCTTCGTTACTTCTGATGACGGGTATTTATTACTATCACGATATCGATAAGCAGTTGTATTCCGAGCTGGGTACACGAGCACAGGTACAGGCCAGAGAAATCGCCATCATCCCGTCCCTGATTGAGTCGGTGAAGCATAAAGACACCAGGCAGATCAGCACGCTCGTTCAGCAATTGAAGCTACGCAGCGACGCCAGCTATATCGTGATCGGCGATGATCAGGCACATCACCTGTTTCATTCTGAAGATGCCAGTCTTGTCGGCACGCAGATGGTGGGCGGTGATAACGTTGAGGTGCTCGCCGGGAAAAGCACTATCACCGTGCGCCGGGGCGGCATTGGCATTTCTCTACGCAGCAAAGCGCCGATCGTGGCTGATGGTCAGGTTATTGGCATTGTCTCCGTCGGCTATCTGAAAACCCATATCGATAATCTGACGTTCAGTAAACTGGCGCATATCCTGCTGGCGATTCTGGCGATGTTTGTCGCGCTGTTTCTCTTTTCCTGGTGGTTCTCACGGAATCTGAAGAAACAGATGTTTGGCCTCGAACCTCTTGAGATTCGTATGCTAGTCAGGCAGCAGAAGGCGCTGCTCGAATCGATCTACGAAGGGGTAATCGCGATCGATAAGCAGCACCGTATTGCTGCCATTAACCATGCCGCCAAAGAAATCCTCGGGCTGAACGAACCGTCTTATCTGTTGCGCGGCAAGCCGATTGATACGGTCATTAAACCCGTACCCTTTTTCTCCGGCGAGGCCATGTGGAACAGCGACACCCACGATGAAATCTGCCGTTTTAACCACGCGACCGTGATTGCCAGCCGAGTGCGGATCATGCTGGAAGATGAGCTTCAGGGCTGGGTCATCAGTTTCCGCGGTAAAAACGATATCCATACGCTTAGCATGCAACTCAGTCAGGTGAAGCGTTACGCGAATAGTCTGCGCATTTTGCGCCATGAACAGTTGAACTGGACAGCGACGCTGGCCGGGCTGCTACACCTAAAACGCTATGACGAAGCCATCAAATATATTGAAGCGCAGTCCGAAAGCGCACAGGTGGTGCTGGATTTTGTTTCGCGCCGCTTCTGTTCACCCGCGCTGTGCGGGCTGCTGCTGGGCAAGTACGCGACGGCACGGGAAAAAGGCATTGAGATTGTTTTCGACCCACGCTGCCAGCTCACCCACATTCCCCCCACGCTGAGCGAAACGGAGCTGATGTCCATCATTGGTAATTTGCTGGATAACGCGATGGAAGCCACATTAGCCACCACCGCGCCACATTATCCTGTCGAGGTGTATATCTATAACAGCGAACAAGAGCTGGTCATTGAAGTCGCCGATCAGGGAACAGGTATCGATCCGGCCATTGCCGACAGCCTGTTTGAAATGGGCGTGACCAGCAAAACACAGGGCGATCACGGGCTGGGGCTACATCTGGTCGCCAGCTACGTCAATCAGGCTCAGGGAATGATCGAAGTCTCGGCCAACCAGCCGAATGGCAGCATATTTTCCCTATTTATTCCGATGTCCCCCCAATAATTTAAGCAGCGCGTAGTGAACAACGCACAGGCCGCTTGAGGTATAGCGGACACACTATTTTATAATTCAGAGACTAACAGGGATTCACACCATGCAGCACACTGAACATTTCGATGTCTTAATCGTTGAAGATGAAAGTAAGCTGGCAACTATTCATGCTGAATTTATTGAGAAACATTTCAATCTGCGTGTCATCGGGATTGCCGCTACGCTTTTTGAAGCCAAAAAGCTCCTTCAGCAGCACAGGCCGCGCCTGATCCTGCTGGATAACTACTTGCCTGATGGCGAAGGGGTTTCGCTGATTGAAAGCCAACTGCTCAAAGGGATGGATTGTTCCGTCATCTTTATTACCGCCGCCAGCGATATGAATACCTGTGCTCAGGCGATTCGTTGCGGGGCCTTTGACTACATTATCAAACCGCTTTCCTACCCACGGCTGCGATCTTCACTAGAGCGATTCATTCAATTCGTGAAAACGCAGCACACCTACAAAATTGTCGATCAGCAGAACGTCGATATTCTCTATCAATTGCAATCATCCGGCACAGCCACCTCCTCGTCAGCAAAAGGTATTGAAGAGAACACGCTGGGGCTGATCAAGCAGATTTTTGCCAACGATGACGGCGAGACACTCTATTCTGTCGATGATATCGTCGAAAAAACCGGACTCAGTAAAACGACCGCCCGACGTTATCTGGAGTTCTGCGTTGAAAACCAACTCCTCGACATCGAAATGCGTTACGGCAAGATTGGCCACCCACGCCGGCTGTATCGCACAAAAAACACCCACTAGCCCCCCTATCCTATGGCGGAGAAGTGAGCCGTCATAGGGTATTCAGCACAGCCAGACGACTGAGTGCGATAAAAGTTGAGATAAAAAATCCGATAACGTCATTGACTAATCGGGATATTTCATCCGTATTAAGTCAAAATTCAACCACTCATTATTTTCATCCTATTTATATTTCAATACATGTCTACATTAACTCATTCCTACTCAAGTTTTTAAAAATTAAAAAAATAATCACAACTTTCTGCGCTTATTCTTATAACAATTAACGTAATACAGATTGGTAATTCAACCGGTGCCCGCTGTGCAGTTGTCCAACAATAAGAGAGAGACCTCACAAATTATTATTAGCTTCTTCGCTGATACTAAAAAAAACCACTATAAATCCGATAAGCACTATGGGTCATATCGTTATTGATTGTTACCGATAACAGCAATTCATCCCCGGAGAGACGTCATGTTCTTAGCCAAAAAAATCAGAAATCTTAAAATATCCCAAAAGCTGTATCTTGGGTTTGGGGTGATCCTGCTACTGGTCATCATTGCATCACTACTGAGTGCAGGTCGCTTCAGAGAAATTCGTGATATTTATGAGAAAACCAACCTTATTTACAACATCAACATAGAAGTCTTTCAGGCCAAAATAAATCGCCTGAAGTATTTTTATTCGTATGAAGAGAAGTCGCGTGAAACCATGGCGGGCTTCGTTAAACATGCTTCAGAGTTAACCACTGAAGCGAAAACGCTCACATGGAGTCCCGAAGGCGCTCCCCTCGTCAACGATCTCGGCCAGAACCTGACCGAATTCCAGAACGCGATCGCTGAGATGGGGAAAGCCACGCAGCGCGTGGTAGAAAATCGCGACAAAATCAGCGCCGCCAACGGGCAAAACATTACCGCGGATTTTTACGCCAAACTGCGCCAGCAACCTGCTGATAGCGCAACGCAATATCGGGCTGAAGATTTGGCAGCACAGGTTTCAGAACTCAAGCAGTTATCCTATGAGTTGCAGCTTAAGCAAAATGCCGATGCCGCGACGAAGCTCGATGAGGCTTTTGGTCGCTTTGACAGCAGCTACCAGGCCGCCACTGCGGCACTGACGCCTGAACAACAGGTCGCCGCAGAGGGGCTGCGAAGCTATGTCACCCTCTATAAAAAGCTCAACGCTGATTACTTCCAGAGCGTCAACAATCTGAAAAAAGCCGAAGATGGCGTGAAGGTCGGCGGGGATAAAAGCAGCGCTTCTATTAAAGCGCTTATCGCTATCGTCAAAGAGAAGAATGACGCACTGGCATACGGTTCCGCTACCATCACGATGATCATTGGCCTCATCGCCGTCGTGATCGGCATTATCATTTCGCTGCTGATTACCCGCCAAATCACCCGCCCCGTGATTCATAACCTTTCTCTGGCGGAAAAAATCGCCGCAGGCGATTTGACGTCAACAATCGTGGCTGACCGCGATGATGAGCTGGGTCAGCTAACCGCCGCCATGGGAAGAATGAACGAGAAGCTGCGCCATATGATCAGCGATGTGCGTGATAGCGTGGACAGCGTGTCCACCTCTGCGGCCAAGATTGCCGCGGGTAACAGCGACCTCTCCTCGCGCACCGAGCAGCAGTCTGCCGCCGTGGTAGAAACCGCCGCCAGCATGGAAGAACTGACATCGACCGTGAAAAATAATGCCGAAAACGCCAAACAAGCGAGCCAAATCAGTACCGAAGCCTCGCAAAATGCGTACAAAGGCGGCGAAGTGGTTCGGGATGTAGTGGATACGATGTCAGGCATTTCAGACAGCTCACGGAAGATTGCCGACATCACTGCCGTTATCAACAGCATTGCTTTCCAGACCAATATTCTGGCGCTCAACGCCGCGGTAGAGGCCGCACGCGCCGGTGAGCAAGGTCGCGGATTCGCCGTGGTTGCCAGCGAGGTGCGGACACTTTCTCAACGCACATCGCAAGCGGCAAAAGAAATCGCCAGCCTGATATCTGAATCGGTGTCACGTATTAATGTAGGAACACAACTGGTGGCCAATGCGGGAACGGCGATGGATCAGATTGTCTCCTCTGTCTCGCGGGTTAACGACATCATGGGGGAAATTGCCTCCGCCTCCGATGAGCAAAGCCGTGGCATTGAGCAAATTTCCCGCGCCATTAGCGAGCTGGACACCACCACACAGCAGAATGCCGCGCTGGTAATGGAATCCTCAATCTCCGCTAACTCGCTGGAAGAACAGTCTGCGATACTGGAAAGTATGGTCGCGAACTTCCGCCTGTCCGACCACGAGGGACGCAAACCCAAAGCCAATCTCTCCGGTTTGCCGCCACAGCAGAAACGCCTGCCGCCTGCATCAAAACAATCGCAGGATTCAGGCTGGACCACCTTCTAACGCTCGCTCCTTCAGCCCTGATATGACGTCAGGGCTGAATTCAACGATAAATAAATCATTAAATAATCAGTAAATTACGTTATTTTGGACGTATTTCCATAAAATGCTATGCATTTGCACAATCGACATTGATAGCCATCACAAAATGTTATTATCCCCGACTTCGGCACTAACATCGCGATAAGAAAATCCGATAACTCATAGTAGTTATGAAATGAAACAGCAGTGAGAAATGAAATCGTGCTTAGAAACAACATTGTCGTTAACAGTGAAATAATCGTTAGCAATAAAACCGTAGTCATTATTACTAAAATCGTCCTACATGGAGAGTTATAATGCAGAGTCTTGCCAGTCGAATCCGTAACACAAAAATCGCACATAAACTGTATGCGGGATTTGGCATTATTTTATTACTCGTGATTGTTGCCTCATCGCTTAGTACAAAAAGATTTAAAGACATCAAAGACATCTATGAGAAAACCAATCTTATTTACAGCATCAACATTGAGGTGTTTCAGGCAAAAATAAATCGTGTTAAATATTTCTACGCCCCAGATGAGAAGACAAAAGATATTCTGGCAAAATTTGTTAAAAGCGCGACGGACTTAACAGACAGTGCAAAAACGCTGGCCTGGAGCGCCGATGAATTAGGCCACATCAACAGCTTAAAAGAAAACTTAGAAGGCTTTCAGACATCGGTATCCGCAATGTCTGTTGCAACACAAAAAGCGGTTGCTATTCAGGGAAAAATAAATCAACTCCATGCACAAGCCACGCTGGAACCTGTTGCACAGACCATTCATAGCACCAGTTCATTCCCCGATAACGATGCCTATTACGCGATGAGCAGACTGGCTTTCTTGTTAAGTGAAGTGCAAAAGCTGAGTTATGAGCTGCAAATAACAAAAGATGAGAAAACAATCACTGCACTGAATAACCGTTATGCGGAAACGGAATCCGCCTATCAGGCCTTACCGATTTTACCTGCCGATCTGAAAGGTCAGGCTGACGCATTACGCAATTACATCAAACAATATCAACAGATTAACGCAGACTATTACACCGCTTTCGATGACGTGAAAAAAGCAGAATATCTGGTCATGAGAGCAGGAACGAAAAGCAGTGCCGACATCAACGCACTGACGGCCATTATCAAAGCGAAAAACGATGAGCTGGCCTATCACTCCGCCACCATTACCATGATTATCGGTCTCATCGCCGTCATCATCGGTATCATTATTTCGATCTACATCACCCGGATTATTACCCGCCCCATCATCCATAACCTGTCGCTGGCGGAACGTATTGCCAGTGGCGATCTCACCACCTCGATTCAAACCGATCGCCACGATGAACTGGGGCGGCTTACCCACGCAATGGGGACGATGAATGAACAGCTACGCCACGTTATCTCCGAAGTGCGGGACAGCGTCGGTAGCGTCAGCCAGTCGGCAAGCAAAATTGCCACAGGCAATAGCGATCTGTCTTCACGTACCGAGCAGCAGTCGGCCGCCGTAGTTGAAACCGCGGCTAGCATGGAAGAACTGACGTCAACGGTGAAAAACAACGCCGACAACGCCAAGCATGCTAGCCAAATCGCTGCCGATGCCTCCAAGAATGCGCTGAAAGGTGGTGAGGTCGTGAAACAGGTGGTGACAACAATGGACAATATCGCGGCCAGCTCCAAAAAAATCGCTGATATCACCAGCGTCATCAACAGTATTGCCTTCCAGACTAACATTCTGGCGCTGAACGCCGCAGTAGAAGCCGCACGCGCCGGTGAACAAGGGCGCGGTTTTGCCGTGGTGGCAGGCGAAGTCCGCAATTTGGCACAACGCAGTGCGCAGGCAGCCAAAGACATCGCAGCGTTGATTTCAGAATCGGTCGAACGCACCAATGCGGGTAGCCATCTTGTGGCCGTTGCCGGAGATACGATGGAACAAATCGTCGATTCCGTTTCCCGCGTGAACGACATCATGGGGGAAATTTCCTCTGCTTCTGAGGAACAGAGCCGAGGTATTGGGCAAATCGCGCAGGCGATCGGCGAGTTGGATACCACCACGCAGCAGAACGCGTCGCTGGTGATGGAATCGTCCATTGCCGCCAATTCGCTGGAAGAACAGGCCGTGCTGTTAGAGAAATTGCTTGAGCACTTCCGCGTGTCCCAATCTGACAACCACGCGGGTTCACGCGCCTTATCCTCTACGCCGCGACACGCGCTGCCAAAACGTGTGTCAACGGCAGACCAAAAAACCGCATCGTCTGAAAGCGACTGGACGTCGTTTTAACGCTTCACGCTCGGATGGCCTCATGCGCATCCGAGCGGATCAAAATCCCTGTCGCGGTATTAAAAAATCCTGGCAAACAAAGCCGCACGGATTGCGGTTAGCGCGACAAGCCCTCGTTCAACGGCATCGTTGAGGGATTAGGGTATTGATACTCAAACCCGAGTTCATGGCAGATACGCTGTCCATCAACAATCTTCCCCTGATCGCTGTCGGTGACAGGAGCAAACTGCGGCGGAGACAGGTGCAATCTGCGCGCCTGTTCAGGGTAAAAGTCCTGTCTGGCCGGATGTTCTGGCGCACATAGATTATAGATATGCCCACCGTTCGGAAGCTTAAGCAACAGCAGGATCGCCGCCAGCACATCTTCCTGATGCACCAGATTCACACCATGGTTACCGCGCGGTAGATTGGTTTTGCCAGCAAGAAAACGACCAGGATGGCGTTCACCGCCGACCAGCCCCGCAAGACGCAAGATATCCACCGAAGTATCAGGTAGATGCTGCAACCACTGTTCGAGGGACACCAGCGTTTTCCCTGCGACCGTCGTCGGCTGTAGCGGCGAGTTTTCCCTTGCTGTACCGCTGCTATCGCCATAAACCGAAGTTGAGCTGGTGAAGATAATACGCGGAACATGAAACACACGCGCCATATTCACCAGTTGCTGTACCGCTTGCGCATACCCTTCGCCCCCCTCCGCCGTTCGGCTGGCGGGCAATGTCACGATTAGCACGTCAACCTGTAATAGCGCGCTAAGCTCATCAGCGTCACATTCCAGTTCCGGCGTCAGAGCCAGTTGATAGCACTCAATCCCGCTCATACGCGCGGCTTCCACGCCATCCTGAGTGGTTTTCGTCCCTGTCACGTGGTAACCGTGCCCATTCAGCGCCAGAGCCAGCGGCATCCCCAGCCAGCCCAATCCAACAATCGATACTTTTTTCATCAGCCGTTCTCCCCTGCAAGGAGCCTGTTAATTAACATCACGCACCACCCACAGAGTAAACGGCTTTCATGCCCACCGCTACAGAACCTGCCCGATTTTAGCCGCGCTTTCGGTCTATCTTTGGCCGATATCTTGTGCAATTAGGCAGACACATCACGCAACCAAAACGAACTTTCCCACATCTGCTAAAAAAATGTTGCACAACAACCCGAATATGGTTTAGGTTATTCGACAGAAATCGTTACTAATTTAATAAATACTGACACAACAAAGAGACACTTTATGACACGCGTTCTGTTTAACCACCATCATCACCATCATCCTGATTAGTCTTTCGGGCAGGTGGTGCTGGAAGACGTTAAGATCTTCCAGTGGCGCAGAACACAAAGAGAGCCCTCGGAAGATCATCTTCCGAGGGTTTTTTTATGCACGCTCTATTTCCAAAAATTTAAATTTGACAGGTTAATGAGGTTTCCATGCTGGATAAAACACGTTTACGGATAGCAATGCAGAAGTCAGGCCGCCTGAGCGACGATTCACGCGAACTGCTGGCACGCTGCGGGATAAAAATCAACTTACAGCAACAGCGCCTGATCGCGTTCGCAGAAAACATGCCGATTGATATCCTGCGCGTACGCGATGACGATATCCCCGGTCTGGTCATGGATGGCGTGGTCGATCTGGGCATCATCGGCGAAAACGTGTTGGAAGAAGAGCTGTTAAACCGTCGCGCACAGGGCGAAGATCCGCGTTACTTCACGCTGCGCCGTCTGGATTTCGGCGGCTGCCGCCTGTCACTGGCGATGCCGCTGGACGAAGCCTACACCGGTCCTGAATGTCTGCAAAATAAACGTATCGCCACCTCTTATCCTCACCTGCTCAAACAATATCTCGACAGACAATCTGTCAATTTCAAATCCTGTCTGCTCAACGGTTCCGTCGAAGTCGCACCGCGCGCCGGTCTGGCTGATGCCATCTGTGATTTGGTATCAACCGGTGCCACGCTGGAAGCCAACGGCCTGCGCGAAGTCGAAGTGATTTACCGTTCCAAAGCCTGCCTGATTCAGCGCGACGGCGAGATGCCAGAAGAGAAACAGTGGCTGATCGATAAACTGTTGACCCGTATGCAAGGCGTGATTCAGGCGCGTGAATCGAAATACATCATGCTGCACGCGCCTAGCGAACGTCTGGACGAAATCATTGCCCTGTTGCCTGGTGCCGAGCGCCCGACCATTCTGCCACTGGCCGGCGATCAACGTCGTGTTGCCATGCACATGGTCAGCAGCGAAACGCTGTTCTGGGAAACGATGGAAAAGCTGAAATCATTGGGTGCCAGCTCTATTCTGGTCCTGCCTATTGAAAAAATGATGGAGTGATGACGATGGCTGATAACACCAACAGCACTGGCAGCTTCAGCACGCTCGTTGACTGGCAGCGCTGTTCAGCGGAAGAGCAGCGTCAGCTACTCACTCGTCCGGCAATCTCTGCGTCAGACCGTATTACCGCCATCGTGAGCGATATTCTGGCAAACGTCAAAAGCCGTGGTGATAGCGCGTTACGTGACTACAGCGCGCAGTTTGATAAGGTTCAGGTGAATGCGATTCGCGTTACTGAGTCTGAGATCGCCGCTGCCTCCGCTCGTCTGGGCGATGACGTCAAACAGGCGATGGCGGTCGCTGTGCGTAATATCGAGACATTCCACAATGCGCAAAAACTGCCGATTGTCGATATCGAAACACAGCCAGGCGTGCGTTGCCAGCAGCTCACTCGTCCTATCGCGACTGTCGGGCTGTATATTCCAGGAGGTTCTGCCCCACTGCCGTCAACCGTGCTGATGTTGGGAACACCTTCGCGCATCGCTGGCTGTGGTCGTGTCGTCCTGTGCTCACCGCCGCCGATTGCCGATGAAATCCTGTATGCCGCACAGCTGTGCGGCATTAAAGAAGTCTTTCAGCTCGGTGGTGCGCAAGCGATTGCTGCGATGGCATTTGGCACCGAGAGCGTGCCGAAAGTGGATAAAATTTTTGGCCCCGGCAACGCCTATGTGACGGAAGCCAAGCGTCAAGTTAGCCAGCAGCTTGATGGCGCGGCCATTGATATGCCCGCGGGGCCATCCGAAGTTCTGGTGATCGCCGACAGCGGCGCGACGCCTGCGTTTGTCGCCTCCGACCTGTTATCACAGGCAGAGCACGGCCCCGACTCACAGGTCATTCTACTCACGCCAGACGCAGCAATGGCCAAAGCTGTAGCAGACGCCGTTGCAGAGCAGCTCACGCAGCTGTCCCGTGCGGACATCGCGCGTCAGGCGCTTGCCAGCAGCCGCGTCATCGTCGCGCGTGATTTAGCGCAATGCATTGAAATCAGCAATCAATATGGCCCAGAGCACCTGATCATCCAGACACGCGACGCCGAGTCACTGGTTGATAGCATCACCAGTGCGGGTTCAGTCTTCCTTGGCGACTGGTCGCCGGAATCCGCTGGCGACTACGCCTCCGGTACTAATCACGTTCTGCCGACTTATGGCTATACCTCAACTTATTCAAGTCTGGGTCTGGCCGATTTCCAGAAGCGCATGACCGTACAGCAGCTCACGCCGCAGGGGTTACTGCAACTGGCACCGACCATAGAAACATTGGCACAGGCCGAACAACTGACTGCCCACAAAAACGCCGTGACCCTGCGTGTTGCAGCACTGAAGGAGCAAGCATGAGCAGCATTGAAGAACTGGCACGTGCCAACGTCCGTGCGTTGACCCCCTACCAATCTGCCCGCCGTCTGGGCGGTAACGGCGATGTCTGGTTGAACGCCAATGAATATCCTGAAGCACCAGAATTTCAATTAACGCTGCAAACGCTGAACCGCTACCCGGAGTGTCAGCCGGTCACGGTGATCAACCGTTACGCTGAATATGCTGGCGTAACGCCGGAGCAGGTTCTGGTTAGCCGCGGTGCCGACGAAGGTATCGAACTGCTGATCCGCGCGTTCTGCGAACCGGGGAAAGATGCCATCCTGTTCTGTCCGCCAACCTACGGTATGTACGCCGTCAGCGCTGAGACGTTTGGCGTGGAACGTCGCACCGTAGCCAGTAAATCAGACTGGCAGTTGGATCTCGATGCGATTGAAGCACAGCTAGACGGCACCAAAGTCATTTACGTGTGTAGCCCGAACAACCCGACTGGCAACCTGATTGCACGGGAGGATTTACGTCAGTTGCTCACAATTGCACAGGGCAAAGCGTTGGTCGTTATCGATGAAGCCTACATCGAGTTCTGTCCGCAAGCGTCCACCGCAGTCTGGCTGGCTGAGTTTCCTCATTTGGTGATTCTGCGTACCCTGTCAAAAGCCTTTTCACTCGCGGGGCTGCGCTGTGGCTTCACGCTGGCGAACCCTGAAGTGATTCAGCTTCTGCTGAAGGTGATTGCCCCTTATCCGCTCTCTACTCCGGTGGCTGATATCGCCGCGCAGGCGCTGAGTCACGAAGGGATCGCCAAAATGAAGGTGAATGTTGAGGAAATTACCTCCGCTCGCCGCTGGCTGAGCGATGCCTTAAAAGACATTCCCTGCGTTGAAGAAATCTTCCCCAGCGAGAGCAACTATTTGCTGGTGCGCTTTACCGCTTCCCCTTCTGTATTTAAAACGTTGTGGGATCAGGGCATTATTCTGCGTGACCAAAATAAGCAACCGAGCCTCGCAGGCTGTTTGCGCATTACTATCGGCAACCGCTACGAATGTGAACGCGTTGTTGCTGCATTACAATCATTGCCGGGCATCAACGCTTAATTTTAAGGAGCTCACGTGGGCCAGAAATACCTCTTTATCGACCGTGACGGAACATTGATTGCTGAACCGCCTGAGGATTTTCAGGTTGACCGTCTGGATAAACTGGCGCTGGAACCAGATGTCATCCCTTCGCTGCTGGCACTGCAAAAAGCGGGCTATACGCTGGTGATGATCACCAATCAGGATGGCCTGGGAACCGATAGTTTTCCGCAGGAAACCTTCGATCCACCGCACAACCTGATGATGCAGATTCTGACATCGCAGGGCATCCAGTTTGAGCACGTGTTGATTTGCCCGCATCTGCCGGCGGATAACTGCACCTGCCGCAAACCCAAGACTGAACTGGTCACTGCCTATTTGAATAATGGCCTGATGGATGTGGCAAATAGCTACGTCATCGGCGATCGCCAGACCGATATTCAACTAGCACAAAATATGGGCATCACCGGCCTGCTCTACCAACGCAGTGGACTGAACTGGCAAGCCATTACCAACCAATTGACCAAGCGCGACCGTCATGCACACGTCAACCGCGTCACGCGTGAAACTGCGATTGATGTGAACGTCTGGCTGGATCAAGAAGGCGGCAGCAAAATCAACACTGGCGTCGGCTTCTTCGATCACATGCTGGATCAAATCGCCACCCACGGCGGGTTCCGCATGAACATTGAAGTGAAAGGCGACCTGTACATTGACGATCACCACACGGTGGAAGATACCGGTCTGGCACTGGGTGAAGCCCTAAACAAAGCGCTGGGCGACAAACGCGGCATTGGCCGTTTTGGCTTCGTTCTGCCGATGGATGAGTGTCTGGCACGCTGTGCGCTGGATATTTCAGGCCGTCCGCATCTGGAATACAAAGCGGAATTCAGCTACCAGCGCGTCGGCGATCTGAGTACAGAAATGGTCGAACACTTCTTCCGCTCACTGTCTTATTCCATGGCCTGTACGCTGCACCTGAAAACCAAAGGGCGCAACGATCATCACCGTGTGGAAAGCCTGTTCAAAGTCTTCGGACGCACGCTGCGTCAGGCCATTCGCGTCGAGGGTGACACGCTGCCGAGCTCGAAAGGAGTGCTCTGATGAAGGTCGTCATTCTTGATACTGGCTGCGCGAACCTCTCTTCGGTGACCTACGCCGTGCAGCGGTTGGGGTATACGCCCGTTGTGAGCCGTGAGGCCGAGATTGTCCTGCAAGCGGACAAGCTGTTTCTGCCGGGTGTTGGCACCGCGCAGGCCGCGATGAATCAACTGGAAGATCGCGACCTAATTGCGTTGATCAAGGCCTGTACCCAGCCCGTTCTCGGCATTTGTCTCGGCATGCAGTTGCTGGGCACAAACAGCGACGAAAACGGTGGCATCCCCACGCTGGGGATTGTCGACACGCCAGTGAAGAAGATGGTTGACCACGGCTTACCGCTGCCGCATATGGGCTGGAACCAGGTCATTCCGAAGGCCGGACATCGTTTGTTCCGTGATATCGATGACGGCGCCTATTTCTATTTCGTTCACAGCTATGCCATGCCGGTCTGCGAAAACACGATTGCACAAGCCAACTATGGCGAAGCCTTCACCGCTGCTCTGGAAAAAGATAACTTCTTTGGCGTACAGTTCCACCCTGAGCGTTCGGGTGCTGCGGGCGCGCAGCTGCTGAAAAACTTTCTGGAGATGTAGAACGTCATGATTATTCCCGCTTTAGATCTGATTGATGGACAGGTTGTCCGTCTGCATCAGGGTGATTATGGCCAACAGCGCCAGTACGGCAGCGATCCGCTTCCCCGTTTGCAGGATTACCAGCAACAAGGGGCTGGCGTGCTGCATTTGGTGGATTTGACCGGTGCAAAAGATCCTTCTGCTCGCCAAATCCCCTTGTTAACCACGCTGTTGGCAGGCGTTAGCGTACCGGTTCAAATCGGTGGCGGTATCCGCACCGAACAGGACGTGGAAGCGTTATTAAAAGCCGGTGCCAGCCGCGTCGTTATCGGCTCCACCGCGGTTAAGCAGCCGGAGTTCGTTCAGCAATGGTTCACCCGCTACGGCGCAGAAGCGCTGGTGCTGGCACTGGACGTGCGTATCGACACCAACGGCACGAAGTTCGTCGCCATCAGCGGCTGGCAGGAAGATTCAGACGCCACGCTTGAACAGGTCGTCGAACAATATCTGCCGTTCGGTCTGAAACATGTATTGTGCACTGACATTTCCCGTGACGGTACACTGAGCGGTTCCAACGTCGAACTCTATCGTGAAATCTGTCAGCGCTATCCACAGATTGCCTTTCAGGCATCCGGCGGCATCGGTAATCTGACGGATATCGCCAATTTACGCGGCAGCGGTGTGCAGGGTGTGATCGTAGGTCGTGCACTGCTGGAAGGTAAATTCAACGTCGCGGAGGCTATTTCATGCTGGCAAAACGGATAATTCCCTGTCTGGACGTGCGTAACGGTCAGGTCGTCAAAGGCATACAGTTCCGCAACCACGAAATCATCGGCGACATCGTCCCGCTGGCGCAGCGCTATGCGCAGGAAGGGGCCGATGAGTTAGTCTTTTATGATATCACCGCCTCTTCCGACGGCCGTGTGGTCGATAAAAGCTGGGTATCCCGCGTCGCGGAAGTGATTGATATTCCTTTCTGTGTAGCGGGCGGTATTAAAAGCGTGGAAGAAGCCGGTCAAATCCTCTCTTTCGGCGCGGATAAAATCTCCATCAACTCACCGGCACTGGCCGACCCTGAGCTGATTACTCGCCTGGCCGATCGTTATGGCGTGCAGTGCATCGTCGTTGGGATTGATACCTGGCACGATGCGGCGACGGGCCGCTACCATGTCAATCAGTACACCGGCGATGAAACGCGCACCAAAGTCACCACCTGGGAAACGCTGGATTGGGTGGTAGAAGTGCAAAAGCGCGGCGCGGGTGAGATTGTCCTGAACATGATGAATCAGGACGGCGTGCGTAACGGCTACGATTTACATCAGTTAAATCTGGTGCGTAATGTCTGTCATGTCCCGCTTATTGCTTCCGGCGGCGCAGGCACCATGGAACATTTTCTGGATGCATTCCAAACCGCCCACGTTGATGGCGCGCTGGCAGCATCGGTGTTTCACAAGCAAATTATTAATATTGGCGAACTGAAACAATATCTTAAGCAACAGGATGTGGAGATTCGAGTGTGTTAAGCGAAGCAGTTTTTCTAAACGACGAACAACGAAACCAGCTCGATTGGGAAAAAACGGACGGTATGCTGCCAGTTGTCGTGCAACATGCCGTCTCCGGTGAAGTGTTGATGCTGGGCTACATGAATCAGGATGCCTTAAAGACCACCGAAGAAAGCGGCAAAGTTACGTTTTTCTCACGTACCAAGCAGCGTCTGTGGACGAAAGGCGAATCTTCCGGCCATTTCCTCAATGTCGTCTCTATCACGCCAGACTGCGATAACGACACGCTGCTGATTCTGGTTAACCCAATCGGGCCAACCTGTCATCTGGGCACCAGCAGTTGCTTCTCGCCTGCTGCCAGCGACTGGACGTTCCTCTATCAATTAGAGCAACTGCTGGCCGAGCGTAAACATGCTGATCCGGATAGTTCTTACACCGCGCGTCTGTATGCCAGCGGCACCAAGCGCATTGCGCAGAAAGTCGGTGAGGAAGGATTAGAAGCCGCATTAGCCGCTACGGTACACGATCGCGAAGAACTCACCAATGAAGCCGCAGATTTAATGTACCACCTGCTGGTACTGTTGCAGGATCAGGATTTAGATCTGGCGACCATCATCAATCGCCTCAAGGCGCGTCACAATAAGTAAGCCAGTTCCCCGCGTTATCGCTTGCTGATAACGCGGGGCTTTATGATGGCAACATCGCCGTGTTAGCTTGAGTACACCTTACGCCCCCCTTTCCAGGTTTCCAGAACCGGAATATCACGCATACCTTTCACAGGATTATTTTTATCTGCTGAATCATAGGTCAGCGGGGAATCTGCCAGAATAATAAAATCAGCACATTTACCAGCGACCAACGATCCGACCCATTGATCTGCATGACACTGCCAGGCGGCATCATAAGTTGCGGCTTTAAGCGCTGCGAAACGGGAAATCCGCTCTTGCTCGTGCAACACAGCAGGAGTCACCTGTTGAGGTGCGCCTTCCATAACACGAGAAATCGCCTGTTCCATCATGCGCAGCGGGCCAAGCGGTGTAACACCATTATCGCTGTGTAGCGTAATCCTCATCCCGTGATTGATCGCGGATTGGCAGCGATCAAGGTGATTAGCGCGATCCTCTCCCAGAATGGTTTGCTGGAATGCCCAGCCCCAATACCCCACATGACCAATTAAGAAACTGGGGGAAATACCGAGCTGTTTCATTTCCACAAGATGATCGTCAGTGAGCAGGGATGCATGTTCCAAACGATCCCGCCGCAGTTCGTAAGTATCTGATGTCACGCCAGCCAGTTTAAAAGACGCTAAGGTCAGCCTGATGGCTTCATCGCCATTCGTATGAATCATCAATGACCAGTTTTTATCTACAACGTTCTGCACCAGCGTATTGATATTAGTGGATGGGTCAAAGTTGAAGGCACCGACATTATCCACGCTCGGCGTTTTTTCATAGAGGTGATTACAGCAGTACGGGGTGGATTGATACCCCGTCAGCCCTTGGTTTGAACCATCTGAAATAACCTTGATATACGGCAAGTGAAAGTGTTCATCTCCATACCCCGGAGAGTAATAATTCACCACTTTATTTTCAAAATCCTCACTACTCGTAACAATCAGCGCACCGCCTATCCGCACCGGACAAATCGAAAGATGAGCCCATTTGTCAAGAAAACCAACTTGATCGAAGCCAGGCTTATCGCCTTTTGGTTCAACACCCGCATCGAGCATATAAGTCACGCCACGTTTACTCGCCAAAGCAAACAGTTTGCTCATCGATGCAATGAGCTTTACCGCCAATTCCGTTTTAGGGTAGCTACTGACCATGACATTTAGCACTGGCTGGATACCAACTATTTCTTTAAGGATACCGTTTTCGCTGATAGGTGGGACAAGGGGTGGTTTATCTGCATAATAGTCTTTAACACACTTAATCGCTGCATGATTGATATAAGCAAGATGCATCGAGGCATTGAGGACAAATACCGGTTGGAGTGTCGTGATTTTATCGAGAGCATCAGCATCAAATGCCTTATTTCCCTCACCAAACAGCGATGGATCAGCACCAAATCCGATAAGCCATTTATCGGATTTATGCGGTAACGCCTTCTCCTGTAGATGGGATATCACCCAGCTACGGTTATAACTTTTGCGTAATTTTTGCTCTTCAAATGGGCTAACATCATTACCAATACCAGAAAGCATCGCGGAGCTAGTGATGTGGACATGCGGCTCAATCAACCCCGGTAACAGCGTTTGTTTGCCTGATAATTGATGCTCAGACGTGTTTTTCGGCATTTTGGCTTTCACATCCTGATACGAACCCGTCGCAACCACCAGTCCGCCATGAATGCCCATGGCCTCAACTGCAACTTCCTTCCCATCCTCTAACGTCAGAATAGCTTCTCCAGGGCTCCCATCCTTATTTGGTGCGGAACGGAATAGCTTCGTTTCAATATGTAGACTGTTCTCCCCCTCAGGGATCTCAACTGGCGTATCGGGGAAAAATGATTTCCACAGAGGGCTACAGCAGGAACAGCTTATGCTACCGGAATGGCCACACGCTTCACTCATACACTTTCCTTATTTAGAGGTAACGCATTAGAAATGTTAATGTACCGAATAAAAAATAGGCAATGAAATTAGAAGCGTCAACGTCCAAGCAGTTGAAAATCAAAAATTCATATTTCGTGTGCTGGCGATCACTTAGAAACGTGAAGGGCAAAAAGGAAGCGTATTACGTGGGATCGCATTCTGATGAGTAATCAGCTCGAAGCATCAATAGTGGGAAGTTTGGAGAGAACAAGAGCGATAAATGTAAAAAAGCACCCGAGATGGGTGCTTTTATAAGGCTGGTATTTAAGACTAACAATTAGCCGTAAATATTAGCGCGGTCGCGGAGTTCCTTGCCCGGTTTAAAGTGAGGGACGTACTTACCTTCCAGCTCAACTTTGTCACCCGTTTTCGGATTACGACCTACACGCGGTGCACGGTAGTGAAGTGAAAAACTGCCAAACCCACGGATTTCAATACGGTCGCCTTCGGCTAGCGTAGAAGCCATTTGTTCAAGCATTTCTTTCACTGCATCCTCAACCACTTTGGCTGGGATATGAGATTGCTGTCCAGCAAGCCTTTCAATAAGTTCAGACTTGGTCATAGCTCCTCCAAGTGCGGTTATCAATAACCAGGATAACTGACTACCGTTACAAGAATGAGCAACTTACGTTGCTCATTCCACCGTAGTGATTACTCGCCTTTAGCTGCTTTGAACGCTTCTGCCATCGCGCTGGAGAAATTGTTTTCTTCCGGCTTGTTGTTAACAGTTGCGATTGCATCTTTCTCGTCAGCTTCGTCTTTCGCACGAACAGACAGGCTAACAACGCGGTTTTTACGATCAACACCGGTGTATTTCGCTTCAACGCTGTCGCCAACGCTCAGTACCAGAGTTGCATCTTCAACACGGTCACGTGAAGCGTCAGAAGCACGCAGATAGCCTTCAACACCGTCTGCTAATTCAACTGTAGCACCTTTGGCGTCAACTGCTGTAACTTTACCAGTAACAATAGCACCTTTCTTGTTAACAGACAGGTAGTTATTGAACGGGTCTTCAGCCAGTTGTTTCACGCCCAGGGAGATACGCTCGCGCTCTGCGTCAACCTGCAGAACAACAGCGGCGATTTCATCACCTTTCTTGAATTCGCGAACGGCTTCTTCGCCAGCCACGTTCCAGGAGATGTCGGACAGGTGCACCAGACCGTCGATGCCGCCATCCAGACCGATGAAGATACCAAAGTCAGTGATAGACTTGATTTTACCTTCAACGCGGTCGCCCTTGTTGTGGGTTTCTGCGAACAGCTGCCATGGGTTAGATTTACACTGTTTCAGGCCCAGAGAGATACGACGACGTTCTTCGTCGATGTCCAGAACCATCACTTCCACTACATCACCAACGTTAACAACTTTGGATGGGTGGATGTTTTTGTTGGTCCAATCCATTTCAGAAACGTGTACCAGACCTTCAACGCCTTCTTCGATTTCAACGAAGCAGCCGTAGTCAGTCAGGTTGGTCACGCGGCCAGTCAGACGCGTGCTTTCTGGGTAACGCTTAGCGATAGCGACCCATGGATCTTCGCCCAGCTGTTTCAGACCCAGAGACACACGGGTACGCTCGCGGTCGAACTTCAGCACTTTAACAGTGATTTCGTCGCCCACATTGACGATTTCGCTTGGGTGTTTAACACGTTTCCAAGCCATATCAGTGATATGCAGCAGGCCATCAACGCCGCCCAGATCAACGAATGCACCGTAGTCAGTAAGGTTCTTAACGATACCTTTAACTTCCATGCCTTCCTGCAGGTTTTCCAGCAGTTGATCGCGCTCAGCGCTGTTTTCAGATTCGATAACTGCACGGCGGGAAACAACAACGTTGTTGCGTTTCTGATCCAGCTTGATAACTTTGAACTCAAGCTCTTTGCCTTCCAGATGCAGCGTATCGCGAACCGGACGAACGTCTACCAGAGAACCTGGCAGGAACGCACGAATGCCGTTCAGCTCAACAGTGAAACCGCCTTTAACTTTACCGTTGATAATACCGGTAACCGTTGCAGCTTCTTCGTAGGCTTTTTCCAGCGTCAGCCATGCTTCATGACGTTTAGCTTTTTCGCGAGAAAGCAGCGTTTCACCGAAGCCATCTTCGATAGCGTCCAGAGCAACGTCAACTTCATCACCAACCTGAATTTCCAGTTCGCCCTGTGCGTTCTTGAATTGCTCTACCGGAATGGCAGATTCAGATTTCAGACCGGCGTCAACCAGTACGACATCTTTATCAATAGCAACAACAACACCACGTACGATGGAGCCAGGACGGGTTTCGATTTCTTTCAGGGATTCTTCAAAGAGTTGAGCAAAAGATTCAGTCATGTTTGATAATCTTAAGGGTTTCAATTTAACGTCCATCTGGCATCCTGCTCGATGGGGTTGTTTAACATGCCCCGCTGTGCATCCTTACAGCGAGGTAAAAATTTAGTTTTTTGTGCTTACGCTAAAATTTCGCGGGCATAAGCCAACGCGCGCGCTATCACTTCATCGATCGTCATTTCCGTTGAATCCAGCACCAACGCATCGGCAGCAGGCACTAACGGCGCAACGGGGCGGCTGCGATCGCGCTCATCCCGTTCTTTTATCTCAGACAAAAGACGTTCAAAGTTAACATTAAAGCCCTTCCCCTGCAACTGTAGCATGCGACGTTGTGCACGTTCTTCCGCACTGGCATCCAAAAAAATCTTCACTGGCGCATCAGGAAAGACGACCGTTCCCATATCTCGGCCATCAGCAATCAACCCCGGAGCCTCGCGAAATGCGCGCTGCCGACGTAACAATGCTTCACGAACACGAGGGAAAGCCGCGGCCTGAGACGCCGTGTTGCCTACCGCTTCAGTACGAATTTCATGGCTAACGTCTTCACCTTCCAGGATGACTTTCAACTGCCCGTCTTCTGCAACAAAGCGCACATCAAGATGAGAGGCTAACGGAACCAGCGCGTCTTCCGAGCCGATATCCACATGGTGGTGCAATGCCGCCAGTGCCAAAACACGATAGATAGCCCCCGAGTCCAGCAGGTTCCATTGTAAAGCTTCAGCCAATGCCTTACACAACGTACCTTTGCCTGCGCCGCTCGGTCCGTCAACCGTAATTACCGGTGCCATCACCGTCATTTCTCTCTCCTTTAATACTGGGAAGTTCCGCTTATGCCGTTTTATGGCGTCACGGAGCCTCATTATACGCATCAATACAGAGAAAGGTTACCCCAATGCCGGAATGGCGGGAAAAATAAGGCATTCTCTGAACGCAATGCGCAGTTTCAGAAGAAAAGTTGAGCGTAGCTTGGGGAAAATCGATAGAGGAAAAAGGCACGGAAGCCGTGCCTTAGAGAGGAATCAAGCCAACTCGCTGAGACGTGCCAGTTGTTCAAAGTAGTCAGGGAAGGTTTTAGCCGTACATTTCGGATCCAGAATCGTAACTGGCGTATCCGATAGCGCGACCAGCGAGAAACACATCGCCATACGGTGATCGTTGTACGTGCCGATTTCTGCCACTTTCAGCTTAGTCGGCGGCGTAATACGAATGTAGTCATTACCCTCTTCCACTTCCGCACCCACTTTACGCAGTTCAATCGCCATTGCCGCCAGACGATCGGTTTCTTTCACGCGCCAGTTGTAGATATTACGCAGCGTAGTGGTGCCACCTTGAGCGAAAAGCGCCGCCGTCGCGATAGTCATCGCAGCATCAGGAATGTGATTCATATCCATGTCGATCGCGCGCAGTTCACCGCGTTCGCATTCAATATAATCCTCACCCCAACGCACGGTGGCACCCATTTTTTCCAGCACATCGGCAAAGCGAATGTCGCCCTGTACGCTATTACGGCCTACGCCAGTCACACGCACCACACCGCCTTTAATCGCCGCCGCGGCCAGGAAGTAAGAAGCCGATGACGCATCGCCTTCCACGAGATAATCCCCTGGAGAACGATACTGCTGGCGACCCGTCACGAAAAATCGTTGATAGTTCTCGTTACGCACTTCAATACCAAACGCTTTCATCATATGCAGCGTGATATCGATATACGGCTTGGAAACCAAGTCGCCCTGAATGCTGATTTGCGTATCCTGCTCGGCCAGAGGCGCAGTCATCAACAGCGCCGTCAGGAACTGGCTTGATACGCTGCCATCTACGCTGATTTCGCCGCCCTGAAAACCACCGTGCAGACGAAGCGGTGGGTAATTTTCCTGTTCCAGATAGTCAATTTTCGCCCCGCCCTGACGCAGCGCATCGACCAGATGCCCGATTGGGCGCTCTTTCATCCGCGGTTCGCCTGTCAGCACAATATCGCCATCGGTCAGACACAGCGCGGCAGCCAGTGGACGCATCGCAGTACCGGCATTCCCTAAAAACAGTTCCAGCGGTTGCGATGCCGTAAACGCCCCACCCAGACCGGTAATCTCACACTCCGTCCGGTCAGACGACAGGTGGTAGTCCACTCCCAATGCCGTTAGAGCGGTAAGCATATGGCGGACATCGTCACTGTCTAACAGGTTAGTCAGCCGGGTCTTTCCTTCAGCCAAGGCCGCCAGCAACAGCGCACGGTTAGAGACACTTTTTGAGCCAGGAAGGTTAAGGGTACCGTTAATCAGTTTGATGGGTTGTAGCGTCAGGGATTCCTGCATGTAAAGCCTATTCTTTCAACGTGGACATAAAAACCCCGGAAAGTCCGGGGCTTAACAAAATGTATCGAGGGGCGGTCTTAATCAACCGTGGCGACGAGCGAAGTCAGCCATAAATTCCGTCAGCGCTTTCACGCCTTCCAACGGCATCGCATTGTAGATAGAGGCACGCATGCCGCCTACTACGCGATGGCCTTTCAGCGCGTGCAGACCTGCAGCGACGGATTCTTCCAGGAAGACTTTATCCAGCGCAGAATCCGCCAGCAGGAATGGCACATTCATGCGAGAACGGTTCGCTACCGCGACGTCATTACGATAGAAATCGTTACCGTCAATCGCGCTATACAACAGATCGGCTTTCTCCTGGTTACGTTTTTCCATTTCAGCCAGACCGCCGTACTCTTTCAGCCATTTGAAGACCATGCCGGACAGGTACCAGGCAAAGGTCGGTGGCGTATTGAACATGGAGTCATTGTCCGCCAGAACCTGGTAATCCAGAATCGATGGCAGCTCACGGCGCGCCTTGCCCAGCAAATCTTCACGTACGATAACCAGCGTCAGGCCGGCAGGGCCGATATTTTTCTGCGCACCGGCATAGATCACGCCGTAACGGCTGACATCAATACGACGAGACAGGATGCTGGAAGAATAGTCGGCGACCACAATTTTATCGCCAAAGTCCGGCTCTTCTTCGATCGCAATACCGTCGATGGTTTCATTCGGGCAGTAATGCACAAACGCCGCGTCATCAGACAATTTCCATTCACGCATCGGCTTAATGCCGCGCAGCTCGCCCACACGCGTTTTCACGTCAATCACGTTAGGCGTGCAGTATTTTTCTGCTTCATTGATTGCGCTGTGCGCCCAATACCCGCCGTCGATGTAGTCGGCCGTTGAGCGTTCGCCCAGAAGATTTAACGGCACTGCGGCGAATTGCGCACGAGCACCGCCGTGGCAAAAGAGCACTTTGTAGTTGGAGGGGATTTTCAGCAAATCACGCAGATCCTGTTCGGATTCAGCGGCAACCTGCATAAACTCTTTACTGCGGTGGCTGATTTCCATAACCGATGTGCCCAAGCCATTCCAATTACACAATTCCTGTTCAGCACGACGCAGTACTTCAACCGGCAGCATTGCTGGACCAGCGCTAAAATTAAAAATCTGAGTCATTTCCCCTCACCACACCTGAAAAATAGCGGCTTTTTTTATCACCGTTGTTACAAATACCATTTTTATAAACCTGACGGTTATAAAAATACCGCTGTTACAAGATAGTAGTTATAACGGAACGACCGCCATAACCACACTACTTTTACCCTGCTATCGGTTTTATCACTCGTCCATCGCGGCTGCAACGCTTATTGCGCTTTCATTATGCAAAACGGCACGTTACGCCGTCTGTTCTTTTTCACTGTTGCCGATCGGTTATGAATAAATAGAGTCTGAACAGAAAAATCCGTATCATGCCGCTTCCGCTAATCTCGATAAGAGTGAACACCATGACTCAAACGTTTATCCCAGGCAAAGACGCCGCCCTGGAAGATTCCATCGCCCGTTTTCAACAACAGCTCCAGGACCTGGGGTTTAACATCGAAGAAGCGTCATGGCTGAACCCGGTGCCAAACGTCTGGTCTGTCCATATTCGAGACCGCGATTGCCCGCTCTGCTTCACTAACGGTAAAGGTGCCAGTAAGAAAGCGGCGCTGGCCTCTGCGTTAGGTGAGTATTTCGAACGTCTGTCCACCAACTATTTCTTTGCTGACTTCTATCTCGGCAAAAGCATCGCTAACGGCGATTTCGTTCACTACCCGAATGAAAAATGGTTCCCTATTCCAGAAGATGATGTGTTGCCGGAAGGGATTCTGGACGCTCGTCTGCACCAGTTTTACGATCCTGAGCAGGAACTGAGCGCCAGCGATCTGATCGATCTGCAATCCGGCAATGCCGACAGAGGCATTTGCGCGCTGCCATTTACGCGCCAGTCCGATCAGCAAACCGTTTATATCCCGATGAACATCATCGGTAACCTGTACGTTTCTAACGGGATGTCCGCAGGTAACACCGCCAACGAAGCCCGCGTTCAGGGGCTGTCTGAAGTGTTTGAGCGCAGCATCAAAAACCGCATCATTGCCGAATCCATCAGCCTGCCAGAAATTCCGCAAGAGGTGCTGAACCGCTACCCTGGCGTGGTCGAAGCGATTGCAACGCTGGAAAAAGAAGGTTTCCCGATTTTCTCTTACGATGCCTCACTGGGCGGGAAATATCCGGTCATCTGCGTGGTGCTGTTTAACCCAGCTAACGGCACCTGCTTTGCCTCCTTCGGCGCACACCCTGACTTCGGCGTGGCGCTGGAGCGTACCGTCACCGAACTGCTGCAAGGTCGCGGCCTGAAAGATCTGGACGTGTTCACGCCGCCGACGTTCGATGATGAGGAAGTGGCCGAGCACGCCAATCTGGAAACCCACTTTATCGATTCCAGCGGTCTGATCTCCTGGGATATGTTCAAGAAAGAAGCGGATTATGAATTTGCCGACTGGAGCTTTAAAGGGTCGACGGAAGAAGAATTCGCTACGTTGATGGCGATCTTCAAGCAGGAAGATAAAGAAGTCTACATTGCTGACTATGAGCATCTGTCTGTTTATGCCTGCCGCATCATCGTGCCGGGAATGTCAGACATCTACCCTGCCGACGATCTGTTGTTAGCCAATAACAGCATGGGTGCTCACCTGCGTGACACGCTGCTGGCGCTGCCTGACAGTAAATGGAAACAAGAAGACTATCTGGCGCTGTTGCAACAGTTGGATGACGAAGGGCTGGATGACTTCACCCGCGTACGCGAGCTGCTCGGCATTGCCACCGGCAAAGATAATGGCTGGTTTACACTGCGCGTTGGCGAACTAAAAGCCATGCTGGCATTGGCCGGCGGCGATCTGGATCAGGCGTTAAGCTGGACAGAGTGGACGCAGGACTTCAACGACTCCGTCTTTACGGCACAGCGCAGCAACTACTACCGTTGCCTGCAAACGCTGCTATTACTGGCGCAAGAGCCTGAGCGCAATCCGGCAGAATATTACGATGCCTTTACCAAAATGTACGGCAGTGAGACCGTCGATGCTGCTAGCGCTGCTGTTGCTGGCGAAGCGTGCTTCTATGGTCTGTTTGCTGTCGATGACACCTTTACTTCTCTACCTGCACACCAGTCGCTGCTGGCAGCCTATGAAAAACTGCAACAGGCGAAACGTCGTTATTGGCAAGCAAAATAATGGCTGACTGATTCAGTCAGTGGGCGTCTTATATTGATGGTTCGCGCTATTGCAAATAGCAATCTGCCTGTAGCCACCCTAAATAGCCCTTTATCTTAAAGGGCTATTTTATTATCCAAAGGGCAATATTTATTATTCGTAATGCATAACCAGAACATTGTTATTAAATGGTGAAGCTTTAATTAAATTACATCGATAAGGTGGTACTGAAATTCTACAAAACGTGATTTTTATTAACGCTAAATCGGTAGGTTTAACGTATACCATTCAACTCTTTTTGTAAAATTTAAAATATTTTTTTATTATTAAATTCAATGCATTACCCACTAAATCACCCTATTCCATCCTACTTGCTGACCTGTTAATTTCTTGCAATATGATCCACGTCAAATTTTACCGCATACTGCTTTGTTAGTATCTCAATGCTGATAATTTTTAAGAGAGAGTTAGTGTGAAAGCTGACAACCCCTTTACTCTATTACTCCCGGCCGCGATGGCAAAAGTTGCTGAAGACGCCGGAGTCTATAAAGCTACGAAACAACCGTGTACGACGTTTTATTTAGCGATCACTGCGGGTGTGTTTATTTCGATCGCCTTCGTCTTTTATATTACGGCCACCACAGGAACCGCAACGATCCCTTTCGGTATCGCAAAGTTGATCGGTGGTATCTGTTTCTCCCTTGGCCTTATGTTGGTGGTCGTCTGCGGTGCGGACTTGTTTACCTCAACCGTTCTCATCGTGATTGCCAAAGCCAGTGGACGTATTACCTGGAAACAACTAGCCTTGAACTGGGCTAATGTTTATGTCGGTAACCTGATTGGCGCGCTTTTCTTCGTTGGACTTATTTGGTTCTCGGGAGAGCATATGGTCGCAAACGGTGCGTGGGGTCTGAACGTCCTGCAAACCGCTGAACACAAACTTGAACACACGTTTATTGAAGCATTGTGTCTGGGGATTCTGGCCAACTTGCTGGTTTGTCTGGCCGTGTGGATGAGCTATTCCGGCCATACGCTTACAGACAAAATGTTTGCCATGATTTTGCCTGTCGCCATGTTCGTTTCCAGCGGTTTTGAACACAGTATCGCTAACATGTTCATGATTCCTATGGGCATCGTTATCAAACATTTTGCGGCCCCGGAATTCTGGAATGCCATTGGCATGGGGCCGTCTCAGTTTGAACATTTAACCGTTAGCCACTTCATTACCGATAACCTGATTCCCGTCACTCTGGGGAATATCATCGGCGGCGGCGTAATGGTCGGTTTGACATATTGGGTAATTTATTTGCGCGGTGGAGACAAGCACTAAGGTGCAATCGGCCGCAACGTCGGGTTTTAAGAAATCCATATCAAAGGTAGGTGTAAAATGACCGAGCTGAATGAAAAATTGGCCAATGCATGGCAAGGCTTTAGCAAAGGTGAATGGCAGGATAACGTCAACGTTCGTGACTTTATCCAGAAAAACTACACGCCGTATGAAGGTGATGAGTCTTTCCTGGCTGGCGCAACCAAAGCGACCTCAGCGCTGTGGGACAGCGTCATGGAAGGCATCAAACAGGAAAACCGTACTCACGCACCTGTTGATTTTGATACCAATGTTGCTGCAACTATCACGTCTCACGACGCGGGATACATCAACAAAAGTCTGGAAAAAATCGTTGGTCTGCAAACCGACGCTCCGCTGAAACGTGCGTTAATTCCGTTCGGCGGCATCAAAATGGTTGAAGGTTCATGCAAAGTTTATGGTCGTGAACTGGATCCTCAACTGAAAAAAATCTTCACCGAATACCGCAAAACACATAACCAAGGCGTGTTCGATGTTTACACCCCAGACATCCTGCGTTGTCGTAAATCAGGCGTTCTGACTGGTCTGCCAGATGCCTACGGCCGTGGCCGTATCATCGGTGACTACCGTCGCGTTGCGCTGTACGGTATCGACTACCTGATGAAAGACAAGTTTGCTCAGTTCACGTCTCTGCAATCCAAACTGGAAAACGGCGAAGATCTGGAAGCAACAATCCGTCTGCGTGAAGAAATTGCCGATCAGCATCATGCACTGAGCCAAATTAAAGAAATGGCCGCTAAATATGGCTGTGACATTTCTGGCCCAGCAGCAACAGCTCAGGAAGCAGTGCAGTGGACTTACTTCGGCTATCTGGCTGCGGTGAAATCACAGAATGGTGCAGCCATGTCCTTCGGACGTGTGTCCACTTTCCTGGATATCTACCTTGAGCGCGATCTGAAAGCAGGCAAAATCACTGAGGAAGAAGCTCAGGAAATGATTGACCACCTGGTCATGAAACTACGTATGGTGCGTTTCCTGCGTACGCCTGAGTATGATGAACTGTTCTCTGGTGACCCAATCTGGGCAACAGAATCTCTGGCGGGTATGGGTCTGGATGGTCGTACACTGGTGAGCAAAACCAGCTTCCGCTTCCTGAACACCTTGTACACCATGGGTCCATCTCCAGAACCAAACATGACCATTCTGTGGTCTGAAAAACTGCCACAAAGCTTCAAAAACTATGCGGCTAAAGTCTCCATCGATACCTCTTCTCTGCAATACGAGAATGACGATTTGATGCGCCCTGACTTTAACAACGATGACTACGCGATTGCTTGTTGCGTAAGCCCAATGATCGTTGGTAAGCAAATGCAGTTCTTCGGTGCTCGTGCAAACCTGGCGAAAACCATGCTGTACGCGATTAACGGCGGCGTGGACGAAAAACTGAAAATGCAGGTTGGTCCGAAATCAGAACCGATCAAAGGCGACGTTCTGGACTTCGACGAAGTGATGGAGCGTATGGATCACTTCATGGATTGGCTGGCGAAACAATACGTCACCGCTCTGAACATCATTCACTACATGCATGACAAATACAGCTACGAAGCGTCGCTGATGGCACTGCATGACCGTGACGTGTTCCGTACTATGGCGTGTGGTATCGCGGGTTTGTCTGTTGCTGCTGACTCCCTGTCTGCCATCAAATATGCCAAAGTTAAGCCGATTCGTGATGAAGATGGTCTGGCTATCGACTTTGATATCGAAGGCGAATATCCGCAGTTCGGTAACAACGATGCCCGCGTAGACGAATTGGCTTGTGACCTGGTTGAACGTTTCATGAAGAAAATTCAGAAACTGAATACCTACCGTGGTGCAACACCAACCCAGTCTGTTCTGACCATCACCTCTAACGTGGTATATGGTAAGAAAACGGGTAACACGCCAGACGGTCGCCGTGCAGGTGCGCCATTCGGACCCGGTGCTAACCCAATGCACGGTCGTGATCAGAAAGGCGCCGTGGCTTCTCTGACTTCCGTTGCTAAACTGCCGTTTGCTTACGCGAAAGATGGTATTTCTTATACCTTCTCCATCGTCCCTAACGCGTTAGGTAAAGATGACAATGTGCGTAAAGCTAACCTTGCCGGCCTGATGGATGGTTACTTCCACCACGAAGCCAGCATCGAAGGCGGTCAGCACCTGAACGTCAACGTCATGAACCGTGAAATGCTGCTTGATGCGATGGAAAACCCAGAGAAATATCCGCAGTTGACCATCCGTGTATCTGGCTACGCAGTGCGTTTCAACTCACTGACGAAAGAACAGCAACAAGACGTCATCACCCGTACTTTCACACAGTCAATCTAATTTCCATGGCTGTCTGAAAAGGCGTAAAATAAAGGCTCCACGTCAGTGGGGCCTTTTTCTCGCCCTCACTTGTCGTTCAGGGTGTTAGCCTGTTTTGCCAGCCCGCTATGTTGTCCTCATCGTGTGGATGGCTCGCAAAACAGATTCGACGCAGCATCTGTCACACGGTGTTTTTCTGTCAGTAATTCCTGTCAGAGCGATACTTGCTTTCTTATGACTGCGCTCATAAAGACCGCTATTGTTCGGTCAAATTTGGAGAAAACCTCGCAATGTCACTAATCGGTCGCATCCACTCCTTTGAATCCTGTGGCACCGTCGATGGCCCAGGCATCCGTTTCATCATCTTCTTTCAGGGCTGCCTGATGCGCTGCCTGTATTGCCATAACCGTGATACCTGGGATACGCACGGCGGTAAAGAAGTGACGGTTGAAGAACTCATGAAAGAAGTCGTGACCTACCGCCACTTTATGAATGCATCCGGCGGCGGCGTAACGGCATCCGGCGGCGAGGCTATTCTTCAGGCCGAATTTGTGCGCGACTGGTTCCGTGCCTGCAAGGCAGAAGGCATCAATACCTGTCTGGACACCAATGGGTTCGTACGTCGTTACGACCCCGTCATTGACGAGCTATTGGACGTCAGCGATTTAGTGATGCTCGACCTGAAACAAATGAACGACGACATACACCAGAATTTAGTTGGCGTATCTAATCATCGTACTCTGGATTTCGCTCGCTATCTGGCAAAGCGCAACCAACGTACCTGGATACGTTATGTGGTCGTTCCAGGCTGGTCTGACGATGATGCGTCCGCACACAAGCTGGGCGAATTCACCAAAGATATGACGAACATCGAGAAAATTGAGCTTCTCCCCTACCATGAGCTTGGGAAACACAAGTGGATCGCAATGGGTGAAGAGTACAAATTAGACGGCGTTAAACCGCCGAAGGCCGATACGATGGATCGCGTTAAATCGATTCTTGAAAGCTACGGTCACAAGGTCATGTACTAACCTCTGACGTTTTCTGAAAAATAGCGCGCTCAGGGCGCGCTATTTGCATTTTAGCGGGTAGATATCACAGCAGTGTTAATACGCTACGCTAAGCCAAAGTCCCTGCCGCCTTGATTTTCACTTGCACCGCATTCCCCGGCAGATACGCTAACGGGATTTCCTGATAATCAATAATTTCAACGCTGCCTGCCCTAGCGCCCATCTCTTCGGCAAGCAAAATGGTTTGCTGCTGCAGTTCGCTTTTTATCTTTTCACGATCGTTATCCGGCATTTTAACCACACGTTCGATCTGTGCGCCAACCGCTCCCAACGCCACACCCACCGCATTGGCCGCATCAAAATTCTGCGGACGCATGACCTGGCTGACACCGGATAAAACATCAGGCAGCAAAATACTGCCGCCGCCTACAAGCACTGCGGGAATAGCCGCACTTGACGATTTAATCCGATCGATAGCACTTTCCACTTTATCAATCATCTGACGATAAGCCTGCTGGCAAAATGCATTATCCAGTTCGGGCAGCGGATGAGGAAGAGCCATAACCCATCGTTCACGATGAAGTTGCAGCATGATATCGCTGAGCGTTAACGTCTCTCCGCCAAAGCTGACGCCCTGTTCAAGTAGGCGATAGCCGACACTATCCGGCCCAAGGGTAAGTTCTCCATCCTGAGACTGCCGCACGCAGGTTCCACCGCCAATGCCGATAGAAATAATGTCTGGCATTCTGAAATTCGTCCGCACATCGCCGACTTCAACGGCGATTGCTGACTCACGCGGGAAGCCATTCACCAGGACGCCAATATCCGTTGTCGTGCCGCCGACATCGATAATCAGCGCATTATCTAGCCCAGAAAGGTGGCATGCCCCACGAATCGAGTTCGTTGGTCCACAGGCCATCGTCAAAATGGGATATTGCTTCACCATGCTCTCGGACATCAATGTGCCATCGTTTTGCCCGAAGAACGGCGTAACGTTGATACCGTGCCGAACTAGCGCTTGCGTAAAGCCGTTAACAAAACGGTTCGCGGTACTTTGCAACGATGCATTCAGGATGGCCGCGTTTTCCCTTTCCAGTAATCCCGTGCTGCCTATCCGGTGAGATAACGACAGGGGGACATCAGGTAATGCCGCATTCACCCACTGTGCAACCTGCAGTTCCTGCTCATTATTTACGGGAGAAAATACGCCACAGATAGCCACGCTATCGACATGCCCGCGCATCCTGTCACAAACCGCCAGCACTTCATCCTGCAGTACGGGATGAATCTCTCGGCCATCAAACTCATAGCCGCCATGAATCTGATAGAAATGCTCGCCTAACGCCCTTTGCCACTCGTCATCCCACCCACACAGCGGTGGGACGCTATCGCTACTTGGCAGGCTCAGGCGCAGTAACCCGACGCGATCCAGCCCTTTCCGCTCAACAATCGCATTGGTACATTGGGTTGTGCCCAACATCGCATAGCGAATATGCTGCGGTGCGATGCCAGACTGCGCCAATACCTCCGCAATCACCCGTTCTATGCCGCTGTGGATATCCAGGCTGGTAGGAAATTTAGCCGTCGCAACGCAACGCAAGTTCGCATCTAAAATTGCCGCATCCGTGTTGGTGCCGCCGACATCAATCCCGAGTCGGTAATCATTTTTATGTAACATCGGGAAAGCCTCAGCGATTCGCAAGCCGTTCTATCGGTACATACTGCACCGGATAACCGAAATACTCCGGCCCCGCAACGTCAATCCCTTTTGGCGTTCGCCACTTGTCATTGCACGGATAGGCAATCACATCAACTCGCTGCCCATAACGTAAATGTTCCGTGATGATCGGACGTCCGGTTTCACTATCTACTATGGAGATTAAATCAGGCACAACGGCCAGCAGATTATCCTGCGTAGGTTCTGTTGTCTGTGAAGAACGATAAGCCAGCAGGAGCTCATTCTGGAAAAGCACCGTAAACGATTCGCCTTTGTCGCTTCCCATGCCATCCAGCACGACTTTGCCCCGAGCAAAACCGCCCGTTGTGCGCCGTGCTACATCAACAATTTTGCCAGAAGCAACAATATGACCATTCAAGACCGTCAGTAGGGACTGTACCGGATGACTGCCTGACTGATGAGCCTGACGCAGTGTTCTCCCGATATCCTGCGCCAGCGTTAGCGTACCTTTGATAGCGCTACGCTTAAGTTGGCTACCACGTAAGGGGTAATCGCACATCGCGCAGGCGGCTCCCATTTGTTCCGAGATCATTCTGGCTAAACGTTCAGACCACATACCGTCAATAGGATTTAAGGTAACAGTGTTTCCCTTTTCATCGGCTAACGTATTGGGTGCAGAGGGTAAACCATCGAGAAAAAAGGTCACCATCTGCGCTTCGGGGAAAGCTCTCCCCATCGCGTCACAGTCGATAACAGGTAGCCCTTTTGCAGCCGCAACGACAAACGGCATTAGCGAATTGATACCGCCAATTTCGATGGGAAAGGTCGCCGTAATAGGTCGCTCAAGCGCCTTTTCCATCGCGTCAAATGCACGCACGAATTGGCTCGCTGACATGATCTTTTCTACAACAACCGTCGTTGCACCGATCATGCTGCAAGGAACAAATATATCGTCATCTTTAATTTCATCTAAACTGAATATAGGTACCTTATCCGCATTTTTTAATGCGTGTTTTGCCATTAAAGAACCTACATACGGATCACCGCCGCCTCCTGTACCGAGAACAGCGGCCCCTAGTGCTATATCATCAATTGTTTGTGCATTAATATAACGAGACATACCCTACCCAAGATCTCGTGTTATCTGTGTAACACGATCAATCTGCCAATTGAGGAAAAATTTTATGTATGCCGATATACATCGCCATACTGACAATTACGCCATCCAGGGCAGAGATCGAGCTTATCGTAAATAAATCGAAAAAATCGGGGGAGGTCAACAGGCTCACAATACTACCGAGTGACCAAGATATAGCCGCCGCCATATTTAAGAATGATGCCTCTGATACATTTTTCTGCAAACGAGAGGACTTAATAAAATAATATTCGACGAGATAGACACCTGCGATAGGAGAAATCAGTACCCCGAGTAGTGACAAAAATTGAGTAAAGTTATTAATCATGCCGTTGTAGGCTAACAGCAAACCGACAATAGCCATTAGCACAACTAATACTGGCCGAGATAGCGTACGAATAACAACAGATAGCCCCAATGATGCAGAGACTAGGTTGGTACTATTGGTCGTCCATTGTGCAAAAATAAGTACCACAATCGCAGACATACCCAAACCGATACTGAAGAAAACTTCAACGAGATCCTCTGTACCAACCAGATGAGTAAGAATGAGTGCAACTACTATCGTTGAGCTATTGCCTAAAAAGAATCCTAAACCAGCGCCGAGAAGCGCATCTTTGCGTGTTTTGGCATAGCGGGCAATATCTGGTGACATCACGGCAGAGACTATCCAGATAGAAACAACGTAAGAGATAGCACTTCCCATGCTAATTGGTGCTTTAATTATCGGAATTGGTATTTCGGGATGATTACTTGCGGCTAAAACTAAACCTGTAATTATCAATATCAGCATTAATGGCACGCTGAATATACTCAGTTTGCCCAAGGCCCTGACACCCCAAATAGCGGTAGAGGTCATCAACACCATACCGAAGACCAAAATAGGGAAACGTCCAGGTTCTAATTGATAATGTAGCAATGCTTTTTGCAGCATTACGCCAAAAAAATCGAGTTGAAAAGCAAACCAGCCAATCAATGATACAGCAGAGAAAATGCCAATTATCTTTCCACCAAAACGCCCAAAAACGGAGATACTGAGTAGCGTTGTTGATAATCCGCATCCATAGCCGACATTAGCACATAATGCTGCCAACACACCTAAAAAGGCAGAACCGATAAGCGTGGCACTAACTGCCTGAGAAAAAGGTAACCCGCCACTTAAGAAAGCACCAAGAAATAGGCCTGAAATGTCAATTCCCATTGCCAGCCATATTAAAGCGATAACGTACCAGCTTTTTCTGGCTTCAGCAGGAACACGTTCGTATTCGTAATCATAAATTTGCCGTCCCTGTTGTTCTTTTTCAGGTACAGCATTCCCTTGAGACATAACCCCTCCATTAAATAAGCAACAAATAATTATTGTATCATTGTGATATTTTATAGAGGTTGCCTGGCGGCGTATAGAACAATGGTGTCGTCAGCAAGCTAACAACACCATTATGCTTTATGAGAGACCCTGATGTGACGCATAAAACCACGGTTTTTTGTGGCGACCACATCAGTGATGTGGCGTAACAATAAGATAAATGGGTTTCATATCGATTAATACAGATATATTTTGATGTTAACATTCAGATATGTGATGTATGCGAAGGACATGCTATGCGCCTAGATAAACTGGAGATTCGCTGGTTAAAGCTTTTTTGTAAAATTGTTGAAAAACAAGGCATTACTAACGCACAAACCGCCACAGGCTTAAGCCAGCCCGTGTTGAGTCACTATCTGTCTCGTCTGGAAGATACGCTCGGGCTAGTCTTGTGCGAACGTGGCCGTGGAGGATTTGCTCTCACAACCGAAGGTGAGGTCGTCTATCAGGAAGCTAAATCGGTTATTGCCACACTGGATGACTTTGCAAATCGATTAGCAAGGATCAAGCATCAGCTCATTGGTGAAGCTCGTATTGGCTGTTTGGATAACACGGTCACTCACCCTGCTAAAGTTATCTCCAACGCGATTGGGAAACTGTATGTCCAAAGCCCTGACGTTGCCGTTGAGCTGGAAATCGGTGATTACACTCCGCTGATGGAACGTTTGAAAAATGGACATATCGACATTGTTCTGAGCGTTTTACCGGATGATGTCCCACCAGACATCTATTTTCAGCCTGTTTTTGTTGAAAAAAGCTATTTTTATTCCACATCGGGAAATGCGGCAAGAATAGAAAAAGAATGGCGTGACGGAACGCTTAACCCGAACAGATTGCTCATTGGCGGTCATGCATTACACGAGATTAGTAAACAGTTAGGCCCGGTAGCAAAGAAAGGCTTGCAAAATACCGCATGGAACGTAGAGGGCAGTTTACTGCTCTTATTGGCTGGCACACATATTGGTTTTCTTCCCGATCACTATGCCGCCAAATGGGTTGAGAATGGGCAACTCACAGCAATTTCACCGGAAAAACTCATGCTAACCAGCATATTTTATCTGGTGCGAAACGCGAAACAGCGCCTTAGCCCAGTGGCCGAAGCGCTGTGGAATAACATGGTAGAAGCTGGGCAAAGTTCGCTGGCCAGCCTCGATGCCGTTAGCTCAAGCAGCAGCTAATGGCGTTGGGTGGTGATCAGCCTTTCTGAGCAACATCATCAGGTAGATCATGGCAACAACCGCGATCAGCACAAACAGCAATCGATCGGAGTAGCTCTGCATCAATACCGCAGCAACGCTTGGTCCGCACAGGCTGCCAAGCGTATAGCTGAGGAGCAACGCCTGATTCATCGCGACCAGTTCGTCAGGGCGCACTTTTTCACATGCCCAAGACATAGCAACGGGATACAGCGTAAACCCTGCGCACCCCAGCAGGAACAGCGATGGTGCCATGGCATAGTGGCTAATGCTTAACATAGCAATACAGCCAATAATCACCACAAAGACTAATACCCGCAGAACCAGCAATCGGCCATAACGATCGGCCATACGTCCAACAGGCCATTGCCCAATAATCCCGGAGCTGATCAGCAGCGCCATCCAGTATCCAACCTGCGCATCATTCATTCCCTGATGGGAGAGATATAGCGGCATCAGACCATACAGCGATCCTAAAATTGCACCGGAAATAATACAGCCGTGTACGCCTAAACGAGCACTGCGGTACGTCAGCATTTTCCACATGTTGACATGTTTTTCTTGCTGCTCTGGCGGCGTAGGGAGACGAGTAAACAGCAGCGGTAATACCGCCAAAATAACTAACGCGACCATCCACGGCAGCACGTTCAGCAATGCGCTCGGCAATATACCAAGCAGGAGCTGTCCCACTACGCTGCCTAGGTAATAAGCAATCATATAGGCAGCCAGCAGTTGCCCTCTCTGCATCGGTGTTCCGCTACATAGTAAAGCGCTTTCAACCACGACCCAGATTAGTGCACAGCCGATTCCGGCAAGGAAACGCCAGAACAACCAACTGCTGATATCCGCAGAAATACCGAGGCCAACGATCGCGATACCAAATAATAAAGCCGCGAAATAATAGCTACGGTTAAATCCATAAAGTTTGATTAACTTACCGGCTAATAACGTACCAACTAGATTGCCGCCGAAGTAGGATGACCCAACAAGGCCAACCTGCCAGACAGGAAGAGATTGATAACTCAGCCACAGTGGTACCAAAGTATTTAATACCGCAATACAAACCGTCAGCAGCAAAAGTCCGCAGAGCAATAACAGCACTGGGCGGGAATAAGCAGACATAGCGAAGTGGATAACCAAACAACCGGAGAAGAGTGAGCGCATCATGCCACTGCATATATAAAAGTCAATCTAGGCAAAAAGTGCTAAAAGTCCTTTCCCAAATTATGGATTGAAAGAATTCATCAACATCTACAGCAAGGACGTCACGCTTAAAAACAGAAAGAAGCTACTCTACTGATTTTAAATCAGTTTTAGCTTTAAAGTTAAGTCGCTCGGGTTGTTTAAGATAGATAAGCTATTTTTACGATGAAAAAATATTACCGAACAGGAAGCGTAAAAAAGCGCCTTTAAACAGGCGCTTTTTTCAGGTCATCGAAGATTAGCCAATAAATTCCAGTCCGCCCATATACGGACGCAACACTTCTGGAACTTCAATACGGCCATCAGCCTGCTGGTAGTTTTCCAGAACGGCGACCAATGTACGACCGACTGCCAGACCAGAACCGTTCAGCGTATGCACCAGTCGAGTCTTCTTGTCGGACTTGCTACGGCAGCGAGCCTGCATACGACGCGCCTGAAAATCCCACATGTTTGAGCAAGAGGAGATTTCGCGGTACGTATCCTGCGCAGGCAGCCAGACTTCCAGATCGTAAGTTTTGGTGGAGCCAAAGCCCATATCACCCGTACACAGCAAGACCTTACGATACGGTAATTTCAGCAGTTGCAGCACGGTTTCAGCGTGAGTCGTCAATTCTTCCAGCGCCTGCATGGAATCTTCAGGACGGACGATTTGTACCAGTTCAACCTTGTCAAACTGGTGCATACGAATCAACCCACGCGTATCACGACCATACGAACCCGCTTCTGAACGGAAGCACGGCGTGTGTGCAGTCATTTTCAACGGTAAGGATTCTTCATCCAGAATTTCGTCACGCACCAGATTGGTCAACGGAACTTCGGCCGTCGGGATCAATGCGTACTGGCTGCTATCTGCTTCTTCGCTTAACGGATTGGTGTGAAACAAATCTTCACCAAACTTAGGCAATTGGCCTGTACCGTATAGCGTGGCATGGTTGACCAGATACGGAACATACGCTTCCTGATAGCCATGCTGCTGTGTGTGCAAATCCAGCATGAACTGGGCAAGCGCACGGTGCAGACGGGCAATCTGTCCTTTCATCACGACAAAACGCGCACCGGTTAATTTTACTGCAGCGGCAAAATCCAGCCCAGCAGCCATCTCTCCGAGTTCAACATGATCGCGTACGGGGAAATCGTACTTGCGTGGCTCACCCCAGCGAGCCACTTCCTGGTTCTGCGTGTCGTCCTTTCCAAGCGGCACAGAGTCGTCCGGCAGGTTCGGGATCGTTAACGCCAGATCGCGAATTTCATTCTGCAACTGATCCAGCTCGGCTTTCGCGGCATCCAGTTTTTCGCCTAATGTGTTAACTTCACGACGCAAAGGCTCGATATCTTCACCGCGTGCTTTCGCTGCACCAATCTCTTTCGATCGGGAGTTACGCTCTGCCTGCAGGTTTTCAGTTTCTACCTGCAATACTTTACGACGTTCTTCCTGCTTACGCAGGGTCTCAACATCCAGCTTAAAGCCTCTGCGAGCCAGTAACTTTTCGGCGACTGCGTCTAGCTCATTGCGCAGTAAATTGGGATCGAGCATGCTAATCCTGTGCTTATGATTATCAAATGAAATGGTGGCGTACACGGCGCGCTACGCGGCCGGTTTCAGAAAATACCGCAATAACCTTACCGCAACGCTTAGTTCAACGGTAGCGTTTTGTCGGGCTATTTTGATCCTGAGTGGCAAGCCAGGCGAGCTTTTCACCAATTTTGCCCTCAAGGCCGCGTGGGGTTGGCGCGTAATAGTGCGTATCGGCCATTTCCGGCGGAAAATAGCTCTCGCCAGCGGCATAGGCATTAGGTTCATTGTGTGCGTACCGATACTCTGCGCCGAGCCCCATTTCTTTCATCAACCGAGTAGGCGCATTGCGCAAATGCTCGGGAACATCATAGTCTGGCTTCTCGCGCGCATCCTGCATCGCGGCTTTAAATGCGCTATACACGGCGTTACTTTTAGGAGCGCAGGCCAGATAAACAATCGCCTGAGCAATGGCGCGCTCCCCTTCTGCGGGGCCGATACGAGTGAAGCAATCCCAGGCGGAGATAGCCACCTGCATCGCACGCGGGTCGGCGTTGCCAACATCCTCCGATGCAATTGCCAACAGCCGTCGGGCAACATACAGCGGGTCGCCACCGGCGGTAATGATTCTGGCGTACCAATAAAGCGCCGCGTCCGGCGAGGAGCCTCTTACCGATTTATGCAACGCCGAAATCAGGTCGTAATAGCGGTCGCCTTTGTTATCAAAGCGAGCACTACGCTCACCAGCGATTTCGTTGAGAAGTGCAGGCGTCAGAACACGCATGCCCTGCGCGCCGATTTCCGCCATGTCGGCCATCATTTCCAGACTATTCAGCGCACGTCTGGCATCGCCGTTGACCAATTCAGCCAGCATTCGCGCAGTTTCGGCAGGCAGAACAATATTCTGTCCGCCGTACCCACGCTCGCTATCGCTCATTGCCTGCTGCAAGACCTGCTCGATATCTTCCGCCGTCAGCGCTTTTAGCAAATAGACGCGGGCGCGAGATAACAACGCGGAATTGAGTTCGAAAGAGGGGTTTTCGGTTGTCGCACCAATGAAGGTGATCGTTCCATCTTCGATATGTGGCAGAAATGCATCCTGCTGACTTTTGTTGAAACGATGGACTTCATCGACAAACAAAATAGTGCGACGCCCCGCATTGCGATTTTGTCGAGCACGCTCAATCGCTTCACGAATTTCTTTGATGCCGGACGTCACGGCAGAAATACGTTCAACATCCGCCTGCCCGTAATGCCCAATCAGTTCTGCCAGCGTGGTTTTTCCCGTTCCTGGCGGCCCCCAGAGAATCATTGAGTGCAACTGCCCTGCCTCAATAGCTCGTGGCAGAGGCTTACCAGCTCCTAACAGGTGCTGTTGACCGATATACTGTGCCAACGTCGCGGGCCGCATACGCGCGGCCAGCGGTTGGAATTCATTATGGGAAAAATCAAGGGACAGATTGCTCACTCTGGCCTCACTGACGCTGGTCATCCAGCGTGACGCCTTTCGGCGGTGTGAACGTGAATTGTGCGGCATCAACAGCGCCGTTTTGCTGATTTTTCAGCACATAAGTGCTCCGCTGACCGTCTTGTTCCGTCGCGGTAAACTGTTTGATTGTGCCGCTTGTCGTCACATTAATCGCAAACTGCTTCAGATTACCGCTCGCTGACTTCGGCGTAAGTTCAAAATCATCACCTTTCTGGCGCACATCGTATTTATTCCAGTCGCTGGTGTCGTTACGCGTGATCAGAATAAACGGCGTATTGCCTGTTGCATCTTTAAGCCAGGTTGCCGTGACTTGTTCAACAAACGGATTGTAGAACCAAAGCGTTTTGCCATCAGAAATCAACGCACTTTCGTCAGGTGATGTGGTTTTCCAGTTAAATAGGTTAGGACGTTTCAACCACAGTTCGCCTTCCCCTTCCTGTACCGCTGCGCCGTCAGCGCTGGTGACTTTCTGGCTGAAATTGGCGTGGAAACTGCTGACTTTATTGAGGCGACCCTGCAAATCTTTTGCCGCATCCGCATAGACAGCGGTTGAGGTAACACCTGCAATCAGGCAACTGATAGCTAACCACTTTTTCATACGCATAATCCTTTGAATTTCTTGATATAACGAACCTTCATCTATCGAGGTCAGACGCTTTACATAGCGCCTATGTTCTTTACAGATCGGTGTTATTCGTCGAGCTACATTATCTATAGATCTATGTTATCTGAACCCAGTCGAACGGTGATAGGTGAATTATCTGCTTATTGCTGCTTTTACGCTTCTTTGCATAAGGGCTGCTTAAGCAGCCCTTAGTAGATGACGTCAATCAATACTGCATTTTCATTCCATCGATGGCGGTGCCAATACCTCACGGTTACCATTGTGTCCTGGAGCGCTGACAATACCCTGCGCCTCCATTTGTTCAACAATTCGCGCAGCGCGGTTATAGCCGATTCTGAACTGACGCTGTACGCCAGAGATTGATGCCCGACGCTTATCGACCACAAACTCTACAGCCTGATCGAACAGCGGATCGAGTTCTTCATCGCCATCAAGACCGAGGCTTCCGCCTTCAGCATCATCGCCACCGCTGACAATATTATCGATATATTGAGGGCGACCGCGCGCTTTCCAGTCCTGAACGACAGCGTGAACTTCCTCATCACGCACAAAAGCGCCATGAACACGGACAGGTATCGAGGAGTTAGGTGCCATATACAGCATATCCCCCATCCCTAATAGCGACTCTGCGCCCGCTTGATCGAGGATTGTGCGTGAGTCGATCTTACTGGAAACGGTAAACGCGATACGCGTCGGAATGTTCGCTTTGATCAATCCGGTGATAACATCAACCGAAGGACGCTGCGTCGCCAGCACCAAGTGAATCCCCGCTGCACGCGCTTTTTGCGCCAGTCGGGCAATCAGTTCTTCCACTTTCTTACCCACTGCCATCATCAGGTCAGCAAATTCATCCACCATAACAACAATATACGGCAGTTTTTCCAGCACTGGCGGCGTCATATCCATGCTGTCACTTGGCTTCCAGAACGGATCGGGGATCGGTCGCCCCATCGCATTTGCCGTCATCACCCGTTCGTTGTATCCCGCCAGATTACGCACGCCAAGCGCCGACATCAGCTTGTAGCGACGTTCCATTTCACCGACACACCAGCGCAGCGCATTAGCCGCATCCTTCATGTCAGTGACAACTTCCGTCAGCAAATGCGGAATGCCTTCGTACACCGAGAGTTCCAGCATTTTCGGATCGATCATGATAAAGCGTACGTCTTCCGGCGTGGCTTTATACAACATACTGATGATCATGGCGTTGACGCCGACCGATTTACCCGACCCCGTTGTACCCGCAACCAGCAGGTGTGGCATTTTCGCTAAATCTGCAACGACAGGTTTGCCCGCAATATCTTTACCTAACACAATCGACAACGGCGATGGATTATCACGGAACTGATCGCAATCCAGCACTTCTCGCAGATAAACCGTTTGGCGATGCGCATTAGGCAACTCCAGCCCGACATAAGGTCGGCCGGGAATAACCTCAACAATACGCACCGCGACAACTGACAGTGAACGCGCTAAATCGCGCGACAGATTCGAGATACGTGCCGCTTTAACACCCGGTGCCAGATCCAATTCAAACCGTGTGATCACCGGTCCAGGAGAATGATCGACCACATCGGCTTTTACTCGGAAATCAGCCAGACGCGCTTCAATCAGTCGCGCCGTCTGTTCCAGTGCAAAATTATCAACAGGCGCTTCACTAGCCGGCGGTGGCGTCAACAAATCCAACGTTGGCAGCGGCGTAGTCGGCTTCTGCAGCGGTTGTTCATTACGCATCAGGAACGGGTGAATCAAGCCATCCATTGCCGGATGATGCGTTGGTGTTGCGACCGTTTCCTGTTTCGCCACCTCAACAGGTGCTGATGTTGGTTGCGCTGGCTGACTAAACATCAACCGGTTGTGCTCATCCTCATCGTCCTCATTTTCACCAGCATGCATCGGCGGAAGCTCAGGTTCAGAACGGTAAGATGGCGGTGTATACATGGACTCACTGAACGGAGTCGGTTCAGGCTCACGCTCATTCTCCGCGCTAAACGGCGAGAATGAAAAAGCGTTATGCGATGTGACAGGATTTGGCTGAACCGGTGCACTGACCACAGGCGGGGCTATCGGATGAGGGATTTCCTCATCGCGCTGCAATACGCTGGCATCATAACGCGACTGCTGCTGTGCCGCGAAATCTCTGGCTAGCTGCGCTTGCAGAAGCGCGTCTTCATCGTCTTCCTGTAACGGGTATTCCTCTCCGTAACGCTGGCGTTGCTGATCCAGATACGCTTGCTGCAATGCGGCTTCCTGCTGGGCGATATCATCCGGTGTCTCTTCTTGATACACGTCATTCGCCATTTCCGCTTCTTCGCCACCCTTTTGCGCCTGCAGCCTTGCTTGCTCTTCAGCTAGCCGCTGCGACGGCAGTTTGATTCCGTATGATGCCAGCTCGCGGCGAGTGGGGATACGTACAGGATTAGGACGCGGCAGTTCAGGTCCTACGCCGCGTTTAATCTGCGGGTTATCATCCCCATCGGCACTGAACGCCGGCATAAAGGTGTTATTCGCGTCGAAATCCGTATCGCGTGCCGGTTGTGGCGGCTCAGCAAACGGTTGAGCCACAGGTGCCGGAACAACCGGTGGGACGGCACTCTCTTCGTAACTCTTTCCGTAAGGTGTATACGCACTGCTATGGCGTTCAGGCGAGCTTGCGATCTCTGGCATTGCCGCTGGCGTTTCAGGGATTTCAAACGAATACAGCGGCGGATTTAGCGACGGCGTCGAATCAATCGCAGATGGCGTAACAGGCGGCACAATGCCAGCCGATGAAGCAGAGAATGCAGATCCTGGTAATGCTGAATCAGACACTGCCACATCAGACAATCTTGATCCTGCCACCGGCGTTTCAGCGGAGAGAGCCGGTGGTGTCGCTATTGGTCCGTTCTCAGCTAACAGTGATGGCACGTCTATCTTATTGTCTGCCGTCGTGTCGTTTACTGCATCAGCCACGGGAGGCGCAGAAAACAGGACGTCATCGTCATCACGCTGTTGTGTTACGGTCTCACCCGACGCCTCATCGTGACGCAGATTAAGCGCATCGCGCTCATCCTCTTCACGATCGTGTTCTTCGCGGTAGTCCTCGTCGCGGCGTGAACGGTTTGACATAAACGTCAAACAACCCAAAACACCCGCGCCAATTTTTTCAGCAATCGTTAACCATGACCAGCCGGTAAACAGTGTTAACCCTGCCCCCCACACGCACAGCAGAATCAGCGTTGCGCCCATACTGTTGAAACGTGGAAGCATTGAGCTGCTCAACAGGCTTCCCAACACACCACCGGAAGCAAAATAGTAGAGATCGTCAATATTCAACGCAGCCAAACCGCAAGAGGTCAGGATCAGCGCCAATGTCCCAATCAGGCGAAGTGAAAAGGTAAAGTAGTCAATAGTCTGGTTGTTATCACGCTGGCGGAAAGCAACCCAGCACAGGGATAACATAATCGGTGGAATAGCGTAGGCCAGCACACCAAAAATGAAGAACAGCGTATCCGCTAGCCATGCACCTGCTACACCACCAAGGTTGTGAATCGGTTCATGCCATGCAGTCTGTGACCAACTGGGGTCGGAGGGGCTGAAACTGAGTAGTGCGACACAAAGATAAACCGCAAAAAGTGCCACAACGATTAAAATCGCTTCAAGCAAACGACGTGTTCCACTGAGCTTTTTCAGGGTAACGTCTTTATCTTCTGTATATTCCTGGCTCAAGAGTCTCTCCAGGGGCCTGTAAGGTTTATGACAAAGCGCCGAGAAAACCCGGCGCTGGAACTGTATAAATTCACAGGAGTGTAGCTGAATTTATCGGGTTTTGCACCCACACGTTTATCGCGTCTTAATAACCAGACGGTTGCTTTGCTTCACTTCTTCCATCACCACGTAGGTACGGGTGTCGTTTACGCCCGGCAAACGCAGCAGCGTTTCACCCAGGAGCTTACGGTAAGCGGACATGTCTGGCACACGCGTTTTCAACAGGTAGTCAAAATCACCAGAAACCAGATGACATTCCTGAATTTCTTCCAGTTTTTGCACCGCAGCATTGAACTGTTCAAATACATCAGGCGCGCCGCGGTTTAGCGTTATTTCAACAAAAACCAGCAGTGATGCATCCAGATAATGTGGGTTTAGCAGCGCTGTGTAGCCGTTAATGAAGCCCTGTCTTTCCAGACGACGTACACGTTCCAGACAAGGCGTTGGTGACAGCCCAACACGTTTGGAAAGCTCGACATTGGAAATACGTCCATCTTTTTGCAATTCGTTCAGGATGTTACGATCAATACGATCGAGATCTTTGCCTGGCCGTTTTTTAGTGTCTACCATTATTATTGTCTCTCTTCACTTTTCCCTGCACCCGCTTTACTCCGATAGACCTCATGTATCAGAGCTACCCCTAAAGAAGACACGCTGCCTATTTTGTATATCAACAGTCATTAACTTCTCGTTCTCGCTCCACGTATTGCTCACCCGCGAAAAGACCATCACGTCATATCCGTGGCCCAAAGGCCTACTACCTGCGCAAAAACGAATAAAAAGCCGAGCTTTTAACTGTTCACATACAAAAAATTTCCTCTTACCTAGATGTTTTCGCAAATGCACAGCCGATTGTCAAAGTAAAACAACGAAAATCAGAAGAAACTGCCAGATTGGATAAGCCAGAGCCATTATCCGAGGTGACTTCAATCATTTTACTTATTAATGTGGCTGATTTTTCAGCGATTTGTCATCTTCATCGTCATTAACGATTAAACAAATAGCCAGCAACTTTTCTGCATACTTTTTTTACTCTTGTAATTTCCTTACAATCATTCGCATTGTCCGTGGTAGAGACTGTTCGTAGTAAGGAAGCGGGTTTGTTGTAGAAACCGTTATATGAACATGATCCGCCGTCATGAAATGAGGAAAGCATGGGTACTGTTAAACATCACAAGTTATTGATTCTGGGTTCAGGCCCGGCTGGCTACACTGCCGCTGTTTATGCTGCACGGGCGAATTTACAGCCAGTATTAATCACGGGTATGGAAAAAGGCGGTCAGTTGACGACCACGACCGAAGTAGAAAATTGGCCGGGTGATGCCGATGATTTAACTGGCCCGCTGTTGATGGAGCGTATGCATGCACACGCGACCAAATTCAATACCGAAGTGATCTTCGATCATATTGAACGTGTTGATTTACAGAACCGTCCCTTCCGTTTATTCGGCGATAGCGCCGAGTACACCTGTGACGCGCTGATCATTGCCACCGGGGCATCGGCTCGTTATCTCGGCCTGCCGTCTGAAGATGCGTTTAAAGGCAAAGGGGTTTCTGCCTGCGCAACCTGTGACGGGTTCTTCTACCGTAACCAGAAAGTCGCCGTCGTTGGCGGCGGGAATACAGCAGTAGAAGAAGCCTTATATTTGTCTAACATCGCTGCGGAAGTGCATTTGATCCACCGTCGCGAGACGTTCCGTTCAGAGAAAATTCTGATCGACCGCCTGATGGACAAAGTTAAAAACGGCAACATCATCCTGCATACCAACCGTACGCTGGACGAAGTGCTGGGCGATGACATGGGTGTAACCGGTGTCCGTATCCGCGATACGCAGAGCGATGCCGCAGAAGAACTGGAGCTGGCTGGCGTGTTTATCGCTATCGGCCATAGTCCGAATACCGCAGTATTCGGCGGTCAGTTGGAACTGGAAAACGGTTATATCAAAGTGCAGTCCGGTATTCACGGCAACGCGACACAGACCAGCATTCCTGGCGTCTTTGCCGCAGGTGACGTCATGGATCACATCTACCGTCAGGCCATTACCTCCGCGGGTACCGGCTGTATGGCGGCACTGGATGCTGAACGCTACCTTGACGGGCTGACAGTCAACAAGTAATTCGCTGCTGATAACGGAGCGGCAACAGCCGTTCCGTTTTCTTTATCTCTGGTTTGCCTTCCGCAACACAAAATTGATCGCCTCACCCATTTCCCCTCTCCTTTTCGTTTGCAGCGCGTCCCTGTCGCGGTAACATGGCGTCATTCTGCGTGATAGAAGATAATTTTGTTAACTAACAGTTACATGAGAGTTATTTTCTGTTAAGTCCATTTCTGCAATATAACGAACTGGTGCCTGATGAAAAAAACCAGACAGCAAGAACTGACCGCCTGGCTGAAACAACAGAGTAAGCTGGCGCAACGTTGGCTACGAATTTCACTCCTGCTTGGGTTCCTGAGCGGTGCGTTAATCGTGGCGCAAGCCTGGCTGTTAGCGACGCTACTTCATGCCTTGATCATTGAGCATGCGACTCGCGAATCGTTGCTCTCCCCTTTCCTGCTGCTGATTGCCACCTTTATTCTGCGCGCGCTCAACAGTGTGTTACGTGAACGTGTTGGTTTTCTTTGCGGACAAGCCGTTCGACAGCAAATTCGTAAGCAGGTACTGGATCGATTGCAACAGCTTGGCCCTGCCTGGGTACAGGGCAAACCCGCCGGCAGTTGGGCAACGATGATTCTTGAGCAAGTTGATGATATGCAGGATTATTACGCCCGCTACCTGCCGCAGATGTATCTTGCGGCGCTGATCCCACTGCTTATCTTAATCACGATCTTCCCGCTAAACTGGGCTGCTGGCCTGATTTTGTTTCTCACTGCCCCGCTCATCCCGCTTTTTATGGCGCTGGTTGGCATGGGCGCGGCGGATGCCAACCGACGTAACTTTCTGGCGCTGGCACGCCTGAGCGGACACTTCCTCGATCGCCTACGTGGGATGGAAACGCTACGTCTGTTCCATCGTGGTAAAGCTGAAACCGAACAAATTCGTCATGCTTCCGAAGATTTCCGTAGTCGCACGATGGAAGTGCTACGCATGGCGTTTCTCTCCTCGGGCGTACTGGAGTTTTTCGCTTCCATTTCGATTGCCGTTGTCGCCGTTTATTTCGGTTTCTCTTATCTCGGAGAGCTGGATTTTGGTCATTACGGCATGGGTGTGACGCTCTTCGCAGGCTTTCTCGTATTGATTCTAGCACCGGAATTCTTTCAGCCTTTACGCGATTTGGGCACCTTCTATCATGCCAAGGCTCAGGCTATCGGGGCAGCAGAATCACTGGTGACTTTTTTGTCAGAGGAAGGCGAAACCATCGGCGTTGGCACACACGAATTCAGCAGCAATACCGCCATTGCTATCCGAGCGGAAGATCTGGTTGTCCTCGCGCCGAATGGCACACCGCTGACCCAACCGTTGACGTTCGATATTCGCGCAGGTGAACGTATCGCGCTGGTCGGCCTCAGCGGAGCCGGGAAAAGCTCACTGCTTAATGTACTGCTGGGATTCCTACCCTATCGCGGTTCACTCACCGTCAACGGTCAGGCATTGAACACGCTGACGCCTGAATCATGGCGTAAACAGTTAAGCTGGGTCGGACAAAATCCCCACTTGCCGGAACAGACGCTACGCAGCAATATTCTGCTAGGTAATCCGCAGGCCAGTCCTTTGGAATTGCAATATGCGATTGAACACGCGTATGTACAGGAATTTTTACCGCAGCTCCTACAGGGGCTGGAAACGACCATAGGTGACGGTGCAGCGCGCCTCTCCGTCGGACAGGCACAGCGCATCGCCGTTGCCCGTGCGCTCATTCATCCTTGCAACTTACTGCTGTTGGATGAACCGTCAGCCAGCCTGGATGCCCATAGTGAGGAGTTGGTTATGACGGCGCTGAACGACGCGGCATGTTCACAGACCACGTTGCTGGTCACACATCAGCTCACCGAGATCGCCGAGTATGACACGATCTGGGTCATGGACGGCGGTCGGTTAGTTCAACAGGGTGACTATCAAACACTCCGAGCCGAAGCAGGTCCCTTCGCGACACTGCTGGCACAACGACAGGAGGCGCTGTAATGGCTCAGATGAAAACGATGCAGGTATTAAAACCGTTTCTCGCGCTTTATCGTCAGCACTTCTGGTATTTGAGTCTGGGCGTGGTATTGGCCATTGCAACGCTGCTGGCCAGCATTGGTCTACTCGCGCTATCCGGCTGGTTCTTGGCGGGTGCTGCGCTGGCAGGGATCGTCGGGCTGCTCACCTTTAACTATATGCTGCCCGCCGCTGGCGTGCGGGGCGCAGCGATTGCACGTACGGCCGGACGTTACGGGGAAAGAGTCGTCAGCCACGATGCCACCTTCCGCGTTTTGTTGCGCTTACGTGTTTTCACCTTTTCTCGCATTCTGCCGCTCTCTCCGGGGGGACTGGCACAATTTCGTCAGGCTGAACTGCTAAACCGGCTCGTAGCGGACGTCGATACGCTCGACCACCTCTATCTCCGCGTGATTTCACCCATCGTCAGCGCTTTTGCCGTTATTCTTATCGTTTGCTATGGCCTGAGTTTCATTGATGCCTCACTGGCTCTGACGCTGGGTACCATCATGCTGGTACTGCTGCTGTGCCTGCCTATTGTCTTTTATCGGGCGGGAAACGGCATCGGACAGGATTTGACCGCGCTGCGCGCACAATACCGCCTTCAGTTAACGACCTGGCTGCAAGGTCAGGCAGAACTCACCGTCTTTGGCGCACTCAGTCGCGTCCGTCAACAGTTGGCTCTAGTGGAAATTAACTGGCTACGCCGACAACGTCAGCAGGCCAACCTTACCGGTCTGTCTCAGGCAGTGATGATTTTATGCAGCGGGCTGACCGTTACCCTGATTCTGTGGCTGGCAGCGGATGGGGTTGGCGGTAATCCACAGCCCGGTGCGTTGATTGCACTATTCGTGTTCGCCTCACTTGCTGCTTTTGAAGCACTGGCTCCCGTCACGGTGGCCTTCCAGCATATGGGGCAAGTGATTGCCTCCGCCGCTCGAGTCGATCAAATCATTCGCCAGCCCGTTGACGTCACGTTCCCTGAGCATGGGCCAGAAACCTCACGCGAGGCGTCACTTGATGTCTCACATGTCGGTTTCACGTATCCCGGCCAGCCACAGCCCGTGTTGCAGAATATTACGCTTTCTATTCAACCGGGCGAGCATCTGGCGCTGCTGGGGCGTACCGGATGCGGGAAATCGACGCTATTGCAATTGCTGACTCGGGCATGGAATTGTGAATACGGAGAAATTACGCTGAATGGATATCCCCTTGCCGATTGGCGGGAAGACGATCTCCGCGCCATGATGAGCGTGGTGCCGCAACGCGTGCATATTTTCAGCGCAACGCTGCGTGATAACCTGCTGCTAGCCGCACCAGCCGCACGGGATGAAAAACTGGCTGAGGTCTTACAGCAGGTTGGGTTAGAAAAACTGCTAGAAAACGAAGGGCTGAATGCCTGGCTAGGAGAAGGCGGTAGACAACTGTCCGGTGGCGAGCAGCGCCGTATCGCGTTGGCACGTGCCTTATTGCACGACGCACCGCTTGTTCTCTTGGATGAACCGACTGAAGGGTTGGATGCAGAAACTGAAAAGCGTATTCTGCAACTGCTCCGTCGGCACTGTGCCGATAAAACGCTGATCGTCATCACTCACCGGCTATATGGTTTAGAATCGATGGATCGCATCTGTATTCTGGACGATGGCAAAGTGATCGAACAGGGGAGCCATCAGGACTTAATGGCACAACAAGGTCGTTATTGGCAGTTCCGCCAACACGTTTAGGGAAAACTCAGTTGAAACATAACGTTTGAAAAACATGCGTCTATACCAACTTTCGCTTCAATCGCTTCAGTTCCCTGATCCGAATCATGCGCTAGATGACCCCAACGGCCTGCTGGCCGTTGGCGGCGACCTCTCCGTTGCCCGCCTAAAAGCCGCTTACCGACAGGGCATTTTCCCCTGGTTCTCTCCCGGTGAGCCGATCTTATGGTGGTCTCCAAACCCGCGCGCGGTCCTGTTTCCTGGCGACTTGCATATCAGCCGCAGCATGAAAAAATTTCTGAAGCGCCATACGTTTCATGCCACGCTGAATCAGGCCTTTGATGATGTTATTCACGCCTGCGCCCATGAGCACCATGATGGCACCTGGATTACGCCGGACATTATCTCGGCTTATCGCCAGCTTCATCAGGCAGGAGAAGCACATTCTGTCGAAGTGTGGCAGAATGGCGCACTGGTTGGTGGGCTATATGGTATTAAGCAAGGACGATTATTTTGTGGCGAGTCGATGTTCAGCCGTATGGATAATGCGTCAAAATACGCGCTGCTGGCATTTCAACAGCATTTTATTCGTCACGGTGGTGAACTGATCGATTGTCAGGTGTTAAACGCCCATACGGCTTCTCTGGGCGTGAGTGAAATACCCCGCGATCGCTTTCTGCAACAACTTTCGCAGTGGCAGGATCTCACCGTCGATGACAGCTGTTGGCGACCACAACCGCTCGCCGAACCCGCAATTTGACAGAGAAATCGGGCAAATAACGCCCCAAACGTGAACGCTTCTTTACATAATGTCGGTTTTTCGGCATTATCTTGCGGTTAAAAAATAAAGGTAGTTAGACCTAGAGGATTCGATGGCCAAAGAAGACAATATTGAAATGCAAGGCACCGTGCTTGATACGCTGCCCAACACCATGTTCCGCGTTGAATTGGAAAACGGGCACGTGGTTACCGCTCATATCTCCGGTAAAATGCGTAAAAACTATATCCGCATCCTGACGGGTGACAAAGTCACTGTAGAATTAACCCCGTACGACCTGAGTAAAGGCCGCATTGTCTTCCGCAGCCGCTAACCGGTTCGCTCATCGCTAATCACAGCGATATATGAGGATGTGTCTCCCTCTCCAGCCCTTCCCTTCATGGCAAGGGCTTTTGTTTTTTTAAACAGTTTTGGGGAGATAGACTATTCAATACGGGCCAATAACGTAAAAAGGGATGCCTCAGCATCCCTCTTAGATAACACACGATATTGATTAATTAACGCTTTCTGCTTTTCGTTTCTGTGCGCTCTGGAAGCCGTACGTCAGTTGTTGCGTCTCTTTATCCAGTTCCACCGTAACAGAGCCACCGTCCACCAGCGAACCAAACAGCAGCTCGTTGGCCAGCGGCTTCTTCAGGCTTTCCTGCATCAGGCGTGCCATTGGTCGGGCACCCATCGCCTTGTCGTAGCCTTTCTCTGCCAGCCAGTCGCGCGCTTCATCGCTCACTTCCAGCGATACGCCTTTCGCATCCAACTGCGCCTGAAGCTCTACGATAAACTTATCGACAACCTGCTGAATGACGTCAGTCGACAGATGGTTGAACCAGATAATGCCATCCAGACGGTTGCGGAACTCAGGCGTAAACACCTTCTTAATCTCCTCCATCGCATCCGTGCTGTTGTCCTGATGGATGATACCGATGGATTTACGCTGTGTTTCCCGCACGCCTGCGTTGGTGGTCATGACGACAATGACATTGCGGAAATCCGCTTTACGACCGTTGTTGTCCGTCAGCGTACCGTTATCCATCACCTGCAACAGCAGGTTAAAGACGTCCGGATGCGCTTTTTCGATTTCATCCAACAGCAGCACCGCATGAGGATGCTTGATCACCGCATCCGTCAGCAGGCCGCCCTGATCGTAGCCCACATAACCCGGAGGCGCACCAATCAAACGGCTAACAGTATGGCGCTCCATGTATTCAGACATATCAAAGCGCAGCAGTTCGATATCCAGCGCTTTGGCCAGCTGTAACGTCACTTCCGTCTTACCGACGCCGGTAGGACCGGCAAACAGGAAGGAACCAACCGGTTTACGCTCCTGCCCCAACCCTGCACGACTCATCTTGATCGACTCAGACAACGCTTCGATTGCCTTGTCCTGCCCAAACACCAGCATTTTCAGGCGATCGCTGAGGTTTTTCAGCACATCACGATCGCTAGCAGAGACGGTTTTTTCTGGAATACGAGCAATACGAGCGACAACCGATTCGATGTCACTCACGTTGACCGTTTTCTTGCGCTTGCTGACAGGCATCAGACGACTGCGTGCACCCGCCTCATCGATCACATCGATGGCTTTATCTGGTAAATGACGGTCATTGATATATTTCACGGCCAGTTCTACCGCTGCGCGAACCGCTTTTGACGTATAGCGAACATCATGGTGAGCCTCATATTTCGGCTTCAGGCCATTAATGATTTGTACGGTTTCTTCTACGCTAGGTTCAGTGATATCGATTTTCTGGAAACGACGCGCCAGCGCCCGATCCTTTTCAAAGATATTGCTGAACTCCTGATAGGTGGTCGAGCCGATAACGCGAATCTTGCCGCTGGAAAGCAGCGGTTTAATCAGATTAGCCGCATCAACCTGACCGCCGGACGCTGCACCCGCGCCGATAATCGTGTGGATTTCATCAATGAACAGAATGCTGTTTTTATCCTGTTCCAACTGTTTCAGCAGCGCCTTGAAACGTTTTTCAAAGTCACCGCGGTATTTGGTGCCAGCCAGCAGCGCGCCGATGTCCAGCGAGTACAGCGTGCACTCCGCCATCACTTCCGGTACATCGCCCTGCACAATACGCCAGGCAAGTCCTTCAGCAATCGCCGTTTTACCGACACCAGATTCGCCGACCAGCAGCGGGTTATTTTTACGGCGACGGCACAATACCTGAATCGTACGCTCCAGTTCCTTATCCCGGCCAATGAGCGGATCGATACCGCCAACGCGAGCCAGTTGATTCAGATTGGTGGTGAAGTTTTCCATACGATCTTCCCCTCCTGCCTGTTCTTCATTGACGGGACTTTCAGGGTTCGGCGCCTGATCGGATTCTTCTTTGCGCGTGCCGTGGGAAATAAAGTTCACCACATCCAGACGACTGACATCATGCTTGCGCAGCAGGTAGGCAGCCTGAGATTCCTGTTCGCTAAAAATGGCGACCAAGACGTTGGCGCCGGACACTTCGCTACGGCCAGAGGACTGCACGTGGAAGACGGCACGCTGGAGTACGCGTTGGAAGCTAAGCGTGGGCTGAGTTTCGCGCTCGTCGTCACTCTGCGGTAATGTTGGTGTGGTTTGCTCAATGAACGCTTCCAGTTCCTGACGCAGCGCGGCTAAATCTACCGTGCAGGCTTCCAATGCTTCACGGGCGGCTGGGTTACTGAGCAGAGCCAACAGCAGATGTTCCACGGTCATAAACTCGTGTCGGTGCTCACGCGCTCTGGCGAAAGCCATGTTGAGACTGAGTTCCAGTTCTTGATTGAGCATAGGCACCTCTCCCAATAAATCGCCTGACTTCAGGCTTTTTCCAGCGTACAGAGCAACGGGTGCTCATTTTCTCTGGCATAACGATTAACTTGTACGACCTTGGTCTCAGCCACTTCAGCGCTGAATACGCCACAAATCGCTTTACCCTGGTAATGCACGGTTAACATAAGCTGTGTGGCACGTTCAATATCATAAGAAAAGAACTTTTGCAGAACGTCAATAACAAATTCCATCGGGGTGTAATCATCGTTATTCAACACCACGTTATACATGGAAGGCGGCTGCAATTTTTCTTTCTGTTTATCGGCGGTCAGGTTCTCAGATTGTGACCACGTACTGTTGTTTCCCATTCTCTATCCACATCATGTAACGAATATCGCAACTCACGACATTGGTCTGTTTATTCCTAATAGATCCGAGAAGCAGGAAGTAAGCGCCTGCGACTTGAAAGATGACGGGTATCTCTACATTTACAGTAGCACGTCTGCTTTTTATTTTACCACCTGAGGGATTAAATGGTTCCCGGAAAGCAAAATTCAAGGCCTGTAATCGATATCTTGGTGACACAACGCGATCGTGGGTTCATCAATAGCGTTATCTGCATCAAACTTTGACACACTGCCCTCCTCACCATGCGGTGGATCGCTTGACGCCGGGATCGATTTCACTAAAGTGTACGGATGAATTGATGGGGTTTTAATCAATTCGTATTCGTAGTAACCAAATAACCACACCTTACTGAAAAGAATACTCTTGCGAAGGATGTCAATGCATGGAGACAGGTACTGTTAAATGGTTCAATAATGCCAAAGGGTTTGGTTTTATCTGTCCAGAAGGGGGCGGTGACGATATCTTCGCGCACTACTCAACTATTCAAATGGATGGCTACCGGACTCTGAAAGCCGGACAGGTTGTCAGGTTTGATGTTCATCAAGGGCCGAAAGGCAATCATGCCTGTCTGATCGTCCCGCAAGTCGCCGAGGCCGCATCCTGACCCCTGCTACACCCTACATGTCTACTCAGAACACGCTACGCTAAACCGTAAAATGACTATAATGCGACAAATGCCGTTCGTTATATCGAACGGCATTTTTTTATTTGTATCCCCTAATCCGCCCGCCCGCGGGCCAGCCACAGCACGCGGGAAAACATGCTGCGAATAAGCGGTGGGATTGCCTCGCTGCCCATCGCTGCGGCTTCCATCGCGACTTCAATCGCCAGATCGGGCTTGGATGACCGGTGGATAGCCTTGATGATGATTTTATGCATCGAGAGTGGCACTTTTTCCGGCAACTGCGCGATGCGGTGATAAACGTGGCTGAATCCCTCACGATACATGTAGTGTTCCATGTCCGATGCGGGCAAGACGGTCAAATGATCGCGCTCGCTCTCATCCTGTACGGTTAACATGCTTTTCGCCGTCGCGGCATATTTTTTCCCCGCATCGTCGCCATCGACCAGCACATGCCATTCAATCCCCATACGACGTGCGAACCTCAGCAATGGTCGGAGCCCAGACTGAGCAAATTCAATCACTTTCACCCCTTCCGCCTCAAAATGATGCCCACATTGGCGCGCCAGTTCATTCAGCATCCACACTTCGGTTTCCCCTTCCACCAGCAGCCAGCAGCGGGCAAAGAGTGACGCAGGTCGATTCATACGAATATGAAACGCAATGCGTCGGCTATCTTCCGCACTCATACCCTGACGACCAATCCGGTATGTCGCCACCCGTGAGGATTCCCGCACCAGGCGGCACACCTGCTCCATCGGCACCAGCGACAGCAGTTCGCCTGAATTCGTTGTGGTGACCTTTTGGAGTGGTAACTGCACCAAAAGCCCCCAGGCGACGGATAGCATAATCGGGTGCAGCCGGGTTTCCGGGTCTTCAATCAGCAAGAGCGGACGCGCATGGGGATCCAAGGGCACCGACCCTTTCGCCTGTAACAGCGTAGAAAATAATTCCAGCAGGATAATCCGGCGACTGCGGCTATTGGGGTCGGCAATCAGGCGATTGATGTTATCCAGCGATCGCCACGATTTACCATTATGTGTTCGCGCATGCCGATGATGGCGCCGGTCATTACCCGTGGCGTTCTGCTCGGAAAAATAGTGCTCCAGCAGTTGCCGCATCGCCACCAGACCCTGACGCAGCTCTTTATCCGTCAGCTTCTGCGGATTTTGCACCAGCTCACGCATCAGTTGCTCGAACTGCTGAGCCAACTTTTCATTGCCGTTATCTAACGTCGCAGCCAGCGTCCCAGAACGCAAACGCCGCATAAAACGCGCATCACGCAGCCGCAGCACCGGATGCAGGCGGATAATTTCTCTGGCCAGTTCATCAATATCATCCAGTGGTATCGGGTGCCCGTCAGCGTCCAGAAAGCTACGCCAGGTGAAGACCGACTGGCTTTCGTCGACCTCACCTTCTAACCGATAAAAAACGCGGTATAGCGATGCTTCGCTCTCCACCCACACGGGGCTCAGCGAACGGTAGCGAGGGGATAAATGATGGCCAGGTGCCGTCTCGCAAAACGTGAAAATAACCTGAAGATGCTTTTCCCGACTATTTTCATCTCCCGGCGTGAAGTGAAAATCCTGCATATCAAAATGGTAAAGCGGCAACGTCGGTGCCAGCAGCAGCGAGAGCGCATCCAGCAGGCTTGATTTCCCCCAGGCGTTCTCACCAATCAGTACGTTGTTCTCGTCCAGCGTCAGCGACAGACGATTGATTCCCCGAAACCCAAGGATTTCAATACTTTCCAGATGCATCGTTCTCTCCTGTAGCTGCTGCCTGCGAGTTTCTGCTGAAAAAATGCTCAATGCATAGAATATCCTGCCAGACAGCACTTTACTCACTCCGATAATTTGTTTAATTTTAATAGATTATCGTTTTTCTTCCCGCCAAGTGTAGCCGATGAATCCCACGATGTTTGTTAATGACAATATTGTTAATGACGGTGTTGTCGACACACGGTTTATGTTTCTGCCGTCTTAACGTCTAGCACCATCGTACACGATTTCTTATTAAGCCTCGCGGCTCCCATATTGATGGCGTTATTTTCTTCATAAGCGCACACTGAACACCGTTTTCCCCCTCGTTTATGGGCTGTGATTGAGAGTGATTTTCATTGCCCATCACCAAACTTGCGCTAAATCAAATTTACCTAAAGTTGCAGTAAAAAAGCCTTTTTACCTGCCTCGGCTAACACTATGCTTTAAACAAGCATTTAAAATGCAACTTAAAAAAAGGAAGTCATTATGTTTTGTGTGCAATGTGAACAAACGATTCGTACCCCTGTTGGAAACGGCTGCTCTTACGCGCAGGGCATGTGCGGCAAAACCGCAGAAACCTCCGACCTGCAAGACCTGCTGGTCGCTGTGCTGCAAGGGCTTTCTGCCTGGGCGCTGAAAGCCCGTGAGTTGGATATCATCGATCACGATGTCGACAGCTTTGCGCCACGCGCCTTCTTCTCTACGTTGACCAACGTTAACTTCGATTCTCAGCGCATTATTGGCTACGCACAGGAAGCCATTACACTGCGCGAGTCATTGGCTGTTCGCTGCCGTCTGCACGATGCCACCGTAACCGTCGATCACCCAATGGCAGCCCTGCAACTGGCAGGTAACGATATTCCGACCTTACTGCAACAGGCAGCAGATTTTGCGCTGGACAGCGATAAAGCCAGCGTGGGTGACGACGTTCACGGCTTGCGCATGCTCAACCTTTACGGCCTGAAAGGTGCGGCAGCTTATATGGAGCACGCCCACGTTCTCGGTCAGTATGACAACGCGATCTATGCCGAATATCATGCTTTCATGGCATGGCTGGGCACACAGCCATCCGATGTTGACACCCTGCTGAACAACGCAATGGGCATCGGTAAAATGAACTTCAACGTTATGGCGATCCTTGACCATGGCGAGACCCATGCTTACGGCCATCCACAGCCGACCTCCGTTAACGTCCGCCCAATTGCGGGTAAAGCGATTCTGATTTCTGGTCATGACCTGAAAGATCTGCGCATGCTGCTGGAGCAAACCGAAGGCACCGGCGTAAATATTTATACCCACGGCGAAATGCTGCCTGCACACGGTTACCCAGAGTTGAAAAAATTCAAGCATCTGGCGGGTAACTACGGCAGCGGCTGGCAGAACCAGCAGACTGAGTTTGCCAAATTCCCTGGCGCAATCGTCATGACCTCCAACTGTATTATCGATCCAAACGTGGGCAACTACGGCGACCGCATCTGGACGCGTAGCATCGTAGGCTGGCCGGGCGTGAACCACCTAGAAGGCGACGATTTCAGCCCGGTTATCGAACAGGCACAGGGTCTGGCTGGTTTCCCATACAGCGAAATCGAGCACATGATCACCGTCGGATTTGGTCGTGAAACGCTGTTGAGCGCTGCGGATACCGTCATCGATCTGGTTGCACAGAAAAAACTGCGCCACGTCTTCCTGGTTGGCGGATGTGACGGTAGCCGTGAAGAACGTAGTTACTTCACGGACTTTACGCTGAACGTTCCACAAGACTGCCTGATCATGACGCTGGCCTGCGGTAAATACCGTTTCAACAAACTGGACTTCGGTACGCTGGAAGGCCTGCCGCGTCTGCTGGATGTCGGTCAATGTAATGACGCCTACGCGGCCATTATTCTGGCCGTTAAGCTGGCGGAGAAACTGGGCTGTGGCGTGAACGATCTGCCGCTGAGTCTGGTGCTGTCCTGGTTTGAACAGAAAGCGATTGTCATCCTGCTAACCCTGCTGTCCCTCGGCGTGAAGAATATCTACACCGGGCCAACGGCACCGGGCTTCCTGACGGACAACCTGCTTGCCATTCTGAACGACAAATTCGGTATGCGAGCGATTACCACCGTTGAACAGGATATGAACACCATTCTGGCCGCTTGATGAATCAATGCGGACGGAGGAGAGCGTTCCTCGTCATGCAGCGTGAGGCATTGATGCCTCACGCTAAGCCCACTGTCTTATGGGCCGCCATTTTTACACGCTTCACCGTACCCGTTTGTTATGGAGATTGATTATGACCATGCCCGCACTACAGATTGGGCCGACACCGCTGTGTTCTAACCGCATGCAGGTACATTCGATTACTCAGGAAACGCCTGATGTCTGGACGATTTCACTGGTTAATCATGATTTTTATCCGTATCAGCCGGGTCAGTATGCGTTAGTCAGCATTGCCAACAGCGCGGAGACGCTACGGGCTTATACGATTTCTTCTTCACCAGGCCTCAGCCGTTTTATTACCTTGACGGTAAGAAGACTGGACGACGGTGTCGGTTCCCGCTGGCTGACCCAAGCGCTGAAAGTCGGTGATTATCTGTGGCTGTCCGATGCACAGGGTGAGTTTACCTGCGCCAACGCGGTCAGCGATCGCTACCTGATGGCGGCGGCAGGCTGTGGCGTCACGCCGATTATGTCGATGTGCCGTTGGCTGCTGGCAAACAAACCGCAAACCGATATCCACGTTATTTTCAATGTGCGCAATCCGCTGCAGGTGATCTTCGCCAAAGAATGGCAGGATCTGGTACAGCGCTATCCGCAGCAGTTGCATCTAACGCTAATGGCAGAGTTTGACGCTGCGCCCAGTTTCCTCTCAGGACGCATCAGCGGCGACCTGCTGGTCGAACACGTACCGGATATCGCCAGCCGCACCGTGATGACCTGCGGCCCAGCACCGTACATGAACCAGATTGAAACCCTGAGTCAGCAGCTTGGCGTTGCCTCAAACCGCATCTTCAAAGAACAGTTCCGCCCGGCAAATGACGTGCTGGATGAAGATGCCGATCAGCTCACGCTAACCATCAGCCGTCCGCTGAAAAACCTGCGCGTTCCGGTAGGCATCAGTCTGCTGGCCGCACTGGAAGCCAATAAGGTACCGGTTGTCGCCGCCTGCCGCGCCGGTGTTTGCGGGAGCTGTAAAACCCGCGTGCTATCCGGTAATTACACCACCAGCAGTACCATGACGCTAACACCAGCCGAGATCGAACAGGGCTATGTTTTGGCCTGTAGTTGCCAGTTGCAAGGCGACACCGTTCTGGCCTGATACGCCCGCGTTTTACCCCCTTCTGCCCGTTAGCCTCGGCTATCGGGCAGGTAGGTCATGTTCAATGACGCTGGGTTTCAGGCGAGTATTAACGCCATAGTTTTCATCGCTTTTGCCCTTTCCCCATTCATCTTTTCCCCATTTGCCTTTTCCAGATTATAGTAAGCCATGGTTATATTTTGCTGTGGAGCCACTGGCACATGACATCCCCCTCAGCCCCGATCCTGATTCTGGGCGCAACTGGCTACATTGGCCGCCATTTAACCGAGCGCTTGAGCAAACAAGGCAACCGAGTCATCGCTGCCGGTCGGAATATCGAATCCCTCGCGTCACGGCATTGGCCGGGCGTCGACTGTCAACAGGTTGATCTCGCTAAGCCAGAAAGCCTGCCTGATGGCCTGTGGGGCGCGGAAACACTCTATTATCTGGTACACAGCATGGGCGACGGCGCGGACTTCGTCGCAAGAGAACGGATGACCGCCATGAACCTGCTGCTGGCACTGACTTCCAGCAACGTAAAACAGATTATTTATCTGGGGTCGCTTCAGGCAAAAAACGATACCTCACCGCACATGCAGGCACGCCAGATTACGGGAGATATTTTACGCAGCAGCGGTATTCCCGTCACAGAGCTGCGTGCAGGCATTATTATCGGTACCGGTTCGGCGGCGTTCGAAATCATGCGTGATATGGTCTATAACCTGCCGATACTGACACCGCCGCGCTGGGTGCGATCTAAATCGTCCCCTATTGCGCTGGAAAACCTGCTGGTGTATCTGATCGGCATCGCACAGCACCCTGCGACAGAAAACCGCATCATGGATGCCGCAGGCCCCGAATACATCAGCTACCAGACCATGTTCGAGCGTTTCATTCAGATCAGCGGCAAGCGCCGGTTGCTGATTCCCGTTCCCATGCCGACGCATCTGGTGTCTGTCTGGTTCTTGCATCTGGTGACCTCGGTTCCTCCCTCCATCGCCCGCGCCCTAATTCAGGGGCTAAAACACGACTTGCAGGCCGATGGCCGCGAATTGCAGGCATTAATCCCACAAACGCTGATGAGCTTTGATGACGCTGTCCGCCTCACGCTGCAAAGCGAAATGGAGAGCGTACAGCAGGCGGACTGGGGCGATGACTCCGAGGTTCGCGCGCGCTGGAAGCCGAATTATGGCTTTTACCCTAAACAGGCGGGCCATACGATGGAGACGCCCGCGTCCAGTCAGGCGCTCTGGCAGGTCATCCAGCAAGTCGGCGGGAAGGAAGGCTATTTTTACGCCAATACACTGTGGAACATCCGCGCCCGGCTGGACGATCTCTGTGGTAACGGCGTGACTTATGGACGCCCCGAGCGCCCGACGCTGGAAGTGGGCGACAAGATTGACGGCTGGAAGGTTATCTCGATCAAGCCACAGCGTCAGTTGGTGCTGCTATTCGGCATGAAAGCACCGGGGCTGGGGAAACTCAACTTTACTATCACGGACAAAGGCACTCACCGAACCGTGGACGTCCGCGCCCGCTGGCATCCTTCTGGGTTCAACGGGCTGGTCTACTGGTTCCTGATGATGCCTGCACATCTGTTTATCTTCCGTGGTATGGCGGCGCGTATTGCGAAAATGGCAGAAAAGGAAACGGTTTAGCGGCCGCCGTATTTCTCCAGCAGCGCGTCGACAAGCGCTTCACTCTGCGCATCGGGCTGGCCTTGATAGTTCTCAGGACGGAAATGCATCTGGAAAGCGGCAATCACCTGCCGCTTCTCACGCGCAGTCATCGTGTCCTGCACCGAGTAGCCATAACGCCCCAGCTTTTCCAGCAGAACCGCGTCATCCACTGGTTGCAACGGCAAACGTCCATTCAAATAGAACGCTACCCGCTGCGCATCCGGCCAGGCACCCACTCCCGCTTGCGCAAGCGCTTTCCAGGGGAAGAGCGGCCCAGGGTCTTGTTTGCGCTGTGGGGCGATATCGCTGTGCGCCACCACGTTCTGCGGCGCAATCTGATAGCGATCAACGATATCGCGGGCGATCGCGGTCACGAGCTGAATCTGCGAAGCGGTAAACGGTTCCCACGTATAGCCGGTTAGCGTCCGCTGATAGCCCGCGTTTTCGATCTCAATGCCAATCGACGAATTATTCAGCCGACTAAATCCACGCCAGCTACTGACTCCCGCATGCCAGGCAGCCTGAGATTCCGGCACCAGTTGCCAAGCAAGTGGCTTACCGTGCTGCAAAGGTGGGTGTGCTGGAACCAGATAATGCGCGCTGACGTGATCATCCGTCAGAATATTCAGCGAGGTGGCAAAGTCTTCCGCCGTATAATGAATCACTAAAAAGCGGATGCGAGACTCCTGAGCCCGCGACTGCAATGCGGTCTCCAGCACATAATTATTCTGTTCTTTCAACGAAGAGGCTGACTGGCAACCTGCCAACAGCCCCAGCACTATGCAGATCATCCATTTCAACATCGTTGTTCCATCGCTTTTTCACACCGTCTCTGGCAGCTTGAAGTATGACGAATATAAGCCACTAGCGGCGAACCTTTACTGCGGTGCCGCTAACGGTCACCATCAGCATGCTGCCGTCCTTCCCAACGGTTTCATAGTCAAGATCGATGCCTACCACGGCATTCGCTCCTAAATCTTCGGCTTGCTCCTGTAACTCTTTGAACGCAATCTGCCGCGCCTTACGCAGCTCTTTCTCATAGGCACCGGAACGGCCGCCGACGACATCGCGGATACTGGCAAAAAAGTCACGGAAGATGTTCGCGCCCAGAATGGCTTCGCCGGTCACGACGCCACAATATTCAGTAATGGTGAAGCCTTCCAGATTCGGCGTAGTGGATAATTGCATGTCGTCTCCTTTCACTGCTATTGGCTATATAGGGCGCGGCTCTGCTGGCCTCGCGATGAGAAAGCACGTGCTCAGCCGTAAGTCACTATTTTGTGCTATTATTTAACCAACAAATCGCTTATTGGCAAATTTTAACCCACGGTGATTGCATAACTATTCTGCCGACGTTAACATTCGCCGCATCAATGTCTATTCAATTCTTACGCATGAGTATTCAACTAAACGGCATTAACTGTTTCTACGGCACATACCAGGCGCTATTTGATATCACCCTCGATTGTCCTGTGGGTGAAACGTTGGTACTTCTTGGTCCCAGCGGTGCGGGAAAGAGCTCTCTGATACGCGTTCTTAATCTGTTGGAAATGCCACGTTCTGGCAAGCTTTCCATCGCCGGTAATCAGTTTGATTTTCAGCGCACGCCATCCGACAGCGCGATCCGTGAATTGCGTCAGAATGTCGGGATGGTGTTCCAGCAATATAATTTGTGGCCGCATCTGACCGTAGTACAGAACCTGATCGAAGCCCCTTGCCGCGTGCTGGGGCTGAGTAAGGAAGAAGCGAAAGCACGGGCAGATAAACTGCTGACGCGCCTGCGCCTCAATGACTTTGCCGATCGCTTCCCTCTTCATCTTTCTGGCGGACAGCAACAGCGTGTCGCAATTGCCCGTGCACTGATGATGGAGCCTCAGGTTCTCCTGTTTGATGAACCGACTGCTGCGTTGGATCCAGAAATTACCGCTCAGGTCGTCAACATCATCCGTGAATTGGCAGAAACTGGCATTACGCAGGTGATTGTGACCCACGAAGTTGAATTTGCCCGTAAAACGGCCAGCCGTGTGGTGTATATGGAAAATGGCCGCATCGTTGAACAAGGGGATGCGACGCACTTTACCCAGCCGCAGACGCCTGAATTCGCTGGTTACTTGTCACATTGATTACTATCAGGAAAATGATAATGAAAAAATTGATTGTTGCAGCCTTATTCGCCGTGGGTGCCGCCTCTGCTAACGCCGCAGATACCATCCGTTTCGCAACCGAAGCCTCCTACCCTCCGTTCGAATTTGTTGATGCCAATAACCAGATTCAAGGTTTTGATATCGATCTGGCCAATGCACTGTGTAAAGAAATGCAGGCAACCTGCACGTTCAGCAATCAGGCTTTCGACAGCCTGATCCCCGGCCTGAAATTCCGTCGTTTTGAAGCCGTCATCGCGGGAATGGACATTACTCCTGAGCGTCAGCAGCAGGTGTCATTCACCCAGCCTTACTATGACAACTCCGCTCAGTTTATTGCTCAGAAAGGGAAAGTGGCCGATATCGCCGCGCTGACGGGCAAACGCGTTGGCGTACAGAATGGCACCACCCACCAGAAATACCTGATGGAAAAGCATAGCGATATCAAAACCGTGCCATACGACAGCTACCAGAATGCCGTGCTGGATCTGAAAAATGGTCGTCTGGATGCCGTGTTCGGTGACACCGCTGTGGTTAACGAATGGCTGAAGCAGAACGATGCGCTGGCAACCGTGGGTCAGAAAGTGACGGATAAAGGTTATTTCGGTATCGGTCTGGGCATCGCCGTGCGCCAGAACAACGATGAGCTGCTGAAAAAGTTCGACACTGCGCTCAACAAAATCAAGCAGGATGGCACTTACGAGACCATCTACAAAAAATGGTTCCAGCAGTAATCTGACGCTCAATGATTGAATTTCAACCTCTTGCAAGCGCCGCCGGGATGACCGTCGGCCTTGCCGTTTGTGCACTGGTGCTCGGCCTCGTGCTGGCGATGCTGTTTGCCGTTTGGGAAACTGTCCGCTGGAAAGCCGTTAGCTGGACGGGAACCGCTGTCGTGACGCTGCTGCGCGGCCTGCCAGAAATTCTGGTCGTGCTGTTCATCTATTTCGGCTCTTCTCAGTTGCTGATGATGCTGGCAGACGGATTTACCCTGAATCTCTTTATCGTGCAGATTCCGGTAAAACTGGATATCGGCATGTTTGAAATCAGCCCCTTCCTGTGCGGCGTGATTGCGCTGGCGCTGCTGTATGCCGCCTACGCATCCCAAACGCTGCGCGGTGCGCTGAAAGCTGTCCCGCAAGGGCAATGGGAATCGGGTCAGGCGCTGGGACTCAGTAAAGCCGCGATCTTTTTCCGTCTGATCATGCCGCAGATGTGGCGTCACGCCCTACCGGGATTAGGCAATCAGTGGCTGGTATTGCTGAAAGATACCGCGCTGGTGTCGCTGATCAGCGTGAACGATTTGATGCTGCAAACCAAAAGTATTGCGACACGGACGCAGGAGCCATTCACCTGGTACGTTGTCGCGGCGGCGATCTATTTGATTATTACGTTGTTAAGTCAGTACGTGATGAAACGCATTGAACTGCGTACCACGCGTTTTGAGCGGAGGCCTTCCTGATGCTCGCTTATTTACCTGAGCTTGTAAAAGGCCTGCACACTAGCCTGACCTTAACGGCGGTCTCCATCGTCGTGGCGCTGGTGTTATCGCTGCTGCTGACTGTGGTGCTGACGCTCAAAACGCCGGTCATCTCGCTATTGGCGAAAGGCTACATTACGCTGTTTACCGGTACGCCGCTGCTGGTGCAAATCTTCCTGATTTACTACGGGCCCGGACAGTTTACCTCTATCCAGCAAATCCCCTGGCTATGGAATCTGCTTTCACAACCGTGGCTGTGTGCGATGGTGGCACTGGCGCTAAATAGCGCGGCTTATACTACGCAACTGTTCTATGGTGCGGTAAAAGCGATTCCCGCCGGACAGTGGCAATCCTGTGCCGCGTTGGGTATGGATCAGAAGCAGACATTACGTATTTTGCTGCCATTTGCGTTTAAACGTGCGCTGTCTTCTTATTCAAATGAAGTGGTGCTGGTGTTTAAGAGTACCTCACTGGCTTACACCATCACGCTGATGGAAGTGATGGGCTACAGCCAACTGATGTACGGCCGGACGTATGATGTGATGGTGTTTGGTGCCGCTGGGATTATCTACCTGTGCGTCAACGGGTTACTGACACTACTGATGCGCTGGGTTGAACGGCGCTCGCTGGCATTCGAACGCCGCAATTAATGCTTATTGCATGTATCCACTTAGAAAGCAGGCTTTGATAGCCTGCTTTTTTATGGCGTGCCATCCCTGGCCGCCCCCCTTACGGGCCATTGCTGACGCAACGTTAAAAATTTCTCCCGGAAATTTTTTATGGCCTGCTGACGTAAAAACATGCAATAAATCGACTTATTAATCATTTTAATTGCATATAAATTCAATCAGTGGCATGGTAATCGCCATGACGTCGGAACCCTTCCGCGCAGTTATATAAGAAAAACAGACAGGAGTAGGTAATGAAAAAATTAGTGCTCGCCACGTTACTGGCAGGAATCACCTTCAGCGCCACCGCCGCAGACACCATCCGTTTTGCATCATCAGCTACCTACCCGCCATTTGAGTCACTGGATGCCAGCAACGAAATCGTCGGTTTCGATATGGATCTGGCGAAAGCGTTGTGTAAGCAAATGCAGGCGACCTGTACGTTCACCAATCAGGCGTTTGACAGCCTGATCCCTGCGCTGAAATTCCGTCGCTATGACGCCGTGATTTCTGGTATGGACATCACGCCAGAGCGCAGCAAGCAGGTCGCGTTCACGCAGCCTTACTATGCCAACTCCGCCGTGGTTATCGCGCAAAAAGGGAAATTCAGCGACTTTGCCGCGATGAAGGGCAAACGCATTGGTATGGAAAATGGCACGACGCACCAGAAGTACATGCATGATAAGCACCCGGAAGTGCAAACCGTCTCTTATGACAGCTACCAGAACGCGGTTCTGGATCTGAAAAATGGCCGTATTGATGGCGTATTCGGTGATACCGCTGTCGTCAACGAGTGGATCAAGGCGAGCCCTGAACTGGCAACGGTTGGCGAACATGTGACTGACGCAGAATACTTCGGCACCGGACTGGGCATCGCCGTTCGTCCTGATGACAAGGCGCTGTTGGAGAAACTGAATAAAGCGTTGGACGCCATCAAAGCGGACGGCACTTATAAAACCATCAACGACAAGTGGTTCCCGCAATAACGTTCGATCTGCGCGGTGTGAATGCACCGCGTTACGATGTCGATAAAGTGCGTAGCGCGGTGATAATGGATAGATCGTAAAGACGCTGTAAATACATCCCTTGTATCTTGAACC
>NZ_JACDSF010000038.1 GCF_013449685.1 Pectobacterium brasiliense | reverse complement strand
CCACGCACCGGATTGGCAAAGCGCTCAATGAGTGCTTAGCCTGCCTTAATGATAAACATCACTGAGATATTTTTAGGTCGATTTTCCTCGGCAGTAGGGACTACTAGCGATGCATCAAAGCTAGCTTGGAATGTAGTTGTTTCGTCAGTGCCTCGGTCACCGGGGCCAATAAAACGATCATTCTTAAATGCACCGACAAAAAACTCGTCACTTGCAAGTCCTCTAGACCACGTCATTGAGGGAAACTTCCCCGTAATATTTTGTATCGCATCTCCCTGAATGCTAAGAATTGCTCGGCTGTCGGGATCAATCCCTGCCCCATTATCCCAGCCGCGAGGAAAGTACCCGCGAAAATCCGGCACCTGGCCGGAGGGATACAGGCTGGCCAGTACGGGATTTCCACTGGGATTAAATAGCTGGCCATTGAGCTCCAGCCAGCCCTCAGGAGAAACGGGCGTTCCCCACATGGTAATAGTGCCGGGCTGGATAGATGAGGGTGATTTCCACGCACCGGATTGGCAAACTGGCAAACTACTGTATTGTCTTCCCCTTTAAAGTTAGGGACGGACATTTTTGATGAAAAAACGTATAAAAAAGATACTATTAAGTAAGGCGTTGGATAAATACTTTGCTACTGTGTCACGCCATAAGAGAGGTCAACTACAGGAGTTTTATCGAATAAATGTTATCAAAAGGTCATCACTTGCTGGTAGGTACATGGATGAGGTCTCATCAGTTGATATTGCTAGCTACAGGGATGATAGGTTGGCCCAGATTAACCCTAGAACAAAAAAAACTATCAGCGGCAACACCGTTCGTCTTGAAATGGCGTTGCTCTCTGCATTGTATAATTTGGCCAAAGTTGAATGGGGAACATGTACAACTAATCCCGTTGAGAATGTAAGAAAACCAACGGTTTCTTCGGGTAGGACGCGTAGGTTAACTTCTCAGGAAGAGCGGAAAATAACGCGTTATCTAAAGAGTAAAAATCCTGAGCTATTGGCAATTTTTCGTTTGGCTGTTGAGACAGCAATGAGGCAGGGCGAGATATTGTCATTACGTTGGGAGCATATAGATCTTCGACTCGGTATCGCTCACCTACCATTAACTAAAAACGGTTCTACACGTGATGTACCGTTGTCTTCAAAGGCGCGCCAGGTGCTGAAGGAGATTAGTGAGCTTGTCCGGCACGAATGTGGGAGTGTTTTTTCCTACACTTCAAGCGGTTTTAAAAGTGCGTGGCGTATTGCATTGCAGACGATGTCTATTGAAGATCTCCATTTTCACGATCTTAGACATGAAGCTATCAGCCGATTTTTTGAACTGGACACGTTGAACGTTATGGAAATTGCAGCAATCTCAGGGCATAAATCAATGAATATGCTGAAGCGATATACCCATCTCAGAGCGACTCATCTGGTCGGTAAGCTCGATGCGCGTAAAAAGCAAGCGCAGAAATTAATTTCGATTTTCATACCTTACCCAGCGGATATCGAGGTTCATGATGGTGGTAAGGTAACAATGACATTTTCTGATTTTGATGATTTGGTGGTTACAGCACCAACATATGATGATGCGTTAAGAGTGGCATCTGTTGAATTACTCAGATTTCAAGCGATAGCTGCAAAGAATGGCGAAAGACTCCCTCCACCTGGACATATATCTGTCAATATGAGTGAACGGATACTGATCAGCCCCCTCTAAATCTGAAGAGGCGATATTGAGTTAAATATCGCCATTTCTTTAGGCCGTTTGCATGATCTGGGTATTAATCCTCCCATGTGGCCACTTATGATTTCTGTATTTTTTTTTGTCGGAACGATTGCTCTGTATTGCCCCATTTACTTTTTCATATGCCTGCTTGTGCCATTCAAAGGTTTTTCTGTTTCATACATGAAACATAGGGAAAGGAACTATGCAGTAATTCATATCTCACTGTTTTCTAGAATCGGGCGTCTCAATAAAAATCAGTTGAAAAAATTTAATACTGCATTCGTCTCTACCTTAGATACAGCTCTTCAGAATAAAAGAGAATCGGTCGTTTTTCGCTCTCATTTGATGAGGGCCTCTCAGGTGCAGTTAGCTGAGAATGTCTTATCTGGATGTGGCCGTCGTTACCGGGTATCCAATGTAGTGTTATCGAGACTGGAACGGGTAGGGATCATATGTCAGACATTTCTACAAGAATGGAGATTGGTAACGATTCCTCATCGAGGGGTAATGATTGTCGTTATGGCGAGATAAATTTTTAGCTGGGATGGTTAATTTATCGTGGATTGAATAATTACATTACTTTAATGTGATCGATACATTCGATCGAACCGATCGATTTATTTTGTTGTACACGATTAATTATGTTGTTTAACCTCGGTTGTACATTAAAGCGAGTTACCTAATTACATTGAAATAATTTTTTATGTGGAGTCGTAGTGAATGAATCCTACATATACGGCATTAATTGCACTATTGCGTTCAGGGAACATGGTATTCCCTGAAAGTGATGGAAAATATGATGGTGGTAATAGCCAGTTTTCAGTAAGAATCAAGCCAGAAAGCAGGGCGTTCCTTGACATGCATGCCGAGCGTATCGGTGTTTCCAAGTCTACGCTCTACGGCATTATCTTGGAAGGTGTACTTTCTGAAGCTAGAGCATCAACAGCTGACAAAATGATGGGGGTCTATGAACGTTTTTGTTTGTTGATGGATGCTCATCGGGTAAATGTATTGCAACAGGCGCAATTGCTTGCACCATTTGGTATTAGTCAGGGGGCATTATCCAGCGCAGAACGAACACTGGACTTGCTAAACACTCAAGTATTGCATCAATTGGCATCATGGTTTGAAATCGACGTGCAGTGGTTGTTTTGTGAGAAAATGTATCCAATGGAATATTGCCATTTTTTTGATCAGGAACCTCTGGATTATAACGTTCTGAGTGAAACCGCTGAGTTGGTATTCTTTCGTGCAATAGGTGACTGCAATGTTACTTTAGCTTTTACTCGGGAGTGGAAAAATGTTCATGGGGTAATTAATATCCCAATCATTAAGGTTTATCGTATATTGAGAGAATGGGATCTTCCGAAATCGAAAGATGTCAGGTATCTGGCTTATTCACAGAAACAAGTTGAGTCGTTAACTGATGGTTCAGTGTTTCCCATTATGGTTGTTGATAATTACAATCGTGAATATAAGAGCTATCAAGATTTTTTAGCAGGTTAAATTTTTTTTATTATTAATGCTGCACCAGCACCAGGGGATTTATTTGTCAAAAAATCATAAATGAATGTTGTGCCAGTACCAGGGAATATCATAAATATTTAACCTCCATATAGGAATAAAGAATGAAACACTCATTAATTACACGCAGTTTTATTATTGCGGGCATCGTGGTTGCTACTTCAGCTAATGCAGCCGGTACATGGACTGAAGCTCGCGGTGATGCTATGGGCGGAACAGGTGTTGCTTCCTCGCACTACAGCGCAGCTGCTCTTGTAAACCCCGCGCTGCTGACGAAATTCGATAAGTCAGATGACTTTAGCCTGATTTTGCCAGCAGTCGGCGCTCAGGTTTCCGATCCGGATAATCTGCAGGATGGGGTCGACCGTATCGACAATGATTGGAAATCATTTGAGCGTATCGTTAGTGCCGGCGGAGATGCAAGTTTAGCTGCGTCAAAGCTGCGTGGATCATTACAAGACTTTTCTGGAAGCCATGCTAAGGCGCATGCCGGTGCATCAACGGTTGCTGCTGTTCCCAATAGCGTTCTGCCATTTGCCGTCGTTGCTCAGGCGTGGGGAACGGCAACGGTCAAAACCAACGTAACAGATAGCGATCTCCAGTGGCTTGATGGGGTGTCAAACGGTACAGTCAACGGCTCTGACCTGAGTTCATTAACGTCATCCGCTAATGGCCGTGCCGCTGTCGTTGCAGATGTTGGTGTTGCAATGGCACGTGAATTCAACATCGGAGGATTCGGCTTCTCCGCAGGTATTACACCGAAAATACAGCGCGTCTATACATTCAATTACAACGTTGCGATTAATAAATACGACAGTTCGGATTTTCGCAGCAGCGATTATCGTAACGATAAAACGGGCGCCAACGTAGATGTCGGTTTTTCAACCAACTTGAATGATAACTGGATTGTTGGGTTGGTTGGCCAGAATCTGGTTGCACGCAGCATCGAGACGAAAGAAGTCAACGGCGTCAAAGACACGTTCAAAATCAAGCCTCAGGCAACGCTGGGAACCGCATACAGCAACGGTTTCTTTACTACTGCTCTCGATGTCGATCTGACTCCTGCCAGTCGTTTTAACTCTGATAAAGACAGCCAGTTTGTCAGTGTAGGTGGCGAACTGAATGCCTGGAAATGGGCGCAACTGCGCGCAGGGTATCGTACTGATATTCATGACAGCGATAACTCCTATTTTACTGCTGGCATTGGTTTGTCTCCGTTTGATGTCGTACATCTGGATATCACCGGCATGGCGGGAACAGACAGAACGTATGGTGCTGTTGCGCAACTGACGTTTACATTTTGATGACGGCTGGGGCTATCAACAAATAGCTCCTGAACCGTGGTACGGGGCTGACAGGCATCAAACAATAGAAATTGAGCTGTCAGCTTCTGAATAATCATGAATACGCAGGTGATTTAAGGATCTTATATGAATACCTTGATTAAGTCATTATTGGTCTTATCGGCAATCAGTTGCAATCCATTCGCGACTGCATCCACAGTGAATGTTGATAGCATGCCTCAAGTGATAAACCTGAAAGTCATGGGATGCGAGTTGAATAAACGTGCATCTTACAAAGAATATAATGGGAAAATTTCTTATTACAAGATAATTGACAAAGAGCATGCTGCGAAAATATGTGATGGTTTTTCTACATCACTTACATCCTTTGAACTTTCAGTAAATAATGGTGCCAGTGAACCTTCGCTTGTCGGTGTGTGGCAATCTCATGATTATGTCAAGTCAGCTTCCTTTCGCCAGGTCAATAGTGAAAGGGGTGAATCCGAAAAATCTCATAATGAATATAAGTATGTCTCGACTGGGGAATTATCAGGATTCGAGCATTTACGGCGAGTGGTGCAAAACAAAGAAAGAAGCCAAAGCTAGTTACAAACAGGCGCTGGCTTTTCGGAGGGCATTACCATGACCAACAAACCGATTAGTGAAGTTATCAAAAAAATCAAATCCGCTGCGGGAAAAGCAACTCCAGGCCAGTGGTCTGCATTCTGCAAAACACATCGGAAAGGCGGCACTTTTGCACTTCATACGCCAGACGATGAGCGATGCGGGAACATCATTAACTGGCAAGGTTTCGACGGAAACGAACAGCCGAAATACCGCAATGCAGCAAACGTTAAATACATGGCATTGGCTAATCCTGAAAACGTCGTTCGCCTTATCGAGTACATAGCAGCCCTTGAGAAGCTGTTAGCAGCAGCCAGTCAGAAAGCGCGGAATTTCGAAAAGGTGGCGCACGGACTAAATTCTGAAAACGATACGCTCAAGCAGCAGTTAGCAGCAGAGCGGGTGGTTAAGTTGCCGCCCAACGTTCCGGAAAAAGAGCTTGAAGCTAAGTTTGCCCGTCTGGCTCCCCAGCCGACCGACCGTATCGTTCCGGTCCTGCCTGTTAGGGATGAGTACGGTTTCTGGCAACACCCTAACCGCATTGAAACGCCATTCGATGAAGGTGGCGCTTCGACGCGAATCTATGAAGCGTGGTTCGCAGAGCGGGGCATGGCCGTGGACTTTACGTACATGAACCAGGTGTTCTGCGACGATTGCCTCTATGGCGAGAACATCGAGCGCCCCGCGCTGCATTGGAATCCGGAATCGCCCTACGGTGATGGCTGGATCCTGACGGCCATCTTCGAAACCGAAGAAGGACCATGCGCCGAATGGGTGCGCTACAAGTCATCGGACAGTAATAAGGAAGCAGGTTAATCTGTATGAATATGAAAATTCATAGCCATGTAGCTGAACTGACTGACTTTGAGGGAGTCAAGAACAGGCTGGATTCAGCAACAGTCACTTTTAATTCTCATGTTGCTGAATTTGATGCGCAGTCAGTTAAATTGAATAAAGAAATGAACGAACGCCTTGCTCCCACAAACCAGCTTATGTATACAGCATATGCTGAATTACAAAAGGTTCGTTTAGAGTACGAAATTGCATGCATTAAATCATGGGGCGGCATGGTTGATGAGGGCAAGGTTTCACCATACATATACTCAATGGTCGTATGGTGGCACAAAAACCCTGACGCGATGCCTGATTTAGACATGATTATTAATAATCCACCGTATAAATATTTTTGCCGTTCGGCATTGTTCGCTTTTATAGAAGATTGTGGATTAGTTTGTCACCCGAAATGGGATGAAAAAAGATGTCATCTGGGGAGAGTTTCATTAAGACACACACCATCTCGTTATCAAATGCCATTCGTATTGAGAGGGATACCTGCATTTTCACAAGTGATGGAAAAGGATGATGATGGCAGAGTTAGATTCAGTATTGGTAATGTTTGCGTGAGGATTTATTTTGAAGATGAGCTCGGTTTTGGGGTCAGGCGAATAGCAGAATATAAGGAGCTATTGATAAACTCTGAAGACAAACAATGCTGCCTGACCATTAATGTTACTGATGAATTATGTGCTGACGAATTAATTGTACTGAACTTTCCCGACATCCGCTCTGCTTACCTGCATTTAATAGCCAGTCGATATCGGACGAAACGTTATTATAACCAGCTAATTAAATTAAGCTGTCCTGACTTGGAATATTAGTCATTATTATAGCCTTTCTATGCAGAAAGAAAATTTAGTTAAAATTAATTTATTATTAAATAAATTAACGTCGATAGTGTTGGAGGGTAAATATGAATGGTGAAGAAGAAAAAGAAAAATACATGGATAAAATCCAAAAACTCCTTCATTTAGCAAAGCGCAGTACGAATGAGCATGAGGCTGCTAATGCTATTAGCCAGGCTCAGAATCTAATGCATAAATTTGGCCTGAGCGAGTTGGACATCGATCTGAAGTCGATTAAAGAATTTCAGAGTGAGTATTGCCCGTCTGATGCGAAGAAACTCCCAGAATATGTGATTAATTTGGCTAACCTGCTGTGTTATGCATTCGGCGTATCTTGTTATTATACCTGGAATCGAAATAATCGGCGTTCTGTTGCGTTCTACGGCCCGGCAGAACGGCCGCAGATTGCTGCATACGGGTTTGATGTACTGAGTGTCCAGTTAGTTAAAGCCCGTAGCGAGTTTATTGCCTCACAAAACAAGCGTATCAAGCGCAGCACTAAAACCAACCGAGCAGATCAATTTTGTGCAGGTTGGGTGAGCGGTGCCTGGAATGCCATCAGTGGCTTTTCTGTTGAAAAAGAAGAGAAGAAATTAATGTCGTTGTACTACAAGCAGATCTCTGAGGGGTTTAGTAAATTAACAAGCAGGGAGGCAAAAAGTTGCCGTGGGGATGATGATGCATATCATGCTGGCTATCACTCAGGTAAAGGTGCTCGGCTGCACCAAGCGGTCGGAGGGGAGTCGGTAATAGGAATTGATTAACTAAAGGCTAAATTATGAAAGTTCGTGAACTACAAGCTCTTTTGGCTAAATACGATCCAGATACCACAGTATTGATTGCTGGGTTTGAGACAACAGCAAGCCTGGACGTTGCAGAAGCTGACCTGGTCATTTCATGCCATTCTGTGTCAAAACCAGAAAGTGCAATGTCTGGAAATCGCAATATTTCGGTTGAGGGCGAGCCTTCTATTTGGATTGGTTGGAACAACGATTATCGCACTGAGAGTTTTTTGGATGCCCTTGTGAATCCTGAAAATTACGCCTAAAAATGATAGGCGTTTCGGACTGTATCGAGCAGTTATATAGGAAACTGATTAAATCATTCTTAACGAAGGGCTGTTTCGCCGCCTTTCTCGTAGGCTAAATTTCCCAATCTCAATATTCAGTTGTTTGTCGTCTCTGGTTCTCGGTTTTTGCAAAGTAATGGCGAAAACCGTTAACCAAGGCAAGGATCTTTGAGGCATGACAACTGAGTCCTCCGTTACAGACACCATACTTCCCCCTTTATCTGAAGCTCAAGGAGAGTTTGCTGAAGAGGTCAACGCACATTACGCCAAGGCTTCCTCTGCAGACGTCGCCGCGCGGCGCATGGGACTCTTCAATAAAGGGGAATCTGCGGATAAGGAAAATCAATCTTCGCGGCTCTCCTGGCTCTTTAAAAGCCTGCTTGCCGTTTTGTTTTTCGTTCCGCTAGGTCTTTCTGTCGTGCTTTTCCTGATCGTTCAACAGCAAAGTGTCCAGTTGGACTCGCTGGATGCTGCATTTCGGCGTGGCCAGCTTCAGCAATTGCCAGCAGAGATGCAGGAATTAAAAATTAAAATTGGCGAGCTTCGGAGCGAATTTGTCTCTGTGCAGGAGCTCGACGCATTGCGTCGGTCTCAGAATGATTGGGCTAGCACCCTGGATACGAAACTGAATCAATACATAAAAAGTGTAGAAGGGCAATCAGCCATTCCTGAACGGCTAGCACACCTTGAACAGCGTATTAATGATCTGCAGGGAACAGCAGATGCACAGGATAAACGTATTTCCTCGCTAGCCTATGACTGGCAAAACCGGTTTGAAAAGTTAGCGCCGCAGAAGCAGAAGGCTACCCCTGAAAAAAAGCCTCAACGGGTAATTAAACCCGTTCCCGCCCCTTTTGCATTAACCAGTATTGAGCATCGGGGAGGGCAGCAATATGCCGTCATCATCCCTCATTCAGCAAGCAATCGCTGGTCAGATATACGAATGCTAACGCCTGGCGAATCGGTTAATGGCTGGACGTTAGCCAGCATTGACGGAAATCAGGCGCGTTTTTTGGTTAATGGGAAGTCTCAAATTCTCACATTGCAGTAAGGAACCGTTATGAAAGTGAAAGCAATGGCGCTGATGCTTGCGTTGGCAGGAATGGCACACGCGTCCGTCAATACCAGCATTCATGTTACACCTGAGTCGAATTCACAAACTCGAGTTGTTGATCAGGGATTATCTCACCTTCAGTCGACACAGTGGGGGCTGACCGATGAAGAATGGGCTCGATATCAGGACATGATCCGGGGGAAAACTGGCATCCAGTCCCCGGGATTGGATCCGTTAACTACTCTGGGTATTGAAGCTCGCAGTGATGCAGAACGGCGGCAGTTAGCAGAGAAGTGGGTTAAGGAAGAATTTCAGCGAACTGAAAAGATTCTGAAATTTCAGCGTGAGGTGGATGCTGCTTGGGGGCGCATTTATCCGAATGCATTGCCAGTCAACATGGGTAATGCGGGCGGCGTCGCACACGATAACGGTGGTCGATTGGCGTTATTTGTGAAATCCAAGGATTGCGGCAACTGTAATTCACGCCTCGCGGCTGTTCTAGCGGATGATCGCCCGGTTGATATCTATCTGGTCGATAGCGGTGGGGATGATAACAAACTGCGTGAATGGGCCAGAGAGCGCAATATCCCAGTAGAACGCGTGCGTAATCGTCAAATCACATTGAACCATGATGGTGGTCGTTGGATTCGCTTTGGTAATGGACTAATGCCAGTGTTGTTGCAGCAGGGAGAAAGTGGATGGCGTGTCGCTGCCTTCTGATTTTGCTGGTTATATTCAGCATTTTTTCTTCCAGTGTTAACGCATCACGACAACCGGTGCCTGATGGGTATCAGCGTGTTGCGTATTTACATCAGGTTCCGCCTGAACTGTTCTATGCACAATCATTACAGGAGTCTAGCCGCAAGCTGCCTCATGGCGTTCGCCCCTGGCCCTGGAGTCTGAATGTTCAGGGGAGAAGCTATCAATATGACAGCCGGCTGGAAGCTTGGCAGGCACTACAACGTTTTCTGAAGACGGTGCCACATAAAAACATTGATGTTGGATTAGGGCAGGTTAACTGGGGTTGGAACGGTCGTCGTTTTGCAAACTCCTGGGAGGCGTTTGAACCCTACACCAATCTGAATGTTTCAGCACAAATTCTACGTGAATGCTACGAGAGAAAACCGGGCAGTTGGTTACGTGCTGTTGGTTGCTACCACCATCCAGCCGGCGGTGCTCCGGCTGCCAGATACATTTCTTCGGTGCAGCGTAAATTGGCCATGATTGAACCTTCGACAGCTTCCCATCTTCCTGAGATTACTCCTACCACTCAACTTGTCTGGATCGAACCCCGGAGTGTCAAATAAATGAAAATTATTTCCGCATCTGCGCTGTGTTTTCTGGCGAGCCCGTTCTTTGTTCATGCAGAACTGAATGTTGTCGCCGATTTGGGAGGGAAAGATACCGCATCGTTTTTTGATGGTATTAACCGCCAGGACCACAACGAAGCCAATAATACTGAAAGCCGCACCTGGAAAGGTCAGCCAGGAGAGGGAGCTATGCTGCCGGTGCTGACACCAGAACTGACTGTTGGTATTGAAGCGTCAAGAACGCTGAATTTGCCTGGAATTGGTGCGTTATTTCTTGTCGGAGACGATCCGGCATCGCGTTCTTGGTTGCAGATCAATGCTGCAAAACTGAGCCAAATGAAGGCAGTCGGTTTAATCGTCAATGTAACGGATATGGCTGCGGTTCAGTCCCTGCGATCGCTGGTTCCTGATGTGCAGATGGCTCCTGCGTCAGGTGGTGAGTTAGCTCGCCGATTACAATTGCGACATTATCCCGCGCTGATCACGGAGACCTCTGTATCTTCAGAGGTACAACAATGATCCCACTGCGTCCATATCTGGCTGAGATCGCAGAGCCTGTTTTGGGTATTGTACCTATTCTTTTTTTTATTATTACTGTTGCCGCTATAAGTATGTTATTCCGCTTGCGTGGCAAAGCCAGTGTGCGTCGCCATCGTCGTTATCGTAAAACTGCCGAGCGCTTGTTAAAAAGACTTCCCACTTTAGCTGGTGATGCGCAACGTGTTTCTTATCTCCGCCGTGTTAATCCGTATGTGTTTGAAGAATTGCTTTTGCTGGCAATGGAGCGTCAGGGATTGACGGTCATTCGCAACGCATCATATAGCGGCGACGGTGGATTGGATGGGCAAGTCTTTGTTAAAGGGCAGCGTTGGTTAATCCAGGCAAAACGCTATAGCCGAGCGATAGATCCCGCGCACGTCGCTGAGTTTTCGGCATTACTGATACAGCATCGGTGTGGCGGTTTATTTATTCATACCGGACGAACTGGTGCTAAAAGCAAGCAACATGCGATCTCCAGCCACGATAATACGTTTCCCCTCCATATCATCAGCGGTCAACAATTACTGGCGTTGTTGGCTGGCAATCCAATTTGGATAAACTTCACCGTTAGGAAGAGCTAATGAGCGATCGTTATGTTATTGAAGCGTTGCTACGACCCGCCGTTGAACTGAATACAGCCGCGGTATCTGCCACTGCTGCATTTGTCTGTGTGCAAGCGCCGTGGGCGATTGCGCTGGCCCCGTCAGTGAGTTACGTGACGGCCGGTGGGTTTGCTGTTCTGGCCATGGTACGTACTCGGCAGGGGATGAAAGTGCTGCGTTACCGTCGTAATTTACGACGACTACCGCGCTATGTGATGAGTAGTAAGCAAATTCCAGTCAGCAAACGGCGGCTGTTTATCGGTAAGGGATTCATGTGGACGCAGAAACACACCCAACGGCTGCGTGACACGCTACGTCCGGAAGTCGAGCGCTATATTCAGCCATCAACGTTATATCAGGCCGCCCGCAAACTGGAGAATGTGTCAGAACACAGTTTCCCTTGGCTTACCAGGTTGTTAAGCGTCGATTCTCCGCTGAACCCAGTACGACCTTTGCCACCTGTCGGCGGGAAGCCGGTTTTGCATGGTATTGAACCGGATGAAGTGGATGTCACCATGCCGCTGGCTGATCGCCCCGGGCATACCATTGTTTTGGGTACGACTCGTGTTGGAAAAACACGGTTGGCCGAACTGTTTATTACCCAGGATATCCGCCGTGGTGATGTGACGATCGTTTTTGATCCAAAAGGCGATCCTGATTTATTACGTCGTGTATGGGCTGAAGCACATCGAGCTGGGCGAGGTGATTCGCTTTATATTTTCCATCTGGGCTGGCCTGAGATATCGGCACGCTACAATGCGGTCGGAAGATTTGGGCGCGTTTCTGAAGTGGCATCACGTATCTCAGGGCAATTGGCGGGGGAGGGTAACAGTGCGGCGTTTAAGGAGTTCGCGTGGCGTTTCGTAAACATTGTAGCTAGGGCTCTGGTTGCACTGGGTGAGCGGCCTGATTACACGTTGATTATGCGTTACGTCAACAACATTGCGGACCTGTATCTGCGCTATGCTGAGAAAATCATTGAAGAGGAACTGCCTGAGCTACAGCAGCAGATACATAATAATCTGAGTGTGCTCACTGATGGAGATGTCCCCCGAAATATGCAGGGCCAGCCTAATAGCGTTGGTATTTGGGCAATAGAAGTTGCATTAAGCTCTGAAGCTGGCAAGGCGCTCTATGATCCGATTCTCGATGGTCTGCGTAGCGCGGTTCGCTATGATCGAACCTATTTCGACAAAATTGTTGCCTCCCTTCTGCCACTACTGGAAAAACTGACGACGGGTAAAACGGCGTCTCTTCTGTCGCCGGACTATCTGGATATGCATGACTCACGCCCCATTTTTGATTGGGAACAAATTGTTCGCAAACGGGGCGTTGTGTATATCGGTCTGGACGCCCTTACAGATAGTGAAGTTGGTACTGCTGTGGGGAACAGCATGTTTGCCGACCTTGTCAGCGTTGCTGGTCATATTTATAAACATGGAATTAATGCCGGCCTCCCGCAACAGAGAGAGGAAAAGGCTGTTATTAACCTGCACTGCGATGAATTCAATGAGCTCATGGGCGATGAATTCATTCCGTTGATAAACAAGGGCGGTGGCGCCGGCGTTCAAGTAACCGCCTATACGCAAACGTCATCGGATATCGAAGCGCGTATCGGCAATGCTGCGAAAACGGCGCAGGTTATTGGGAATTTCAATACACTGATCATGCTACGTGTCCGGGACAACAAAACCGCAGAATTACTCACGACGCAGCTGCCGCAGGTTGAGATCTACAGTAAAACGTTGGTTTCCGGTCACTCGGATACGGCTAATGTTGAGACTGGACAGGATTTTACTTCGAGCACACAGGACCGTGTCGGCACGATAAAAACTCCACTGATTGAACCGTCTGATGTCGTCAGCCTGCCTAAAGGCCAGGCGTTCGCCCTGCTTGAAGGTGGCCAGTTGTGGAAAATCAGGATGCCACTGCCAGCGAATGATTTGAATGATGCAATGATGCCAGCCAATTTGCAGGCTGTCGCCACAGAGATGCGCCGTAACTACCGATCCAGTGAGGGATGGTGGAACGGTAGTTCAGTTGGGGGGGAGTAATATGGCTGAACCTGTGCGTAATCCCTCCCCACAAAAGCCAGAGCGGCAACATGGTTTACTTTATAACGTATTGTGGGGCTGGCCATGGAAGTTGATTGGTATCATTCTGGGTTCATTATTGTTGAGCTTGCTGATTGAGTACGTGGGTATTGCATTCTTCTGGACAACGGAAGGGGCGGCACACAGTCAGCAGGTAATGAACACTGAGCTGGGCTATTTATCGTCAGAATTCAAACGTAGTCTGTTGTTTTCCGAGCCATCTGTCACCGTAATCCACTGGATCAACACTGGCTATCACTGGGCGTTTATCAACAGTGGCTTTATGGATTGGGTTAGTAACCAATATCAGATGCAGGCAAACAGTCATAGTGAGCTCAGTCGTAGCTTAAACGCCTGGAGTGGTTGGCTGGCACAATCATTGCGGGAATATTTGCTGGCTACTGTCTATGTCACGGTGGTTACCCTGGTTAGGGTCACCATCCTGGTTCTCTCGATACCCTTGTTTGCTATGGTGGTAATTGTGGCCATTGTTGAAGGGCTCGGGCGTCGTGACTTGCGGCGCTTTGGTGCAGGCTATGAATCCAGCTTTCTCTATCACCATGCCAAACGTCTGGTGAAACCCGCGTTTTATGTGCCCGCTATGCTGTATTTGTCCTGGCCGATGGCTGTTTACCCTAATTTATTACTGTTACCTGCAGCATTGCTATTTGGTACTGCAATTACAGTAACGACGGCCACATTTAAAAAATATCTTTAATTTTAGAAGAGGATAGACGGTAATGAGTGATGGATCCTGTCAGGCGGCTGTCGCTGCTATTCAGTTTGCGCTGGAGCTGGATGCGGATGAATGCAAGATGTTCCTGCGATACTGGAATGAAGGTGATTTCAGAAAATGCATAGCTCTTAATTGAGCTGGACAAAAGCGTACAAAACTTGCTTTTGTGCGCTTTTGTCAGCAGACAAGACGCTTGCGGCGCGTCAGTCCAATTGTTCAATTAAGTGACAATAAACCTTTTCTCCGAAACGATACCCTTCTGCACTAATGTATTCTGAATTATTAAATATATCGTTTATATCCGTTCTTTCTCTTAAGAAAAGAACAAGTTCCGGTATCACAAATTTTTCAGCCATAAGTGTAGATAACTTTTTGTTTCGATAGAGATCTCTGACATAAACATAATCTATTTGAAAATTTAATATTATTTCTGTGGGAGTCGATGAACTTATCCAATATAAAAAGGAGCAATAGGCGATAGGTTTGTTTTTTTCATTAGTTACAACAATTAAACTTACAGTCCATTCATCCGGTTCTGTGCAAAATCGTAAGGCTAATGCATATCGTTCATCACATGCATCACCAATATCCTCAAAGTCGTCTGGGGTTGGTGTGAAGGAGTTATGAGTGTTACCTTTCATATCTATGCAGTATAAAGACATATTTTCCCTCTATCTCCCCTATTCAGTTGTGCAATCTCAGTTAAATTTTCAATTCAGTATAAATGGTTTATCGCTGACTAATCTTCCTTGACTCCTCATCCTATGTGCACCGTCAACTCACTGTGAGGTGTGCATGTTTTCTCCCTCAGTCCGGCTTGCTTGTCTGCTAGGTGCTTCATTGCTGTTTACTCATGCGGCGAATGCATCAGAGAAAGACGAGCTAGCCAGCACGCAACGCCTACTCGATCAGGTTCAGGCGTCGTTGGAACGAGCTCGCGTTGTCGCTGCGCAATCTGACCCCGCCGATCGTGCCCGATACCACTTCGACTATCAACGCATTACTGCGGATTTGAATGCCATCAGAGCGGGTATCGATACCTACTTGGCACCATCCCGGGCACAACCTCGGGAAGCCAGTTCTATTGCGGGGAACTACCGTCGGGAGAGTCCCTGATATGTCTATGACTGCCGCACAGTCTTCAGCCTTTAAATCAGCATCTGGTTTCGATCCCCAAATACTCAGCCTCATCTGTATCGGCTTTCTGCTTGCCGCGCTGTTTCTGTGGGCTGCCTGGGCATTAAACGATGTCTGGAATGGGTGGGCTAACGAGAAAGTCCGAGATGCCGCGCTGGGACGGTTTGTGTTCAGAACAATGCTTTTGTTGGTCATGAGCATTTGGATTTTTGCTAGTTAATCATTTTCTACACAGAGGAATTTTCATGTTTAAGCGCCGCTATCTACATCGTCTCATTTCTTTTCTGTTCTGTATGGCGATTTTATGCAATCCCATTTTTGCTGCTTTGCCTCCTGTTGAAGCTCCTCAATCCAGCGGAGGGTCAGGACTAATGGGGCAAATAAAAGGCTATCTACAGGATGGCATTGTTCTGGCTGGATTACTGGTTGCAGCCATCATGTTTATTAATGTCGCGATTGCTGCAGGCCATACCTTCGTTGAAGTTCGTAATGGACGAGCAGAATGGCCAAAATTTGGCGCGATTGTTGTCGTAGGCGCAATCTTACTCGTCCTCACTATCTGGTTACTGGGCAAATCTGCCAACATCATTTTGTGAGGTGCGGGTATGCGAACCATTCCTTTTTTGCCTGATCGCCTGAATGCCGAACCCGTGGTGTTTCGTGGGTTTACCACTCCAGAGTTAGGGCTTGCTGCATTATTTGGGGCTTTTGTCGGCGTCTTGTGGTCCTTATTCCTTATCCCTCTAGCCGGGTGGGTCATTATTCCGACAGGGATATTACTGACCCCTCTGTTGGTAATTGGCCTCGGGGGTAACTGGATGGCGCGGATTAAACGCGGTAAGCCTGAGAATTACATCTGGCAGAAGTTGGGGGAAAAGAAACGACGTATTGGTGTAGGGGATGATACGTTGATTATTCACTCTCGCTGCTGGTCATTACGCCGGCATCAAGTGAAGGGAAGATCATGAGCATCTACCGTAACGCGGTAAGAAATCGCGACCAACATATCCAGACATTACGCATTGCCTGTGGCGTTCTGGTAGTTCTGTTACTGGTCACGATACTTGGCTGGATGCGGGCACCTAGCAATTTGACGGTTCACAATCCTCCAGATCTCAGGGCTGGTAGTACCAAACCTTGGTGGGAAGTGCCGGCGCCGACAGTCTATAGCTTTGCGTTTTACATTTTTCAGCAGTTGAATGCCTGGCCGAAAAATGGCGAACAGGACTATCCCGGCAAGATATTCAGCCTATCACAATACCTGACTCCATCTTGTCTGGATTTTCTGAATGCAGACGCGAAAAAGCGCTCCCTTGGTAACGAGCTCCTGGATCGTGTTCGCGTGGTTTACGAGATCCCCGGACGTGGATATAGCGCGGAGAGCGTGGATATTATCAGCAGGGACAACTGGGTTGTCCGTCTGGATTTGGTTACCGATGAGTATTATCACACCGAGCCCGTCAAACGCGTATTGGTACGTTACCCGCTAAAAGTTGTCCGTTGGGATGGGGATGCAGAGCGTAACCCGTTTGGTCTGGCACTGGATTGTTATGACGGTATGCCGCAGCGTCTGGAAATTTCGCATCAGCCTCAGTCTGAGAAAAAGGGGGTTATGCGATGAGAGCACGATTACTTTTTCAGAGCGGTTTATTGGGATTGTTCATTACAGCGTCATTGCACGCTGCCGCTGATGAATTAATTAAATGGGAACGCATCCCCCTGCAGATCCCACTAAAGGTGGGGCAAGAACGCGTTATTTTTGCGGATAAAAACGTTCGTGTCGGTTTCCCGCCGGCACTGAATGACAAGTTACGCGTTCAATCGACAGGTGGGGCTGTTTATCTCAAAGCGGACAGTGCATTTCCTCAAACGCGGTTGCAGTTACAGGATTTAGAAAGCGGCGAGATTATTCTGCTCGATGTGACTGCGTCACCGAGTGGCCCAACAGAGCCTGTTCGTCTGGTGTATAGCGGTGATGTCACTACGGTAGATAACAGCGATCGTCCTGCTAAGGTATCCGGGCGTAGTGATTCATCTTCCACTACCGGAGCGAAGCCTGACACGAAAGAGCCGAAAGCGCCTCGCTATAACGCCCCCTTACCTGTCGCTCTGACTCGTTTTGCTGCGCAAACACTCTACGGGCCATTGCGTGCGGTAGAGCCTGTGAGCGGTATTCATCCCGTTAACCCTCGTCTATCTGGGAAGATCACGACCTTATATCCCTCTGAACCGTTGGATATAACCACGCTGTCAGCCTGGGGAGTTGGGGCGCGCTCCGTTGTGGCGTTACGTGTTCGCAATACGTCCAGCCGAAAGATTGTCCTCGATCCCCGGGTTCTTCAGGGACAGTTTGTTTCTGCCACGTTCCAGCATCGTTGGGTAGGGCCAATAGGTACACCAGAAGACACGACAACATTATACCTGATCACCGATAGCCGTCCGGAACTGGCATTTGTCGCAGAGCCGGTCGCCAAAATGCCGCCAACATCAGGTAAGGCCAGTAAGAAGGATCGTGTTCATGCAAATTAAGTCCAATACGTTGGTCAAAGTGATTGTGCCATCGGTGCTGGCCATCGGTGCATTGATTGGCGTAAAGAGTTGCCAATCAGATTCAACCCAGACACAGAATGCCGCTGATACAGCAACGACAACACTGGGGTTGTCTCCGGATGAACTCAAAGCGTTGGGCGTCGCGGGTGATACTCCCCAGGATACGTTACGCACGTTGGTCGGCTCGTTAAATCAGGTGCGCAGTGATTTAGGCAAGCTCAGTCAACAAAATGAGGACCTAAAAAAACAAAATGAGGTACTGACCCGCCGTAGTACCGATGTGTCAGGGCAAGTGAATGAAGCTGTTTCTGGCGTGCAGCAGTCCTACGATACGCAGCAAAAACGCTTACAGGATGAACAGTTACGGCTACAGAATAAAATTCAGGAACTGACCGATAAACTGGCTAATACGATGAGTAATCCCGGTGGCCATATTAGTGGAGGGAGTAACTATCAGGACGCCTCTGGGCACGGTGATATTCCTCTGGGGTTAGGGCTGGACGGCATGGGAAGTGGTACCAGTGGCACCTCGTCGCAAGGCGCAGATGGGCTGATATGGGTACAGCCAAAAGATCAGAAACCCACTGACCCTAATAAGGTCTCCAGTTCTGGTATGCCTGCATTGCCTCAGTTTCCTACCTCATTTCTTAATGGCAATGAGTTAACGCGTCAGAAAGCGGCGTATGAGCAGCAAGTGAAAGGGTACTCGAACGAAAAAAATGAGGTTACAGCAGAGCCAGTTTACACCTTACCTGAGAATTCTACCCTGATCGGCAGTCGGGCAATGACGGCGCTGTTAGGGCGTGTCCCGATTAATGGCACAGTGACTGATCCCTACCCATTCAAGGTACTCATTGGTAAAGACAACCTAACCGCAAATGGTATCGATTTGCCCGATGTAGAGGGGGCGATCGTGTCGGGTACTGCCAGTGGTGACTGGACGTTGTCGTGCGTTCGTGGCCAGGTCAATAGTATTACGTTTGTGTTTGCCGATGGCACCGTTCGTACATTGCCGCGAGCTGACGCTAATGGCAACAGTAATAGCAATAATGGCGGTAGCAACCAAGGGGAGAGTAGTACCAGCGGTGGTATTGGCTGGATTTCTGATGAAGCGGGGATCCCCTGTATCGGCGGGGAACGCAAATCTAACGCATCTACCTATCTGCCCACCATTTTTGCTTTGTCTGCTGGCTCTGGTGCTGCCAGTGCGCTGAGTCAAAACCAGCAGACGACGCAAACAAATGGCTATGGTGGGATGACCTCCTCACTCACGGGGGACGCGGGCCAGGCGGTTCTTGGTAAAGCGCTGGCCGGTGGTCTGAATGAGACGACTGACTGGGTGAAACAGCGCTACGGCCAGACATTTGATGCGATTTATGTCCCGCCAGGTATGCGATTAGCTGTGCATATTACGAGACAACTGGCGATTGATTATGAAGACAAGGGCCGCAAAGTTCGATACGACTTCTCGTTACCGGCTGATGGTAGTAACCAACGTGGTTTGGATTGAGGAGGCGAGATGGAAACCATTCACGCCTGCTGGGAAAACATCTGGATCTTTAGTACGGCATCCGCAACCGATCAGCTACGGATTGATATTCACTATTGTCAGTCCGATTCTGAATTATTAGCCAAGAGTCTGTCTGAATCAGCGCAAGCATCGCTTTACTGGGTTAATGACGCACTATTTCTTGATGTTGGTAGCCATTGTATTCCGGTGCTGGAAGGCTGCTTTTTTGTCAGACAACTACCGCCCGCATCACTCAAACGCTTTGAACTGGCCTGTTTTCTGGAAAAACAGACCGATCCTTTCCTGATGGCCATCGAACAGGGCCATCTTAATGACTGGCACATCGTACGGATGACGGTTGCCGAATTATCCCGTCACCCGATGTGTCGGTCATTTTCGCTCATTGCCGGTCATTTTCATTTATTCCGACGTTCTGGAGAAACACATGCCTAAATGCCAGATTATGGCCACACTGCTTGTTATGGTGTTATTGAGCGGGTGCTCGACCTCAAAAGAAGAAATGCTGCCAGCTGGTGAGCACACCATGCTGGAATTATGGAATGGTGCAGATGGAGAGGGAACAACTCGACGTTCAGCGCAGGCCAGAGATGCATTACGCCGACCGCTGAGTGCAGCTGAGCTTCAAACGTCGTTACATGACGATCGGAGTTACAGCCGAACTCAGGAGAGCGAAATCAGTCAACAGTTTCCCCGCCTGCCGAACCCAGACATGGTGATATATATTTTCCCTCATTTGACTGAGGGCAGTACACCCGTTCCCGGATACAGCACGGTATTTCCGTTCTATAGCCAGACCCAGTATGCGATGCCGGGTGAACGCGTGGAGGCGCTGTAATGTTCTCACTATTTAATAAAAATCGCCTATCCCGCTCTCGTGAAACGCGTGTACCTGATGACGCGATCGGCAGTCTTGCTGAAGGTATTTCAATTCAGGTTGCCGGACGAGCATCACTGCAACGTCCCGGGAATATGACGATTCAGGATGAGGTCAGGCTGAACCATGCTAATCCCTCAATCATCGATTACCTGCCGTGGGCAGAGTTCTTAGACAGTGATAAATGCCTGTTGTTGGATGATGGCATTTCTGTCGGAGCGGTATATGAAGTCTCTCCCGTTGCGACAGAAGGACGTACGGAAGAGCGCCTGGAACAAATCCGCGATACGGTCGAGGATGCGATACAGGACAGCTTTGAAGAACTGGATGAAAACCCCTGGGTTGTGCAGTTCTTTTGTCAGGATGAGAACAATGTCGATGCTTATGTCGATCGCCTGAGGGGCTATGTCAAACCCCATGCGCAGGGCACACCGTTCTCGGAAGCCTGGCTGAAAGAGACCGAGCGACATTTACGGGGGATTGCCCGTTCTGAAGGACTGTTTACTGACACCAAAATTACTGGCCAGCCCTGGCGCGGTCAGCAGCGTCGTACGCGCATGGTGATATACCGCTGGATTGGTAAAAACAACCGAGACCCGATGCCGCCGATCGCGATGCTCAACCAGGTATGTGAACGTGTGACCAGTGCATTGTCTGGCGCTGGGGTAATGTGTGTGCGACAGAATGGCCATCAGGTACATGGCTGGTTGCTGCGTCATTTTAATCCGTCGCCGGAATGGGTGGATAAAGACACGTTATATCGTCAGGCAGCCTATTTTGACCGACGCGATACCCCTGATGGCACCATGCCGGTACTCAATGATTTTACGGAGACGCTGTGGTTCAATCCGCCACGTTCGGACGTGGAGAACGGCGTATGGTGGTTTGATAATCAGGCGCATTGTGCGTTGCCGGTCGAGAAATTACGGCGCCCGCCAAAACCCGGAGCGATTACAGGGGAAATGCTCCGGGGAGAAAAGATCAATGCGTTAATGGATCTCTTTCCGGAAGGTACCACCCTGTGTATGACCATAGTGGTACAACCGCAAGATAAGCTGGAAGCGGACTTTACCCGGCTATCGAAGAACGCAGTAGGTGAGAACACCGAGTCTGGACGTGTTCGCCAAGATGTTAAAACCGTCAAAGAGTACCTGGGAAATCGGCATAAGCTTTACCGTGCCGGGCTAACATTTTTGCTGCGTGCTGATGATGTGGAAACGCTCAATCATAAACGCGTAGAGCTGACGACGGTGTTACTCGGTGCAGGTTTACAACCTGTGCGGCCGGAGTATGACGTTGCACCACTTAACAGCTATCTGCGTGCACTCCCTATGTCCTTCAACCCGGAAACCGATAAGAAACACTGGTATACCCGGCTAACGTGGGTACAGCATCTGGCTGGGTTATTACCTGTAACGGGTCGTGAAACGGGTACGGGGAATCCCGGGATCAGCTTTTTCAATCGCGGGGGAGACGTATTTTCATTCGACCCGTTGAATAAAAGTGATCGCAGCCAAAATGCACATAAATTGATATTTGGACCGACCGGCGCCGGCAAGTCGGCAACGATGTGCGCGATGTTATCGCAGGTGATGGCCATACACCGCCCCCGACTGTTCATTGCTGAAGCCGGCAACTCATTTGGGCTGTTGGCCGATTATTTTGAAAGCCTGGGCCTGACGGTGAATAAGGTCAGCATCAAACCGAGTAATGGGTTGAGTCTTCCGCTGTTTGGTGACGCTTATCAGTTGTTGAACAGTGATGTTCCTCTGGCCATTGATGCAGATGCACTGCCTGAACTGGATGCTGACACAGAGGAGCAGGGTGACGATCAGGGGGATAAGAAAGAGAAACGGGACATTTTGGGGGAAATGGAGATTTCAGCCCGCATGATGATCACCGGTGGTGATGCGAAGGAAGAAGCCGAGCTTAAACGAGCCGATCGCGCAATGATCCGTGAAGCACTGGTGATGGCCACGAAAGTTTCGTATGCCGCTTCTAAACAGATGCTTCCGTCCGATCTGCAACGCGCACTACTTGATATTTCCATGGATACTGAGCGCAATGAGCAGCGTCGTACTAAAGCCGCTGAGATGGCTGAATCGCTAAGTATTTTCACACAAGAAGGGAGTTTTGAAGCAGAACTGTTTAACCGTGAAGGGCAGCTCTGGCCAGAAGCTGACGTCACGCTGATTGATCTGGGGTATTTTGCGCGTGAAGGGTATGAAGCGCAGATGGCATTAACCATGGTGTCACTGACGAACACCATCAACAACATTGCCGAGCGTGATCAGTACAAGAAAAGGGATATCGTTTTCGCTGTTGATGAGGCGCACATTGCAACGGTTAATCCGCTGTTGGCGCCCTATATGACAAAGATCGTCAAAATGTGGCGAAAATTGGGGGCCTGGCTCTGGCTGGCAACGCAGAACCTGGAGGATTTTCCAGATGCAGCCGGCAAAATGCTTAACATGGCTGAATGGTGGCTATGCCTGGTGATGCCAAAGAAAGAAGTCGATGATATCAGCCGTTTCAAATCCCTGACGGATGAACAGAAATCGGTGCTGATGTCAGCCAGTAAACTGGATAAATGCTACACCGAGGGGGTCGTATTATCGAAGAACGTCCAGGCGTTGTTCCGTGCCGTTCCCCCCAGTTTGTACCTGGCGCTCGGTATGACAGAAAAAGAAGAAAAAGTGGAACGACGTCGTCTGATGAATGAATTCCATTGTTCGGAGCTGGAAGCGGCAATGCGGGTCGCCAAAGCATTAGATAAAGCCCGTGGTTTGGTTGAGCAGGAGAAAGCTGCAGCATGATGACATTGAAATACCCTACGCCGACGATCCAAACGGAGAGTGGCCATTTTCCCATGCTTTTTAGTCTGAAACCGCAAGGCGAGGCGGGGATTTCCCTGAAAAACGATAGCGAACTGCAACAGCTACGTGATGCTATTCGTCAGCGTTTACCTATGCAGTGCAATGTAACGTGCCATCCTCACCGAGTCGGTACCCGAGGTGCGGTAGCGCTGCATTTTGATGGTGGACAGGGTATCGGCCCCTGTGTGGATATCCTGATCTCTGTTGCTGGCACAACGAGTTGGCCAGAGATGGATGATTACGATCATCCCCGCTGGTACATTTCTGTTCCGGATGCTGTTGATGTGGTTTACCTGGTGTTGTATCTGAAAGAAGTTGCGACTAGCGCATAGAGAGTTGACGCTGTTGCGACAACTCAGTGATTAAAATCGCGACTGCATCAAGAATAGTGAAGACAGGCGATCAGAGCCTCAGGTTCGCTGAGGCTCTTGTTATGAACAATACTCAGTCATCGTCATCAGGCCACGTCTCTGGGTGCCCTTCACAAAAGTTGCAGCCAGTCATTACGCTGAATTCATTTACATCTGTACTGTGATGATAGCAGCACTCGCACTGGCCAATAGATTCGAAAAAGCTAAAGCAGTGTGTGCAGAAATACCCCTCTCCAAGCTCACAAACAGAATGTTCGGTCTCACATTCGGAGCAACCAGCGGGAGTGCGGGCGCAATGATACTCGTCCGGTGAGTAACTGCTTGTATCAAAAAGCTCATAACGGGAAACAGAATGCTGGCATTTAGTGCATTCAAAATCCGTTTCATCCCAAGCGATTAAACTTTGCGGCTTATTGCATTCAGGGCATGAAAGTTCGATGAGCTTGTCCTGAAAAGAACCGCACACTAAGCATGACGACGTTTTGACAGAATAATCATTTATTTGTAAAAGCACTTTTACTGGTGAGGCAGATTTTTTGCACAACTTACAGTTGAGAATTTTATCCCCATTTTTTTGATGTCCTTTGATCACGTGTTTGATCTGGTCGAACTTAATATCGGCATAGTAAGTGTTTTTTATTAGAAGACTCATTTCTTGCTTGGCGAGATAGTTTCCCAGAGCCCCTTCAAAAAGTGACTTCCAGTCTTCGCGCATCAGGCGGTTCAACGCAAACCAGGCATCAGCTTGCTCGGCCAGTAACTTCGCTTTGTCTTCTTCCGAAAATGCATCATGATAAAAATGGACCACGCGATTGCGGTGTTGGCGGATTTTGTCAAAGGCTTTAAGGGTGGCGGGTGGCAGAGGTTTTTCCAATACATCGCTTAGCCGCTCACAGGCTTCTGCAAAGGTGATGGATTGAAAATCACCTTCGCGATACTTTTTGCGAACAATTTTCTTTCCGCTGCATACTAGCGACCAGTGTTCATGAGCAAGCGGTACCTTAAGTAACAGTTCGACGGCCGTCCAAAAGCTGACGATGGAATGGGTTGGTGATGAGGCAAACTCATCCTGTGCCTTTTGCAAGAAGTCCATACTGTTATTCAGTAGTCCCTGAACCTCTGGGGAAAGTTCAATACTGTCAGTCCTTAGTCTTCGGATGTTCATACGCCTCCGGTTTGTGAAAAATTATTGGAAGTGGCCTTATTTATGTTTCGGTTATTGTAATCCGTAAATTTTCATTTATTCGAAAAGAGTTTACCGCTGTTTATCTCCCTTACCTGCTGCAACCTGAAGGGTATTTATTAACCTAGAGGAGTGCGGTGATGAACGGCAAAATTTATGCTTTTCTTCTCCTGTTTTTACCTGCCCCATTATTGGCCAACCCCGTTGTTTATACCGACCAGCAACACCCTCCCAGCAATCTGACACCCGAGACTCAAATAGTCTGGCTGGATGCGCCGGAGCGACTGCAGCGTGCAGTTTTTGGCGAGTTTTCAGCCTCGATGGAGCAAGCGACAGGGCAGGCTCAGGCTGTCATGCGTTCTCCACAGTGGCAACAGCATGAGAATGACCTGCAAACGGCCTATCGTGGTGTGGTGCATGCATGGGAAATTGGCGTGCGCAAATATCCTGCTGTTGTTTTTGACGATCGCGACGTGGTGTACGGCACAGCTGATGTTGCCAAAGCGCTTGCATATAAAATGCAGGAAGGGGGGCGACCATGAGTCGATGGCGAACCCGGTTACGGCCGATTGCAGTTGGCATTATGCTCACGACCGCGTGTGAGCCTGCTGCGATTGCTGCCGTTAACACCGCACAAATCGTTGCCAGCGCTATTTCTCCAGGGTGTATCAGTTGGCGTGTCAGTGGCATATGTTACTGGCTATTCTGCACGAAATTCGGCTGTACCATTCGCACGTCCGTCAAAGTCACTCACTTTATTCCTGATGCAGTGGTATCCACGTATATGGCTCCAGGAGGCAATCCCTGGTCAGAAATGTCTCTGGTCAGTCAAGGTGCAGGCGGGTTGGAAAGTACGGTGACCAGTGGGTTAAGCGGGGTCACTGCCGGCGGAGGGAACGCGGCAGATATTAAAGATCCGGGGCGACGAAAATCCAATATCAAATTCAAGTATGCGGATGCGATCGGCCACCCAGCCTCGGCCCTCATCGGTGGACAAATTCCCGGTTATTCCTGCGATAGCGTTGCCACGCCGCTCATGCCGTATTTTCTGAGCACACTGGATTCTCTCGTCTGGCGAACGGGAATTCCTGAATCGCTGTATCCTGAGGCGCTCATTCCTGGCCAACGCGAAGTGGGCAGCATGGCGTCTGGAAATATGTGGGGGAATGTTTATCCCCGTTCTGGATTTGTCCAGCATACCGATGACGATAAAGCGTCCGCCGTTGTCGCCCAACGTGTGGCAGACATTATTACGCGCTCTGGTCAACTGCACGTCTATCAGCCCCTGACGGGTTCCCGCCGCGATGGTTACTGGCCTCCAGAGCCTGTCGTGGAAAACACCAACAATCACAAGTGGCAGCGCTTATCTCCACAGCTAACGTCTTCCTGCGCGATCTTCCCTGATGGTGACCGCATGTCAGCGGAGAATGGCAGTGCAGCCTATACCCTCTGGCAACCGTATAGTTGCTGCCAACGCCGTGGTCAGCGGTTGTTATCTGTTACGAATTTTTAAGGAATAACGATGAACATGAAACTTTGTGTGCTGGCTATTGGACTGCATTTGATTACGCCATGCGTTTTCGCCGATCAGTTCAACATCAATTTGCCTCAGGCGAATAGTGGGGCGCAGGGGTATGGGGCTGATGTCAGTGGAGCCGTATCAGACAAACTGTTTTATACGCTTGGTGGCGGCTCTGTGATTTCTCAGCCGGCGACGCGTATCAGTATGGAGAAGCTGGGTGT
>NZ_JACDSF010000037.1 GCF_013449685.1 Pectobacterium brasiliense | reverse complement strand
GGAAGGCGCGCAATAGTCAAGCCAAGTAAACCAATGGCAAGGTCGGTAATGATGATTATTTATGCGGTGACCAACTGAGACAGCTGGTTTTTCGCCGCTTCGGTGGCTTTCTGTGCCACATCTGGGCCGTAGCCGTAACCTTCTGCGAACACGAACTCAAGATCGGTCAGACCAAGGAAGCCCAGGAAGACGCGCAGGTACGGTTCCAGCAGATCGGTTGGTGTACCTTTATGGATGCCGCCACGGCTGGTTAATACGATAGCGCGTTTACCTTTCACCAGACCTTCTGGGCCTTGCTCGGTGTAGCGGAACGTCACGCCAGCACGGGCAACCAGGTCGAAGTAGTTCTTCAACTGGGTAGGAATGTTGAAGTTATACATCGGTGCGGCGATGACGATAATGTCATGCGCCTGCAATTCCGCGATCAGTTCGTCGGACAGTGTCAGGGCTTCCTGCTGACGTGGGGTCAGTGCAGCATCGGAAGGACGCAGTGCGCCGACTAATTCGCCATCAAGAACGGGAATCGGCTGAGCAGCCAGGTCACGGACGGTGATGCTGTCGTTCGGATGTGCAGACTGCCACTCGGTGGTGAAGTGGTCGGCCAGTTGGTTTGACTGAGAATAACCTGCCAGAATGCTTGATTTCAGAACCAATACTTTGCTCATTGCCAATTCCTTTAGTGATTTAGAAGTGGGCGACACCATAACGCCCCTTGATGCGTCACATCTTATGCGGTGATCTGGAAAGAGAAAAGTGCAAATATTCGAGGTCTTTATTCGATTTTATTGAATAAGACGATGTTTGACTAAGACCAGGTTGTGGCGATTAGAGCCGTTTATGACAATGTGCTACTATCCACGGCTTAAAAATTTCGTGCCTTGCAGTAGATTAGGCTCCATCGAGCCAGATTCGGCGGCGAGCATCGGCCCAGCAGAGACAAGAATTAGAGAAATAATTAAGGAAGAGCAACGTGAAATCACCTCTCAGTGCATTATCTACGCAGTTAAGTGAGCTAATGCTTCGCGATCGGCAACGTCTGCGCCGTCGTTTGCAGGGCGCGGCGAAGGTCAGCAGCCCGCAGGCTCAGGCGGCGATCGCTCAGGAAATTGAGGGGGAAATCGTTGCCGCACGCCAGAAAGTCGAGAACCGGCGGGCAAGTTGTCCGGCGATCCACTACCCTGAACAGCTCCCTGTTAGCCAGAAAAAAGACGAAATACTGGAGGCGCTGCGTCATCATCAGGTGATTATCGTCGCGGGTGAGACGGGGTCGGGTAAGACCACACAGTTGCCGAAAATTTGTCTCGAACTGGGGCGCGGCGTGCACGGTTTGATCGGCCACACGCAGCCGCGTCGTCTGGCAGCCAGAACCGTTGCTGACCGCATTGCTGCCGAGCTGGAAACGCCGCTGGGTGGCAGCGTAGGGTATAAAGTCCGCTTTAACGATCAGGTGAGTGACAATACGCTGGTCAAACTGATGACTGACGGTATTCTGTTGGCGGAAATTCAGCAGGACCGCCTGTTGATGCAGTACGACACGCTAATCATCGATGAAGCGCACGAGCGCAGCCTGAATATCGATTTCATCATGGGCTATTTGCGCCAGCTGTTGCCAAAGCGTCCTGATTTAAAAGTGATTATTACGTCGGCAACCATCGATCCACAGCGCTTCTCCCGCCACTTTAATAACGCACCGATCATTGAAGTGTCCGGCCGGACCTATCCGGTGGACGTGCGCTATCGTCCCGTGGTGGAAGACGCTGATGACAGCGATCGCGATCAGCTACAGGCGATTTTTGATGCGGTTGATGAACTGACGCGCGAAGGGCCGGGGGATATTCTGGTCTTCATGAGCGGCGAACGTGAAATTCGCGATACGGCAGAGGCGCTGACTCGTCTGGACTTGCCGCATACCGAAATCCTCCCGCTGTACGCCCGCCTGTCGAATCAGGAACAGAACCGCGTCTTTCAGTCACATCACGGTCGCCGCATCGTACTGGCAACCAACGTGGCGGAAACCTCGCTCACTGTGCCTGGGATTCGCTATGTCATCGATCCGGGCACCGCGCGCATCAGCCGCTACAGTTTCCGCACCAAGGTACAGCGCCTGCCGATTGAACCTGTCTCTCAGGCGTCGGCGAATCAGCGTAAAGGACGCTGTGGCCGTGTCGCCGCTGGGGTGTGTATTCGTCTCTATTCCGAACAGGATTTCCTGTCACGGCCTGAATTTACCGATCCTGAAATTCTTCGCACCAATCTGGCTTCCGTTATTCTGCAAATGACGTCGCTGGGGCTAGGCGATATTGCCGCGTTCCCGTTTGTTGAAGCGCCGGATAAACGCAATATTCAGGACGGCGTGCGGCTGCTGGAGGAATTAGGCGCGATTAATCTGGCGGAGAACGGGCATTACCGCCTGACGCCGCAGGGGCAACAGCTGGCACAATTGCCGATCGATCCGCGTTTGGCGCGAATGGTGCTGGAAGCGCGTAAAACCGGCTGTGTGCGTGAAGTGATGATCATCACCGCTGCGCTATCGATTCAGGATCCGCGCGAAAGGCCGATGGATAAGAAACAGGCATCGGATGAGAAACACCGCCGTTTCGCCGATAAAGACTCCGATTTTCTGGCTTTCGTCAATCTGTGGGACTACCTGCGTGACCAGCAAAAGGCGTTGTCTTCCAGCCAGTTCCGCCGCCAGTGCCGCACCGATTTCCTTAACTACCTGCGCGTGCGCGAATGGCAGGATATCTACACGCAACTGCGTCAGGTTGTGAAAGAACTGGGGCTGCCGGTCAATAGCGAACCGGCAGATTACCTGAGTATTCACTGTGCGCTGCTCACCGGCCTGTTGTCGCATATCGGGCAGAAAGATATTGAGAAACAGGAATTCAGTGGTGCGCGTAACGCGCGGTTTGCGATTTTCCCAGGCTCCGGGTTATTCAAAAAGCCGCCTAAGTGGACGATGGTGGCAGAACTGGTGGAAACCAGCCGCCTGTGGGGACGCATTGCCGCGCGTATTGAACCCGAGTGGATCGAGCCGCTGGCTCAGCATCTGATTAAGCGGAGCTACAGCGATCCTCATTGGGAGAAAGCGCAGGGCACGGTGATGGCGCAGGAGAAGGTGACGCTCTTCGGGCTGCCGATTGTCGCGGCGCGTAAGGTGAACTACAGCCAAATCGATCCGACGCTGGCGCGTGAAATGTTCATCCGCCACGCGCTGGTGGAAGGCGACTGGCAAACGCACCACGCCTTTTTCCGCGCCAACCTCAAATTGCTGGCGGAAGTGGAAGATCTCGAACATAAATCGCGCCGCCGCGACATTCTGGTGGATGACGAAACGCTGTTTGCTTTCTATGACCAGCGGTTGCCGCACGATGTAGTGTCGTCGCGCCATTTTGACACATGGTGGAAAGCCGCTAGCCGGGATAATGCCGACCTGCTTAATTTTGAAAAGAGCATGTTGATTAAAGACGGCGCAGAGAAGGTAAGCGCGCTGGATTATCCGAACTTCTGGCATCAGGGCAGCCTGAAATTACGCTTGTCTTATCAGTTTGAACCGGGCGCGGACGCCGATGGCGTTACGGTTCATATTCCGCTGCCTATTCTCAATCAGGTGCGTGAAGAGGGCTTCGAGTGGCAGATTCCCGGCGTTCGCCGTGAACTGACAATTGCGCTGATTAAGTCATTGCCTAAGCCGTTACGTCGTAACTTCGTACCCGCGCCGAACTATGCCGAAGCGTTTCTGGCCCGTACCACGCCATTAGAGAAAGGACTCTTGGATGCGCTGGAACGTGAGTTGAGACTGATGACGGGCGTCACGGTGCCACGCGAGGCGTGGCAGTGGGATCAGGTGCCCGATCATCTGAAAATCACGTTCCGCGTTATTGATGAGAAGAAGCGGACGCAGCGCGAAGGCAAAGACCTGAATGCGCTGAAAGATCAGCTCAAGGATAAAGTGCAGCAAACGCTGTCATCCGTAGTGGATGACGGGCTGGAGCAGCGCGGTCTGCACGTCTGGAGCTTCGGTTCACTGCCGGACTGCTATGAGCAGAAGCGTGGCGGCTACTCGGTTAAAGCCTATCCGGCGTTGGTGGATGAAAAGGATAGCGTGGCGATTCGCCTGTTCGACACGCCGCACCAGCAACAGCAGGTGATGCGGCAGGGGCTGCGCCGTCTGTTATTGCTGAACATTCCGTCGCCGATTAAATATCTGCATGAAAAGCTGCCGAACAAGGCGAAACTCGGTCTTTATTTCAATCCGTACGGCAAGGTATTGGATCTTATCGATGACTGTATCGCCTGCGCGGTGGATAAGCTGATTGAATCATCCGGTGGTCCGGTCTGGCAGGAAGAGGCCTTCCAACAACTGCATGAAAAAGTGCGTGCGGAGCTGAATGATACGGTGGTTGATATCGCCAAGCAGGTTGAGCAAATCCTGACGGCGGTCTTCACCATTAACAAGCGTCTGAAAGGGCGTGTAGATATGGCGATGGCGCTGGCGTTAAGCGATATCAAGAGCCAGATGAACGGGCTGGTGTTCCGTGGCTTTGTGACCGAAAACGGCTGGCAGCGTCTGCCGGACGTGCTGCGTTATCTGCAAGCGATAGAGCGCCGTCTGGAGAAACTGGCGCAGGATGTTCACCGCGACCGGGCGCAGATGCTGAAAGTGGAGCACGTTCAACAGGCGTGGCAGCAGTGGTGGAATAAGCTGCCTGCGGAGCGACGTGACGACGACGATGTGAAAGCGGTGCGCTGGATGCTTGAAGAGCTGCGCGTCAGCTACTTTGCTCAGCAGCTAGGAACGCCGTTCCCAATCTCGGATAAGCGCGTATTGCAGGCGATGGAGCAGGTCGAAGGATAATCTCTCTGGTGTGCAGGTCGGCGGCATGAGCTGCCGACTGCTTGCAGTAACGGTCTTGCTCGAATAATGATGCTATTCGGACGTGCGTGATGCGTACTCATTCATCCATATGATGAAAGCTTCCGGCGAGATAGGCCGCGAAAAATAGTAACCCTGTACTTCATCACATCCAAAATTAGCCAGGTATTCGAGCGTTTCCTTATTTTCTACGCCTTCTGCCAGCACAATGTAATTCAGTTTGTGCAGCATGTAGATAATGGATTGCACAATAACGCGGCTTTTGTGGTCAGTTTGTATATCTTTAATCAGCGATTTATCCAGCTTTATCACCGTAGAGGGAATATTACGTAGATAACTTAAGTTGCTATATCCCGTACCGAAATCATCAAGCGCGATAGTAAATCCGAGTTGTTGCAGCGTTTGGATAGTGGCAAGCGTTTCCGTGCTTTCGATGATTTTCTGTGTCTCGACACACTCGATGTCAATGTCCTGAGGGGTGAGACCGTGATGCTCGAGAATAGTGATAAGACGTGGAATAAAATCATTCTCGGAAAAATTTCGGGCAGAAACGTTAATCGATACGGGGAATGTGAGCCCCTCCTGACGCCACTGCTTCATCTGGCATGCCGCTTCTCGGGTGACCCAGTCGGTTAACGGCCGCATCAGTGTTGTGCCTTCCGCGAGCGGAATAAATTGATCGGGATAAATCTCACCTAACTTAGGGTGTCGCCAACGAATCAGTGCTTCGGCACCAATCACGGTGTTGGTCTTGATACTTAATTTCGGCTGATAAACTAAATAGAGGCCCGGCTTATTGTTCTGTAGCACGTCAGCCAGCTCATTGAGCAAGGTAAAGGCGATTTGTTGCGCCTGATCGGCCTCAGGGTCATAAGCGAACTGGCGAATATTTCTGAGGATGGCGGCACGCAGGGCGCTCATCGATTCACGTAAGATTTGCTGCGGATCTTTGGCCGGAATCTGGAATTCGGTATAGCCAACGAAAAACTCCAGCTTGAGCGGAATATAGCTGGTGATACTTTCATGGATCCGCTCAGCACAGGCATCAAGTTCAGCCAGAACCTGCTCTTTTCTATCGGCCTTCACCAGTAGGGCGAAACGGCCTACGGCGGCAGAGTACAGGTTATTTGATGAATTTAAGCTAAGACGTAAAAAGACCCCGATATCTTTCAGCAGACCTTCTACCGTCGGCATACCGAGCGCACATGCCATTTCATAGGCGTAAGACATGTCGATGGTATCAATCAGAATAAGCAGATAGGGGTCGTGAATGTCGGTAATGTGGCTAATGTCGTCAATCAGGCGCTGGCGATTGGGTAACAGTGTAACGGCATCGATCAGCCCAATCGCGTTGCGGTATTCCATTAACACCATCGCAATGGTCGCTAAGTCATGCAGGAGCCGCAATTGGACCTTGCTGAAGGTGCGTGGGATATAATCGATGACGCTGAACGTACCGATGGAATAGCCGTCTTTAGTTTTCAGCGGTACACCAGCGTAAAAACGGATAAAAGGGCCGCTGGTGACGTAAGGGCTATCTTTAAAACGGTCGTCCTGAGTGGCATTGGGGCAGATAAAGGATTGACCCGTTTGTACGGTAAAATAGTCGAATGAACCGATTTTATCCATATCATCCAGAGGAAAATGGGTTTTCGCTTTAACATGCAGAGACTTGGAACCGGTTAGCGTCACGAGGGCCGTCGGAGTTTCAAAGAGTTGACAGGCCAGTTTCGTGAGTTTGCGAAGAATATCGTCTTGAGATATATCGGTTTTTTGTAATTCGTCGAGAGTCTGCATGCGTTTTTTTTCGTCATGGTTCAAATGTTTTAACATGTAGACTCTTCCTTTTCGCAATAATAATCGCGACAACATCAATTTAATTTAACGGTGACACAATAACATAGAGGCTAAAAATTGAGGTAACTTATTATATTACCTTTATTTTTCCCGTAAGTTACACGTAGCAATAAATGGTCTGACTGAGGAAATACGCTGCAAATAAAAGGGGAGTCTAATTATAAAAAATGGCCGCTTCCAGAAGATAAAAATAGCATCCTGATAATTGTTATACCTATTGTGGAGTCAGGGCGGGATTCCACTTTGCTTAAAACGCATACAATTCAAGAAATTTGATAATACCCATATATTAATAACCTTTTATCAATCGGTAATTATGTATCTGACGTGCATTCTTTGAACTGAAATCGTATCTATTTTGAGCATAATAACCACACAAAGTGAGTTAGATCTCGCCCTGATTGTGGAGTGACCATATGAATGATTAACTTATCTCTCTGATAAGAATAGAACAGATATTTTTTTATACCATGAAATTGGCAGGAAATGACGGCGTCAGACGGCATCCAGAATAACGAGTTCCGCCTGACGGTGTTAGCTCTGCAGGGCGTTAGTGTTGTTTTGGAGAGTTTGCTTTTGGTGAGCCTTCTTTTGGCGAATTCGTTTTTGGTGAACTCGTTTTTGGTGACCCTAGTTTTGCTAACGCTTCTAACTGCTGACGGATGGCGGTAACGGAAACGGCGCGATTATCGGCTCTATCGCGTTCACTGGCATCGGGTGCGGAGCTTTGGATACCCATGAGTACCCAGCCTGCTGCGGAGTTCAGCATCAGCGGGGAGCCACTATCGCCAGGCAGCGTGTCGCACTGGTGCGCGATAACAGCAGTGTGAACCCAGCCGGTGATCAAACAGTTTTGATGGCGATAAAGTGTTTCCTGATGATCCTCTGGGTAGCCCGCCTGCGTGACGCGCTGACCGTTTTCTTTCAAAGCCTGCATCAATTCCTGGCGGCTACCTTGCCAGAGTGGGAGCGGGCGAATGTCAGGTGGCGTTTGCTTTAGCCGGATCAGGGCATAATCCAGCGGCGCTGCTGAAGGCGGAACGATCCACCCCTCGCCGTCTGCTTTCAGTTTTTTAGCGAGTGTTTTATTTGCCAGCGCTTCAATTTCCGTTGTTTCATACCGCCAGCCATTTTCTGTCGCCAGAAAGCGCAGTGCGACGGGTTTATCGATCTCCCCCTTCGGTGGTGTCACCACGCAATGTCCTGCTGTCAACGCCAGATGTGGGGAAATCAACGTCGCGGTACAGAGGTTGCCGCTGGCGGTTTCCAACTGTCCAATCGCTTGCCACGGCCAGACCGCCGTGTCGAGAACGATATCCCGATCGTCATGGTTGAAAAATAAGATTTGCTGCTGCGCGGCGGTGTCCGTCGGTGAGGATTCAGCCCAACTGCTCGGGGCGATAAATGATAATGAACATAACAACCAGGCTGATATGCGCATGCAGTAAATAAACCTTATAAGAAAAGTCATCTTGAAGCGCTAAATATAGCGCGTTGAATTAACTATAGATGTATTTGTTCGTGAGGACTTGGAAATTAAAATGTTATCGAGTGTAAAAGACGTCGCATTTGTATATCAGCAGTACCGTGAGTGACGACCGTTTTATTCGTAGCTGACGATCACGATACGCGCATCTGAACTTAAGGTTTTCGAACTCACAGAACCAATACTTTGCGGCAAAACAGTGTGCTGTGAGCTGTTTTTCACGTGTAGCGTTTGTACTTCCCCTTGTCGTTCACAGCTGACGGTCACATTATTTGATCGTGTTGTAACATCACAGACCGGTTCGACGATGGCACCCGAAAAGTGGATGATACCGGACGATGAAGAGGAAGAGGCGAAGGTATACGATGTTGCAGCCAGCGTGCTCAGCAATAGGGTAGATATCTGCAGGGTTCTTTTCATTATACGGTTCTCGGTATTGCCCGGAGTGTAATGATATAAACGGCGCTGAGTGATAAAACTTTACGACTCCACCATCTTTATTTGGTTCGCTGTCTACAGGTTTGACGTTTACTGTTTTTGACGTTCAATAACCTTATGATTAATAGCGGTACGATTAATCACTGCGTGATGCAGCCCTTGCGATTAGAGAAAAAAACTCAAAGTGATAAGGCCACAGAGCAGAACGAGGGATAACATAATTTCAAATGAGTAACGCCGCATCATTCTCCCGCCCCCCTATGAAATAAACACTCGGTAAACCGAGTGTTTGATGATTGTTTTACAGCAAGCCCTTAGAGATAGGTTTCCAATAGGGCTAACCGAAAGACGCCTTCCCCATCGGGAAGGCGTGGGTGCTTACCGATTACGCTGCTGGCGTAGTGGTCGCTGGTTTTGCCGTTTTTGCTTTCTTCACGTGTTTCTTGGCAGCCTGCGCTTTCTGAGCAGGGGCGGGTTTAGCTTTCTTCACGTGTTTTTTAGCGGCCTGTGCTTTCTGAGCAGGTGCAGGTTTAGCCTTCTTCACGTGTTTTTTGGCAGCTTGTGCTTTTTGTTCGGCGGCAGGTTTCGCTTTTTTCACCTGTTTTTTATGGTGAACGGCTTTAGCCGGAGCAGACGTGGTCGCCGTTGGCTGAGCGGGTGCGGTGGTTACGGTATCCGCGGCAAACGCTACAGAGGACAGACCCAGTGCCGCACCGGCGATCATAACTAATACTTTATTCATCATCATTTCCTCGTTATCTCATTCACGTTTCGTAGCCCTCGGTTGGGCCGGTGAAGAAAGAATAGGAGAAACAGAGAGTGGCTTCAGTGAGTGATTGGTTTCGGCGTGTAACCTAATGTACAAGTCAGAGAAAGTGGGAAAAACAGCGGGAAACGGCGGGTTTACCGCCGCCTCGGAGCTAATGCTGAATGGCGATGGTGGCTTGCGTTGTTGCGGTTTTTACTGGCCAGCAAAAGCGGAAACGAGCGCCGCCGAGCGGGCTGTCATCCACGGTAATGTTGCCTTCGTAGGCGCGGGCGATAGCATGAACAATCGCCAGCCCCAGTCCACATCCGCCGCTGCTGTTTTCGATAGCCGCTTCCAGACGAACAAACGGTTCAAACACGCTTTCCCGGCTGTCGGGCGGAATACCGAGGCCGTCATCTTCAACTTGCAGACACGCGATATGCTCGGCATCGGATGTCAGACTGATATGCAATCGGCTGTGGCAGAAACGCAATCCATTGCCGATCAGGTTATTCAGCACCCGCTCCATCAGGCGTAAATCGAGCGCCCCAATCCGTGCCGAATGAGGCATGTCCAACGAGATGTGTTTGTCAGGATGGATCAGGCGGAAATCATCGACTTTTGCCTGTAGCCACGAAGGAATATCAATATCGGCAAGATGCAGCGTCACCTGGGGGCGGTCGAGTCTGGCATATGTCAGTAGCTCGTCAATCAGGGCTTCGAGTTGACCAATATCCTGGTTTAACGCCTGCTGCTCGTCTTCTGTCAGGTTGTCGCTCATTGCCAGCCGATAGCGTAGCCTGACCAGCGGCGTACGCAATTCGTGCGCAATATTGTCAATCAACTGCTTTTTGCTGTTGATGAGCTGGTTCAGGTTATCCGCCATGCGGTTGAAGGCGATGCCAAGCCGGTACAGGCTTGAGGTGCTATCGAAGTGAATGCGCTCCTCCAGATGACCATCCCCGAGGCGCTGCGCGGCATTCTCCAGTTTTAGCATGGCCTGCCAGTGTGGCCGCATCCATAGGAAGACGGGCAGCGCCAGCGACAGCCCGATGAGCATCACCAGCAGTAAATCCAGCAGCCGCATTTCATGCAGGAAGAACAAATAAGGAATAGGGCCGACGGCAAGAACATAGTGGCTGCGGGGGATGCGTTGGATAAAGGTGTATTCATCATCCAGCGCGATAATTTCTCCCTGATTCAGACGCTGCCGATTCTTGGGGGTCAGTGCATATTTGCTCACCGGTTCGATGTGCAGTTTGAATGACAGGTTTAAATCAAGTTCGTTAATGGTTTTATGCCACTCGCGCGGCGGAATCGCGCGCAGCTCATTACGAATGAGATACAGCGAGCTTTTCATCAGATCATCCATGGACTGACGTCCGGCGCGTTCGGCCGTGACTTTATAGACCAGACCGACCAGAAGCGTCATGACAACAAAGCAGGCGAATAGCAATAGAAAAAACTGGACGAACAGCTTTCTCATAGCGTGACGCTCTCCCAGGTATTGGGGGCAAACAGATAACCTTTGTTGCGCACCGTTTTAATACGGAACGGCTCCAACGGGTTGTCGTACAGTTTCTTACGTAGACGGGAAATCGCGACGTCAATGCTACGATCCATACCGTCGTAGGTGACGCCGCGCAAATTTTTCAGCAGCGCATCCCGATCCATAATGTGACCTGCATGGGTCGCCAACTGCCAGAGCAGATCGAAATCTGCGGTGGATAATACAATGTGTTCTTGCCCTAATGTCACTTCCCGATTGACCGGATCGATGCAGAGCAGGCCGAAGTGCAGTGATTTGTGCACTTGTAACGCGGCGGGCGCAGCGTTTTCCGTTACGGCCTGCGGTGCCGCAGCGTATTGCCGCAAATGCAGGCGCAGGCGGGCGAGCAACACGGCGGGTGGTGTGGTTTTCAGAATATAATCATCGGCACCCATTTCTAGCGCCAGAATATGATTCATGTCGCTGTCCAGCGAGGTTAGCAGCACAATCGGGCCGCTGTACTGTGGTCGCAATTCCCGACAGATTGTCATGCCGTCTTTGCCGGGCAGCATGATGTCCAACAGCACAAGGTCGGGCTGCTGCTGTTCAATAAAGGCTAATGCCTGATCGCCCCGAGCTTCAACCTGAACATCAATGTCATGCTTACCGAGGTAAGCGGCGATTAATTTCCCCACCTCGGTATCATCTTCTATAAAAACAATCTTATGCATGGTATCTACGTTATCCCCAACTCACTGTTGATAGCATAGCCTGATGATAGGCGATAAACGAGACATGAAGCGTAAATGGGTGTTAAGTCTTTGTTTATTTTCCCAAGTTAGATACGCTGTGGGCGTGCTTTTTTTAGGCGATATCGCATCTGACTCTCGACGTTTACTGAGCGCAGTCAGGACATAAGAGCGTACCAGCGTAAGGTGCGAGTGAAGAAAAAAGAGATGGAATAAGACCACCCATCTCGTTGCACGTGCTTTCGGNNTTTCGGGCACGTGCAGGTCGGTGGACTGCGGTGGGGCAATAATTATTGCTAATAATGTATATGAAATGCATTAATGTGTGACTGGTTGGTTATTTCTTTATGTAATCAAATGGTTACCTACATGGTTTTCAATCGATATTGCTTAATAAAACGGAGCTGATTTATTAACTGAAGTGAATTATAAAAACGTGCTAATTTTAACTGTGTTTTTTTGAAATAGCTGGACACGAAAATTTCATCTGGTTACCATCTCTGGCTTGGATTTAAATGCGCTTTTTAGCATTAACTGACATTGGATTGCGATGCGTTTTTCAGGATTAAAAAAGATAACAACCGCCATTTTTATGATGGTTATTATCTCATTTTCTTTTTTATTTTTATTAAATGAATTATTGGTTAATCATCAGGAAAATAAATTAATATTGCGCTCTGAGAATGTACGCTTTCAGGCTGAAATGTTAGCAGAACAGGCGCTGTCTGCGTTGGTTGAGATTAACGCTATTGATGATGATGTTTGCTCGCCAAACTATATTGAAAAATTAAAAATGATAAGGTGGCGTCATCTCAATATTGAAGATGTTGCTTCTTTAAAAGATAATCGTATTTATTGTAGCGCCTTTTGGGGGGAAGTAAACCCTCCTCTTCATATTACTGTGAGTAATGAAAAGAAAAATAATAAACCATCATTAATTGAAGTGAAAAACAATAGTAAAACGCGGTATGACAATATCGGTCTCTATCAAGGTCATGCTGCAGTATTTATCTCGCGGGGAACCTATGAAAATATATTGAATACGTTCACTGATGGGTATTTCATTATGACATCAGCGGATAAATCGCAAAAGTATTTTGAATCGAATTCGAAGGGATATATTGCTTCAGGTAATCCGTTACTGAGTAAACTATTTACCGCCAACACCAGCCTTTGTAGTTCCCAATGGCTGTTTTGTGTGATGGCTCAAAATGCGCGCAGCGGGCTGCTGTCGCTCACACTGGGTCTCTTGTCTTTTGTTATGGTGTTTGCATTGATGCTGGGCGGGTTTCTGACTTTCTTCTGTTTAAATATTGTCGATAAAAGACAATCCCTGAAATCCCGTTTGAAAAAATCTATCAAGCGGGGGGATGTTTTTCTTGAATATCAACCGATGGTGAGCGCTATCGATGGGGAAATAGCCGGTATTGAGGCGCTGGTCAGATGGCATGATGGCATACATGGCTATGTTTCTCCTGAAGTCTTTATAAAAATTTCAGAAAAAATAGGGTTTTACTCAAAAATATCTGATTTTATAATACGAAACTCAGTGAGAGAGATGGCGGCTGTTCTCAATAAAAACAGGAAACTGACGCTGTCTATAAATATAACCGATCATGAGATTAGCGATCTGGCTTTCATGAATCGATTGATTGATGTGTGTGCTTTCCATGGTGTTGAGCCTGCACAGATAAAGCTGGAAATATCAGAACGCTGCCAGCTATCGCAAAAGGAAATCCAGCTTTTTGCCGAGCGTGTGGCAAAAATGAATATCAAACTAGCGATTGATGATTTTGGCGTGGCGAATTCGAATTTAGCATGGCTTACCGGTTTCAGATTTGATGAAGTTAAACTTGACGGTTCGTTAATGAAAAACCTGGACAACAAGAATAAAGAAAAGATATTGCATGCAATCTGTTCGCTCATTAAAGATATGGGGAAAGACATTGTTTTTGAAGGCGTTGAAGATGCTGAGCAATTAACGATTGCCAGAGAAATTGACGCAGATTGCTTAATTCAGGGGTGGTTTTTTTATCGCTCACTGTCAGCAAAAAATATTGAAAGCTTGTTAATCACTCAGGAAAAAAATCACGCAGTGTGTCCCTGATTTTTATGCTTGTCCCCCCTCACGTTAAGATCATTAACGTAACGGCCGCGCAAGATGCAAGAAAAGAAGACATGGCGTGAAATATCGCGCCACGTCTTTGTGGCGGTGCTTTAACGCAAAGCCTGCTTACCATCAGCACTCGATGTTTTCTCAGCATCGAGAAAAATAATGAAAATTGGTCGAATAAATTCGTTCGTTGGTGCGTTTACACGTTGTCTACTTTTAGGAGAACCCTGTTATGACGCGCATCGTTCCCGTTTTGGCCGCCGGGCTGCTCATCAGCCCACTGTTGCACGCTATGCCTCTCAACTACACCATTGCCACGGATAAAACTGCCATTGCGCTTTCATGGCAAGCATTTGGGCACCTTTCACAGGCTTCTCTCGACGGCGTGACGGGAAACATCACACTGGATGCTGAAAAGGAAATAAACGACCGTATTGATGTGAAAATCCCCATCACGACGTTGCAGGCTTCCAATGGCCTGCTGACTTACCAGTTAAAAAGCAGCCTGTTTTTTGATGCCGAACACTATCCCGATATCACGTTCACCAGCAGCAGGGTGGTGGCGCTAGGTCATGGCCATTTTCGGGTTTTTGGTTCACTGTCGGTAAAAAATATTCAACGCCCCGTTATTCTGGACGCCACGCTTGAAGAACATGGCGGAAACGTATCTGGCGAAGAGGCGTTATCTCTCCATGCCACCACGGTGATTTCTCGCTCGTCCTTTAATATGGACCGCTTTACCGGGGTGGTGGACGATCGCGTGGCAATCAGTATTGATATCCAGACGAAAGCGCGACACACCGCATAAACGTTTCCCGTCACTCTGGGAATCAGCGAGTGGCGGGAGCGTCAATGGCTAGGTCAGAGAGGTTTGCAGTCTGAGCGCGCTTTCAGTCAGTTGCGGTACAGGATTACGGCCAATTAATACGAACTGATAGCCACGATTGTGCCACCAGACGACATGCATATCATGGCGCCGCTCATTGTTAAGCGCAGAAGCGCTTGCTCCCCGATCGAGAGAAATGCACAACGCCATGGGACCATACTCGGTGTGCATCCAGGCAATCTGCGCAATGGCGGTGCTGTCGTAGCGCAGCATACGCACTATTTTTAGCTCCGCGCCTTGAAGCGTCAGTTGCCGTTCATTGAGCGGCAGCCCAATTTCTTGAGTGGCACGAGACAGCCCGCGCTGTAAGGTGGGTAAGGAACTGTCTGCATCAAGCAGGGTTTCGATGCTGTACAGTGACATGTACTGTGCTTCAAGATCGCGAATTTTCTCACTGTCGTTGCGAGCAATCGAAACAGGACGGGCAAGGTAGCCTAGCCCTGAGCCAATCACCAAAAAACTGAGTGAGGCAGCAATGAGCGAGCGGCGACTAACACCGGCATGCGAGGGCGGTTCTACAGACGCTGGGTGCGTTGCTAGCAGTTCCTCAAGCCGGGCCTGCATTTTTGCCTGAGGCGCTTTGTTGAGTAACGGCGCGAAGGCCTCTTCAAAACCGAGATGGCTTTTCATCAGCTCGGCGGTGCGCTCGGCGAGTGGCACATCTCTCTCCAACTGTGTCGCGAATTGTTGTGCATCGTTGTCATCCATCTCACCATCCAACCAGGCAACGATGGCTTCATCACTGTAGGGGGGCGTAAAACGCATGGGTTTCAAGACCGTTTCTCCTTTGCAGCGGGCAGAGCATCAACTGATTTTGCCAGCGTACTTCGTGCGGTGGCCAGCCGGCTCATAATGGTGCCGATGGGTACCGATAGCGTGTCTGCTGCCTCCTGATAGGTAAATCCTTCGACATAAACTAAAAATACGGTATTGCGCTGCGCTTCTGGCAAGGCGTTAACGCGCTGCATTATTTTCTGGTAATGCCGAGCATCATCATTCCGCTCTCGGGTATCTGGAGCCAATAGGGCTTCGCTTTCGACAAAACCTTGCCCTAGACGCACGCGGCGTGCGCGCAGTTCGGAAATCCATATCGAGTGGAGAATGGAGAACAGCCATTTGTCGATGCGAGTGCCTGGTGTAAATTGCCCGCTTTTTTCAAGTGCGCGAACACAGGTGGACTGGACTAACTCCTCGGCAACTTCATGGTTGCGCGACAGCACCAGTCCATAGCGCCACAGGCGCGTCAAATGAGCAGTAAGCTGCTGGCGAACGTCGCTGGTAGTGATGGGTTTATCCTCACATTGATACTCAGGGAATTAACGCAAAGCCCGTCCACCATCAACGCCTAGTGTTTTCCCAGTGACGTAACGGCTGCTGAGCAGGTAATCCACCAGTCGGACAATTTCTTCTTCACCGGGGGCAATTTTCATCAATGACTTTTCCAGTGCCTGCTGACGATAGGCGTCGTCATCCTTTTCATTAAACAGGATTAGACTGGGGGCGATCGCGTTGACTTTCACCTCTGGTGCCAGCTTGCGGGCAAATGACCGCGTCATGTTATCCAGTGCCGCTTTGCTGGCGGCATAGGCAATGTGCTTATCGCTGCCTTTTTCTACCACGTAATCCGTCAGATGAATGATATCTGCACCCGCGATGCCTTGGCCACGCAGGCAGGGTTCCAGCCGTTGGTTGAGTAAATAGGGCGTATAAACATGGATTTGCAGCATATCGGCCAGCGTTTTTTCTGGCGGTGTGGTGGGGCTTTCAGGCTCCCAGCGGCTGGCATTGTGAATAATGGCGCGCAGCTGCGGCGTGAGCGACTGGATTTGCTTCGCAAACGCATAGATGTTTTCCGTGGTGGAAAAATCGGCGGTCAGACAAACGGCGCCATCTTGCTGTAGCGTCTCCAACTCAGGATAAGGTGTGCGATAGCTGATGATGACCGGAATCGACCGGGCCAGAAACGAACGCGCCAGCGCCAGCCCAATACGCCGTGCGCCGCCGGTAATTAACACGGGAGCAGAAGAAAAAGTTGTCACAATTAGGTCTCCTCAACACGCTAGTCAAAAGGGATCGAAGCGTGACAATATACCTGAATTAACCATCATATTGTTTACGGTTTTAGACCCGTCAGGGTAGTGCGCGGCAAACCACTGGCGAAGAGGAGAAAAGGGAATATGGAAAAGTCCCCTGAGTCTACAAGTTCCAGTGAGCTACTCTGTCTGGACTACACGGATTATTTAGCGGCATTGTGCAAGAAACGTTGGCGTTTCGTGGATGCGATGTACGGCGTGATGCCGATTTTTGGCATGGTAACCAAGATGGCACCGGCTCGACAGAGTGCGCCGAAAGAGCGGCTGAAGGGACTGGCGCTACAGGTGCTTTCTACACAGGTGAGTGACGAAACCAACATCATCAGGCTGATTATGCTGGCACGCCAGCAAGGTCTGACTGCGTTTGATATCCAACTGCCTTATTCGCTGACGAACGAGCAACTGAGTGCCATTAGCCGCGAATGTGACGACGCGCTGGATTTAACGCTGCGGGACGAACGCCTGTCCGTCCGCTTTAAGATGCCAGCCGTGCAGCATTAGCACGGCGTGGCTCGCACACTATTTCTATGTTGTTTCCGCTACGCTGAGCGCACCGTCGTCGCCTCAATCGCCTGTGCGAGTGAACCGTAGAAGCTGAGCCGCCCTTCAATCGGATGAATCTTCGCCCGCGCCAGCGTTTTTAACGGCTGGAAGGGAATATCGGTGATGATGAGCTGTTTACCTTCAGGCAGCGTTTCACTAAAGCGCAGGAACGCATTGAGTCCGCCAGCATCCAGCACTGGCACCGCATCCCACTGTAAGATGATATTTTGATAGCCTTCGCTGCGCACGGTCAGATCGTTGAAGATGCGTTCTGCCGCGGCGAAGAACAGCGGGCCGTTAACACGCAGTACCAGATGATCCGGGATTTTGGTCTCTGGCAGTTCGCTCAGTCGGGTCATCTGCGCGATGCGCCGCATGAACAGCAGGGATGCCAGCACGATACCGACGGTAATGGCGATCACCATATCGAACAGCACGGTCAGCGACATACAGAGCAGCATCACGATAATGTCGTCTGTCGGTCCGTGGCGCAGCAAATCCACCACCTTATGTGCTTCGCTCATGTTCCAGGCGACAATCAGCAGCAGCGACGCCATCGCCGCCAGCGGCAGATAAGACAGCCACGGCGCAAGGATCAGCAGCGCCAATAGAACCATAAGTGCATGGATTACGGCGGAGATCGGCGAGTTTGCCCCCGCGCGCACGTTGGCGGCGGAGCGGGCAATCGCCGCGGTCGCGGTAATACCGCCAAAGAAGGGCGCGATGATGTTACCGAAACCCTGGCCCATTAGCTCCGCATTAGAATGGTGTTTTTTGCCCGTCATCCCGTCCAGCACGACGGCGCACAGCAGCGACTCAATCGCCCCCAGCATCGCCATAGAGAACGCCGCAGGCAGCAGAGCGGAAATACTTTGCCAATCCAGCGTCATCGTCTTTCCATCGGGCGACGGAATATCCCACGGTAAAACGAGCTGTGGCAGGATAGGTGGAATCCCTCGCCCTTGCGAACCGTCCGCCAGCATATAGCTGAATCGGGAACCGATGGTGGCCACGTTTTCACCGAGCAGTGACATAATCCCCATCACTGCGACGCCTGCCAGCAGCGCAGGCAAATGACCGGGCAGACGAATACCGAGTCTGGGCCAGACGATGAGAACCAAAAGCGTCGTTGCGCCAATCAGCGTATCAGCAAGATGCAGGGTCGGCAGCGATTGCGCCAGCGCCGCTACTTTTTCGACGTAATGCTCGGGGACTACCGCCATCTGCAAGCCGAAGAAATCCTTGATTTGCATGGTACCGATGGTGATAGCGATCCCAGAGGTAAACCCCAGCGTCACAGAAAGCGGAATATATTCAATTAGACGGCCTAAACGGCAGAGCCCCATCAGCAGCAGAAATACGCCAGACAGCAAGGTGGCAACCAGCAGACCGGATAGCCCGAACTGTTGCGACACCGGATACAAAATGACGACGAAGGCAGCGGTCGGGCCTGAGACGCTGTAGCGTGAGCCGCCACTGACGGCGATGACAATCCCAGCAATGGCTGACGTATACAGTCCGTATTGCGGAGGAACGCCGCTGGCAATAGCCAGTGCCATGGCTAGCGGTATGGCGATGATACCGACGGTCACGCCAGCAATAATGTCGTGGGTAAAACGTTGCAGCGTATATTTTTCGCGCCAGCATGCGTTAATTAGCGCGCTGAACGGCCTAACACCGTTAATTCCGTGCGTTTTCATCTAAGCAGAAACCAAAGTAAGGAAGTAAATCAATATGGCGGGCCTGCCGGTCCGTCGACGACAGCCTTACGATACGCCGGACGTGCTCAGAAGATCCAGATATACATCAAGAGAAGTGGTTTTTTGCGGGGCCNNCAGTGAAAACTGCGTCGGCAGGAGAATTACAGCGTGATGGTGATCAGATAGGCGGCAAAGAGCGCCAGATGCGCGCTGCCGCTCAATACGTTGGTTCTACCGGTGGAGAACGTAATGTGGCACAGCACCAGCACCGACAGCATCACGACAATGTGTGGCATATCCAGACCGAAGTTTAGCGTGCGGCCTGTCAGCATGGCGATAATCGTAACGGTAGGGACCGTCAGGGAAATGGTTGCCAGCACGGAACCGAAAAACAGGTTCATGGCGCGCTGTACCTGATTTTTCAAGACCGCACGGATCGCTCCCAGCCCTTCAGGAGAGAGGATTAACAGCGCGACCAGGAAGCCCGTAAACTGCGTCGGCGCATTCATTTCGGTCAGCAGCGTTTCCAGCGGCATGGAGTTCGTCTTGGTGACCGCGATAACGGCAACCAGGTGAACCAGCAGCCAGGCGGTGTGCCACAGTGAACTGTGTGCGGACGGTTTACCATGGTGCGGATCATCGCCGTCACCTTCGTCTTCATGCTCATACACAAACAGGCTTTGGTGCGTACGCGTTTGAATCAACAGGAAAACGCCGTACATCGCCGCAGAAATTGCGGCAACAATCAACGACTGCGCTACGCTGAAGTTACCATCGGGTAAGGCGCTGGGGAAAACCAGTACAATCACCGCCAATGGGAATATCGCCATCAGGTATTGCTTGATGCCGCTGAGGTTGACGTACTGTGTGGCGAATTTACGGCCACCGAGTAAGAGGGCGAAACCGACCAGACCACCGGTGACAATCACGATAATGGAATAGAGGGTGTCACGCATCAGGTCCGGGCCAGCGTCACCGGTTGCCATCAGCGCCGAAATCAAGCTGACTTCCAGAATGACAACGGACAGGCTGAGGATCAATGAACCGTAGGGTTCACCCAGACGGTGTGCGAGCACGTCGGCGTGACGAACTACACTAAAGGCGCTGAACAGTATCCCAGCTAGCGCGATAGCGTTGATGCCGAGAATGGCGACAAAATTTTGTGAAGTGCCCCACATGTAGAGCACAGCCAGCGCAATAACAGGAAAAATGAGTGAGTATTCATGATGGCGAGTTTTGACCACCTCAGCATGAGACTTCATTGCGGGAGTTCTCCTTATCCAGTGGAATGATACGGCAAAATATCCCCGTCATATTTCAAGTTAACATATCTGCCACCTGAATGGTTCCGGAAATAAAACAACAATAAATAGCAAAAGGTTACTAAAAAGTAGTTATAACGTAATAAAACGAACGATATGATAATGATAACAGATTGGCGTGTTAATGCGGGGAGTTTTACGGATTTTTACGCTTTGTGCTTAAATTTAGATGAAAAGGGAGAATTTACATGTCTTCTCCCTATCATGATAATATCAAATGTCTTTTTTTTGGCTATTCGTCAGGATTATCCATAATATCGTGACGTTTATGATGATAATCCTCTTCATTTAGTCCTTCTCGCCAATAAGGCACGGCATACATCTGTTTTCGCTCGCACCCGCGTTCGCGCCGCACGTGGCGACGAAGCTGAACTACGATACGATCCTCACCCGCTAACCAGTAAAACGCATTTTCAGCCGACGGAAGTGCTTGAAACTGCTGTAACAATGCATCGGTCACGTCCGTTCCGCCGATAATCCAGTGCAGTTGAAGCTGTGCTGGTTTCGCGATATCAAGTTTATCAGCCTCGCTGTCGACACGGATTACCGCATGCCCCGTTGCGTCATCAGGCAGATTCTCCAGCAGCGCCATGAGCGCGGGGAACGATGACGGGTCAGCAGCCAGATAATAAGCGGCCGCTGGCGGCAGCATCGGGAGCGGGCCACCGGGTTGTGAAATACCGACCCAGTCGCCGGGCTTGGCCTGACGGGCAAAGGTGACGGCAGGCCCCGCGTGCTCATGCAGCGCGAAAATCATATCCAGCTCCGCATCCTCCGGGCGCACCGCACGGACGCTATAGGTGCGGACGATGGGGCGGGCTTCGCCCTCTGGCCAGATCGGGCCGCGTTCGCCAATCACGGGAAGAGCCGGTTTTTGCTGTCCTGCCTGAGGCAAAAAGAGCTTGATGTGTGCACCGTATCGCTCGGTCGAATAATCGCGTAGCGCGTCGTGATGGAAAGTAATGCAGCGTAAATGAGGGGAAATATCGTGGATCTTTTTAACCTGAACTAAAACAGGCTGACGCGGCGTTGCCATTCAGTGCCTCCGTGGATAGTCGATTCCAAATTAAGGATGATAATAACACGAGATGATAATTATTATCATTTGATGTCTATCCGTTATTATTTTTGTTGCCGCCGATACGTTTCATTGGCGTCGAAAGCGTTCACGTCAAGCCTGCGGCAGGCTCCTGACGTCACAAAAATGAGGTTTGTATCAGGAATGCGTCAAGTCTGGCGGCGCGTTGCCGATTAAGTTGGTACAAAATCGGAATTTTTCGTGAGTGAAAAATTATCACGAACTTTTTCTGTTTTTGTGACTAGTATCAAACTTGATTGCAAAGCCATAAATGAATAACCTCAATATCTATAGTGTTGTAAAATTAAACAGATGAAGCAGTTAGATTTTTACACGCAGGGCGAGAGTCGATCTAACGAGCAGCAAAAGAGTAAGGTTGGGGGTAGTAAGTAGTGTTAACACGCGATTTTTTGCAGAAAGCAGATTGTAGAACGTCTTTTGGGTGTATTGAAGAAACCTTACTGCTCACCCCGCAACAGCGGGCTGACTCGTTGGACAGGACGTTGGCGCTCCGGCCAAATAGCTGCCCTGTCTGGGTGTTTGGCTATGGTTCGCTCATGTGGAATCCGGTTTTTGACGCCGAAGAAACCTGTCTGGCCACGTTGGCAGGGTGGCAGCGTGCCTTTTGTCTGCGCCTCACCATTGGTCGCGGCACGGTAACGCAGCCGGGGCGGATGCTGGCGCTGAAACCCGGTGGGCAAACGACGGGATTGGCTTTCCGACTGCCGGAAACCTCATTGCGTGAAGATCTGGAACTGTTGTGGAAGCGTGAAATGCTGACGGGCTGCTATCGTCCGCTTTGGTGCGAACTGCATCGCAAGAACGGTGCACCGCTGACGGCGCTGGTGTTTGTCTCCGAGCCGGAGCATCCCCTCAACGAAAATGATACCTGCATTCAGAGCGTTGCCCCGCTGATTGCGCGCGCGAGCGGTCCGCTCGGCACCAATGCGCAATACCTGTTTGCACTCGAGCAAGAGCTGAAGAATCACGGAACGGAAGACGAAAGCGTGAGCGAACTGGCACAGCGGGTGCGTATCCTGCAACAGTCGTGTTCTGCGGCAGCAGGAAACGGCTAATCACGAAACAACGGTGGGCGGAAGCATTGAGGTGAACGACGAGGCCGCCGTTCACCTTGAGACACTGTGAAGCTACTGACTTACCAGCCGACGCCAACACCCATGGTGTAGAGTGTGTCGTCAACATTCCCCTGATTACTTTCGATACGGGTACGTGATACTTTCATCGTCATCGAAGACCAGTCGGTCAGCTTGAAGCGCAGGCCCGCATCTGCTTTCAGATAGATTGGTGCGGTGCTGTCAAATGAACGCCCGAATTCACCGTTGGTGAAGGCTTCAACCGATTTGCTGAACAGATAGCGGTTGTAAGCCCACTTGATGCCCCCAGAATAGAAGTTATCTTCACCTTGATCGCGGTAGACGAAGGTTTGGGAGTTGACCAGCGACGTCAGTGAGAACGCCCCTAAATCGTTATCCCAGAACTGATAACCGGGACCGAGACCGAAAGAGCGGTTGATTTTAATGCTTTCAATCCAGTCGCGTTTATATTGATAACGGCCCTGCCAGAACCAGTTCTCATCCACGAATTTATCCAGCGCATATTCGCCAGCGGCATTCTTGGTGCTCTCGACTTTATTCTCTTTTGCCAAATGGTAGCTGGCATCTAGGTTGTGCCGCCACGTATCGTGGCGCGCTTTGGTGTTCAGCGTCACATCGTAGTTGTCGGTTTCTGTCGAACTTTTCTTGTGCGACATGCCAGCGTCAATGTTGCCTTTCCAGGCGAAATCGGTCACCAGCGGCTTCTGCGCGACGATGGACGTAATTTCAGAAAGTGGCAACGTTTGTGGGCCAGTCGCTTCGTTAGCCAGCGATGGGCTTGCGACGACGGCACGATTTTCGCCCGCTTTAACCGCCGGATACAGAACGCCTTTCTCGTAGCGTTCACCTTGAATCACCAGACCATGGTCAGATTCAAAGGTTTTCACCTTATCCCAGTCGACAGAAATAGAGCCGGCATAATCGGTGTTGATAAAGAGTTTACCGCCGTCAAGCAGCGTGATTTTCCCTGTAAGCTGGTCGCCATTGGTCAGCCAAATGGTGTCAGCGCGGCTCTGTGTAATGCCAGCAGAGAGGGCGATAACCAGGCTGAGGGAAGAGAGTGCGTGTTTGGATAGTGTCATTATTGCCAAGTAAACCGTGGTGACAGGTATTGAGATGTCCGTCAAAGACAAAGACGTACAGCCGATGATAACGAACCGGTTTAGTCCGGAACGGCAAACATTAACAGGAATCGTAGTGATGCTCTACCCGAAAACGAAAATTGATTAGAATGTAAATAGTTATAAAAGTGGCTATTGATGATTAACAGCTATAACGCGATGTCTGTCACATTTTTGAGCTGACGGAAAGGGGATGAATCGTGCGGGGGATGATGCTCTCTGACCTTGCTTGTTTCAGGCCAGAGAGCGTGAGCGATAGAGGACGCTATGCGGTGCGCTGCGTGCGCGAGGTGTTGTTGTTGCTCAGGAAACGTGTGGTCAGGAACGTCCTTACGCGGAACACGATCCGTTCCTGGAAGAGAACACAGAGCGTCACGGTGCTGAGCAGGAAAATGATATAGCCCGTCATGGACAGTTGTACTTGGCCTGCTGCGGAAATGCACTGCCCCCAATCGCTGAAGCAGGCCATCGGGTTACCGCGCACCAGCTGTTCTAGCGTACGGAACAGATTAAAGAGCGGAACGTGTAGCGCAAAGATAGACAGCGAAGCTGCCCCCAGTCGGGGCGACCAGTGCCGCAGCCAGTCACTGTTAGGTTCACGCGCCAGCGCGCTGAGACAAACCAGACCGACCTGAGCCGGCAGGAGCAAGCCGTTGTGCAGCAAGAAATACCAATAGGCTTCACCTTTTGTGAACAGCCAGGTAGCGACAAGGAAATTCACACCGATAAAGAGGGCGATTGCGTAGCGCTGGCCTTTGGTCAACGGTAAGCGATCTTTCTGACGATAATGACGGAACAGCGCATAGCCCAAAATCCCGGCCAGGAATTCCGGCAGACGGAAGATCGGCCCACGCTGCAATAGCCCAGTGTACGGCATACCGAACTGCTGTTGCCAGATCACCCAAATCGGCGGCAGCAGATACAGCAGGCAGACGATCCCCATCCACAGCCACGGATGGCGGTTGTTCAACAGACGCGGTGCCAACAGCGGAAACGCCAGATAGAAAAAGAACAAGGTGGAAAGCGACCATAACGGGGCATTGAAGGTCAGGAAGTAAGGATTCCATGCCTGCAACATCAGTACCTGCAATAATCCGTTGAACGCCAACTGTGCATTCGTCATGTAATGGCGCAGCGTTTCGGGGTCGGCTGCGGGATCGTTGGTGTCATAAATAACGAAACGCGCACTGGCGACTTGTCCTTCCGGTGGCACGGCCAGCCACTGCATCAGCGTGACAACGGCAATCGAAGACAGCAAGGCAATGATATGGATGGGATAAAGATTAAAGAAGCGTTTGGCCCAGAACTGGCGAACCGGTTCGCGCAGACGTCCGTCCTTAATGTAGACATGTGCGAGCAAGAAGCCAGACAGGACAAAGAACGTGCTGGTCGCGAAGAATCCCATACTGGTGAGCTCGCTCAGGAAGGGAATGCGTTCTCGCTGGGGATAAACGTGTACCGTGTGGTAAATCATCACGTAGCAGCCGAGCAAAAACCGTAACCATTCCAGGCCGATAAACCGCTCTTTACTGACCTTTTTCATGTTGTTCCTCAACGTTAAACTCGGTGTAAAAGCCGAAAAATGCGATTACTAACTAGTTTAGATGAGAGAAACGTCACATTAATTAGGATAATGGCTATAAATGCCGGTGCCGTTTAGCAAGCGTTTAGATTGGGCGGGGTGTTGATGGGGTTTTCATCAACTACGGCGGCATCCCCGCTCACGCGAGGATAATCTCAGACGGAAGGGCGCCAGAGCGCCTTATCCGTACCGCTGACAATAGCGGTATCTTGTGACGATTGGATTAAATCACTTTTTCTTGTAATACCCAGACAGCCGCTTCAACCCGTGATTTTAGCTTCATTTTTTTCAACAGGTGTTTGACGTGAACCTTAACGGTACTTTCAGTAATCGTGAGCTTGCGGGCAATCACTTTATTGGATAATCCCTGAGCCAGCAGCTTCAGAATATCGCGTTCGCGCGGCGTGAGCTGCTGAATGTCCCGGTCGCTACTGTGGCGGCTTTCGCGCAGGCTGGCGGCCAGAATCGGGGTCAGTGTTTCACTCAGTACCATTTTTCCTGACGCCGCCTGATGCAGCGCAGCCAGTAAATCTTCCGGCTCCATATCTTTCAGCAGGTAACCGTCAGCACCATTTTTCAGGGCATTGACAACATCGTCTTCATGGTTGGATACGCTAAAGACGACAATGCGGCCAGACAGCGATTTTTCCCGCAGACGATTCAAGGTTTCCAGACCATTCATGCCGGGCATGTTCAAATCGAGCAGAATCAAATCCGGATCCAACTGTTCCGCTAGCTCGACACCCTGTTCGCCGTGACTGGCTTCACCTGCCACCTGCAATTCTGGATCCATGCTGATGAGTTGTTTAACGCCATTCCGCAACATGGGATGGTCATCAATCAGCAGTAGGGTGGCGGCATCTTCGTTAATCATGAGTTTCTCCTGTTAATGGCAGCCGGTGACGGTATTCGGAGAGGAAGTTGACATTGACTTCCGTACCCCCCGACGGCCGGCGTCGAACAATGCATTCGCCGTGCAAACCCCGAGCACGGTCGCGCATGATAATAAGTCCATAGTGGTTGGCGCGGCTGGCATCATCCGGAATACCGATGCCATTGTCGGCTACGCTGAGTTCGATGTAGCCCTGACGTAGTTGCAGGGTGATGTCGACCTGTGTGGCCTGCGCGTGTTTATAAATATTGCTCAGTGCTTCACGTACAATTTGCAGGACGTGAATACCTTGGTGAGCGGAAACCGACTGCGGCGGCAGGCGGTAATGCAGTTCGATGGGATAGCCCAACCGCTTGCCGAATTCATCGACCGACGCCCGCAGCGCAGCGAGTAAACCAGATTCAGAAAGTTTCAGCCGGAACGTCGTCAGCAACTCACGCAGTTGGCGATAGGCGGTGTTCAGCTCTTCCCGCATTTCCGTCAGCAACTGCTGCGATGCGGGTGGCAAATCGCCGCCCTGCATTTGCAGACAGCTCACCTGAATTTTCAGGCAGGAGAGGGACTGGGCGATAGAGTCGTGCAGTTCGCGGGCAATGGTGGCGCGTTCTTCCATTAGCATCAACTGCTGCTGATGGTTAGATTGACGCTCCAGCGCCAGCGTGCTGGTCAACTGTTCCAGTAAGGTATTCAGTAACTGATTCTGATCGCGGCTCAGTACGGTGTTGCTCGGCAGCGTGGCTAATACAACGCCATATTGCCCGTGCTTGTCATGCAGATCCCAGCAGTGAGGCTCGCCCGGTAGATCTTCCCGTTTTGCCTGCATCCCGCAGCTCTGACAGCTGTTATCCGGGCAGTGATCCGGCTGTGACTGGCTGCAATCGCTAAACTGGTGAAACTGTTCCTGATTGTTATCTTCATACAATCGCAGTTGAATATTGCGCAGTGGAGTCAGCGACGGCAGTTCGTTCAGGATCGGCATCAGCCGGCTACACAGCGGTGCGCCGGTATGCAGGCGTCGACTGGCGCGATAGAGAAAAGACAGCAGGTCGTTTTTCTGTTGCAGGTCGGCCGTTTTCTCGGCGACGCGCAGTTCCAGACTGTGGTACATGGCGGAAAGTTCATCCGACATGCTGTTCAGCACCTGTCCCAGCGTACTCATTTCGTCATGGCCGTTGATAGCGACGCGCTGGGTGAAATCACCTTGCCCGATAGCTTGTCCCATCGCAACCAGACGTCGCCACGGCCTCAACAGGCGTCGACGCAGGTAAAAGAATGTGGTGATCAGCAGAATAAACATGATGCCGATGAAGATGCGCTGCACCAGCGTGACCATCCTCAACCGCTGTTCAGTTTTATGATCGATGGCGGAAACCAGATCGTCGAGTTGCTTCACGAAGCGGGCGACATCCGCCGAGGCATCAGCAGAATTCGTTGCCTGCCGCAGATGCGGTTGCAGGTTTTCCAGCCAGAAAACACGCAGCGCAGTGAATTGTTCACTCAGTCCTTCCCGACGTACTGCCTGCTGTAGGTCGCTGCTGATTTCGTTTTCTTCCAGTTCTTGCAGGTAGATTTCATTCTCGGCAGAGAGCGGCACCATCGAAAGCAGCCGGTAACTCTGCATACGCAGCGAGCCTGCTTTATTAATGGCATGCGCGTTCCCTTGGATGCTTTGAGACATCCAACTGGAAACCGACATACCTGCAATACCCAGCAAACCGAGTAGCAACATCAATAAGGCAACCTGATTGACGAGCGACAGCGGCAGCAGGAAACGTTTCAACATAATAAAGCGACCTCTGCTGGAGGAGTAGAAAACCAGTACCGAGAAGGATAACCCTTTAGCCATTTTTCCCGATCCTACATGATAACCCTATACCTACTAGTGAGTACCACCGAATATCCATGCATTGAAAGGGGATAGGACAGTGCGAAAAAATAGAGATATAACAGATTGAATTATCGTTGCTTATTTTTCTATTTTTATTACTCATTAAGGAGTGTGGTTATTTTTACACGGTTTTTTTACCTGACAGCGCGTTGATTTGCATCAACTTTACCTGCGGTGTAATCCCTAATGTTGCGTCTTAATTCTACCGCGTTTTTATTTATCGAGGTTTTTATGACGCAGCCTTCATCACCCGAAAAAGTATCGCAAAGCACGCTGATAAGGGAATGGAATCCTGAAGATACAAAATTCTGGCAATCTGGCGGCCAACGGATAGCACAGCGTAATCTTTGGATCTCTGTACCGTGCCTGCTGTTATCGTTTTGTGTCTGGATGATTTTCAGCACCGTAGCCGTTAACCTAAACAAGGTCGGATTTAGTTTTACCACAGACCAGTTATTTTTGCTGACCGCGCTGCCTTCTGTCTCCGGTGCGCTATTACGTGTTCCATACTCCTTCGTTATCCCAATGGTTGGCGGTCGCCGTTGGACGACATTAAGTACCATCATTCTGGTGATCCCGTGTATTTGGCTCGGGTTTGCCGTACAAAATCCGCAAACGCCGTACAGCATTTTCGTCACGATTTCTCTGATGTGTGGTTTCGCGGGGGCTAACTTCGCGTCCAGCATGGCGAACATCAGTTTCTTCTTTCCCAAATCACGTCAGGGTAGTGCGCTAGGCATTAACGGCGGATTGGGCAACCTCGGCGTGAGCGTGATGCAGTTGCTGGTGCCGGTAGTGATTTTCCTGCCGATTCTGGGCTTCTCTGGCCATGGCGTTGTTCAGCCTGACGGGCACCAGATCTGGCTGCACCATGCGGCATGGGTGTGGGTACCGTTTTTGGTGATTGCTGCAACCGCTGCCTGGTTTGGCATGAACGATCTTCCTGCACCTAATGCGTCAATACGCAAGCAGTTGCCGGTTCTGAAGCAAATGCATCTGTGGGTGCTCAGCTTTCTGTACTTGTCCACGTTTGGCTCATTTATCGGTTTCTCGGCGGGCTTCGGCATGCTGTCCAGAACACAGTTCCCAGACATCGTGATTCTTTACTACGCGTTCTTTGGACCATTGCTGGGGGCGTTGGCGCGTCCGGTGGGCGGAATGCTGTCTGACCGTTTTGGCGGTGTGAAAGTCACGTTGATTAACTTCATCTTTATGGTGATTCTCTCGGTATTACTGTTCCTATCCCTGCCGAGTGCAAACTCAGCGGGTTCATTCGGGATGTTCTTTGGCATCTTCATGATGCTGTTCCTGACGGCCGGTCTGGGGAGTGGGTCAACCTTCCAGATGATCGCCGTGATTTTCCGTAAATTAACGGCAGATCGCGTGAAAACTCAAGGTGGAAGTGATGCGGATGCGCAGCGTACAGCAGCCACGGATACCGCAGCAGCGTTGGGCTTTATCTCTGCCATTGGCGCTATCGGCGGCTTCTTCATTCCTCAAGCTTTCGGGATGTCGCTGGAGTTAACCGGTTCACCCACTGGTGCAATGAAGGTGTTTGTGGTGTGCTACGTCGTGTGTGTATTGGTGACCTGGTTGTTCTATGCCAGAAAGAAAAACTGAGCCTTGACCCAGCTCCCAACCACCTTTTAGCCACATTTTATGTCGACTAAGAGGTGGTTTCGTGCGCGGTTAATGCTGTTATTTTCATGCTACTCCGTAGCACGCGCCCGACAAGGAACGCTCAATTGCCGCGCTCCTTGACCTCAGGCTTGTTGGCGCTAATTGTGTCGCTACGCGATACCTTCGGCGTTCGTGACTGCTACTCGGGCCTCCAGTGACGCGTTCCCGACGCGGCACTGGTTTTCGCCGCATCCGTGCGGCTCACCCGGCAGTCACGCCCACCTCAGCACAATTTTTTACGCCAGAAAAACAAGGACAGAGACATGCTCTCCAAGTTCGCATGGAAATATAACTATGACGCCTCCTCCTTTTCGGGGAGGCGTTTTTTTTCGCGCTGCATCCAGCTACCCCCTTTACTGAATTTGTACGATTTTTCGTCGCTTCCCGACTACTACCTCTAAATAGTCGTGTGTATGAATTCAGTATAAGCACAAAACGAATGGTTTTATTTTTATCTTTTAAAATCAATTAATTATGTGTTTTTTCTGTAATAATTCTTTGGTGGTAGTTAGCGATATACTCCGTTTTTCACAGGGTGACACTCTTGATCGTTATCAAGTTTGACAACGCGGTTGCTGGATACCCTAGCGCCAACTTGAGCGATGTGTCGTAAGCAAAAACAGATGTCTGCTACGAGCATTTCATAACGACAGGGGCCAGCAGGCTTCGCAGCAGGAGAGTCCGGATGAGCAAATTCCTTGACCGGTTACGTTACTTCAAACAACTGGCCGAACCGTTTTCCGATGGGCATGGCCAGACCCTCAATACCAATCGTGACTGGGAAGACGGCTATCGCAGTCGCTGGCAGCATGACAAAATCGTGCGTTCTACCCACGGGGTAAACTGTACCGGTTCATGTAGCTGGAAGATTTATGTGAAAAACGGTCTGGTGACGTGGGAAACGCAGCAGACTGACTACCCGCGCACCCGCCCGGACCTGCCTAACCATGAACCTCGCGGCTGCCCGCGCGGTGCCAGCTATTCCTGGTATCTCTACAGCGCCAACCGCCTGAAATACCCGATGATGCGTAAGCGCCTGCTGAAGCTGTGGCGTGAAGCGAAACTGACGCATAGCGATCCGGTGGATGCCTGGGCGTCTATCGTCAATGACCCCGAAAAAACCAAATACTACAAACAAATTCGTGGCCGTGGTGGCTTCGTTCGTTCTGACTGGAATGAAGTCAACGAACTGATCGCTGCCTCTAACGTTTACACCACCAAGACCTTCGGCCCAGACCGCGTGATCGGTTTCTCACCGATTCCTGCGATGTCGATGGTGTCCTACGCAGCGGGCGCCCGTTACCTTTCTCTGCTCGGCGGTGTGTGCCTGAGCTTCTATGACTGGTACTGTGACTTGCCACCGGCGTCACCGATGACTTGGGGTGAGCAGACTGACGTACCGGAGTCTGCCGACTGGTATAACTCCTCTTACATCATTGCCTGGGGCTCTAACGTTCCGCAAACCCGTACGCCGGATGCGCACTTCTTTACGGAAGTTCGCTACAAAGGCACCAAAACCGTTGCGGTCACGCCGGACTACGCTGAAATCGCCAAGCTGTGCGACCACTGGCTGAACCCGAAACAAGGGACCGACAGCGCAATGGCGCTGGCAATGGGCCACGTTATTCTGAAAGAGTTCCACCTCGACAAACCGAGCCAGTATTTCAGCGAGTACGTTCGTCAATACACGGACTTACCGATGCTGGTGCTGCTGGAGCCGCGTGAAGACGGTTACTACGCGGCGGGTCGTATGCTGCGTGCTTCCGATCTGGTGGACAACCTCGGCCAGGACAACAACCCGCAGTGGAAAACCATCGCGATTGACGATGAAAGCGGCAATCTGACGGCTCCGCAAGGGTCGATCGGCTACCGTTGGGGCGATCAGGGCAAATGGAACCTGGAACAGCGCGACGGCGTGAGCGGCGAAGAAGTGAAGCTGCGCTTGAGCCTGCTGGGCTCGCATGACGATGTGGTTGATGTCGGCTTCCCGTATTTTGGCGGCGCGGTCAGCGAACATTTCAACAACGTTGCGCTAGAAGAAATCCTGCTGCACAAACTGCCGGTTAAGCGCCTGACGCTGGCTGACGGTAGCGAAGCGCTGGTTGCCTGCGTGTATGACCTGACGATGGCGAACTACGGTCTGGATCGCGGTCTGGGCGACGACAACTGCGCGCGTGATTACGACGATGTGAAAGCGTACAGCCCAGCCTGGGCCGAGAAGATTACGGGTGTTTCTCGTCAGAACATCATCCGTATTGCGCGTGAATTCGCGGATAACGCCGATAAAACGCACGGTCGTTCGATGGTCATCGTCGGTGCCGGTATCAACCACTGGTACCACATGGACATGAACTACCGCGGCATCATCAACATGCTGATTTTCTGCGGCTGTGTTGGTCAGAGCGGTGGCGGTTGGGCGCACTATGTCGGACAAGAAAAACTACGTCCGCAAACCGGTTGGACGCCGCTGGCGTTTGGTCTGGACTGGCAGCGTCCGCCTCGTCACATGAACAGTACGTCGTTCTTCTATAACCATTCCAGCCAGTGGCGTTATGAAACCGTCGCGCCGCAGGAACTGTTGTCACCGCTGGCGGATAAATCCCGCTTTACCGGCAGCATGATTGACTTCAACGTGCGCGCCGAGCGTATGGGCTGGTTGCCGTCTGCACCGCAGTTGAACGTTAACCCGCTGGATATTGCAGAGAAAGCGCGTGCCGCTGGCGTAACACCGCAGGACTATACCGTTGCCGCGTTGAAATCAGGCGAAATCAAATTTGCCGCTGAACAGCCGGATAGTCCGCAAAACTACCCGCGCAACCTGTTCATCTGGCGTTCTAACCTGCTGGGTTCTTCCGGTAAAGGCCACGAATACATGCTGAAGTACCTGCTGGGTACGGAGCACGGTATTCAAGGGCAAGATCTGGGTACCGCGGGCAGCGTGAAGCCGGAAGAAGTGGAATGGCGCGACCAGGGCGTTGAAGGCAAACTGGACCTGGTGGTGACGCTTGATTTCCGTATGTCCAGCACCTGCCTGTACTCTGACATCGTCCTGCCAACGGCAACCTGGTACGAAAAAGACGACATGAATACCTCGGATATGCATCCGTTTATTCACCCGCTGTCTGCGGCTGTCGATCCGGCGTGGGATTCCAAAAGCGACTGGGAAATCTACAAAGGCATCGCGAAAGCCTTCTCCCGCGTCTGTCAGGGACACCTTGGTCAGGAAACCGATCTGGTTACCTTGCCAATTCAACACGATTCCCCGGCTGAAATGGCGCAGCCGTTCGGCGTGGATGACTGGAAAAAAGGCGAATGCGATCTGATTCCGGGCAAAACTGCACCGCACCTGATGATGGTGGAGCGCGATTACCCGAACCTGTACGAACGTTTCACCTCGCTCGGTCCGTTGATGGACAAGCTGGGCAACGGCGGTAAAGGCATCGGCTGGAACACGCAGACCGAAGTCGATTTCCTGAAAAAACTGAACTACACCAAGGCTGACGGTGCGGCGGCGGGTCGTCCGAAGATTGAAACGGCGATCGATGCGGCAGAAGTGATTCTGTCTCTGGCCCCGGAAACCAACGGTCAGGTAGCGGTGAAGGCGTGGGAAGCGCTGAGCAAATTCACCGGTCGTGACCACACGCATCTGGCACTGAATAAAGAAGACGAAAAAATTCGTTTCCGCGATATTCAGGCGCAGCCGCGCAAAATTATCTCCAGCCCGACCTGGTCTGGTTTGGAAGATGAACACGTTTCCTATAACGCCTGTTATACCAACGTTCATGAGCTGATTCCGTGGCGTACGCTGTCCGGTCGCCAACAGCTGTATCAAGACCATGAGTGGATGCGTGCCTTCGGTGAAAGCCTGCTGGTATACCGTCCGCCAGTCGATACCCGTGCGGCTGAGCCGGTGATGAATAAGAAGCCTAACGGTAACCCGGAAAAACCGCTGAACTTCCTGACGCCGCACCAGAAATGGGGCATTCACTCCACGTACAGCGACAACCTGTTGATGCTGACGCTGGGTCGCGGTGGCCCGATTATCTGGCTGAGCGAAGATGATGCCCGCGATTTGGGTATTGCGGATAACGACTGGGTAGAAGCGTTTAACGCCAACGGTGCGCTGACGGCGCGTGCGGTTGTCAGCCAGCGTGTGCCGGCGGGAATGACCATGATGTACCACGCGCAGGAACGCATTATTAACCTGCCGGGATCGGAAATTACCCAGCAGCGCGGCGGTATTCACAACTCGGTAACCCGTATCACGCCGAAACCGACCCATATGATCGGCGGCTATGCCCAACTGGCTTATGGCTTTAACTACTACGGCACCGTTGGGTCAAACCGCGATGAGTTCGTCGTAGTTCGTAAAATGAAACGCATCGACTGGCTGGATGATGAAGGTCAGGACTATGTTCAGCAACAAACAGTACAAAAAGCGGTACAGCAGGAGAAAGCCTGATGAAAATTCGTTCACAAGTGGGCATGGTGCTGAATCTGGACAAATGCATCGGCTGTCACACCTGCTCCGTTAGCTGTAAAAACGTCTGGACCAGCCGTGAAGGGATGGAATACGCCTGGTTCAACAACGTCGAAACCAAACCGGGCGTGGGTTATCCCCATGCCTGGGAAGATCAGGAAAAATGGAAGGGCGGCTGGATCCGTAAAATCAGCGGCAAGCTCGAACCGCGTATGGGTAACCGCATCAGCGTGTTGTCCAAAATCTTCGCTAACCCGGATGTGCCGGAAATCGACGACTACTATGAGCCGTTTGACTACGACTATCAGAACCTGCGTAAAGCGCCGGAAGGCAAGCATCAGCCTGTCGCGCGTCCGCGCTCGCTGATTACCGGCCAGCGGATGAAGAAAATCGAGAACGGCCCGAACTGGGAAGACGATCTGGGTGGTGAATTCAGCGTGCGCTCCAAAGATAAGAACTTTGAGCATATGCAGAAAGAGATGTACGGCCAGTTCGAAAACACGTTCATGATGTATTTGCCGCGTCTGTGCGAACACTGCCTGAACCCGGCGTGTGTGGCGACCTGTCCGAGCGGCGCGATCTACAAACGTGGCGAAGACGGTATCGTCCTGATCGATCAGGACAAATGCCGCGGCTGGCGTATGTGCCTGACCGGTTGCCCGTACAAGAAAATCTACTTCAACTGGAAGAGCGGCAAATCAGAAAAATGTATTTTCTGCTACCCGCGTATCGAAAGTGGTCAACCGACGCTCTGCTCAGAAACTTGCGTCGGACGTATCCGCTATCTGGGCGTGCTGCTCTATGATGCTGACCGCATCGAGCAAGCGGCGTCGGTGGAAAACGAGAAAGATCTGTACCAGAGCCAACTGGATGTGTTCCTTGACCCGCACGACCCTAAAGTCATTGAACAAGCGCTGAAAGACGGCATTCCAAACAGCGTCATTGAAGCGGCGCAGCAGTCGCCGGTATACAAAATGGCGATGGACTGGAAGCTGGCGCTGCCGCTGCACCCAGAATACCGCACGCTGCCGATGGTCTGGTACGTGCCGCCGTTGTCACCGATTCAGTCTGCTGCGGATGCAGGTCAATTGGCACATACCGGCGTACTGCCGGACGTCGAAAGTCTGCGTATTCCAGTGCAATATCTGGCGAACCTGTTGACCGCAGGGGATACCGAGCCTGTATTGCTGGCGCTGAAACGTATGCTGGCGATGCGTCACTACAAACGTGCAGAAACCGTAGAAGGAAAAATCGATACCAGCGCGCTGGAACAGGTTGGGCTGACCGAAGCGCAGGCGCAGGAAATGTACCGCTATCTGGCGATTGCGAACTACGAAGATCGTTTCGTGATTCCATCAAGCCATCGTGAACTGGCGCGTGAAGCTTTCCCAGAAAGCAAAGGCTGCGGTTTCAGCTTTGGCGATGGTTGCCACGGCAGCGATACCAAATTCAACCTGTTCAACAGCAAGCGTATTGATGCCATTGATGTCAGCAACAAAACGCGCGACATGAACAGCAAAATCATGCGGGAGACGAACCATGATTAGCCTGCGGATTATTGCCCGCCTGCTGGACTATCCCGACAGCGAGCTGTGGGAGAACCGGGCTGAGTTGATCGAAGCGGTAGAGCAGGCTGATGCTTTGCCGCTGCGCGAGAGTCATCAGCTCATGCAGTTCATCAATACGCTGTGCGCGCAGGATTTGTTGGACAAACAGGCAGAATATAGCGGCCTGTTTGACCGCGGTCGGGCGACCTCGCTGCTGCTGTTCGAACACGTTCACGGTGAGTCTCGCGATCGTGGTCAGGCGATGGTCGATCTCATGCAGCAATATCAGGATGCCGGTCTGGCACTGGATTGCCGTGAGCTGCCGGACTACCTGCCGCTGTATCTTGAGTACCTTTCTCGTCTGGAACCTGCGCAAGGGCGCGCGGGTTTACTCGACATCGCGCCGATTCTGGCGTTGATTGGTGCGCGTTTGCAACAGCGTGACAGTAGCTATGCCGTGCTGTTCGATCTGCTGTTGGCGTTGTCCGGCAGTGATCTGAAAAGTGACGATGTCACACGTCAGGTCGCTGACGAAGCGCGCGACGACACGCCGCAGGCGCTGGATGCCGTGTGGGAAGAGGAACAGGTTAAGTTCCTCGGTGAAGAAGGCTGCGCATCGGCCCAACAAACGCAACATCAACGCCGCTTCGCTGGCGCGGTGGTGCCGCAATATCTGAATCTTGACGCTACATCGGCGGGAGGGCAACGCTAATGAGTGCAATCACGAACTCTTCTTTTATAAACTTCAGCAACATATTCTTTTTTGACATCTATCCTTACCTGGCGATGGCTATTTTCCTGATTGGCAGCTGGCTGCGTTATGACTACGGTCAGTACAGCTGGCGTGCCGGTTCGAGCCAAATGCTGGATAAGAAAGGGATGCGTCTGGCGTCTAACCTGTTCCATCTGGGGATTCTGGGCGTATTTGCCGGGCACTTCCTCGGTATGCTGACGCCGCACTGGATGTACGAAGCCTTCCTGCCAATGGATGTAAAACAGAAAATGGCGATGTTCGGCGGTGGTGCGGCAGGCCTGCTGACGTTTGTCGGTGGCGTGCTGTTGTTAAAGCGCCGTTTGACCAACCCGCGTATTCGTGCCACGTCCAGCGTTGGCGACATTCTCATTCTGTCTCTGCTGGTGATTCAGGCTGGTTTGGGGCTGCTGACCATTCCGTTCTCTGCACAGCATATGGACGGCAGTGAAATGCTGAAACTGGTCGGTTGGGCGCAAAGCGTGGCGTTCTTCCAGGGCGGGGCGTCTGAGCATTTGGCGGGTGTTGCGCTGATCTTCAAGCTGCACATCGTGCTGGGGCTGACGCTGTTTGTGCTGTTCCCGTTCTGCCGTCTGGTTCACATCTGGAGCGCTCCGGTCGAGTACCTGACGCGTCGCTACCAGTTAGTACGTAACCGTCGCTAAGTATGATAAACACGGCGGCGTTATCATAACGCCGCTGTTTTAACGTCTTCCTTTTCATCTTTCCCCGCCAACAACGATCGTCATCAGCAGTTCTTCGTTGATTACTTACCTCGCGCCGTCGTCCATTGCACGGCGAAGACGCTGGCTAATACGATGGCCAAACCCAGAAATGCCGTCCCAGTCATCGACTGTGAAAGCAACGCCCAGCCTAGCACCACGGCGGTCAGCGGGCTCAGCAGCCCCAATGAGGCAACGGCAACCGTCGGCAGGCGCGATACGCCACGAAACCAAAGCCCATAAGCGAGCACGGCACCCGCAAGACAGAGATAGGAATAGGCGGCCCACTGTGGCAGGGTTAAAGCAGGCAGCGGCGCATCGGCTATCCATGCAACGGGTGCCAGCATCAACCCGCCGAGGAAGAGTTGCCAGCCGGTAAGCGGCAGTACGGGCAAATCAAGTTGCCAGCGACGTGTTAACCAGACCCCGGTCGCCATACATACCGCCCCCAGCAGCGCGGCGGCAATGCCCACGGGCTCAAATGTTGTCTGCGGCGACAGCAGCAAAATGGCCATGCCCGCCACACCGATGATCGCCGACCACAGCGTCGCCAGTCTGGGCGCACGATGATCCACTGCCCAGACCAACACCATCACCAGCAGCGGTTGGATCGCGCCAAGGACGGCTGCCAGTCCGCCTGGCAAACGATAAGCCGCGACAAACAGCAGCGCTTGAAAGACGCCGATATTCAGGGCGCTGAGCACGAGCACACGCCACCAGTCTCGGCGGGCGGGGAAGCGGCGCGTGAATAAGAGCAGTAGCAGACCCGCAGGCAATACGCGGATAAGCGCCGCCGTAAAAGGACGATCCGGCGGCAGGATTTCTGATGTCACAATGTAGGTCGAGCCCCAAATCGCAGGAGCCAGCGCCGTGAGTATAACGTCACGCCAATAGTGTGGTGAGGCTGTAGTGTTCATGACTTTACCTTCAATTCAAGATATCATGATAGTGTTGATTAATTACCTTGAAGTCAAGATAAATGAGAAATCAAACCAGCGAACGCGAATACGACGCGGTAGATGCTATCCTTGAACAATGGCGGCGCGAACGGCCCGATCTGGATGCCAGCCCCATGGGACCGATTGGACGCCTCAGACGATGTGCCGCGTTCCTCGAACTGCGTCTGGAAGCCTGTTTCTCCCGATTTGAACTGAGCAGTTGGGAGTTTGATATGCTGGCGACGCTGCGTCGTGCCGGTGCGCCACATTGCCTCAGCCCGACGGAGCTGTTCTCCGCGCTGATGGTGACGTCAGGCACCATGACTCATCGACTCAAACGCCTTGAAACCCGAGGATTTATCGAACGTGTGCAGAACGCACAGGATGCGCGCAGTACGCTTGTGCAACTCACCGGCACAGGGCTTGAACTGATTAATCGTGCCGTTGAGGCACACATTGAGAACGAGCGTCAGGTGCTCTCTGTACTGCCTGCCGATGTGTTGTCTTCTCTTGATGCTAACCTTGCAGCGCTACTGCGAGGGCTGGAAAACCATAACAAAGGGAACTGAATCATGTCTGAATACCGTGCTTCAATCTGCTGGCAGCGCGATGGGCAAAATTTTATTGATAACCGCTACAGCCGATTGCATCAGTGGCGGTTTGACGGTGGTATTACGTTGCGCGCCTCGTCGTCACCGCATGTCGTGCCGCTGCCTTTTTCGTTGGAAGACGCAGTCGATCCTGAAGAGGCGCTGGTGGCCTCGTTGTCCAGTTGCCATATGCTGTGGTTTCTTTCCATTGCAGCTAAAAAGCGCTTCTGTGTCGATGACTATCAGGATAACGCGGTGGGCACGATGGGCGTGAATGCGGCAGGAAAAACGGCGATGCTGGACGTCACGCTGCGTCCGCAGGTGACATTCAGCGGCGAAAAGCGGCCTACCGCTGAGCAATATGCCCAGTTGCATGAACTGGCGCATGACGCCTGCTATATTGCCCATTCGGTGAATTTTCCGGTGAACTGCGAGCCGACGTTAGGGATGAGCAACTGAACTGAACGCGTTGACGGCGCGCAGAGATAAACATGCGTAATGCGAAATCACCGCCCGACGCGTTCAGATCGGGCGGTGTGACCGATTACGGTCAGCCGAGCATTACCATCCGATAGGTTGAAAGCGGAACTCATCAATCAACAAAAAGGGCGTTTCCAGCGCGTTAAGCCAGTCAATATTGTTCATTATGCACCTTCATTTTGTTTAGCCTGCTGCCAGGCGGCAAGAATGCGTTGGCCGATATATAAGTCCTGAATGGACAAGCCGGAGCTGTCAAACACGGTGATATCGTCCGGCGTTTGTCGTCCTGCTGCGCTTGCGCTAATCACGTCGCCGATGGCGGTCAGCGTCACATGGGCTGGCGCATGTTGGAAGTCACCAATCATTCGGGATTGGGAAGGCAGATCGCAAAACAGGCGGCCTGCGGTAAACAGCTCTGGCGGCAGTTCCTGCTTGCCGACGGCGTCCGATCCCATGCTGACAACGTGCGTTCCGGCGTTAACCCATTCGGCGTTAAACAGCGGCATGCGTGATGGCGTTGCGGTCACGATGATATCCGCCGCGCGACACGCGCTTTCGGCATCGCTGACGTGCACATCCAGTCCGGCTGCCTTGAATTCTTGCGCCATCTCTGCGGATTTGCTGCTATCGCGCCCGACAATCAGCAGGGTACGGATTGGCCGTATTCTTGCCAGCGCGACGCACTCATAGCGGGCCTGATGACCGGTTCCGAACACGGCGAGAACCGAGGCATCTGGTCTTGCCAGCAAATCGGCGGCAACAGCGTTGGCAGCGGCGGTACGAAAGGCGTTCACCTTTCCGGCTTCAATCGCGACCGCTATTTTCCCGATTTGCTGATCGAACAGCAGAATGAGGGAATTATGGCGGGGTAGCCCGTTGGCGGGGTTTCCCAGCCAGAACGAACCGACTTTTAGCCCTGAGAGTTCATGGGTTGCTGAGGCCTTGATGCTGAAGGTGTTGACCGGATCGGAGCCTTGCCCATGCACCACCGGAAAACTACGTGCTTCAGGTTCGCTGGCGGCGAGCAGGGCTTCACGAACGGCGTAATAAGCCAGCTCATGGCTGATAAGTGCCGCCGATTCCGCTTCAGAAATAAAGATCATCGTTTTTCCTTAGGCATTGCCGGTCAGAAATGCGCCGTAGTGGCTGATATCGACATTCCCGCCGCTGATAACAATGCCGATGCGTTTACCGCGTAGCGATTCCCTGAGATTGCGCGCCGCTGCAAAGCTGAGGCATCCCGTTGGCTCCACGACGATCTTCATGCGCTCGGCATAAAACCGCATCGTGTCAATCAGGTCATCGTCCGTCACGGTCAGAATATCGTCGACGTTCTGACGAATCAGGGCGAAGGGGTAGCGGCCGAGTTGCTGTATTTGTGCGCCATCGGCAATGGTTTGCGGTGTGTCGATATGCACGATATGGCCACTGCGAAGCGATTGCTGCCCATCGTTGCCTGCGAGAGGTTCAACACCATAAATAAGGCATTGTGGCGACAGCTGACGGGCGGAAAGCGCGGATCCTGCCAGCAGACCTCCACCACCTACGCAGACGAACAAGGCATCCAATTCGCCTGTCTCTTCCAATAGCTCTTTCACCACCGTTCCTTGCCCGGCAATAACATGCGGATGGTCGAAAGGGGGAATGAGCGTCAGGCCGTGCTTTTTCGCCAGATCGTTACCGATCTGCTCACGATCTTCAGTGTACCGATTGTATTGCACCACGTTGCCACCGTAGCCCCGTGTTGCGGCGATCTTTATCGCGGGGGCATCGTGCGGCATGACAATCGTTGCGGGAATGCCGAGTAATTTGGCAGCCAGCGCAATCGCCTGCGCATGGTTACCGGAAGAGAAGGTGACCACGCCAGCCGCTTTTTGTGCGTCAGTGAATTGTAATAAGGCATTCATGGCGCCGCGAAACTTAAATGCGCCTGTACGCTGGAAGTTTTCACACTTGAAGAAAACCTCTGCGCCGAATGTGTCATTGACCGTGCGCGATGTCATCACCGGTGTTTTATTGGCATAGCCATCAATACGTTCCGCTGCGGCTACCACATCGTCGTAAGTGGGGAGGCGTAAGTCGCTCATAGTTGGATAATCCGATGTTAGTGATTATGAATACCGGAACCGTCGTTCCGACGCTGTCGAATGCTTGATAAACAAAATATACAAAATTAGATAAATTGTCTAATATGATTTATCGTTAGGTTTTCGACCACCGTGAGGTGCATCGCGTGTCGCTGAAAAAAGTGGGAACGAGTACGTGTTGCGGAACTCGGAGCGACCGCTGGCGACATCGCGTGTGGGTACTAAATCAGGTGTACTTACAGTACACTCAGCGCCAGAAAACGCGCTTGCGCAAGCATGAGTAGAGGAATGGGAGAGGAATATGTCTGCATCTGGAGAAGGTCTGCTGCTGACGCAATTAGAAGCGATAGCGAAAGGGCTGAGCGAAACGTTTGCGCCATTCTGTGAAGTGGTTGTGCACGATCTGAAAAACCCAGAACACGCGATACTTTCCATTCACAATAACCTCTCCGGCAGGGAGGTGGGTGCGCCTGCAACGGAACTGGGCCTTGCCCGTATCGCCTCGCCCGAATTTCCCAATATTTTGGCGAACTACGCCAACCAGTTTGCAGACGGACGCCCGGTAAAAAGCACCTCGGTCGGCATCAAAAATGCGGAAGGTGACTACGTCGCGGCGCTGTGCCTGAACGTCGACATGACACTCTTTCGCGGCATGCAAAATGCGCTGGCGCAGTTCACCCAGCTCGCGTCGGACTCCGTAACGGAGCATTTAGAACCAAACGGCGCGGCAGCGATCAGACAACACATCGATCACTTCGCCGCCCGGCTTGCCACCACACCACGGGCGCTAAAAGCGCAGGACAGAAAAATCCTGCTTCAGGAACTGAAAGACAGCGGCCTGCTGGAAGTCAAAAAATCCATGGAGACCATCGCACAACACCTCGGCGTATCACGGGCGTCGGTTTATTTGTATGCGAAGGATTAAGTAAAGGGCGGCGTTTAATGCCAGATTGTTTTGAGACGCCAAGTTACTGATGTGATGATGGTTGAATTTTTTAAGTAAAATGGTCGTAAATCAAGAAATGTATACGACCATTAGACGTTTAGCGAGCCTGTAATTAAAATTGTGTA
>NZ_JACDSF010000036.1 GCF_013449685.1 Pectobacterium brasiliense | reverse complement strand
CCGTAGATGGCGGGTCAAGATCACTCATGATGATCCACCTTTTCGCCATCTCTGCTTATGTTATTTTGATAAGTACACGTGAATGTCACTTTATGGTGGTATTGGTGTGCACTTGACGGATGGTTTCTATTCAAGTATACGTGAATAACACAATTATGTGGTTTTCATGTGGACTTATGAATGGACAGGATCACTGCTATTGAGCGTTTAAATGCTTTCGATAAGCAAGGGCGTTATGTCTTCACCTCCCGCGATTTAGCCAAGATTTTCCATGAAGATACGCCCAGAGCGTTTAATGCCGGGTTAAATCGTTTAGTAAAAGATGGCATTCTTACCCGTGCGATTCGCGGTGTGTACGTTTATAACCATGCCAAAAGCAAAGATGCCTATACGCTTGAGCGCATCGTGTTAGTTCTACGCCGTGGTGAATATAACTATCTTAGCCTCGAATCCGCCTTGTCTGAATATGGCGTGATTTCTCAAATACCGATTGACCGGATCACGGTGATGACCACCGGACGTTCCGAAGAACATAAAACGCCTTTTGGGGTGATTGAATTTACCCATACCAAGCGGCCACCAGAGCAGATTTTGCAGGATACCTATTTTGGCAATTCCCCGTTACGGCAAGCAACGAAGAAAACTGCCGTGAGGGATTTACGCCGCGTTGGGCGCAATACCCACCTGATTGACGAATCGGAGCTACATCATGAATCAGAAAGTTAACTTTGCCGAATTGGTCAGCAAAGCGGTGGAATCATCCGAGCTTGAAGGTTTGCGCAATGTGGTGGAGAAGGAGCTTTTGCACTACGACATCCTCTATTGTTTGGATAATGCAGGCTTGCTGGAGCAGCTTACTTTTCAGGGCGGAACATCGCTGAGGCTTTGCCATGGCGCAAACCGCTTCAGTGAAGATTTGGATTTTGCCGGCGGTGTTGCGTTTTCTGGCGCAGACCTGAAGAACATGAAAGCCTGTATTGAAGATTATCTGGGGAATCGGTACGGCCTTGAGGTCAACGTGAAAGAGCCACATGAACTGCGGAATGAACCCGGTTATGAGGAAGTTCGCATCGACAAATGGCAGGTATCCGTGACCACTGCACCGGAAAAACGCGATATGCCAAGGCAACGGATCAAGATTGAGATCGCCAACATACCGGCTTATACCCGAACGCCGATGACGTTAAAACGTAACTATGAGGTTTTACCCGATGGTTATTCCGATACGTTGGTCATGTGTGAAACGCTGAATGAAGTGATGTGCGACAAACTGGTTTCTCTTGTCGCCACTACCAAATATATCCGCTATCGTGACGTGTGGGACTTGCCGTGGCTGATCCAGCAAAACGCGACTTATGATATCGATCTGATTCGTAAGAAAATACAGGATTACCACATCCCTAATTATGATGAACTACTGGCACAGCGCATACAGAGCATCGATCAGGTTGTGGGGGATGGTCGCTTTAGCGCTGAAATGCGGCGATTCCTGCCACAAACAGTATTTGATAGAACATTAGGGCGTGAGGCTTTTAGCCAATATTTAAGCAGCGAATTAAAAGCACTCTTAAGTGCGTTACAGCAAGCGTTAAAAGGAGAGGGCGGGAAAGTGCCGTTCGTCATGTAAGTGTCAGTAGCCAAAATAAAAAGATTTTTCAAAAAACTGTTCACTCTCTTCACCTTTCATTTTTTATCTTTATTTTTAGCGAGTTAAGTGGTTAACAGTGAGTGAACAGGTGACGAGCCACTCATCACCCATGCAGGTAAGATACTGCCAGCTGCAATTATGGTACTCTTTATCGCATATATATGCGGATTAAAGGTGAAAGCACATGCGCTATGAAATGGCGGTACTCGCGGCTCTGGTACAAGAGGATTCCCCTAATACGCACTCTATCGTAGCCGCTACAGGTATCTCTGAAAGAAAAGTACAGGACGTGTTAAACACGCTCCAGTTAACGATGGATATCAGCATATCACGCGAGAAAAATGGCAAACGGCAAGCCTTGTCTATCTCGTCATGGGGCGTGTTTGGTGACGGAGAAAGATTGATCGAGAAACTGAAAAATATCGATCTGTTGATATTCAAACAACATCGTAAAGTCACCACAAAAGCGTCGCCAAACAAAACGCGATCCTCGCGCATGGTGACGCTGGAAGAAAAGCGTGATTACTACAATCAGGTGAAACTCAAAAACTATCGGGACAGTATGCGTCTTGAAGGATTCAGCGTTGAGGATACGCCACTTCCAAGCGAAAAGCAGGACAGAGAGGCGCTGAGAAAAAATCTGATAGCCATGTATAAGGCGAGTGGTTATGTCTGATAAATACGGCTCAGGGCAAGATCCTTATATCTACCCTGATAGCGATGTTCTAATAAATAAGCTCGGCATTAACGATGACAGTCAATTCGACGATGCGGAGCGTCAGTTATCCGAACTGGCCGTTCTCGATATTGAATTTGAGGAGCCGCCTTACGATTTACATTATTGGTGTGGGCTGCATGGGAAAATATTCGGCGATTTATTCGATTGGGCAGGAGAAATACGGCGTATCGATATTTCTAAAGGTCAAACACGTTTTTGCACCGCATCCCGTATCGAAATTGAAGCTAATAAAATTTTTACGCAGCTATCCAATGATGATTTTTTACAAGGCCTTGAACGCCCAGCGCTAATAACTCAGTCAGCAGAATATTATTCAGATTTGAATGTGATTCATCCGTTTCGGGAAGGTAATGGACGTTCTCAGCGTTTATTGTTCGAGCATATGATTATCAATTGTGGCTATGGTATCTCTTTCGAGAATATCGGCGTTCAGGAATGGTTAGCGGCTAATGTGGCGGGATACCACGGCAATACTCGCCCATTAGCCGATATTTTTGAGAAAAGTATTCTCTGACATCCCAATAAAAAGATTTTGCACAAAACTTTTCACCCTCTTCATCTTGGATTTTTGTTATTACTAATCAATGTATTAATGGGTAATGAGTCGTTGAATAGGTAATGAGTGACTCATCACCGATTGCGGTTTTTTGACGCAAAAAACCGGCCGGAGCCGGGTTTGTCGTTGTTGGCGTCTACCTCGCTATCTTGCGCTGGGGTAGCCAGTCGGTGTTGGATTCGTCTTTCAGCTCAAGATTAGCCAGTATGCTCAGTTTGCGTATACCTAAACGTATACCAAGAGTCACCGGGTTCAGGCGAATATCGTCGGACTATTACAGACATAAAAAAGCCGCTGAACCTTGCGGTTAGCGACTTTTTTACGTTTCCGGCTTTATCTGGTAATAACCGGAATCTAAATTGGTGGAGCTGGGGGGATTTGAACCCCCGTCCGGAACCACTCTACCGTCGGTACTACATGCTTAGTCTATCTTTACATTCGCTTGCCAGCTGCGAATAGACACGCCACTAACAAACTAGCCTGATTAGATTTAGTGCTTCAACCCCAGGCAAGGCATCCACACGATCTCTTTTGGGTTTGACCTCTCTTGATCCCCGTCCTAAGAGCGGAGGCTAGGGAGAGAGGGCTAAAAGCAGGTTATTAAGCTGCTAAAGCGTAGTTTTCGTCGTTTGCGACTATTTTTTTGCGGCTTTTTACGAGGCAAACCGCCCCTCGGCATGCACCTTGGGCTTTGCAAATCCCGTCGAATCCAGAATCAGCCCCCAAGAAACTGTTGCCAGTATATCAGAACTTACCGTTGTTAAGCCAGTGGCTTAACGATTGGCGTTCTTCATGATACGGGCTTTGTCTAACTTCCATTCACGTTCTTTGATGTCATCACGCTTGTCGTGATCTTTTTTACCTTTTGCCACGCCGATTTTGACTTTGCTCCAGGCATTTTTCCAATACATGGATAGCGCGACGACCGTGTAGCCATCGCGACTGACGCGGCCAAACAGCGAATCCAGCTCGCGCTTGTTGAGCAGGAGTTTGCGCGTGCGTGTGGGATCGCACACAACGTGTGATGAAGCCACATTCAGTGGCGTGATCGTTGCGCCAAACAGGTAAGCTTCACCGTTCATGAAGGTGACATAGCTGTCGCTGAGGTTTGCTTTGCCTGCGCGCAGTGATTTGACTTCCCATCCTTGCAGCGCAAGGCCGGCCTCAAATTCTTCCTCAATGAAGTATTCGTGACGGGCGCGCTTGTTCTGCGCAATGGTGGCGGAACCGGGTTTGTATGCTTTTTTCTTTGTCATAGTACCGTCATTATACTGGATGTCATTGGGAATGAAATCCCCGCCGTGCGTCCGTGTCGTGGTTAATGATATCGTGCGATAAGCTTCGCAGAATTTTTGTCTGTCGGGCTATCAGTGCTATTATTTTGCGCGTTTTATGAATCACGGAAAATAGTATGCCAAAGATAAGTCGTTCCGCACTGGTGCCGTTCAGCGCTGAACAGATGTACAAGCTGGTGAATGATGTCGCTTCCTACTCCGCGTTTTTACCGGGCTGTACGGGGAGCCGCGTGCTCTCCTCCTCAGAAGAGGAGATGACCGCCGCAGTGGACGTTTCCAAAGCCGGTATCAGCAAGACCTTTACCACCCGTAATACGCTGACGCACAACCAGAATATCAATATGCAACTGGTCGATGGCCCATTCCGTCAGTTGGGTGGCGACTGGCATTTTACGCCGCTGAGCGCTGATGCCTGTAAAGTCGAGCTGCATCTGGAATTTGAATTCACCAATGCCTTGATTGAACTCGCTTTTGGCAAAGTATTCAAGGAGCTGGCAGGAAATATGGTGCAGGCTTTCACGCAGCGAGCAAAAGAGGTCTACAGTGTCCGCAATGCAGGTTGATGTGGTCTACGCGCTGCCGGAACGCCAGTATCTACGCACGGTGAAGCTGGAAGAGGGCAGTACGGTTGAGCAGGCGATTGTGGCATCGGGACTGCTGGAATTGCGCCATGATATCGATTTGCAGGTGAATAAAGTGGGTATTTACAGCCGTGCAGCGAAACTGGCCGATGTGGTGCAGGAAGGTGATCGTGTGGAAATTTATCGTCCGCTGATTGCCGATCCGAAAGAGCTACGTCGTCAGCGTGCAGAGCGTGCTAAGAGCAAATCCTGAACGATGTCGTTGAACGGCATATGACGTTTTCCTGAGTGCCCTTATCGAAATGCCCTTATAAAAAAACACAGGCAAACCTGAAGTGTTCAGATTTGCCTGCTGTTATACCCGTCATACATCAAGCTGCGTGTGCGCTGGCTTCCTTCACGTACTCCGCCCATGTGGGCTTCGTCTTAACGCGCCGCCTCTGGCTGCCAGAACCGTTCATCCTGATTCAGCCGAACGGCATTGAAAGCATTAATCCAGCGCGGGCTTGTTGTTGATGTTGGTTAACACGCCACTGCCGCTGAAGGTCAGCGTCAGCGTCTGCTGTTTTACCGATTCATGGCCAGGCTGCTGGCGGAAGATGTAAAACCAGGTATCGCTGCCAAACGGATCCTGCATCATAGGTGTACCCAGCGTATAAGCGACCTGTTGTTTGGTCATGCCGGTGTGAATTTTCGCAACGTCAGCCGGTGCCAGATAGTTTCCCTGATTGATGTCCGGCCGATAGACCACCTTTTCCAGTGTGGAACAACCGGCAGTCAGCATAACAACCACCGCGGCGACGACAGTCAGCGTTTTACAGCGCATAGTGATTACATTCCTTAAGGGCATAGGTTGCCGATGATAATAGACCTTGCAGGACTTGGAAACCTGCAAGGCGATTGTATGACCTCAGGAAGGTAAAAAAGTTGAGCTTTTTTACCGGTGATGCACCTTTCTCGCCCTTGTCGGTTGTGAATTTTAGGCTGCCAGCAGTTCTTTGGCATTTGCCAACGTATTTTTGGTGACGGCGCTACCGCCGAGGAGACGAGCCAGTTCTTGTAGCCGTGCACGTTTATCTAAGTGTTGCATCAGCGTTTCCGTTTCTGCACCGTCCGTTTGTTTACTCACGAAGAAGTGCTGATGACCGCAGCCCGCGACCTGTGGCAGGTGCGTTACGCACATCACCTGTGTGGATTCGCCGAGCTGGCGCAGCATTCTGCCGACGATGGCGGCGGTTGGCCCGCTAATACCTACATCGACTTCATCGAAGATCATCGCTGGCGTGTCCATTTTCTGCGCGGTGATCACCTGAATAATCAACGCGATACGTGATAGCTCACCGCCCGAGGCTACTTTTGCCAACGTCTGATGCGGCTGGCCTGGGTTCGTGGTCACGCGGAATTCGATACTGTCGGCACCGGTGGCCGTCAGATTGTCTGGCGTAAATTTCACATCAATGGTGAAGTGGCCGTGTGGCATTGCCAGTTCACGCATATTGGTGGTGATGAGCTGTGCCAGTTCGCTGGCGTGGTGCTGACGGCGCACGTGCAGCTGTTCTGCAAGGTGCAATGCCTGCTGATGGTATTCGCCGACGGAAGCGCTCAGCGCGTCGTGGTCGCTTTCCTGCTGCTCCAACTGTTGCTGTTCTTCCAATAGCTGCTGATGGAATGCTGGGAGCGCCTCTGGAGCAACATGGTGTTTGCGTGCCAGCGCGAGTTGGCGCGACAGGCGCTGTTCCAGTTCATACAGACGAATTGGATCGAGGTCCATTTGTTCACTGTAGTGGCGCAATTCATCGCTGGCTTCGCTAAGTTGAATGCCGGCTTCTTCGAGCATGGACAGCACGCCGGACAGTTTGTCATCCATGCTGATGAGTTCGCCAAGCTGATGTTTTACGCTGTGCAGCATACTGATGATGTTCTGCTCGTCGTCTTCGCTCAGCAGTTGCATGGCTTGTTGGCTCATCGTCAGTAGCTGACCGCTATTCGCCAGACGCTTATATTCAACGTCAATCTGCTCATATTCTCCGGGCTGCGGGGAGAATTCATTCAGCTCTTTTAATTGGTACTGCAGCAGTTCTCGGCGAGCTTCGCGCTCAATGGCCGCCTGTTGCAACTGTGCCAGCGCGCGGCAACTTTGGTGCCACTGATGCCAAACCTGCTGCATAGCAACCAGCAGCTTTGGTTCATCGGCATAGGCATCCAGCAGGTGTTTTTGATGATCGGGGCGCAGCAGTAGCTGATGAGCATGCTGACCATGTACCTGAATCAGATGCTGGCCGAGTTCACGCAGTTGAGACAGCGGCACGGCGGTGCCGTTAATAAAGCCGCGTGAACGACCATCGGCGCTAATAACACGGCGTAGCAGGCACTCGTTGCTGTCATCCAACTGGTTTTCTTCCAGCCACTGACGTGCCGTCGGGGTATCCGCCAGCGCAAAGCGGGCGCAAATGTCGGCGCGGGCAGCGCCTGGCCTGACCATGCTGGCGTCAGAACGATTTCCCAGACATAAACCGAGGGCATCAATCGCAATGGATTTCCCCGCACCGGTTTCTCCGGTGATTACGCTCATTCCTGACTGAAAATCGATTTCTAATTCGCGCACGATGGCGAAGTTACTGATAGTGAGTTGCGCCAGCATGATAAACCCCTGTATGTAATCACATGTGACTACATACAGTATAAACTGGTTTTATATACAGTAAAGTAGCTGAGTAAAATTTTAGAATAATTTTTTTGACCAGCCGAGTTTTGAGCTTAGTGTATTGAAATAGCTGTAATTTTTTGGGTGAATCAGATTCAGGTAATGTTCGCTGCGGCGAATGAGGACTTCTTCGCCTTCCTGTACCGGTAACGCAATCTGGCTGTCGCAACTGATTTCCAGGTCATTGGTAATGCAGGAAAATTTCAGCCGAATAGTGCTGCTGCTGTTGATGACCAGCGGGCGGGCAGACAGCGTGTGTGGGAACATGGGCACCAGCGCAATCGCATCCAGCGATGGCGTCAGAATCGGGCCGCCAGCGGAAAGGGAATAGGCGGTGGAGCCGGTAGGCGTGGCGATAATCAGTCCGTCTGAACGCTGGGAGAAGGCGAATTTGTCATCAATATAGACTTCAAATTCAATCATATGTGCGACTTTCCCAGGGTGCAGCACCACTTCGTTAATGGCGGTACTAATACTGTCCTGCTGGTTTGCGCGGCAAACGTGCGCTTCTAACATGAAACGCTGTTCGCTCAAATAATGGCCGTCGAGAACGTCAGAAAGCTGCTGCTGCGCCTGATCAGGGTCGAGATCGGTCAGAAAACCGAGGTTGCCACGGTTCACACCGATCACCTTGATGTCATAGCGCGACAGCACGCGTGCTGCGCCGAGCATGTTGCCATCACCGCCAACGACCACCGCCAAATCCGCCTGCTGGCCGATGTCGGCAAGGCTTGCTGTCGGTGCGTCTTTTAGATTCAACTCACGGGCGATCTGCTGCTCGATCAGAACCGAGTAACCTTTGTCGGTGAGCCAGTGATAAAGCATCTCATGCGTTGCCAGCGCCGTTGGGTGGCGCGGATGGCCGACAATGCCAATACAATTAAACGGCCTGTTCATTGTAAGCGGTGTGTTCATTGCTGTTTTTGTCCTCAGCGTGGTGTATCGGCAGCGGCGGGAACCAATATATGACGGGTTCCCTTGAATCCCCAGTTTTGATCCCCATAATAAGCAACTAGCGAGATTAATGCTAAACCGCGGAGAATTTCATGAGTAGTAAAGAACAGAAAACGCCTGACGAGCAAGTCCTGGATCAAAAGGAAGCAGCAAAAGGGCAGCAAGCGGATGCCGCGCCAGAGACGGCAGACGTAGCTGACCCGCGTGATGCGCGCATCGCAGAACTGGAAACCCAGTTGAGCGAATTGCAACAGCGTGAACGTGACAATATGCTTCGCGTCCGTGCTGAAGCCGATAACATTCGCCGCCGTGCGGAAATGGATGTTGAGAAAGCGCACAAATTTGCGGTAGAGAAATTTGCCAGCGAAATGCTGCCAGTTATCGATAACCTGGAACGCGCACTGGATACGGCGGATAAATCCAACGAATCACTGGCTGCGATGATTGAAGGTGTTGAACTGACGCTGAAATCGTTGCTGGATGCTGTACGCAAGTTTGGCATCGAAGTTGTGGGTGATGTGGGCGTACCGTTTAACCCAGAAGTGCATCAGGCAATGACGATGTTACCTTCGGCCGATCACCAGCCGAACCATGTCATGATGGTCATGCAAAAAGGCTATACGCTAAATGGTCGTTTGCTACGTCCGGCGATGGTCGCGGTATCAAAAGCACAAGACTGATTCTGTCTGCTTTTACGCACCATCGGCTTTTTACGTACCATAGTGACAGCGTATCTTCATTCCAAACCCCGTGCCCTGCATGGGGTTTTTTGTTTATATTTTGTTAAGATTTGTTTGATAAAAAAGATGTTTTTTAGGTTTTGAATGACTCATCATCATTAACTATCAAAAGAATTGGTATTACCACTCTAAATGCACTTGATAATCATTATCGTTTTTGTGAGAGTAATAAAACACCAGTGTTAGAAGGGTCATACTATGCCGGGTAGCCGTGCTATTGAATCAACAAGCCGCACATCAAGGAAGGTCAAACTGTCTTTGATGGGCCCGGCGTTTATCGCGGCGATTGGTTATATCGATCCGGGTAACTTTGCCACTAATATCCAGTCTGGCGCGGCCTATGGCTATACGCTGCTGTGGGTGGTGGTGTGGGCGAACCTGATGGCGATGCTGATCCAACTGCTGTCCGCCAAATTGGGGATCGCAACGGGTAAGAATCTGGCGGAGCATATCCGCGATCGCTTTCCGCGTCCGGCTGTTTGGGCGTATTGGGTGCAGGCCGAAATTATTGCGATGGCGACCGATCTGGCCGAATTTATCGGTGCGGCGATTGGTTTCAAACTGCTCTTGGGCGTGTCGCTGCTGGAAGGCGCGATCCTCACCGCCATTGCAACCTTCCTGATTTTAATGCTGCAACAGCGCGGGCAGAAGCCGCTGGAGATGGTCATCGGCGGCCTGCTGCTGTTTGTTGCCGCGGCGTATATTGTCGAATTGGTCTTCTCGCAGCCTGAGCTGTCCGCGTTAGCCAAAGGGATGGCGATCCCTAGTCTGCCAACCTCCGATGCCGTGCTGCTGGCCGCCGGCGTGTTGGGGGCGACCATTATGCCGCATGTGATTTACCTTCACTCCTCTCTGACACAACATGAAGGTAGCCATACTCGTGCCGAGCGTTATTCGGCAACGAAAGTCGATGTCGCGATTGCGATGACCATCGCTGGATTCGTCAATCTGGCCATGATGGCGACGGCAGCGGCGGCGTTCCACTTCAGTGGTAATCAGGATATTGCCGATCTGGATAAAGCCTACCTCACGCTGGAGCCGCTGCTGGGTAAAGCCGCTGCGGTCATTTTCGGTCTGAGTTTGGTGGCTGCTGGCCTGTCCTCTACCGTCGTTGGCACGCTGGCGGGCCAAGTGGTGATGCAGGGATTCGTGCGCTTTCATATCCCACTTTGGGTGCGCCGCACCGTGACGATGTTGCCGTCGTTTATCGTGATTCTGTCCGGTATGGATCCGACGCGCGTGCTGGTATTGAGTCAGGTGGTGCTGAGCTTCGGGATTGCGCTGGCGCTGGTTCCCTTGCTGTCCTTCACGGGTAACCGTGAACTAATGGGATCGATGGTTAACGGCAAATGGGTACAGCGCATCGGGCAACTTATTGTCGTACTGGTCGTTTCACTGAACATGTATCTGCTGATTGATACGATGTTGGGGATATAAAACGGGTGCCACCGATTATTACGTCAGAATAGCGTGGCACCTTTCCACGCTTTATCACTAGCCTTATTACTTACTGGCCTTCCTCAACTCCGTCACCGGCACGCCGCCGATTCCCCAGTTGTCCGTTTCGACCTCATCAATCACCACCACGGTGGTTTTGGGGTTTTTGTTTAGCACATCGACCAGCAGTTGGGTCACGCCCTCAATCAATTGACGTTTTTGTTCAGCAGTGACGCCTTCATTGGTGATTTTGATGTTGACGTATGGCATGGATTCTCCGGGATTATGGTTGTGGCCGACGGTAGGGAAAACAGAGCCCTGCCGCGATGAAAAGTGCTGCTGCACTACACAGGATCGCTGATACACAACGCCTATATCAAGCCCAACTTCGCGGGGTTGGGCTCTTTTACCGTAGCTGCGGATACCTTCTTATCCGTTTATGCCGCTGCTAAAAGTGGATATGATGAATTCGCGTTGTTTATATAAACGAACCGTCCTTTCAGTCATCGAGCATCGAGGTGTTTGCATGTCGTCTCCCATTGATATCGTCGAAAAGAAGCTGCTATCCGATAATTGGTATATTCTGAACAAATATACATTTGATTTAAAAAAAAATAATGGCGGCGTCGTTCGCCAGGTTCGTGAGGTTTATGATCGTGGTGATGGCGCGACGATTCTGCTGTACAACCGGGCGAAAGGCACGGTGATTCTGACACGACAATTCCGTATTCCTACCTACGTCAACGGCAACGAAAGCGGCATGCTGCTGGAAACCTGCGCGGGTTTGCTGGACGACCATTCGCCCGAAGAATGTATCCGTAACGAAGCCATCGAAGAAACGGGCTATGCGATCGGCAACGTGGAAAAGCTGTTCTATGCCTACATGTCGCCAGGCAGCGTGACGGAGCGTGTGTACTTTTTCGCTGCTGAATACGATGAATCGCAGAGGGATAATCTGGGCGGTGGTGTGGAAGATGAAGATATCGAGGTGCTGGAACTGCCGTTCAGCGAAGCCGTCGCGATGATGAACGATGGCCGGATTAAAGACGGCAAGACCATCATGCTGCTACAGCACGCGATCATCCGCGGCTGGTTTGACAAGGCATAGACATGTTTTGCGGCACGCGGGTATCCCCAGGTGCCGCTTGATTTTTTGTGGTAACGCTTTCATTTTTGCGTAATTCCATGGTGAAGGTGTGATTATGGTTAATATGCGCTGATTAACCTTTTTATACTGTCATTTTTTGTTTTATTTTCAATAATATGCGGTTAATTTTGTTGTTATCTTCATCATTTTTATAGGCTGGTATGGGCTTTACAGGAGGAAAATTTTCCTAAATTTTTTGTATTTAGATCGAATATTTAGTCATTTTTCTCCCTGTTGTGTGACCCGTATCACCGGATGAAAGAATGTAAGCGGTGTAACTCGTTGCTTCATTATGCAGTAACTCATATTCTCTCTTTACAAAAAGTAAAGAAGGACTGCTCTGATGAAGATCAAGAATAAAGTATCTACCCTATTTGCAGTTTCATTCCTCACGCTGGGCTTATCGAGTCACAGCCTGGCTGCTGAAGTCACCGTGTGGGCCTGGGATCCTAACTTCAATGTCGCAGCAATGCATGAGGCATCGTCGATATATAAAAAAGCCGATCCGAGTTTTAGTCTGAAAGTGATCGACTCAGGTAAAGAAGATATTGAGCAGAAATTAAATACCATGTTGGCTTCAGGGGTTAAAAACTCGCTTCCTGATATTGTGCTGATTGAGGATTATAATGCTCAGAAATATCTTCAGGCTTATCCTGATTCCTTTACCCCATTACAGGATGTTATCGATTATAGCCAGTTTGCACCTTATAAAACGAAGGTGATGACGGTAGGGGATAAGGTATACGGTGTTCCTTTTGATTCCGGCGTGGCGGGAATGTTCTATCGACTCGATTATCTGGAGGCTGCCGGATATAAAGAGAGTGATATGGTGAATATTACCTGGGATAAATATATTGAAATCGGTAAGCAGGTAAAAGCGAAAACCGGTGTTGATATGCTGACCTACGATATGAATGATGTAGTTCTCCCTCATATTATGATGCAGTCCGGTGGAGAATGGTTCTTCGATAATCAAGGACAACTCAATCTCACCAAAAATAATGCACTGAAAGAAACGTTAAAAACAATTAAAGCGATTAATGACGCGAAAATTGCACGTCCTATCTCAGGCTGGTCGAGTTTTGTCGGGAGCTTTAATGCCGGAAAATCGGCGAGTGTGGTTTCTGGCGTATGGGTGATTGGCTCCATTAAAAGTGCTGAAGATCAGAAAGGAAAATGGCGTGTCGCGCCGATCCCACGGCTGAACCTCGACAAAGCGGTACATGCTTCCAATCAGGGGGGATCGAGCTGGTATGTCTTAAACGGTGGCAAGAATACTAAACAGGCGATTGAATTTTTGCAGAAAACCTTTGCAGCAGATAGCAACATGTATCAAACCCTTTTGGTTGATCGCGGTGCGCTCGCCACCTTCCTTCCCGCCACTTCCGGCCCTGCTTACGCGGTACACGATCCGTTCTTTGGCGGGCAGCCCGTGTTCGCTGATTTCTCTAAATGGGTGACTGAAATTCCACAGGTTTCCTACGGAATGTATACCCAGGAAGTTGATAACGCCATTGCTGCTGAAATACCTGCATTACTGAAAGGCGATTCTGTTGATGACGTTTTAAAACGCGCCGAAACGGCATTAAAAAATCAGATTATGCAGTAGCGAGTGTGAGCTTGAGGGCGGCAAGCCCTCAAGTATTTCTCTCCAGAAATCGATGGTGTAATAATGATGTATAAACCTAAAATGAATAGGCTTTATAACATCAACGGCTGGGCTTTTGTCGCTACCGCCGTTGGGTTAATTGCCTTAATGACGATATACCCTATTTTCAAATCACTGTGGCTTTCTTTTCAGTCTGGCCGTGGTGTGGTGACACAATTTGTTGGCCTGGGAAATATCATTCGTTTATTCAGTGATCCTATGTTCAAAACGGCACTTTGGAATACGTTAACGTTTCTGGTAATCCAAGTCCCCATTATGATTCTATTATCACTGGCTATTTCTTCTTGTTTGAACTCGTCTCAGCTTAAATATCGCCAGTGGTTTAGAATAGCGATCTTTTTACCTTGTGTGACCTCACTGGTGGCCTACTCCATTCTTTTCAAGAGTATGTTTGAACTGGATGGCGTGATTAATTCATTCTTGCTGTTTATTCATGTCATTGACGATCCGATTCCGTGGTTATCCGATCCTTTCTGGGCGAAAGTGACCATCATTATTGCCATTACGTGGCGTTGGACGGGATATAACATGATATTTTATCTTTCCGCTATGCAGAATATTGATAAATCGATTTATGAGGCCGCCCGAGTTGATGGCGTCAGCCCAATTAAGCAGTTTTTCTTCATCACCATACCTTTATTGAAACCGGTTATTCTTTTTACCAGTGTGACATCAACCATTGGCACATTACAGCTGTTTGATGAAGTCATGAATATCACGAATGGTGGGCCGGCAAATGCGACGCTGACGTTATCGCTTTATATTTATAATTTGTCATTCAAATTTGTACCGAACTTTGGCTATGCGGCAACGGTTTCATACGTGATTGTTGTTTTTTCAGCAATACTTGCGCTGATTCAGTTTAAAGCAGCACGGAAGGGATAATATGAGAAAAAGTAAAATTAACAGCATGTTGATGCATATTTTTCTTGTGCTGATGAGCATTTTCTCGCTTTTCCCATTCTATTGGATGGTAGTATCGAGCACAAATAGCACCAGCCAAATCAACATGGGTAAATTCACGTTTGGCGATCAGTTTTTGGTCAACTTTACCAATCTGACGAGCCAGGTGGATCTGGCATTAGTGTTTTGGAATACCTCAAAGATTGCATTGATTAGTACGGTGTCAACGCTGGTGGTGTGCTCTATCGCGGGTTATGCCTTTGAGATTTATTCCAGCAAGAATCGTGAGCGTGTCTATGTCGCACTATTAACGACGATGATGATCCCGTTTGCGGCATTAATGATCCCGCTTTTCACCATGTTTGGTAAGGCTGGCTTACTGGATACGCACTTTGCTGTGATCATGCCGACGGTGGCTGGCGCGTTTATTATTTTTTACTTTAGGCAATGTACGAAAACGTTTCCGAGAGAGTTGATCGATGCTGCGCGCGTGGAAAGCGTCGCGGAGTGGAAAATTTTCCTGTATGTCTACGTACCGATTATGCGAGCCAGCTATTCCGCTGCGTTTATCATTGTTTTTATGACGTCGTGGAATGCCTTTCTCTGGCCGCTTATTGTCCTCCAGTCTAATGAATTAAAGACGATTAATCTGGTGTTATCCAGCTTTGCTTCTGCCTATTCTCCAGACTTCGGGCTTATTATGGTGGGAACAGTCATCTCTACTCTTCCTAGCTTACTTATCTTCTTCGCCATGCAAAAGCAATTTATCGCCAGCATGACGGGCGCAGTGAAGTAATACGCGCGCAATGGCAAATTAAGTTTGAGGTTCAACATGGCTGATATTTTATTAAAAAATATAGTGAAGCGTTACGATAAGACGGAAACCATCCATCGTATTAATCTTGAGATTAATTCAGGCGAATTTGTGGTCTTCGTCGGCCCGTCGGGGTGTGGTAAATCGACGTTGCTGAGAATGATCGCAGGATTGGAAGATATCACGGATGGCGAAATTCATATTGATAACCGTTTAGTTAACCATTGCGATCCCGCAGAGCGGGGGATTGCGATGGTGTTCCAGTCTTACGCGCTGTACCCACATATGACGGTGGCTGAAAATATGGGATTTGGGTTGAGAATGAACGGGCACCCCAAAGCTGAAGTCGAAAAAATGGTGCGCAAGGCCGCGATGACGCTCCAGCTAGAAGCACTGTTAGACCGCACACCGAAACAGCTGTCTGGCGGTCAGCGTCAGCGTGTTGCGATTGGGCGTGCCATTGTGCGCGATCCTAAAGTGTTCTTATTCGATGAGCCCTTATCGAATCTCGATGCCGAATTACGCGTGGAAATGCGTTTACAGATTGCCCGGCTTCATCAGGAAATGCGTAACACCATGGTTTATGTGACGCACGATCAAGTGGAAGCGATGACGCTGGCGGATAAAATTGTGGTGTTAAACAAGGGATATATTGAGCAGGTTGGGACACCGATGGCGCTCTACCATAAGCCAGAAAATCTTTTTGTCGCTGGTTTTATCGGTTCGCCGAATATGAACTTTCTACCTGGCGAAGTGCTACAGGTTGAAGGGAGCAACGTGAGTATCTTGATCAATAAGCTCAATACGCTTTCCGTTAATCTTGCTAACCACGGATTGTGCGCCGATCAGAAAATTACCGTGGGTATTCGCCCTGAACACCTGAGTATTGACCCGAACGGTGGGGAAGTCAGCTTGTCGATCACGAGTGAGGTCACGGAAAGGTTGGGTAATGCGACCTATATTTTTGGTGCGTATTCTGGCGTTAATAATTTCAAAGTTCATTTGTCGGGTGATAATAGTATTGTGCCTTACTCAACGATTCCGCTGACGTGCCGTAGTGAACATCTGCACTTTTTTGATGAAAATGGAAAACGGATTAATTAAAAATAAAATGTCTGTCATGACGAAGGTAACGCCATAGAAAACGTCATGTTGAATAAGTGGAAAATTTAGAAAAATAGCTAAGCAGCCATTAATGGCTGCTTGGTTTATTCTGTGAAATTTATTTTTATCAGTACCCCCCTCTATTCTTAATCTGTACCTGGGTATTTATGTAATAAATACCATTTAAGCGTGTTACCTCAAGGAGAAATGAATGAAAAAGCATAATTATTCAGGAATCATCTCTATATTGTTAATGCTGTTTATAGGGTTCATGTCAGCCAATCTGGCGAAAGCGGCGCAGCCGTTTGCTTATGGCGCGGATATTGGCTGGGTAAAACAATTAGAAGATCGAGGGATAAGCTGGCGTGATGATGCAGGAACGCCGCGCGATGTATTACAGATATTGCGCGATCACGGCATAAACGCTGTGCGGCTGCGTATTTTCGTTAATCCCGACCCCAGCGCGCTATGGCATAAAGATAATACGACCTGGACGATGCTTGGCTATACGGATAAAACCCGCGTGGTGGATGCCGCGCAGCGCGCCAAAGCGATGGGAATGCGCGTCATGGTGGATTTCCACTACAGTGATGTTTTCGCTGATCCGGGTCATCAAATAAAACCAGCAGCATGGGCGAACTACAATCTGAGTCAATTAACGACGGCCGTTTATAACCATACACATGAGGTGATGACTGCGTTGGTATCCGCAGGCGTGACGCCGGAATGGGTGCAGGTCGGCAACGAAATGAACCCGGGCATTTTACTCCCGGAAGGCAGTACCAGTCGGTTTGCCAATCTAACGCAGCTACTGAATGCGGGCTATGATGCGGTTAAAGCGGTCAGCCCTTCCTCTAAGGTGATCAGCCATCTGGCGCATGGGAATAATAATTCCAACTCTCGCTGGTTTTTTGACAATTTCCTCACCACGCACGGCGGGAAAACCGATGTGATTGGTTTTTCGTTCTATCCCTACTGGGAAGGTAAAAATTATTGGGAGCTCACTGGCGCTCTGGCGAGCAATCTCAATGATATGGCGAGCCGATATGGTAAGGAAGTCATGGTCGTTGAAGTCGGCGGTTTGGAAACCAACCCGACAGACAGTTACTGGACGATCAGGGATACGATTAATCTGGTTAAAGCCGTGCCGGGAAATAAAGGAATTGGGGTTTTTTATTGGGAACCAGCGGGTAATGCAAAGGTGTTACCGGATGGCTACGCGTTAGGCGCGACGACGCAAGTTTCAACCAATGTATTGCAATTTACCCGAGCGCTTGACGCGTTTGCCGAATCACAAATCAATTTCATCAACGGAACCCGCTATAAGATCGCTAATCGACATAGTGGTAAATTGCTTAATGTTGTGAGCGGTTCGCGCGAAGACGGCGCATGGGTTGAACAATACAGTGATGGCAACTGGGACAGCCAGCGTTTTTATTTTAATGCGATTGGCAATGGTTATTTCAATCTGGTGAATGTGAATAGCGGAAAGTACATTGATGTTAATTTCAGTGCCAATGAGGATGGTGCGCAAATTCTCCAAATGTATAACACCGGCCATTTTAGCCAGCAATGGCTGATTTTAGATGCTGGCGATGGCTATTATAAAATCATGAATAGGAACAGTGGGAAGCTTTTGGATGTTAACAGCCGTTCAACAGAGAATGGTGCCTCCGGTATTCAATGGCATGATAATGGGGGATGGAATCAGCTGTGGACAATCACCGCTAATTGATGCTCTCTGGCCGCGTAGTTTGCTTACGTGGCCGGTATATTTTTAAGGATAGGAAAGATAATGGAATGTATTATAAAAGGGCATCGTTGAGTGTGAAGCTTTCGCGCCAGACCATCTCATAACCAACCTGTACGTGTTTCTTATAATAGCGTCCTGTCACTAATTCTAAAAACAGATCGACGGCGGCTTCGCCCATTTCAGTGGGGTAAAGTCGCATTGTGGTCAAACTGGGATTGAGATGTTGTGCTGTGGGGATGTCATTCATCCCAATCACTTTTATTTGCTTAGGGATGGCAATACCTTTCTCTTGAATCGCCCGGTACACGCCAATAGCGATAATGTCTGTCGCCGCGAACACGACATCAGGCCACTCTCTTTGTTGCAGCAACTCATTCATCGCCTGATAGCCGGACTCAATACAGAATAGCTGACTGACCTTGCATCGCGACTCGTCGTAGATACCGTGTTTTTGCGTTATCTCCCGAAATACATGCAACCGGCTTTCATTATTCCCTATAAATGCGGGGCGCTGAGCACCACTATTCACAATGTAATGTAATACTTCGCGTGCAGCCGCTTCCCGATCAAAAAGCACGGCGTCACATTGTTTATCGAGAGGGGCTGAGTCGATAAAAATCAAGTTTTTATTTAATGAATAAATTAAGGCGATGTCGCTATCGCTAAAGTGACCTACGCAAATGATCGCCTGTGCCTGAGCTAAAGTCTGGCTATTGTATGATAAATTGGTGGTGAAGAAATTGCGTAACGAAATATTAAAATGGTGGCAGCGGTTTTCAATGCCAATACGCATTGCGGTGAAATAAGGGTCGTTGAGTTCTTCTGAGGGCGTAAGAAAGTGGACGACGGCGAGATTCAATACGTTGTCATTATCCATTTTGAAATGAGAGCGGACAACAAGCGAGTTCTCTAACTTTTTTTTCTGTTGCTTACGTTGTGTAGGTGATAAATAGGCTAACTCATGGGCGATTTTCTTGATGAGTTGGCGCTTTTCTTTGGTTATGGATAGGCTGGGATCGTTATTCAGTACGCGAGAAACGGTTGAGGCTGCCACCCCAGCTTTTTGAGCGATATCTGTAATCGTTGCCACAAAAAATTTTCCATAATTTGCTTATGAAAATGATAGTAGCTAATGCCTTATTGATTGAACATGCCCAGTAACCAAAAATGCGATGAAATCTTCAGTCATCGCCGTGTCACCCGCATGGGTTGTTCCTTGTCCAAATGGACTATCAGGGATGGGTTCTTGTGCGTGTTGCACTTGTGAGGTCATCAAAACGAGGAGATGCAGTAGCGGCAGGAAAACCGCTGATCAATTTATCGCCGATTGGGCGCGCTTTCCTGTTCTGGGGTGATACGGACGATATGAATAATTAGGTACAGCATTTCATCGTTAGAAATGTCGATGTTGAGCAGGTTGTGAATATAGTCTTTGATCAGTCGGCTGCATTTATAGGCATCAGGATATTCTTTGGTGACTTGCTCAAAAATAAAATCATCATTTGAATGAATCAGGCTATTTTCCAACAGACGCTGAATAAAGAATTGCATATGCGTCAGGAAACGAGAGTAGTTAATTGACTCTTTATCAATCACGATATGGAAGTTGTACTGGATGATATTAAAGATATCTTTCAGCATCTTGACCGACTGGAGCGTGTTCTCCATATTCTGGACGTCGGTTTGGGCATTGACTAAATGAAACGCGATATTGCCCGCTTCCTCTTCAGGCAATTCCAGCTTCATCCGTTGGTTAATGTCGTTGAGCGCCCGTGAGGCAATCGCGAATTCCTGCGGGTAGAACCGCTTTACCTCATAAAGCAGACGATTTTGTATGCTGATGCCTTTGCGATAGCGTTCAATCGCAAAGCTGATATGGTCGATCAGCGTAAAAAAGACCTGCTCGCTCAAGCGACCATGAAGCTGCCGGTTCGCATCATCAATAATCTTATTCACGATGTGAACATATTCTTCCCCAACGTGCTCAATCAGACGAGCAAATTCGCGTGGCGATGTACCATCCTTGAGAATAAAGGTCTTCTCAATTTTGGCCGGATCGAGAATATCGCCGGTCTTGCTGTTAAAGCCGATTCCTTTCCCCATAACAATGATTTCGTTGTTATCTGCATCGGAAGATAACACCAGGCTATTGTTCAGTATTTTTATTGCTTTTATCGGTTCAGCCATCATGCGTTTCTTGAGTGATTCAGTGGGAAAGTCAGTGAGATAAGCCAGCTTCATGATGTGTCACGTTGCGGGAAATAGGCTTCCTGCAACGTGACATATCCGGCGTCGTGCTCATCCCCGTTTTAACAACGTGTACTGGATATCGGTATCACGGGACGCTGGGAAATAAGCGCGCTCCATTTGATTCTATGACACCTTGATACCAGTAAAAACTTTTCTTTTTGATGCGGCGCAGATCTTTCAGATCGAATTCGTCGCGGTTCACGTAAATAAATCCGTAACGCTTGCCGTAGCCCTGATGGGTGCTGACCACATCGATCGCCGACCACGGACAATAGCCAATAAGATCAACGCCATCGCTGATGGCGAGCTGCATCTGTTCAATATGGCGAGCAATAAAATCGACGCGATATTGATCGTCGATCGTACCGTCGGCCTCAAGCTTATCCGGCGCGCCCATGCCGTTTTCCGTAATCAGGATCGGCAGATGATAGCGCTCGTAGGTTTTCCGCAGCGTTAAGCGTAAGCCAATAGGATCGATCACCCAGCCATAAGGCGTTTTATCAACGTGCGGGTTTTCCGCTGCGCGATAGACGCCGGGTTCGCCCAGCATGATTTGCTGATCGCCCGCGCGGGCGCTGACATCCGACGCATCGCCTTTGCTGGCTGCAATGGTGGCGGTGGAGTAATAGTTGATTGCCACGTAGTCGGGCTTTCCTGACTGTAGGATATCGTCATCGCCGGGTAATTTTTCTGGTGCCAGACCGCGATCTTCCAGATAACGCCAGGCCAGCGCGTTGTAGCGGCCGTGCACGGCAACATCCAAAAAACTCCAGCAGCGCAGCGTTTCCCAGTTGTGTGCGGCGATAGCATCTTCCGGTTTGCTGGTGGCCTGATACATAGACGTGGTGTTGATCGCCGGACCAATCAGGCCATTGGGCGCGAGTTCGTGACACAAGGCCATGACCTGAGCCTGCGCCAACATCATGTGGTGGTTTTGCTGATACAGCACTTTTTTAGACGGTAACACGCCACCTTCCGGCAGGCCAATCGCACCGGGATGCAGAATCATGGTGTTCTGCTCATTAATCGTCAGCCAATATTTCACCTTGTCGCCGAAATGCGTAAACAGCGTGCGGGCGTAGTGAACAAAGGCGTCAATTGTGGCGCGGTTCTGCCAGCCGCCCTGAGCTTCCAGACAATAAGGCAAATCGAAATGGTAGAGCGTGACGACCGGTTCGATACCGTGCGCGTTCAGTTCATCAATCAGGCTATTGTAAAACGCGATGCCCAGCGGGTTGATGGCACCGGTGCCGTCGGGAAGAATACGCGTCCAGGCAATGGAGAAGCGATAGGCCTTTAACCCGAGCTCCGCGAACAGCTGCACGTCTTCTTTAAACCGATGGTAGTGATCGCTAGCCACGGTGAAGTCAGCGGTGTTTTTCGGGTGCTGACACTTATCAATGATCGACGGGCTTTTCCCCTCGGCCTGCCAGCCTCCTTCGACCTGATAAGCCGAGGTCGAGGCTCCCCACAGAAAGCCCACAGGGAAGTGTTTTTGCTGTTGGTAATGCATATTTTCTCTCACATCTGGGAAGACGGTAGAGGCATTGGGCAGGGCACCCAATGCCTCTATGGGGATTAGGCGTTCACTTTAATGATGGTGTCCAGCGGTGCGATCGGCTGTGGTGCGGTGCAGACGACGCTGGCGTAGTCATCGCTGTTGATGATCACCACTGGCGTAATCGGGTCATAGCCCAGACGCATGATTTCATGCAGGTCGAAGCTAATTAGCCTGTCGCCCGCGCTAACTCGGTCGCCCGGTTTGATGTAACCGGTAAAGTGCTTGCCGTTGAGATTCACCGTATCAAGGCCGACATGAATCAGTAATTCCAGACCGTTATCTGTCCGGATACCGACGGCATGTTTAGACTCAAGAAACGTGATGATTTCCCCACTAACCGGCGCGACAACTTCGCCCTTGTCAGGAATAATCGCTACGCCTTGTCCCAGTAATCCCTGTGAGAATACGTCATCGTTGATGTCACTCAGCGCGACCAGCTTGCCGGACATCGGGCTGAGTATCGTTTGTGGTTCTGAGTGGCTTTCCGCCGCCTGCGGTTTTTTGGCGGTCTCTGTTTCCGAGGTAGACGGACCATTGGTGGTTGCTGTGGTCTCGGTTTCATCCACCGGATCGTCAAATCCCATGATCCAGGTGAGCGCAAACGTGACGACAATCGCAATGGCGCAGGTGATCAGCGCATGGACGATGTTCATCGGGTTTTCACCAATAAAGGCGGGCAGCGCCGCGAGACCCGGTGAGACGAAGGCATAGCGAACCAGCCCGGCCAGCCCGGCGTAGATCCCCGCACAGCCCCCGCCGATCATGGCGGCAATCAGCGGTTTCTTCAGTTTCAGCGTCACCCCGTACAGAGAAGGCTCGGTGATACCCAGCAGCGCGGTGAAGCCTGCGGAAGAAGCCAGCTGTTTCAAATTCTTGTTCTTGGTTTTAAACGCGACGCACAGCGTGGCAGCACCCTGCGCAATGTTGGAGGCCAGCATGCCGGGCCCGTTGATCATCTCGAAACCGTTGCGAGTCAGCTGCGAGGTGGCAATTGGCGTCATCGCCCAGGCGGTGCCGGTGATCACCAAAAACGGTTGCAGACCGCCCATCAGCATCGGAATAAGCCAGCTCGCTTTTCCGTCAATAATCGCCGCACCGCTGGCGACCAGATCGTTGAGGAAAATACCGAAAGGCCCAATCACCACCAGCGCGAGCGGCGCGGTAACCAGCAGCACGATCATCGGCTTGGTGAAAAATTTGATCATCGAGGGCGAGATCTTTTCGGCAAACTGCTCGATGTAAGACATGATCCATACGGTAAGAATGATCGGCAATACCGATCCGGCATAGTCCGCCAGCCGCACTGGAATACCGATAAAGCTGATGGGGCCGCCGGAGGCCAGCAGCTGAGCCAGATTCGGGTGCAGCAATGCGCCAGCAATCGTCATCGCCAGAATCGGGTTACAGGCGAACTTGATGGCGGCACCGTAAGCCAGCAGCACAGGCAGGAAGAAGAAGGCTGCATCGGAGATAGTGTCCAGCAGGCGATAGGTCGTGCTGTCGGCGGAAATTAACCCCGTCAGCTTGAGGATCGCCAGCAGGGCTTTAATCATCCCTGCGCCGGTAATCGCCGGGATAACGGGCGTGAAGGTGGTGGAAATCACGCTGATGATTTGCGAGAAAATGCCGCCTTTCTTCTGCGGTTCTTTACTGCTGGCAGTGCGTTGGCCGTTCATCTCGCCAATCTCGTTCAAAATCGCGCGATAGGTGATTTGGACATCGTTGCCGATGACCACCTGAAACTGACCGCCGCGATCGACCACGCTGATAACGCCGGGGAGTTTGGCAATTGCGTCTGCCTGTACGGCATCGCTGTCGTTGAACTCAAAGCGTAAGCGAGTGGCGCAGTGGGTCAACTTGCTGACGTTCTGCTTGCCGCCGCTTAACGCGAGGATGTCGACTCCAAGTTTTTGATAATTCATTTTTTGATAATTCATTTTTTGATAATTCATAGCTTTACCCTGTGTTGACGCCAATTAGGCCAAAAAAAAAGACCAAAATAAAAATGCACCTCTAAAAAAGAGGAAATGCATTTTTATTTTGGTCTTGCCTGCCGGAGCAGTAGCACGCCGCGATAAAAATAGGCTGGTGCAACTTATGGTGTTGCGCCGCAATATCAGCATGCGGCGCTGGAGTCATGCAATGTGCTCAGATGAATTAATTGATCTGGATCACAAACAATAGCGCGGTTTGCGATCCTTTTGTGCACGGTATCGCAGTTTTGCTCGTAGATAATAGGCATTCAACCGCACCAGCACTGCGCGATTTCTTCCTGTAGCGTATCCGGCCACTGAACAAAAAACCGTCAAATAAAATAACTATATTAACCAGCATTCCCCCTCAGTTTTTGCCATTCTCGGTAGTTTAGCCATACGCAAACACTATACTGGGTACTCTTGACCCTACAGACACAACAAAACCGAAAAGGTACATAAGATGGATGAACAGCTAAAGCAAAGCGCCCTTGATTTCCACCAGTATCCGATCCCCGGCAAAATTCAGGTTTCCCCGACTAAGCCGCTGGCGACGCAGCGCGATCTGGCGCTGGCGTATTCTCCTGGCGTTGCGGCTCCTTGTCTGGAAATTGCGGCAGATCCGCTGGCTGCCTATAAATACACCGCGCGTGGCAATCTGGTCGCCGTGATCTCTAACGGAACGGCCGTTCTGGGCCTCGGCAATATCGGCGCACTGGCCGGTAAACCAGTAATGGAAGGAAAAGGCGTTCTGTTCAAAAAATTCTCCGGCATTGATGTTTTCGATATCGAAGTCGACGAGCTGGATCCAGACAAGCTGATCGATGTGATCGCTGCGCTGGAGCCGACGTTCGGCGGCATCAATCTGGAAGACATCAAGGCACCGGAATGCTTCTACATCGAGAAGAAGCTGCGTGAACGCATGAAGATTCCCGTCTTCCATGACGATCAGCACGGCACGGCGATCATCTGTACTGCTGCGGTTCTGAACGGCCTGCGCGTAGTAGAAAAAAATATCTCTGATGTGCGTCTGGTGGTGTCCGGTGCGGGCGCGGCGTCTATCGCCTGTCTGAACCTGCTGGTGGCACTGGGTCTCCAGAAGCACAACATCGTGGTGTGTGATTCGCGCGGCGTGATTTTCCATGGTCGTGACGAAAATATGGAAGAGACCAAAGCGGCGTATGCGGTGGAGGATAACGGTGCCCGTAAGCTGGCGGACGTGATCCCGGATGCGGACATCTTCCTCGGTTGCTCCGGTCCTGGCGTGCTGACGCCGGAAATGGTGAAAACCATGGCTCCGCGTCCGCTGATCATGGCGTTGGCAAACCCGGAGCCAGAAATTCTGCCGCCGCTGGCGAAGGAAGTGCGCCCGGATGCGATTATCTGTACCGGCCGTTCTGACTACCCAAATCAGGTGAACAACGTGCTGTGCTTCCCGTTCATCTTCCGTGGCGCGCTGGATGTGGGTGCGACCACGATTAACGAAGAGATGAAGCTGGCTTGCGTACACGCGATTGCCGATCTGGCGCTGGCAGAGCAAAGTGAAGTGGTGGCATCTGCTTACGGCGATCAAGAGCTGTCATTCGGCCCGGATTACCTGATTCCGAAGCCGTTCGATCCACGTCTGATCATCAAGATCGCACCGGCGGTGGCGAAGGCGGCAATGGATTCCGGCGTGGCGACGCGTCCGATCGAGGATTTCGACGCCTATATCGAAAAACTGACCCAGTTCGTCTACAAAACCAACCTGTTCATGAAGCCGATCTTCGCGCAGGCGCGTCAGCAGCCGAAACGTGTCGTATTCGCGGAAGGTGAAGATGCGCGTGTGCTGCACGCCACGCAGGAGCTGGTGACGCTGGGTCTGGCGTTCCCGATTCTGATTGGTCGTCCGAGCGTCATTGAAATGCGTCTGCAAAAGCTGGGGCTGCAACTGACCATCGGTAAAGATTTCGAAGTGGTCAACAACGAATCGGATCCGCGCTTCAAAGAATACTGGAGCGAGTATTTCGAACTGATGAAGCGTCGTGGCGTATCGCAGGAAAAAGCGCAGCGTGCGGTGATCGGCAACCCAACGCTGATCGGGGCTATCATGGTTCACCGTGGCGAAGCGGATGCGTTGATTTGCGGCACGATTGGCACCTATGAAGAACATTTCGACGTGGTTGAGAAAGTGTTCGGCTACCGCGAAGGCGTGCAGGCTGCGGGGGCGATGAACGCGCTGCTGCTGCCGAGCGGCAACACCTTTATCGCCGACACCTACGTCAACGCAGATCCGACGCCGGAACAGTTGGCAGAAATCACGCTGATGGCGGCAGAAAGCGTACGCCGTTTCGGTATCGAGCCGAAAGTCGCGCTGCTGTCGCATTCCAGCTTCGGCACGTCGGATTCTCCGACGGCGCAGAAGATGCGTGCCACGCTGGCGCTGGTCAACAAGCTGGCACCGGAGCTGGAAATCGATGGCGAGATGCACGGCGATGCCGCACTAGTCGAAGCCATCCGCCGCGAGCAGATGCCGGACAGCCCGCTGAAAGGTTCGGCTAATATTCTGATCATGCCGAATATGGAGTCTGCGCGTATCAGCTATAACCTGCTGCGCGTGTCGTCTTCAGAAGGCGTGACGGTAGGGCCGGTACTGATGGGGATCTCGAAACCAGCCCACATCCTGACGCCGATTGCCTCGGTACGCCGGATCGTGAACATGGTGGCGCTGGCGGTGGTGGAAGCACAAACTCAGCCGCTGTAAGTCATTTCCAGTCATACAGACAAACCCAGCCAGAAGTCGGCTGGGTTTTTTATTTATCGCAATTTATCGACCAAATAGTCGCCTGGCTAAGATGAATCAATGGAATAATTTTGGTTTTATGCCATGATCCCGCCTCGTCTTTAGGGGGAGACTCCCCGGACTTGATAAAAAAACCAACGAGCGACTATCGGTTATGGCAACACGCGCAGTGAACGAGAACACAGTAGAAAAAAGCGGTACAGGAAAGCGTCTTCCTTCGCTGTTTGGCGGGTCGATGATTATTGCAGGGACGATTATTGGCGCCGGGATGTTTTCCCTGCCGGTGGTGATGTCGGGGGCCTGGTTTTTCTGGTCATTTGCCGTGCTGGTGTTTACCTGGTTTTGTATGTATCACTCGGGGTTGATGATACTGGAAGCCAACCTCAATTATCCGACCGGCTCCAGCTTCGATACGCTAACTAAAGATCTGCTGGGCAAGCGTTGGAATGTCATTAACGGCATATCGATCGCCTTTGTCCTCTATATCCTGACTTACGCCTACATTTCGGCGAGTGGTTCCATTATCCATCACACGCTTGCTGAGATGTCGATTGATTTCTCTGCACGCATTGGTGGCTGCCTGTTTGCACTGTTTGTCGCGTTGACCGTGTGGTGGAGCACCGCGGCAGTGAGCCGCATGACCGCTTTTTTTCTGGCGGCGAAAGTACTGACCTTTTTCATGACGTTCGGCAGCCTGTTGTGGAATGTGAAACCAACGGTATTGTTGAATGTGGCAGAGCCGGCACCCAGCTATCTGCCTTATGTGCTGATGACGCTGCCATTCTGCCTGGCGTCTTTCGGTTTTCATGGCAACGTCCCCAGCCTGGTGAAGCATTACGGCCACAAGCCACAGGTAATTAAGCGTTGTCTGTTTATTGGCAGTTTGCTGGCGTTGGTGATGTATACCATCTGGCTGATTGGCACGATGGGAAACATTGCCCGTCCTGACTTTATCGGGATTGCCGAGCAGGGCGGTAATATCGATGTGTTGGTTCAGGCGTTGGGTGGGGTGTTGAATAGCCCTTATTTGGACGTGTTGCTGACCGTCTTTTCCAACTTTGCCGTCGCCTGTTCGTTTCTCGGCGTGACGCTGGGGCTGTTTGATTATCTGGCAGATTTGCTGAAATTTGACGATAGTCGAATGGGAAGAGCCAAAACAGCGCTGGTGACCTTTCTGCCGCCGGTCATCGGTGGCCTGCTATATCCGAACGGCTTTATTTATGCGATTGGCTTTGCCGGGCTGGCCGCTACGGTGTGGGCGGTGATTACGCCTGCGTTGCTGGCTCGCGCGTCGCGCGTCCGCTTCGGTAGCCCGCTGTTTCGCGTGCGAGGCGGCAATGCGATGATTGCGCTGGTACTGCTATTTGGTATCGGCACCGCGCTGATACATGTGCTTTCGAGTCTCGATCTGCTGCCAGTTTATCGCTAAGTCATATCGCCTCCTGCTTTGTTAAAACAGAAGGGACGAGATAGTTAATGTTGGCTGCTTGAGCCTGTTTTTAGGAGAAGCGCGGGGATGAGGTTCCCGTAGGGGTACCTCGCCCCGCGATTGCTCCGTGTATCTCGATCTTTTAACGATCGGTAGTCTACGGAAGGGGAATCCGGCAGAGCGTTACGGCTTTTTCGACTGCTGCAACCACTTGTCCAGCTCATTAGCGAACTGCTGACGATCCCGCTGGTTTAATGCGCTCGGGCCACCGGTTTGTATCCCGCTGGCGCGCATGGTATCCATAAAATCCCGCATGTTTAGCCGTTCCCGAATGGTATCCGGTGTATAGCGCTCGCCACGCGGATTCAACGCGATGCCGCCTTTTTCTATCACTTCCGATGCCAGCGGAATATCCGCAGTGATCACCAAATCGCCTGCTTCAACGCGTTGCACAATCTCGTTGTCGGCGACGTCAAAACCCGCCGAGACGCGTAGCGTACGAATAAAACGCGACGGCGGCACTTTGATGGTCTGGTTGGCAACCAGTGTGACCTGTGTTTGCGTGCGATCTGCCGCGCGAAATAGCACTTCTTTGATGACGTTAGGACAGGCGTCGGCATCGACCCAAATCTGCATGACTTATGCTTCCTTGTTGTGCGTGTGACTTTCTGCCAGCCAGTCTTTAGCTGGTAAAAAATCTTGATACAGCAGGGCTTCCGGGCTACCCGGTTCAGTCTGATGCTGGTATTCCCAGCGTGCTAGCGGTGGCATGGACATCAAAATTGACTCGGTGCGTCCGCCGCTTTGCAGGCCAAACAGCGTCCCGCGATCCCAAATCAGGTTGAATTCCACATAGCGGCCACGGCGATAGAGTTGGAATTCACGTTCGCGCTCTCCCCACGGCAGATCTTTACGCCGTTCGACGATGGGCAGATAGCCATCGAGGAAGCCGTTACCGACGGCACGGATGAAGGCAAAGCTGGTAGCAAAATCTGGCTCGTTGAGATCGTCAAAAAAGAGTCCGCCGATACCGCGCGCTTCGTTACGGTGCTTAAGGAAGAAGTAATCGTCGCACCATTTTTTATAGCGCGGGTACACATCGTCACCGAACGGCTGGCACAGATCGTGTGCGGTCTGATGCCAGTGCACGGCGTCCTCTTTGAAACCGTAATAGGGCGTGAGATCGAACCCGCCGCCAAACCACCAAACCGGCTCTTCTCCCGGTTTCTCGGCGACGAACAAGCGCACATTGGCATGGCTGGTGGGGATGTAAGGGCTTAGTGGATGAATTACCAGCGAAACGCCCATCGCCTGAAAGCTGCGGCCAGCCAGATCGGGGCGGTGGGTGCTGGCTGAAGGCGGCAACGATTTACCGATGATATGAGAAAAGTTTACGCCCGCGCGTTCAAAGATGCGTCCGCCGGACAGTACGCGACTGCATCCACCACCGCCTTCGGCACGCTGCCATTCATCCTCAGCGAAATCGGCTCCGCCATCGATCGCCGCAAGCTGCTGACAGATATCTTTCTGTAAGCTAAGCAAAAAATGTTTTACCGCATTGACGTCAGACATAGTGGGCATCCCGTTTCCATAGCGCTGGTGGCACAGTAATAAAGGCGGCAGTATACCATCAATAAAATCGATCCCCGGTTACCCGTTGTGTGATTCCTGATGGCGGCACGCAATTTGAGATTGCGTCTGATAAAAATCACGCGATAATCACGATTTACCTTATTGCAAAATGGCGACTGTGATGGAAATCCGCATATTCAGGCAGGATGACTTTGAAGCCGTGATCATCCTCTGGGAGCGCTGCGATTTGCTGCGCCCGTGGAACGATCCTGAAATGGACATCGAACGTAAGCTCAATCACGATCCCGATCTGTTTCTGGTCGCAGAGGTGAACGGCGAAATCGTGGGATCGGTGATGGGCGGTTATGATGGGCACCGCGGGTCTGCGTACTATCTGGGCGTGCACCCTGATTTTCGCGGCCGCGGCATTGCGAATGCGTTGATTAACCGTCTGGAGAAAAAGCTCATTGCCCGTGGCTGCCCGAAAATCCACCTGATGGTGCGTGAAGACAACGATACCGTGATCGGCATGTATGAAAAGCTCGATTATGAGATTGTCGATAGCATCACGCTGGGAAAACGCCTGATTGAAGACAGGGAATATTGATTTATTCCGATCTTCAAGCGATACCCGTTAATATTTTTTCTTCTCTAGAATATTCCCAATGCTGAGAAAAGGTGCGCCGTTAATGGTGCACCTTTTCTCATTTATTTCTCAACCGTTTATTGTGATAGTGTTTACTAACGTGGGTACCCAGGGCAAGATCATGAACGTTTTTTGCACAATTCGACGTCAACATTGACCTGACGAGTCGACTATGATCTTATGCTCCTCTTTTGAGGAGTGACCATGAATTTAGATACCATCAAAGCGCATTTCAGTATCATCCGCGATGAACGACAAAGCGCAAAAGTGGATTACCCACTGTTTGATATTTTGTTTGCTTCAATCTGCGCAGTGATAGCGGGAGGCCAGGGCTGGACTGACATTCGTGAGTACGTTCTCGGCCATCATGACTGGTTCCTTAAACAGGGCTTATTTGAAAAAGGTGTGCCCGTTGATGATACCTTTGCTCGCCTAATTTCAAATATTGAGCCCGCTGAATTCCGCGATTGTTTTCTCGCCTGGATGAAAGCCGTGCACAAGTTAACCTGTGGTGAAGTCGTCGCTATTGATGGCAAGACTTTGCGCGGCTCTTATGACAGAGACGACAGGCAAAGCACCATCCATATGGTAAGTGCCTATGCCAGCGCCAACCAACTCGTATTGGGCCAGCTTAAAACTGATGCTAAAAGCAATGAAATCACCGCGATACCCGCGCTGATTCAGATGTTGGACTTGCGAGGTGCCATCGTGACAATTGATGCGATGGCCTGTCAGACCAAGATTGCCAAGGCGATTACGAGCAAAGGTGGCGACTACTTATTGGCAGTTAAGGGCAATCAAGGCAAGTTAGCGGCAGCGATACAGGCCGCTTTTACCCCACATCGGCGCGCGCCAATTGACAGGGGCATATCTCAAGTTGAGAAGCAGAAAAGCCGAGTGGAGGCACGCACTTACCATGTACTGGATGCCAGTGATATGGTTGGGGATTTCTCTGCCTGGCTCGGGCTAACCAGCATAGTCATGGTCGAAAGTTACCGCGCAGCAAAAGGCAAAGCGCCAGAGTTGGAGTACCGCTACTACATCAGTTCAGCCAAACTAACCCCAGAGCAGGCCGGAGATGCGATACGGGCCCATTGGGGTATCGAGTCCATGCATTGGATTTTAGATGTCAGTATGCGAGAGGATGCTTGCCAGATTTACCGAGAAAACGCCGCAGAAAACTTGGCAGGGTTAAGGCACATGGCGCTGAACATGCTCAGAGCCGAGCCAACGAAGATTAGCGTACCGATGAAACAAAAACGCTGCATGATGAAACCCGTGTTCTTGGAGCAAGTTCTTATGGCTGGATTAACGTCAATGGTTAAATGTTGATCACTCATGCGGACGCCCTG
>NZ_JACDSF010000035.1 GCF_013449685.1 Pectobacterium brasiliense | reverse complement strand
GCCGATAGTACCGACGTTAACGTGCGGTTTTGTACGTTCAAATTTTTCTTTAGACATCGATTGTCCCTCTAAGACACGGATAAATCGGTGGTATCACCACATCAACCAAGCGATAGCTTGCTGAATTTATTAACAGAAAGAAAATCAGGAGGAGGAAAAGGAAGTGGTGCTGATAGGCAGATTCGAACTGCCGACCTCACCCTTACCAAGGGTGCGCTCTACCAACTGAGCTATATCAGCACATCTTGGAGCGGGCAGTGGGAATCGAACCCACATCATCAGCTTGGAAGGCTGAGGTAATAGCCATTATACGATGCCCGCATCCTGGAACTCGGCTACCTAATTTTTCTGTAGATTTTGAAGTTGAGGAATAAGATTTTATAGACCCCGCCTTCGTCGATCCGGCTCAGTCTTACTACCGTATCGAATATCCTGTTACCAGGATTGAATTTGGTGGTGGGGGAAGGATTCGAAC
>NZ_JACDSF010000034.1 GCF_013449685.1 Pectobacterium brasiliense | reverse complement strand
ATGTGAGAGTAGGGAACTGCCAGGTTTTAATTAAGATAAAAGGCCATCCTTAATAGGATGGCCTTTTATTTATTTCTATTTCAGGATCGTAAACTCTTCCTTTTACCTGAATAGACTCGCTTATCTTCTTATTAACCCACCTCATAATAACGTCCTGTTTGTGCTGTTTTATTTATCCGTGTTTCAGTTAAGGGTAATAAAAGCACTGTTTGCGTTGTTACATTAATAAATTATTACAATCAGGAACTTGTTGCCTCAGGGTTTAAGTGCCGCTTTACTATAGCGGGCATCGTTTTATGCTCGGAAAAACAGGAGAGTAAAATAAGATGACTGATCTAACGGAAAATGCGAAAGATACGCGTCAGCGTATCCGAGCTATAGTTGGTGCTTCATCGGGTAATTTGGTTGAGTGGTTTGATTTTTATGTTTATTCCTTTTGCTCAATCTATTTTGCCCATATCTTTTTCCCTTCGGGAAATACCACCACTCAATTACTACAAACCGCAGGGGTTTTTGCAGCAGGCTTTTTAATGAGACCAATAGGCGGTTGGCTTTTCGGTTACATTGCAGACAAGCATGGTCGTAAAAATTCAATGCTAATTTCAGTCTGCATGATGTGTTTTGGATCTTTGGTTATTGCATGTTTACCGGGATATGAAACCATTGGCACCTGGGCTCCCTTTTTACTGTTATTAGCCCGTTTATTTCAGGGGCTTTCTGTCGGTGGAGAATACGGCACTAGCGCAACGTATATGAGTGAAGTTGCCGTTGAGGGACGGAAGGGATTCTATGCTTCTTTCCAGTATGTCACGCTGATTGGTGGCCAACTACTGGCGCTGTTAGTCGTTGTTATATTACAACAGATACTGAGTGATGAAGATTTGCGGGCGTGGGGATGGCGTATTCCTTTCGCTCTCGGCGCTATTTTAGCGATTGTCGCGCTTTATTTACGTCGCTCTTTGAATGAAACGTCTGATAAAACGACTCGCGGACATAAAGATGCTGGCTCACTTGCGGGTTTGTGGAAACATCGCCGCGCCTTTATTACCGTACTGGGTTTTACGGCCGGTGGTTCTTTAGCTTTTTATACGTTTACCACTTACATGCAAAAGTATCTGGTGAATACGGCTGGAATGCATGCGAAAACGGCTAGTGGGTTAATGACCCTCGCACTGTTTATTTTTATGTTGCTACAGCCGTTCTTTGGTGCGATGTCGGATAAGATTGGCCGTCGTAGCTCCATGCTCTGTTTCGGTGGGCTCGCGGCATTGCTGACGGTTCCTATCCTGACTGTATTGCAGAGTGTGACTAGTCCTGTCATTGCTTTCTCGTTAGTCATGCTTTCACTGATTATTGTCAGTTTCTACACGTCTATCAGCGGCATTTTAAAAGCAGAAATGTTCCCGCCTGAAGTCCGGGCGTTGGGCGTCGGCTTATCTTATGCGGTTGCTAATGCGCTGTTTGGTGGTTCGGCTGAGTACGTTGCACTTTCGCTGAAATCGTTTGGTATGGAAACGGCTTTCTTCTGGTACGTATCAGTGATGGGGGCGATTGCGTTTATTGTGTCATTGACGCTGCATCGCAGAGGCAAGGGAATGAAGCTTTAGTTTTCATATCGCTGCTATAATGCCTGGCCGGTAGTTGCACCGGCCAGGCTCACAAATGACAATAAAAAACCTCGGCTTCCGAGGTTTTTTTAAAGCAGATCGCGGGTCTTAGAGAATACGACTGATGAGTCGATCGATACGGATACGGCGCAAGCGTCGTATCAGTTTGCGGACTTTCACGGGATATTGCGCAATGCTTTCCAGCTCCGTATAGCTTTGCACGACGTGAGTATGCGTCCTGATCGTGTCCAGCTCGTCCAGACGTTGCTGCAATAGAACCTTCTGAGGATCGTGAATCAGGATGGCATTTTCCAGATCCAGACGCCATGCGCGTGGGTTAAGGTTATTTCCCGTCAACAGTTGCCACTTGTCATCTACCCACATGCCTTTCAGGTGGAAGCTGTTATCACCGTCTTTCCATAGCCGCACAACAAGCTGCTGATTCTCAATGTAGCGCTCCAGACGACTCAGGAAGCGGCGAAGGTTGATCTCATAGAGATACGGTAACGCGCCGATGATTTTGAAAGGCTGATCTTCTGGAATATAGAAATCGTTAGCGGTCTTATCACCGATAATAATTTCTACTTTTTTACCGTCTCGTAATAGCCGGATGATATTTCTCACCAGCAGCGCTGGCAGGTTGAAATACGGGGTGCAGATAACCACATGCTCATCAGCGCAATACATCAGGTGATGGATGGTCTTATTCAGCGGACTTTGTTTTCCTAACCCGACCAATGGCGTGACGGTTAATTCGTTCGCGTCCGTGCTGTGTTCCGGAGCCTGATAATTGGCAGTACGTAACGTTTGGCGGAACTGCTTGATATCATTTTTTATTTCCAGACTTTTCGGGCGATCGGTATGATCCAATCGCTGTACTGCCGGAGCCGTCAGCATGGTCTGGATATATTGCACCATCGTATCGGCCAATACCGGATTATGAATCAGCTGATAGCGGTCATAACGGTATTTCTGATGTTGGTGCAGATAAACATCATTCAGGCTGGCTCCGCTGTAGATGACCGTGTCATCGACAATGAATCCTTTCAGGTGCAGCACGCCCAATGCTTCACGCGTGTTGACAGGAATGCCATAGATAGGAAAATGCGTGTCTGGATGTTTTTTCGCCATATCGCAATACCAGTCGGCATTGGTATTTTCTGCCGCTGCGCCAATCCTGCCGCGCTGAGCACGATGCCAGTCTACCAGAATGCGGACATCCAGCTCTGGGCACTGCCGTTTGGCTTCATAAATTGCGGATAGAACTCCCATGCCGCCGTCATCACGCTCAAGATATAACGCTACGATATAGATGCGTTTTTTAGCACTCAAAATGGCGTTGATCAGCGTCGTGCGGAAAAGCTCAGGCGAATGCAACGTCTGAACATCATCTGCGTTCTGGGGAATTCTGGGCAGTTGTGCAAGGTGCTGTTGGTATTTATTGCGTTTAAAATTTGACAGCATCACAGTGCGTTTCTTCTCTCATCAGTTTATACCCACCATACGTCGAGCTGTATTAGGGTATATTATCAAAAGTTAAGGAGTAGCCGAATGGGCGATAATACCATTACTTTTCGGCTGTTGTGAGTCTGTTTTGCCATTGAATCGGTATCACAATTCCCGTTGCAAGAGCCATGTCACGTCTTGCTATCAATTCTTCAGCGGCAATGCCAGCGTCACAATTCCCTCTTCTAATTGTACGTCGATGTGAAAACCGAGCTTTTTGGACAGCTGAATCATGTCTTGATTATGCGGCATGGTGATGCCGGTCAAGCGGGAGAGACCATGCGCTTTGGCATAATCAATCAGCTTTTCCAACAGGCGTCTGCCAAGGCCCAGCCCTTTTAGATCGGAGCGCACCAGCACGGCAAATTCTGCATCCGTATTATCTGGATCGGAAATCGCACGCGTCACGCCAATAATTTCACTCTCCTCGCCGAGCTGGCGCACGGCAACGAATGCCATCTCACGATCGTAGTCAATTTGTGTCATATTGGCTAAGTCTTCGTGAGTAAATTCATTAATTTCGCTGAAATAACGGTAATACAGATCTTCTTTCGTCACTCTTGCAATGAACGAACTGAGCAGCGGTTCATCTTCCGGCAAAATGGGTCGGAACAGACAGCTATCACCGTTTTTGAGGGTAACCGTTTCTTCCAACTCGTGTGGATAAGGGCGGATTGCCAGCCTTGACTGCGGATCGCCACTGAACGGCGTCAGATGTAGCGTGACATCCAGCAGCGTAAAGGTGTCCCCGGATGCCAGCAGAGGATGAATATCTAGCCGGGAAATTTCAGGGCAGTCGAGAATCAGGTTGGATACCTGAACCAGCAAGCGGCTGAGCGCGGGAATGTCCAGTGGACGCAATGCGCTGTATTCTCGAATCTTTCCGCCTTTTACCGCTTGCAGCACCAAATAACGGGCCAGCGTCATATTCAGCGGAGGCAGGGCAACGGCAGCCTGTTTTTCTCGCCACTCAACGCCGCCTTCTCCTAGCATAATCAGTGGACCGAAAACGGGATCCTGCTCGACGGCAATCCTAAGCTCCTGCGCACCGGCACGATTTGCCATGCTCTGCACGAGCAGGCCGTAAATGCGTGCCTGTGGGTAGGTACGTTTCACTCGGTCAAGAATAGCATCGGCCGCCTGCTGGACTTCTCTGGCGGTTCTCAGATACAGCATGACGCCCTGAACTTCCGACTTATGTGGAATATCGGGCGATCTCAGCTTAATCGCAACTGGGTAGCCAATTTGTTCGGCGATATGGACGGCCTCTGCGCTGTCGTCCGCGATCCAGGTGGGTAGCGTATCCAAACCGTAGGCTTGCAGGATGGGTTGAACTTCATGCGTATCGAGCTGCGTCACGCCATCTGACAGCGCCTGATGAATCAGCGCATGTGCCTGACTGGCGTTGATGCCTAAATTCAGCGGCAGCGCTGGGGTTTCCTTTAGCTGTTTCTGATTACGCCGATATTCGACGATATGCATAAATGCCGTTACCGCGCCTTCCGGCGTGCGATAGGTCGGAATGCCTGCGTCGTTAAACAAACGTCGTGCTTCCTGCGAGGAGAATTCACCACACCAGTTGGTCAGTAGCGTAGTTCTCTTCCCACGCGGATGCTGTTGGAAGAGCGTAATCAATTGTGCAGCGCTATCGGTACTGGGGGCGGCGGCGCTGGGCGCGTGAATGATCAAGAGTGCATCGACTTCATCGCTGTCCAGTAATACCGAAACCGCTGCCTGATAGCGTGCTGCTGTCGCGTCATCACGCAGATCGAGTGGATTGCCAATCGTGACGGTTGGCGGCAGCGTTTCTTGTAGTGCTTGTCGGGTCGCCTCGCTGAGCTGTGCCAGTTTGCCTTGTCGGCTGAGGAGCTGATCCAGCGCCTGTGCGGCGGGTGATGCGCCATTGCTCACCAGCATTAAACGTTCACCGCGCAGCGGCCGCAGGTGGCTTAAGGTTTCCACTGCGGAAAAAAGCTCATGCGTATCGCGTACCCGCAGTAAGCCAGCGCGTTGAATGGCTGCATCATACGCGGCATCCAGACCGTGGCGCTGATCATTCAGCAACTGCTGTGCCTGCTGACTGCGCCCGCTTTTTATCACCAGTATCTGTTTGTTTCGGGATGCGCTACGAGAAGCAGAAAGAAAGCGGCGCGCATCGCTAATATGTTCCAGATGCAGCAGAATCGCACTGGTTTTGCCATCACGTGCCAGAAAATCTAACAGGTCGTCGACATCGATATCCAGGCTGTCGCCTAGGGCGATGAAATAGGAAAAGCCAATACCGCGCTGCTGCGCCCAGTCCAGTATGGTGTTGGACACGGCGGCCGACTGCGAGATAAACGCTAGTTTTCCTTTCATAATCGGGACAGGGGAGAAACTGGCATTCAGGCCTTGCCAGGGCGCGAGTAGCCCGAGGCTGTTGGGGCCAAGTAGGCGCATGTGATAGCGCACGGCGCAGGCCTTTAATTGGCTGAACTGGGTCGGCGGCGCGGAGAGAATGATGACGGTTTTGCAGCCTTTCTGTCCCAGTTCCTCTAACAGCGTCAGATTACGGCTGGCGTTGGTGCAAATCACGGCAAGATCGGGCGTCATCGGCAGACTGGTGACCGTCGGGTAGGCCAGAACGCCGCAAACGGCACGATATTTCGGCGTAACAGGCAGCACGGGGCCGCTGAAATGGCCGTCCAGCAGATTTTTCATCATCAGAAAACCGGCTCGTCCCGGCTTTTCTGACGCGCCGAGAACGGCGATAGACTTAGGGCGTAACAGTGCTTCCAATCCGCGCTGGCTCATGCGTCACTCCTTTAGATCAATCCCCTTTGATACTAAACGCTTTCTGCCGCTTGTGTTGTGACGATGGGTAAATTTTCCCGCAAGCTGTGGTGTGATTTCCCCGCCAGATAGTGTCGTCGGAAACGGTCAAAATGCTGTGATAGCGCGTCGGCCGCGACGATATCCCCCGCCTGCGCGAGCAGGGCGATGGCAATTTCGGCAGTGCAGTGCTGCCCTGCGCTACTGGCTTCGCGCAGCTGATAACGGGAGAGTGCCTCTACATTCAGTGACAGGATCGGCAGGTTGTCCAGATAAGGGCTTTTGCGGAACATTTTACGCGCTTCCGGCCACGTACCATCGAGTAAGACAAATAGCGCGGGCTTTTCCGTTACGGGAAGCTGGTGAAACACCTGACGTCCTGCTTCGGCGGCATCGGCAAGGAAAACCAGATACGGCTGAACGTCTGGGTTTTGCAGGGCAGCAAGCAACTCGGGATCGGGCTCGGTGCGTGACCAGCGAAACGCCTGTGTCTCAGGGAGAATATCGGCGATAAGACGTCCGGTATTGCTTGGCTTTAGCGGCTCGGTATCGAACATTACCAGACAGAATCGGCTGCGAGATTGCTGGGCCTGAATGGTGTGGCACAGGCAGTTAGTTGCGGGTAATAAACACTGCTGACAGCGTACTACGCGGCAGCCACGGGCGCGGAACGGTTTGGTTGACTGCTCAAGACGTTGCTGGCGCAGACGGAGTACGGCATTGTCCATGAGGGGACGGTTGACCATTAAAGGATGGTTGAGCATGAAATAAATGACGCCATGAGATTCTGCAACGAATCGGCTTCGTTTTCATCATTGAGAAGCTGATTCAGAAAGGCGACATTCTAATCGACAGGCGGGTTGACCAAAAGGGTAGGAGGCAATAATACCTATGCTCCTACCCTAATTCTCTACAGCGATTCGTCCAGCCAGCTCTCGAACTGTGCTTTTGGCAGTGCGCCGTTGAGGATATCGACCATCTGGCCCTGTTTAAAGATCATGAGGGTTGGAATACTGCGGATGCGGAAACGTGCGCTGAGTGCCGGTTCGGCTTCGGTATTGACCTTAATAAAGCGGACTTTCCCGCTACGCTCTTGCGCAACGTTTTCAAACACCGGAGCAAAGTTGATGCAGGGGCCACACCAAGGGGCCCAGAAATCGATCACGACGGGAAGATCGTCCTGTAACAGCTTATCGAGCGTCGCTTCTGTGGCATTGGTAACGTCACCGCTGAATAAGGTTTCTCCGCAACGACCACACTTTGCATGGTCATCAACACGCTCTTCTGGCAGGCGATTGGTTGTTTGGCAAGATCCACATACCGTATTCATAACAGGGCCTCAGATAAAAGGGCTAAAATAAAGATGTCGCTGATAAAATGCGCGCAATGCGGCATTGGAAAGTCAACGGCATGTTGCTTAAGCGTGAATAAATTATGGTGGGGAGACATTATGGCAACAACGTGGTTTGCCCAATAGCTACAATAGCTTCTGACTGTTAGCGCTCTTTTACCACAAGCGTGTGGCTAAGCGGGTGTACATAAGGTAATCTTCGCGCCCAGCGCGTAGGTGGAGAGAACAATGAGCGATTCATTCAATAGTAAAAGCGGCAAAGTCCGTGTGATGTACGTCCGCAGTGATGATGAGGGCGAGAAAGAGAATAAAAACAAGCGCCCAGCTGACAAAGATCGCCGTGGCGATCGGCGTGATGGCGGTGGCTCTCGCGATCAACGCGAAAAGCCGAAGCATCCGCGCGACGTTAACCCGCGCTATGCCCGGGAAAATCCGTCCCGCGACGGCGATAGCAATGCGAAATCGCCGTGGGGCAATAAAGATCGTAATGAACGTAGTGGTGATCGTCCGCGTCGTCCACGCGGTGAAGAGACGGGAGGGTATGAATCCCCGTGGAAAACCGTGTCTCGTGCGCCGAGCGACAGTGAAACGCCGGACCATGGCGGGATCACTGGCAAAAGCCATATCGATCCTGAGCAGTTGCGTCGCCAGCGTCAGGAAGAAACTCGTGTCTACGGTGAAAATGCCTGTCAGGCGCTGTTTAAAAACCGCTCTGAAGTGATCGTTCGTGCCTGGTTCCTGCAAGAAGTGACGCCGCGTTTCCGCGATGCACTGCGCTGGATGGCGGCAAACCGCAAGGCTTACCACGTTGTGGAAGAGGACGAGCTGATTAAGGCTTCCGGCACTGAGCACCACGGCGGTGTCTGCTTCCTGATTAAAAAGCGTCAGGGACTGGATGTGCGTGAGTACCTGAAAACGGCTGGCGAGCACGACTGTGTGCTGGCGCTGGAAGATGTGGGTAACCCGCACAACCTCGGCGGCATTATGCGCAGCTGCGCGCATTTCGGCGTGAAAGGTATTCTGGTGCAGGATGCGGCGCTGCTGGAATCCGGCGCGGCCGTGCGTACGGCAGAAGGTGGTGCGGAACACGTTAAAGCGATTAACGCTGACGATTTCCTGTCCGTGCTGACGGCGTTCCGTAACGCAGGCTATACCATCGTGACCACCTCCAGCCATAAAGGTACGGCATTGTCGCAAGCGACGCTTCCGGCGAAAACTGTGATCGTGCTGGGCCAGGAAGGCGATGGTCTGTCGGATAGCGCCTGGCAACAGGGTGATGTAAAAGTCTCTATCGGCGGCACCGGTAAAGTTGAAAGTCTGAATATTTCGGTCGCAACGGGCATTTTGCTGTCCGAGTGGTGGCGACAGAATCAGGCCTGATATCACGCATCGACGCACAGGGAGAATTGGCTCCCTGAGTCGGTGTAACCACGGATGAGAGGACGATTGATGAAGCAGAAAGTTATCGCGGTATCGTTGCTGTTGGGTACATTGCTGGTAAGCGGTTGCCATTCGCTGCCGCACTCGTCCGTTGCCGCTACGCCAGCCGCTGATGCATGTCAGATTGGCGATAAGCAGGTGCAGACCACGCTTTATTTTGGTTTGAATCGTCCCGCTGGCCCGGTGATTTCAGAGGCCGAGTGGAAAGCGTTTTTGGATGGTGACGTTACGCCGCGCTTTAAAGAAGGCCTGACGGTGTTTGATGCCAAAGGGCAATGGCTGGGGAACGATGGCGTGGTTGCCCGAGAGAACAGTAAGGCGCTGATGTTGATTCACGGCGCTGATAAAGAGCGTGATATTGAAGCGCTGCGTACCATTTATAAATCACGTTTCGCGCAGGAATCCGTCATGCGGATTGATACTCCCGCCTGCGTCGCTTTCTGATTCATATAGTTTGTAATCCCATAGACAGAACAAGAACGGTGATAATGGGATAGAAGAGTAAAGCGTTTGCGCCATGGACAAAAACGTCAGGAACGTTTTTGAACGTCGCTTACGACAGCCCTAAAAGGGGGAATCTCAGGGATGAGATTCATATCTGCGCAACCCGAGCGTTCACTTTGGACAGCAGTGTGCCGATACCTTTGATAATCAGCGGTAAAATGCGCCAGTGCTGCAAAATGCCGATCAGCGCAGAAATAAAGACGATAGGGCAGAGCACATTGAGGAAGATAAAGGAAAGCCCTTGTGCGTTCATTCCGCCAAAAACAAAATCGGTTCCTTGATTGGCGAAAGATAATAGCTTTTCAAACAAACCAGCAAAGGAACTAATCGCATTAAGCCCGATGCTGGAATGCAAAAGGAAATAGGCTAGCAAAATTTCAATCACCAACAGTTGCACAATAAAGCGCAGGCGGATGCGTTTTCTGTCGTGACTGACGAGCAGTGCCAGCAAAAAAATGGCTACCGTTGCCAAAATGAAATGTAAAACCTGTGACATAGAAGAACCACGTAATCCCCGAATAAAAGAGGCGCATTGTAATCGGAATGTGAAAATATGTTTATCCCGAATCTGTAAATCCTTATTCGCTACAGCGCTATAAGAATGGGGGATGTATTCGAGTCATCAGGGGACGGTGGGAAGGGGAAAAGAGAATTCCCCTTCGGCCCGTTGCTGACAGAAGGGGACAGAAAACTTACGGCGAGTTAGTGCGCGCCACCGCCTCCACCGCCAGTGGTAAAGGGCGGTTTAGCGAACCAGACCAGCACCAGCAGTATCAGGAATACGGCTGCGGCGGCCCAAAAAATCTCGTTGGCGGAGATAATCAGCCCCTGTGCGGTAATCTGCTCTGCGATGTAGGCCGAGGCCTGCGTTTGGCTCATCCCCATCGCCTGAAGCTGCTGGTACGTTTCCTGCGCGATCGGATTATACGGCGTGATCGATTCCGTCAGGTGTGCATGGTGCAGCGATTCACGCTGTGTCCAGAGTGTGGTGGTAATCGATGTTCCAATCGAGCCCGCCAGCGTTCGGGTAAAGTTCGACAAACTCGATGCTGCTGCCAAACGTTCCGGCGGAAGGCCTGACAGCGTGATGGTCGTCAGCGGCATGAAGAAGCAGGCGACGGCAAACCCCTGAACAAACTGCGGCCAGGCCGATGCGCCGAAATCCATGCCCGGCTCGAAGGTATACGCTCGCCAGTAGAAACAGACGGCGTACATGATAAAGCTGAACGTCACCAGTTTGCGCATATCCAGACGCGGAGCAAATCGACCGATGATCGGCGACAGCACCACCGGCATCAGCCCAACGGGGGCGGATGCCAGCCCAGCCCAGGTGGCGGTATAGCCATACACCTCCTGCAACAGCTGCGGCAAGAGTACGATCGCCCCGAAGTAAAACATGTAGGCGAGGCTGATACACAGACAGCCAATGGTGAAGTTGCGCGACTTAAACAGCGACAAATCCACCACCGGGTGGTCGTCGGTTAGCTCCCAGACAATCAGGAACGCGATTGCAACCACCGCCACCACGGTCAGGGTGATGATTTCCGTCGAGTTAAACCAGTCCAGCTCTTTTCCGCGGTCGAGCATCATCTGGAGGCTGCCGATGCCGACAACCAGCAAGGCCAGCCCGATGGTATCGATGGGTTTGATCTCGGTTTTGGTTTCCCGCCCGCGCAGCATTTGCATAGCAATAAATACCACGGCGATGCCGAGCGGAACGTTGATGAAGAATATCCAACCCCAGTGATAGTTGTCGCTAATCCAGCCGCCCAGAATCGGGCCACAGATCGGCGCGACGACTACTGTCATTGACCACAGCGCCAGAGCGATGCTGCGTTTGGCAGGAGGATAATTGCTGAGCAACAAACTCTGTGACAGCGGGATCAGCGGCCCAGCGACAATCCCCTGCAACACGCGGGAGAAAATCAGCATTTCCAGGCTGGTGGATATTCCGCACAGCCAGGACGTCAGAGCGAAGAGTGCCGTTGACCACAAAAACAGGCGGACTTCCCCAAACCGTTTAGCCAGCCAGCCGGTAATAGGAATAGAGATGGCGTTAGCGACCCCGAACGAGGTGATGACCCACGTTCCCTGTGAGTTGGACGCACCCAGATTACCGGCGATGGTCGGAATAGCGACGTTGGCGATGGTGGAGTCCAGCACCTGCATAAACGTTGCCAGCGACAGAGCAACGGTCATCCAGGCTAGACTCGCGCCTTTAAGCGGTTCTCTCTGCACGTTTCTCTCCTGCCCGCTTAACCGGCGTTTGCCTGAATAATGGCGCTGATTTCCTGATTAACAGGCGTGAGATCCAACGTCAGCGCATCACTTTGATAGGCTGGTGTGGTGCGTGACGTTTCTGCTAACGCGCTGCCTTCGGTATTAGCGGTATCGACATTAACCAGCGCGGACAGGCCGATACGCAACGGATGTTCGGCGACCTGCTTCGGATCGATCTCAATACGCACGGGTAGGCGCTGCACGACCTTGATCCAGTTGCCCGTCGCGTTCTGCGCAGGTAGCAGAGAGAACGCGCTACCGGTACCCATATCGAGGCCGACCACTTTTCCCTGATACACGACGTCGTCACCGTAGATATCCGCGATCACGGTAGCCGGTTGACCGATACGCATATTGGCTAACTGTGTCTCTTTGAAGTTCGCATCGACCCACAGGTGATTGGCAGGAACGACGGCCATCAGCGCTGATGTCGAAGAGATACGCGCCCCAATCTGCACGCTGCGGCGTGAGACATAGCCGTCAATCGGGCTGACGATCTTGGTGCGTTGTAGCGCCAGCCAGGCATCGCGCATTTCTACAGAGGCTTGCTGTATGGCGGGTTGTTTCTCAAGCGGCGTATCCAGAATCATTGCCTGATTCGCCTGATATTGCTGTCTGGCGACTTCCAGTGCGGCTTTGGCGGTTGCGACAGCATCGCGAGCATGCTGCACTTCTTCACGTCCGATAGCATTGGCGCTGCCGAGTGCTTCCCGGCGGCTTAAGTCACTTTGCGCCTTGTTCAGCTCGGTTTGGCGCAGCTCAATATTGGCCTGATACTGCTTACTATTGATGATCAACTGGTGCGTCTGGCGGACGCTGTTGGCCAGCTCGGTTTTCGCGCGTTCAAACGTCTGCTGGGCATCGGTCGGATCTAACTCCACCAGCACCTGTCCCTGCTTAACAAAATCGGTATTGTCGACGTTAACATGGGTGACGCTGCCGCTGACCTGCGCCATGATCTGAATCTGATTGCCTGCGACGTAGGCGTCGTCGGTGCTTTGGTGGTGTCTGAGCACCAAGAACCAGTAAACCAGCCAGGCACAGCCCAGCACGACGAAAATAAACGTCAGCAGTGATAACACGCGTTTGCGCTGCTGTTTTTTGTTTTTCTGTGGTGTCTGCGGCACCTGATTTCCCACACTTTCACTCATGCTGTTCTCTCTCTTTTTATTTTCTTTGTATCGGCTATCGCACCAGACAGAGCAGTCTGGCGATAGTCGCAGTGAATTCATTTTGCTGTGCGGCCCGGGGGGCTTAAGGTCGCCCGCCCGGAGCGTAAGATTGCCGTTGTGCTAAGCCGCATGTCGCGGTTACGGAGAGGTCATGCCTATTTTTCGCAGCAAAACGCCTCGGCCCGATACATAAGCATTGGGTTATTCCGGGTGGAAAAGTGCTGACTATTTTTTTGTTGTTTTTTCTGTTAGTCGTTGACTGAGTCGTCCATCTCATCCAGCCGGACCAGCAGCTTTCTCATCAGGCTTTCGAGCTGCTTTTGCTCACCAGATTCAAGCACGGAGCAAAGCACATGGAGGCTATGGTGCTGCGGTGGAATCAGTTGACCAAGAAATGCTTTGCCTTCTTCTGTCAGATGCAGATGCAGGCAGCGTCTGTCACTACTGCTTTCACGCCGTTCAATCCAGCCTCTTTTTTCCAGATCGTCGGCAATGCGCGTCGCGTTAGTGCGTGACGATCCCAGTGCGGCACTGAGCTCAGAAGGCTGAATGCTATAAGACTCTTGAGATTCCAGCGTCAGCAATGCCATGAAGAGGGTTTCATTGATGCCCTGTTCTTTCAAAATTCGGTTTCTGTGTTCCAGGATTTTGCCCTGAACGTGCATGAATAAACGCAGTAATAGCACTTCCTGACGCGGGAAGTCGGGCTTACGCGAAGCACGCAGGTCGAGCATTTGTTCTATAGGAGTGAATGAACTGTCCATTTTTTATATAAACCTCATTAATCACGGAGTGCATAGTAACTAATGTTACTAACTGGGTAAACGGCATTAAGGTGGGAAATTGTGCTTATTTCTGTGACAGAAAGTAAGCGGAGAATCGCTTAAAATGAAGATTATTCACCGATTACTTTATTTAAATCAAAATGTTAGTTGATAATTCGCACGGCGGATTCAAAGCAGTTTAAAGGCAATGCCGTAGCAGAGCGCGCCCAGTAACGTTGATAAGACGATACTGCGGGTTTTATAAAAACAGGCGGTCAGCGTAATGAATCCTACCAGCGTTGGCAGCAGCTTTTCACGATGTGCGAGAATATCCGGCACGCTGGAAACAATCAGCAGCGCACAAATGGAAGCAATGCCGATGCTATCAAGCAACAGCGCTTTCTTACCGCGTTGCAGCGAACCGGAAGCGCGTGAGGCGCTCAACCGTAGCGGCAGATAGCGAAAGAGGTAGTTCACCAGCCCGACAATCAGCCCGATAAGCATGACTTCTGTACTCATGCATTCACCTGTGGCGTGGCAGGATTCACCAGCGAAGCCAGACAGCCGCTGAGAATGCCGAACAGTATTGCGGCTGGGATGGAGGAAAGCAGCAGACCAAGCAGCGCGCCGCCGAGCGCGCAGGCGACCACCAGACTCTGTTTCCGCCTGAAGGACGCGAGTAAAAAGCTCAGGAAAAGTGCGGGCAGCATGAAAGACAGCGCCGCTTCGACGGCAGGGTAATCATTCAACGGGCCGTTACCGAACACGGCTCCGATCACCGTGCCGAGTACCCATGAGAGCCAGGCGAGCAGTGACACACCCATCATCCACTCTTCTGACCAGCGGCGGTTATCTTTCGCCAGGCGGGTGGCGGCTGCGGCAAAGACTTCGTCCGTCAGGCCGAACGCCCACAACGCGGTTTTTCGGGTCGGCAGCCGCTGCGAAATACGATGCCGTAATGCAGGACCATACAGCACATGGCGGACATCCATCGCCATGACGGTCAACGCCGCCACCCAGATGGACATGCCTGCGCTGAGCAGGGCGGTGATGACGAACTGGCTGGCCCCAGCGTAAATGATGCAAGAAAGGAAAATGCCTTCCAGCGGGGTAAAACCTAGCTTGACGGCGTTCATGCCAAACGCGAATGCGACGGGCATGTAGCCGATAACAATCGGCAGGCTGTCAAAGACGCCTTCGCTAAAAGACGCAGATTTTGTCGGGGCAGATGAGGTTAATGTCTTCACTAGCTTGATATGTTTTGTTCTTAAAGGAAATTAACCGATAACACTAGCAAAGCGTCACCGGAATTTCACGTTATTGCGTAACAGGCGTGATGGTTTTTGATGGAATGGTATCGGGCATAATTTTCTCGCGAGAAACTGTCTCAAATAAGACAGTCTCACGCGAGCGTGTTGCAAATACGAAGGTCTGTGTTGTAAATACGACGGTTTATAGTGCCGCCATCGCTTCCTGCGTTTCGTGATGATGGCTTCGCCACCACACCAGCAGATTCAACAGGCTGATAATGCCGCCTGCGGCACAGACCCCGAGCCAGCCCCACTGCTGGTAAGCCGAGGCGGAAAGGAGCGATCCCAGTGCGCCGCCGATAAAATAACTGGTCATGTAGCCTGATGTCAGGCGATTACGCGCTTCAGGCATCATACGGTAGATCACGCTCTGGTTGGTTACGTGTACGCACTGAACCGCCAGATCCAGCACGATGATGCCAATGAGTAGCGCCGCCACGGAATGAATACCGAGCGCGATAAAGCCCCACGACAGCAAAAGCAGGATAATCCCTACACTTGTGGTCGGCTTGGCTTTGCCCTGATCGACTAAACGTCCGGCACGTGATGCCGCTAAGGCTCCGGCCGCACCAACCAAACCGAACAGGCCGATAACGCCTTCGGAATAACCGTATGGCGGTGAGGCCAGCAGGAAGGCCATCGACGTCCATAGAATGCTGAAGTTCGCAAAGGACAGACAGCCCAGGATGGCACGCGTGCGCAGCAGCGGGGTGGTGGAGAACAGGCGGAAGATTGAGACGAGCAGTTGCGGATAGTTCAGCGTGTTTTGCTGAGGAATGCGCGGCAATGCCCGCCACAGAATCAGCGCCATGATGACCATCAGCGTGCTGGCCACCCAGTACACGGTGCGCCAGTCACCGAGTGAAGCCAGTGCACCCGCGACGGTACGCGCCAGCAGAATCCCCAGCAGCAGGCCACTCATAATCGTGCCCACGACTTTACCGCGCGTTTCCGGCGTCGCCAGCGTGGCGGCGAGAGGCACCAGCAACTGTGCGACAACGGAGAACAGACCGGTTAACGCCGTACCCGCAATCATGATCCAGAGCGTGGGCGCAGAGGCGGTAATCAGCATCCCGCCTGCGGCGAGTAACGTCATGCTGACAATGAGCGTCCGGCGTTCAAACATATCCCCTAGCGGCACCAAAAACAGCAGACCGACGGCATAACCCAACTGCGCGGCGGTGACAATAAACCCAGCCTGATTGACGGAAAGCGCAAAGACTCTGGCAATGGTCTCCAGCAGCGGCTGGGCATAATAGTTACTGGCGACGGCAAGACCGGTCGCGACAGACATAATCAGGGTCAAAGACAGGCTAAGCCCCGGTTGCTGCTGAGGTGATACAGATTGTTGCTGAAGAGACATAGTATGAACGTTAATATGATGTTAAAAGCAGAGGGTATAGTATCCGGCAGAGCTTAATGAGATACCAGAATATCTTTACGCTTCTTAAGTTTGTTTTGTTTTTAATGATATTGATTTAGCTTATCGCCAGCGTCATAACATCATCGACAGGGGACATTATGCTTAAGCATTATCAGGTATTTAAGAAAAAAAGCGTTGCAGTGTTAATGGGATGTGCACTTCTGCCCGCAGCGGCACTGTGGTCGGTGGGCGCACAGGCGGTAACGACCGTTTACGTTTCTGCTGCCACTGACGGCGTCATTGATGCCTACACACTCAATACGCAAAGCGGTGAATTAACCGCTATTGGGAAAGCCACCGCAGGTGCGAAAGTGATGCCGATGGCCGTTAGCCCAGATAAATCCTTCCTCTATGCTGCGACGCGTGGCATTCCTTACTCGGCGGTTAGCTATAAAATCGACCCTAAAAGCGGCGTGCTGAGCCCATTAGGCAAAGCGGAACTGCCGGACAGCATGGCCTACACCTCGACGGACCGCACGGGAAAGTGGCTGTTCAGCGCCTCGTATGGTGGTAATAAAGTCGCGGTTAATGGTATTGATAAAGACGGTAAAGTGAACGCAAGTGTCGTTACCGTGGTGCCAACAGGCGAGAAGGCACACAGTATTATTGCCGACCGCAAAAATAAATTCGTTTTTGCCAGCAATCTGGGCAGCGACCAAATCGTACAGTTCCGGTTTGATGCGAAAACCGGCACGCTGACGCCAAATGAACCGGCAGAAATTAAGCTGCCTAAAGGAAACGGACCGCGCCATCTGGTGTTATCGCCAGATAATAAAACGCTCTACGTGAGCAATGAACTGTCCGGCAAAGTCGCGCGTCTGGCGTTGAATGAAAATACAGGGCAGCTCACACTGTTGGATTACACGGACACCGTGCCGGCCGATGCGGGGATGCGAGCGGGAACCGTTACGCCAGATAAAAATAGCACTGACAGCCGTCCACAGATATGGAGCGCTGATTTACGTCTGACGCCAAATGGAAAATTCCTGTACGTATCGGAACGCACCAAGAGCACGATTGCGCTGCTGCGGGTAGAGCCGAAAACTGGGCAGTTGCAATACATTACACGCTACCCGACGGAAACGCAGCCGCGCGGTATTCAGATCGATCCAAGCGGGAAATTCCTGATCGCCAGCGGTGAAAAATCGACATCGCTGTCGGTGTATCGCATTAATCAGGATAACGGGGATTTAGTGCGAGTCGGGCAATACCCGACTGGAAAAGGCGCGAACTGGGTCGAAATCGTTAACCTGCCGTAATTATCGCCCATCAATGAAAAACGCCCCTTTCGCGGAAAGGGGCGCTCGTCTATCGGTGATTATTTCGCGGCGTCGGCGGCGGTTTTCACCCAGCCGTCAAACAGCTGCTGGTGGGCGTTGATCCAACCATCAACATGACGTTCGATATCTTTCTGTGAACCCTGGCCTTCGTGCATACGCAGGTTCTGCGCATTTACGTCAGCAATCGGCAGCTTCATGATAGCGAATAGCTTCGCCGCAGCCGGGTTTTTCTCGGCCCACGCTTTATTCGCGGCAATCTTCATCGTGTTGACAGGGAAGCCATAGTCAGCGCCATTAGGCAGTTTGGTGCTGACATCTTTCATTTCTCCCGGTTGGGAAGAGAAAGGTACCTGCAACCAGACTACGTCACGTCCCGGTACCAGCACATCACTCACCCAGTACGGCGTCCACGTGTAGTACAGAATCGGCTTGCCTTCTTTATAACGGGTGATGGTATCGGCAATCATTGCCGCATAGTTACCCTGATTATGTTCTACCGTGTTGGTTAAGCCATAGGCAGGCAGGTGATGATTAATCGCCGCTTCACATCCCCAGCCCGGCGTACAGCCCGTCAGATCGGCTTTGCCGTTGCCATTGGTATCAAACAGCTTGGCGATTTTCGGATCTTTTAGCTGCGTAATATTGGTAATTTTGTATTTATCAGCCGTTTTCTTATCGATCAGATAACCCTGTGCAGCACCGGAGACATATTCACCCTGACGGTAGAATTTCGCGTCCCCGCCAGCGGCTTTGTACTGATCGGCGTGCAGCGGATCCCAGTTCACGGCGATAAACGTCGCATCGCCGGAGGCAATTGAGGTGTAGGCCACGTTGTAGTCCACTTCGCGCGGAGGCTGCACGTCATAGCCCAGCTTTTCCAACGCACGGCTGACCAGCAGCGTCTGGAACGTTTCTTCGGAGATGGTGCTTTGCACCGGAATAACGGAGATACCTTTACCAGGTTGCGCGGTGTCTGCGGCGTAAACCTGCGTACTCAACAGGGCGGTAGTCAGGGCGGTGGCCCAAAGTGTGGTGTTACGCATCATGATTCCCTCTGTTTTTATCGTGCGTTATTGCTTGATGAAAGGACGGGCCAACAGGCCAATCGGGCCGCTGGTGTACCAGCTTTTGTTGCCCTTGCTGCGGCGATCGCGTCCCAGAGACTGCGTCAGGCGGTCAAGAATAATCGCCAGAATAACTATCCCGACGCCGCCAACGGCAGCCAGACCCATATCCAGACGACCAATGCCGCGTAGTACCATCTGGCCCAAACCGCCTACGGCGATCATCGAGGCGATAACCACCATCGACAGCGCCAGCATCAGCGTCTGGTTAACACCCGCCATGATGGTCGGCATGGCCAGCGGGAGCTGAACCTTAAACAGCATCTGGCGCGGACTCGCGCCGAATGACTCGGCAGCTTCGATCAAATCGGCCGGCACCTGACGAATACCCAGAATCGTTAAGCGAATAATCGGTGGCAGGGCAAAGATAATGGTCACCACGACGCCCGGCACATTACCGATACCGAACAACATGACGATAGGCACCAGATAGACGAACGCGGGCGTTGTCTGCATGGCATCCAATAGCGGGCGAATAAACTTCGCCGCCCGTTCGCTACGTGCCAGCCAAATCCCCATGGGGAGCCCGATGAGCACACAGAAGAACAGCGCAGTCAGTACCAGCGCTAACGTGATCATAGCCTGCGACCAGGCACCAATCGCACCGATGGCGATCAGAGACAGCAGGGTGGCGACACCCATGCCGAGGCTGGACATCTGCCAGGCAAGCAGCGAAAACACCAGAATAGCGATCGGCGCGGGCATACCCAACAGAAACTGCTGGAAGCCGCCCAGAATAAAATCAACCGGGACGCGAACGCCCTGGAAGATCGGTCTGAAGTGCAGCACAACCCAGTCGATGCCGTGGGTGACCCAACTGTCCAGCGGGATCAGCGTGTCTTTAAACGGATCGAGCAGGTTGAAATGCTCGGGCGTCGCAGGTGCGGCGTTATTCAGCCAGTCACTGCCGGATTGCGCCGCCTGATGGGCGGCATCGGCGGAACCATCGGGAGCCGGTGCGGTGCTCCAGGCATCGCTGCCGTTAGCTGGTGCATCCTGAGCAGGCGCGCTGGTGGACCAGGGATCGCCCTGCGCTGTGTGGTCCGGCGTCGTGCCATGTTGCGCGGGGGTTGAGCCATCGGCTGGTGCGCTCTGCGTGCTGGCCGCCCACGGATCGTTTTGCTGTGCGCCATTGGCCTGTTCAGGGGCTGCGTTTTGATCGGTTGGCTGATGTTGTGCCGTGGTGTTGTCCCACGGATTTGATGTTGATTTACTCATTGGTCACTCCTTCCTTATCCAGTGCCTGTAGCAACATTCCTTTGGAAATGATGCCAATGTACTCATGATTTTCGCCGACGACAGGAACGGCACAGGGAGCCTGTGCGACCTGAGAAATCAGCTCGTTGAGTGACATATCTGCGGGCACGGGAACAGGTTCGGGCAGTAACGCCTGTTCCAGCGGCTGCTGTTCTTTCAGCGCCTGCTTCAGTGAATCAATCGAGACGACACCAATGAAGCGTTTTCCGCCTTCCAGCACGTAGCCGTAATCACGGTCTTCGTCCTGAAGGATTTTCAGCGCGGAACGTGGGCCCACGCCGGGCGTTTTACGGATTAAGGTGACCGGACGACGGCGAGCGATATCTTTGGCGCTAAACACGTGGCTGATATCGACGCCGCGGAAAAAGGTGCGCACATAGTCATTGGCTGGGTTATTCAGGATTTCATCGGGTGTTCCGACCTGAATGACTTCACCGCCGTGCATAATGGCAATGCGGTCGCCGATGCGCATCGCTTCATCCAAATCGTGCGAGATAAAGACGATCGTGCGTTTATGACGAGACTGGAGTTTGACTAACTCATCCTGCATTTCAGTACGGATCAGCGGGTCGAGTGCGGAGAACGCCTCATCCATCAGCAGGATATCGGGGTCATTTGCTAACGCACGTGCCAGACCGACACGCTGCCGCATCCCGCCGGACAGCTCATCCGGGTAAGACGCGGCGTAGGCTTCAAGACCAACCTGCTGCAAGGCATCCAGCGCTTTTTGCTCACGTTCCGCTTTTGGCACGCCAGCCAGTTCCATACCAAACGCGGTATTGTTGAGGATGTTCAGATGCGGCATCAGCGCAAAGGATTGAAACACCATGCTGATCTTCTTGCGGCGTACGTCACGCAGCGCGGTATCGGATATCTTGGAGATATCCTCATCGTCGATCAGCACCTTACCCCGAGTGGGTTCGATCAGACGATTGAGAAGGCGTACCATGGTTGATTTGCCGGAACCGGATAATCCCATGATGACAAATATCTCGCCTTCTTCAATGGCCAGACTGGCATCTTTCACGCCGACAGTAAGCCCTGTTTTTTCAAATACCTGATCTTTGCTCAGGCCTTTATCAATCAGTTTAAATGCTCTGTCAGGATGCTCGCCAAATATCTTATAAAGATTCTTTACTTCAAGTTTAATTGCCATGAAATTATTTTTTTCCTATGTCGTTTATAATTCTATAACGTAGCCCTGATAATGATTAAACATAATCTACCCTACCATACTCAGATTCTGAGACAACCCTTGATTGCCTCAGGGACGTTTCCTGGAAGGCGAATATTCGCGATAACAGTAACGCTATTATTACTGACTTATCTTCATGATTTACGTGATCTTTATGATTTTTCATTGAAAGGGTAATTCTTTTTATAACAGTGTGTTATCTGTTGGTTTTTACGCGTTGGATTCGCAGGGGATATAACCTTTTATGATGGTGGATAAACCGCGATTTATAGTGAATTTCACTAATAGAATAATATGATAAATAAATCACATTTTTCGGGTTATAGACACTCAAATAGACCGACGTAGGTACATTTTTTACTTATGATATCTGTCGGTATTTTATACAGTATAGCAAAGATATTGCGGGTAAAATGATTGCGTTAATTCCCACCAATAAATGAGAGTGTTCTGAATAATATATCTGTCATATTTAGGGAGTAACAACCAGCGGTAAGTGGGGATTTTGCGTGTTTTTAAAAATTGCGAAGCAAAACCAGAAAGAGAAATAAGGACATTGTCACAAGAAAGGTATTTTGGTTATCTGCTCATCTGATTTCTGCTAAGGAAAAGCTAAACGTGGTCACTTGGGAATACCATGATTTCGAAGACTATACAGGGAATGGTGAGTTGCTTATGCGTCAGTTTATCGTTGGTGGCATGGTATATGCCATTGGTTTCCAGAAACTCCAGTCAGCGGACGAATTGCTTAATAAAGGGATTGATGAGAAACATAACATACCTGGTTTTCAAATGCCCCAGTCGGGTCTTTGGACGGTGGCTTTTGATAAAGTTGAGAATCAAGAGCGTTTGGAAGCTTATCAGCATGTTGAGCTCAATTCTGGGCAAATTCTAAAGGTGATTACGTCGGTTGCCAGAGCGATTTTTGACCACTACAATGTTTCCCGATCTGGTGCTTACTATTGGTGCGCAGCTCCCGACCTTTCGGGGAAAAGGAAAATCGATCTCGCGGATTTATATGATGGTTTACTGGGGTTAGCAGGGAAAAACAGATTTAACATTCGTATCCCTGGTATGCAGTCATTTAATCGACTTGGTTCAGATAGGAGAAGCTATGTCATCCTCACACGATATTACGACGTTAAGTCTTCAGGAACAGGCATTTTTCGCCTTGGGGAAAAAGCTGCAAATGGCAGCGCGTGATGTGATAAAGCGTAAGCTGGCTTCTGGTGAATATGTGCTTATTGATGGCAAATATTATCTAGCCTCAGATGCTCCTAATTTGGCGGATAAGTAGATTAGTGGGAACTGAAACAAGCGCATAGAGATTGCGCTTGTTTTCTTTTTCATTGCTACGAACTCATCAGGCTGACGTGGGCGGCGACAATGCGCCAGCCTTCTGGCATTTTTACCCAGGTCTGCATTTGGCGGCCGATCTTCGTACTGCCTGCGCGGGTGAACTCCGTACTGGCGACGGCCATATCGTGGCCGTAAGTGGTGATGACCGTATTACGCAGCGTTCTGTCCAGACCGGCTGAAGGGCGAGCGAGGCGAAAAGCACGGATTTCCTCGATCCCGTACAGGTTTTCTCCCGCGCCGTAGCGCACCGTTTTTTCATCGTGCCAGAACAGCTCATCCAGCACCGCAATGTCATTTCCCGTTAGGGCTTTCTCGTAGCGATAGAACGCGTCGGTCACGTCGGCCAACACATCCGGCTGGTTAATATCGTCAGGCAACATATTTTCTTTCCTCATGAAGTATGACGGGTATAAGTTATGTTCTGCTGCTCAAGCGCCCACGCCGTCCGCAAGCAGAGGTCCTCGCGCCACGGTGCGGCAATAATCTGCACGCCTATCGGTAAGCCGTTGGCGGTCGCCACCGGCACCGTTACGACGGGCAGCCCGACGAAAGAGATCGGCTGTGTCAGCATACCCATACTGGCGCGCACGGGCAGGTCGGTATCATTAATGCGCAGGGTTTCCTGCCCGATGAGCGTGGCGGAGCAGGGTGTTGCAGGGGCGATCAGCAGGTCGGTATGTTCAAACAACGCCAGCGTCTGTTGGCGGAAATAGTTACGGAAGCGCTGTGCCTGCACATACCAGGCTGCGGGGATCATCGCGCCAGCCAGCAGCCGCTCACGCGACAGGGGCTCGAAGCGCTCGGGCTGAGTACGCAAGTCAGGCAGATACTGGTTCCCGCCTTCGCTGGCTGACAGAATAAAGGCAGCGCTGCGTGCCAGTGCGGCATCGGTTAGCGTCAGACTCTCCTGGGCGCCCAGCGCCCGTGCGATCTGGCGCACGGCGGCGTTGGCTTCCTCGCTGGCCCAGGTAGAGAAATAGCCATCCAGCACCGCGTAGCGCAATTCTTCACTGCCCGTTTCCAACTGCGCTGCGGTATGCCGCGTTTCCTGATTAGCCTGAAAACGATCGTGCTCATCGCGACCTTGTAATGCATCGAACGCTAATGCCAGATCGTCCGCACGCCGCGCCAGCGGGCCGATGTGGTCGAGGCTGGCGACAAACGGGTGGCTACCGTGGCGTGATAAGCGACCAAACGTCGGCTTCAGCCCGAAAATGCCGCACAGCGACGACGGCACGCGGATCGAGCCGTTGGTGTCGCTGCCGAGTGTGAAGTTAACCAGTCCGGCCGCGACCGCCGCTGCCGACCCGCCAGACGATCCGCCAGCGATGCGCTGTGTGTCGAGCGGGTTACGCGTGGGGCCGTAATGGCTGTTTTCGGTGGTAAAGCCATAGGCATAGGCGTCCATATTCAACATGCCGGACAGCAGCGCGCCCTGACTGGAAAGCTGGCGGATGGCAAAAGCATCCTGCGTAGCGGGTGGGCGCTGGCTGAAAAGCTCGGCACCTGCCAGTGTGGTTTCACCGCTGACATCAAACAGGTTCTTGACGGCGTAAGGCACACCGGCCAGCGGCGGTAACGTTTCTCCACGTTGGCGGCGCGTGTCGATACATTCAGCCTCTGCCAGCATGCGTTCGCCGGTGACATGGGTGTAGGCATTAATGGTGGGATTGGCTTGCTCAATCGCGTCCAGCGTCTGCTGTGCCAGTTCTCTCGCAGAGAACGTGCCGGCCTGCAAACCTTGCTGAATCTGTCGGATCGAGAGCGATGAGGACGCGCTTCTGGCGTATAAACTCATAGCGTATACACCCCGGCAATCTCCTGATGCTCATCAAGAGGAAAAGCCATCAGCGGCTGCGCCATAGTATGAATGCGGCTGAACTGCACAAGCAGCTCCTGACGCCGCTCCTGACTGAGTTGCAGCGCCAGTAGCGTTTCCATCTGTTGCAGATAGGCTGCCAGCGCATCGTGTTCGATCATCGTCATCCTGTTTTCTCCCGGTTAAATAAAAAACTAGAAACCTGCCGCGCTGCCGTTGCTGCGTGGATCGAACGCCCCTTCCAGCATGCCGTTGGTGTGTCGCACAATGGCACCGGCGTGGCCGACCGTTTCACTAAAACTGCCCAGCAGCTCGACGTCGTGACCTAACTGACGCAGGGCATCCACCGTGGCGGGCTTAAAGCGATCTTCGATCTTTAGCGTATCGGAGGCCTGTCCCCAGGTTCTGCCCAGCAGCCAGCGCGGAGCGGTAATCGCCTGTTGCAGCGGCATGCCTTGCTGGACGTGGCGGATGAAGAGCGCTGCCTGCGTCTGCGGTTGCCCATCACCGCCCATCGATCCGTAGACCATCGTCCGTCCGTCGGACAGGCGCGCGGCGGCGGGATTTAACGTATGAAAAGGCTGCTTACCCGGTTCTAACGCCAGCAGGTGCTCGGGATCGAGGCTGAACGAGGCACCGCGGTTCTGCCAGAGCACGCCGGTTCCCGGTAATACCACGCCGCTGCCAAACTCGTGGTAAATGCTTTGAATAAAAGAAACGCACAGGCCACTGCTGTCGCAAACGCCCATCCAGACCGTGTCGCCGGGGCCTTTGCCTTCTCCCCACGGTGCGGCGTTGCGGGTATCGATTTGTCGGGCCAGCGCGCCGAGCGCATCGCTTTCCAGCAGCGCCTGCACATCCTGTGTCATCAGACGAGGGTCGGTAATAAAGCGGTCGCGCAGGCCAAACGCCAGCTTGGTTGACTCGACAATGCGGTGAATTGTCTGGCTATCGTTCAGATCTTCCATTTCCAGACGATCGGTCAGACCGAGAATGGCGAGCGACACCAGACCTTGCGTCGGCGGTGCGAGGTTATAGATGTCGCCTTTACTGTGCTTGAGCACCAGCGGTGCTGCTCGTTTGGCGCGATAATTCGCCAGATCCTCAGCCGTCAGCGGCATACCGATCAGCGCCATCTGTTTCGATAGCCGGGCGGCGACGGAGCCGCGATAAAAACTGTCCAGCCCTTCAATGCTGAGTGTTGTCAAGGTATCGGCTAGATCCGGCTGCGTGAAACGGCTGCCTGCGCGCGGGACATTCCCCTGCGGCATAAAGAGCTGGCTAAAGGCAGCGAAATCGCTCAGTTCGTGATAGCGCTGGGTAAGCGCGTCTTCCTGCGATTGCGTGACGGGAATACCGTCCGCCGCATAGCGGATCGCGTCAGATAACAGGCGGGCCAGCGGCATCGGGGGGCTGTCTGTTTCTTGTGAATAGGCCAACTCTTGTGAGTACGCCAGCGCTTCCTGCCAGCCGCCTACGGTGCCCGCGACGGTCAGCGCTGCTTTAGGGCCGCGATGCGGAATGTGGCTGTCGCCCTGATAGTATTCACGACAGGCCAGCGACCCGGCGGCACCGCTGGCATCAATGGCGACAGGGTCGCCGTGCGGTGGAACAATCAGCCAGAAACCGTCGCCGCCGATTCCATTCATGTGCGGGTACACCACGGCAATGGTTGCTGCCGCGGCGACCATGGCTTCAATGGCGTTCCCGCCTTCACGCAGAATGGCTAAGGCGCTGGCACTGGCTAAATGATGAGGGGCCACCGCCATGCCCAACGGGGCGGTATTGCTTTGCATCATGCCGGAATTCCTTTTTTAAATGTTATGTAGGGTGAGTGTTATTAACCTTAGCTTTAAGCAAACGGCGTTCCAGTTTTTTACTGCTGTGGAAAGTCCGTCTGCAGGACCGGAAGGGGTATCTGTATCATCCCGACAATCTTGTGCTATGTTCTGCGACATGAAACAAACGTTACAGCAAGCGCAATGGGTGAGAGACGATGATGCAAATAGATGAACGATTACGGGATCGCTACGGCGAACTTTCCCCGCAGGAACAGCGCGTCGCGGATTTCATCTTTGATCACTTTGACGATCTGATTAGCTACAACAGCGCCGAGCTGGCGCGGTTGAGCGGTGTTTCCAAGGCGACCGTCAGCCGGTTGTTCAAACGATTGGGTTACCCCAGCTACCGCGACATGCGTGATGAGCTCAGAACGCTGCGCCAGAGCGGGATGCCGCTGGCGGATAACCGCGATGCCGTGCAGGGCAATACGCTGCTGGCGCGGCACTACAAACAGGAAATGGCGAACCTGACGCAGTGGATAAACCAGATTGACCCTGTGCAGTTTGGCGCGGTGATTCAGGCGTTGATGCAGGGGCAGCGCCTGTGCCTGATTGGGCTACGCAATAGCTATCCGGTGGCGCTACACCTGCGCCAACAACTGCTCCAGATTCGCCAACAGGTCACGCTGCTGGCGCAGCCGGGGCAGACGCTCTCCGAAGAATTGGTTGATCTCACGGCGCAGGATGTCGTGATTGTGGTGGCCTTTCGCCGCCGTCCGCGCCTGATTCAGCCGCTGCTGGCGCAACTGCAAAAACGCGGTGTGCCTGTGCTGCTACTGTGTGAACCACAGGTCAGCACGCTGATGTTGCTGGCAACCTGGTCATTGTGCGTCCCGCTGGACAGCGTCTCGGCGTTTGATAGCTATTCATCCGCCATGAGTCTGGTGAACGTCATCAGTAACGCGCTACTGCATGAAATGCTGCGTGACGGACGCCAGCGCATCCACCAGATCGCGGATCTTTATAGTGAACTGGATGAGCTTGAACAACGCTAATGGTGCGTTAGTGTGGTGCTGTTGCACCGAAATGATGCGTTAAAGTGAACGTTATCGGTTCCTGATGCGTTTATCTGTCATGTAATCATGTGGATTGTTTCGTGCGTGATAGCGCCGGATTATTTTTGTGACATAGCGCCACGCCCGACATAGGGCAGCTCAAACGCCGCTTGCCCTATGAACCCAGGCTTTTTTCGCGGAATTGCGCCGCTTCGCGGTACCTTCGGCGTTCATGGCCGCAACACGGACCGCCAGCGACGCGCTCCCTGCGCGGCGCTGACTTTCGCGGCGTCCATGCCGCTCATCCGGCGGTCATGCTCACCTCAGCGCAATTTTTTACGCGAATAAGGCATAAAACCACAAGGTTAACTCCTGAGTATCACGCCCGAAACTGTTCACTGATATCGCATATCCATATCCACAGCGATGACATGATTCCCTGACCTTCTAACGCTGCTACTCATCGCTAAGAGTACTCATGTAATCTGGCACACTCCTTGCTTGGTATCTGTAACGATAGTTTCAATATTTGTTTTTAAAGAATCTTTCGTTTCAATTATACTAACCGGGGGCAGAGACGATGTTGATCAATAAACTGGGCATCAAAAAAGGGTTACTGGCGGTGATGGGCGCGGCAATGTTACTGGTTCAGGCCAGTAGCGCGATGGCCGATCAGTTGCAGGATATCGAGAAGCGCGGCGTGCTGCGTGTCGCTGTCCCGCAGGATTTCCCGCCGTTTGGATCGGTGGGGACGGATCTGCAACCGCAGGGGTATGACATCGATATCGCCCACTATCTGGCGAAAGAGATGAAACTAAAGTTGCAGTTGGTTCCGGTAACCAGTGCTAACCGCGTACCGTATCTGCAAACCAACAAAGTTGACCTGGTGATCTCCAGTCTGGGCAAAAATGCCGAGCGTGAAAAAGTGATCGATTTCAGCCGCGCCTACGCGCCGTTTTTCCTCGGCGTATTTGGGCCGAAAGACAGTACGCTGACATCGTCAGACGCGCTGGAAGGCAAGAGCATCGGCGTCACGCGCGGTGCGGTAGAAGACATGGTGCTGACGGATATCGCGCCGAAAGCCGCACAGATTAAGCGCTACGAAGATAACAACACCACGCTGTCGGCGTACCTGTCCGGGCAGGTGGAATATGTTGCAACGGGTAACCTGGTTGTCGCGGCTATCGCCGAGCAGAATCCGACAAAAGCACCTGTGGCGAAGTTTATGCTGAAAGATTCGCCGTGCTACATCGGGCTGAAAAAAGATGAGCCTGCGCTGAAAGCGAAAGTCGACGCGTTGATTGAGCAAGCGCTGAAAGACAATACGCTCAATACTCTGTCGGAAAAATGGCTGAAAGCGCCGCTGCCGGCCAGCATCAAGGCTTAACGGGAGCACGCCATGACCTATCAGCTTAATTTTTCTGCGCTGTTTCCGTTCTGGCCTGAGCTGCTGGAGGGGTTGTGGGTCACCATTGAGCTGACGGTCATGGCAACCCTCGGCGGCATTGCTATCGGCATCTTCGGTGCGGCCTTGCGCAGCGGCAAGCCCACTCTGCTGAGTCGGCTATGGGGTGTCTACGTCGAGCTGATCCGCAATACGCCGTTTGTGGTTCAGCTGTTCTTCATCGTCTTCGGCTTGCCGAGTTTGGGCTTGAAGCTCACCGCCGGACAGGCCGCGCTGTTGGCGATGTTGATTAATCTGGGAGCGTACAGCACCGAGATTATCCGCGCGGGGATTCAGGTGACGCCGAAAGGCCAGTGGGAAGCTGCCCGCGTGCTGGGACTGACGCGAGTGCAGACCTTTTTACGTGTGATTCTGCCGCCCGCGCTCCAGCGGATTTATCCGGCGCTGGTTAGCCAGTGCATTATCGTCATGCTGGGATCGTCGGTGGTGTCGCAGGTGTCTTACGAGGAACTGACCTTTGCCGCCAACCTGATTCAGTCCCGTACGTTTTTGAGCTTTGAAGTGTATCTGGCAACCACGCTGTGTTACCTGGTGCTGTCTGTTCTGATGCGACAACTCTTACTGCTGGCAGGTCGGCGCTTTCTGGGGAATCCGTCATGATGACATTTACCGACTGGGATATTGTGCGCAACCTGCTGCTGGCGGCACGTTGGACGTTACTGCTGTCGCTGACGGCGTTTATCGGCGGTGCGATAGTGACTTTTCCGCTGATGCTGCTGCGATTGACGAAACGCACATGGCCGACGCGCTTTGTCCATCTGTATTCCGAGCTCTTTCAAGGAACGCCGCTGCTGATGCAGCTATTCCTCGCCTTTTTCGGGCTGGCGCTGTTCGGCATCGATGTGAGCCCGTGGACGGCGGCGGCACTGGCGCTGACGCTCTTTACCAGCGCCTTTCTGGTGGATATCTGGTGCGGCAGTGTCGAAGCGTTGCCGAAAGGGCAGTGGGAAGCGTCGCGCTGCCTCGGGCTGGATTTCGGCCAGACGCTCTATCGGGTGATTGCGCCGCAGGCGATGCGTATCGCCATCGCGCCTACCGTGGGGTTTTCCGTGCAGGTGATTAAAGGTACCGCGCTGGCGTCGATTATCGGGTTTATCGAACTGACCAAGGCGGGAACCATGTTGAATAACGTGACCTATCAGCCGTTTAAAGTGTTCGGATTGGTGGCGCTGGGTTACTTCCTGATGTGCTATCCGCTCTCTTACTACAGCCGCTATCTGGAGAAGAAATTCAATGCCGCTCATCACCATTAATCAGGTTCAAAAATATTACGGCCAGAACCATGTCCTGAAAGGCGTGGATCTGGATATTGAAATGGGTGAGGTCATTTCGATCATCGGGCGCAGCGGCTCTGGTAAGAGCACGCTATTGCGCTGCATGAACGGTCTGGAAGGCTATCAGGACGGCAGCATCAAGCTGGGCGGGATGACAGTTACCGACAGGGATTCACAGGCGCGGGAAATTAGTCGCTCGGTCGGGATGGTGTTCCAGAACTTCAATCTGTTTCCGCACATGACGGCGCTGGAAAACGTGATGCTGGCACCGCGCCGCGTGCTGGGTAAAAGCGCGGCGGAGTGCCGTGAGCTGGGCGAACGGGTGTTGAAAAAGGTGGGGCTGGGTGAGCGCCTTCACTATTACCCTGCCAACCTGTCGGGCGGCCAGCAGCAGCGCGTCGCGATTGCCCGCGCGCTGGCGATGAACCCGAAAGTCCTGCTGTGCGATGAAATTACCTCGGCGCTCGATCCTGAATTAGTCGGCGAAGTACTGAAGGTGCTGGAACAGCTGGCCGCAGAAGGCATGACGCTGATTCTGGTCACGCATGAAATGAATTTTGCCCGTGAAGTGGGTGACCGCGTGGTGTTTATGCATCAGGGCACGGTCTGGGAGCAGGGCGACAGCAAAACGCTGTTCGCTAACCCACAGACCCGCGAACTGAAACAGTTCATCGCCTCGGTCCGGGGACTATCGGAAGCGTAAGGCTTCCCTCTTTTGAGCTAATCACGCACGGAAACGCGCATCAAATCATTCGATTAGCAGATCGGTAACGTAAAGAATCTGGAGCACATAACCATGAACAGCGAACTGTACGCGCAAATTAATCCCCCTCATCGCCTGCTGATGGGGCCGGGGCCGATCAATGCCGATCCGCGCGTATTACGGGCAATGGCCAGTCAACTGGTGGGGCAGTATGACCCCGCGATGACGAACTACATGAATCAGGTCATGGCGCTCTATCGTCAACTTTTCCGCACGGAAAACCGCTGGACGATGCTGGTAGACGGCACCTCGCGCGCGGGGATCGAAGCGATTCTGCTGTCGGCGATCCGCCCCGGCGATAAGGTGCTGGTGCCGGTGTTTGGTCGTTTTGGTCATCTGCTGTGTGAGATTGCCCGTCGCTGTCGTGCTGATGTTCATACCATTGAAGTGCCGTGGGGCGAGGTGTTCTCGCCGGATCAAATCGAAGATGCGATCAAAACGGTACGCCCGCGTTTACTGCTGACGGTGCAGGGCGATACGTCGACCACCATGTTGCAACCGCTGGAGGAACTGGGCGAGATCTGCCGCCGTCACGGCGTACTGTTCTATACCGATGCCACGGCGTCTTTTGGCGGTAACCCGCTGGAAACGGATAAGTGGGGACTGGATGCGGTTTCCGCCGGATTGCAGAAGTGTCTCGGCGGACCATCTGGCAGTTCACCGATCACGCTCAGTTCGCAGATGGAAGCGGTGATCCGGCGTCGTAAATGCGTGGAGCAGGGGATCCGAACGGACGCGCATCAGGACGGCGACGACGAGATGATCTATTCCAACTATTTCGATCTGGGCATGGTGATGGATTACTGGGGGCCGGAGCGCCTGAATCACCACACCGAGGCGACGAGCATGCTGTTCGCCGCCCGCGAGTGTGCCCGAACGATCCTCGAAGAAGGGTTGGATCGCAGCATTGCCCGCCATGCGCTGCACGGCAGTGCGCTGGTGGCGGGGATTCAGGGAATGGGGCTGGATACCTTTGGCTCGCTGACCCACAAAATGAATAACGTACTGGGCGTGGTGATTCCTGACGGCGTTCACGGTGAGCAGGTGCGTAAGCTGCTGCTGGAAGATTTCGCCATTGAGATCGGCACATCCTTTGGCCCGCTTCAGGGCAAGATCTGGCGCATCGGGACGATGGGCTACAACGCGCGTAAAGACTGCGTGATGCAAACGCTGACAGCGCTGGAGGCGGTGCTGAATCGCCTTGGCTTCCGCACCGTGCAGGGCGAAGCCTTGCAGGCGGCCTGGAATTGCTATGTGGCGGATGAGGGTCGTGCATGAGTGAAATGTTGATGTTGCCCGCTGCTGCACAGGCCGCCGCTGAGCAGATTATGTCGCGCTGCGATGCGCTGGCGGAAATCAGTGAAACGCCCGGCCAACTGACCCGTGTTTATCTGTCGCTGGAGCACCTGCGTGCCAATGCGCAGGTGGGTGAATGGATGCGCGAAGCGGGCATGAACGTCTGGCAGGATAGCGTTGGCAACATTTGTGGTCGCTATGAAGGATTAACACCGGATGCGCCAGCGCTGTTGCTTGGTTCGCATCTGGATACGGTGCGCAATGCCGGACGTTATGACGGCATGCTGGGCGTATTGACGGCGATTGAAGTGGTACGTGCGTTCCATCAACAAGGGATGCGTTTGCCCGTGGCGCTGGAAATCATCGGCTTCGGCGATGAAGAAGGCACGCGTTTTGGCATTACGCTGCTGGGCAGTCGGGGATTGACGGGCACCTGGCCGGAGAACTGGCTGGAGTGTCAGGATGCCGAGGGCACCAGTGTGGCGCAGGCGTTGATCATTGCTGGGCTGGATCCGCTTGAGGTGGCACTGGCGGCACGTCCGGTCAGCGATATCACCGCCTATCTGGAGTTACACATCGAACAGGGGCCGTGTCTGGAACAGCAGGATCTGGCGTTGGGCGTGGTCACCGCGATCAACGGGGCGCGGCGGCTTAACTGCACGTTCCTCGGGCTGGCGGGACATGCGGGCACGGTGCCGATGACGCAGCGGCAGGATGCGCTGGCGGCGGCGGCCGACTGGATGGCGCAGGCTGAGCGGATAACGCGGGAAAGCGATCCTCATCTGGTCGCCACGTTTGGCACATTACAGTGCTTACCGGGCGCGGCGAACGTTATTCCCGGTGAGGTCAAGATGACGCTGGATATTCGCGGGCCGGAGGATGCGCCGCTGGATGCGCTGCTACAAAAACTCCTGACGCTAGGGCAGGCTATCGCGCACCAGCGCGGCTGCCAGTTCAGCGCCGAAGAGTATTACCGTATTGCGGCAACCCGCTGCGATCCCGCCTTGCAGTCGGTATTAAATGAGGCGGTGACGCAGGTACAAGGCAAAACGCTGATGTTGCCAAGCGGCGCGGGGCACGATGCGATTGCTATTGCCGAACGCTGGCCGGTAGCGATGCTGTTTGTCCGCTGCCGCGGCGGCATCAGCCACCATCCTGACGAATCTGTTACGACAGCAGATGTGGCGCTGGCGCTACAGGCGTACAGTCAGGCGGTGTTCTACCACGCCTCTGCACAGTAACGACAGCTACAGCCACAGCCACAGCCACTACAGCGTAAAACGATCGGCATCGCGCCAGGCAGGAAAGGATTCCCGGTAGCTTTGCAGCGCTTCCAGCGACAGCTCGGCGTCCAGACGGGCGGGCTGGTTGGGAGCGGCAGAGGCCAGAATGTCCCCTTGAGCATTAATAATCAGGCTATCGCCGCGGTAGCTGTGGCCGTTGCCGTCGGTACCGACGCGGTTGCAGCCTGCCACGTAGGCCTGATTCTCAATAGCGCGCGCCGCCAGCAGCGTCTGCCAGTGTGCGGCTCGTGGCGCTGGCCAGTTGGCGACATACAGCGCCAGATCGTAGTCCTGCCGATTGCGTGACCAGACCGGAAAACGCAGGTCGTAGCAGATCATCGGACAGATGCGCCAGCCGCGCCACTCAAGGGTGACCCGTTCCGTGCCTGCCTGATAGTGATGGTGTTCGTCCGCCATGCGGAACAGGTGGCGTTTATCGTAGTGATGCACCTCGCCGTGCGGATCGACCAGCAGGAACCGGTTCACCGCACCTTTTGGCGTATTTACCGCGACGCTACCGCCGATCAGTGCGTTCGTCTTCTGCGCCCACTGGTGCAGCCACGCTTCTACAACCGATTGATCCAGACTGCCTTTGGCGGCTTCCATCGCAAAGCCGGTGGTGAACATCTCCGGCAGCACGATCAGATCGCGTCCTGCCACATCACGCCCGCTCATCTCTGCCAATAAGGTATCGAAGTGGCGCAGATTGGCTTCGCCATCGCGCCAGACCAGCGGCTGTTGCAGCAATGAAATCTTTAAAGTCGACATAAACGCTCCGCAGCGGCATCTAACGTTGCTTCCTGTTTAGCAAAGCATAGTCGAATCAACGTATGTGGGAACGGCTCGGCGCAAAAGACGGACAGCGGAATAGCCGCGACGCCAACGTGCTCGGTTAGCCAGCGGCAGAAGCTGACATCGTCCAGATCGGAAATTGCCCGATAGTCCGCCAGCAGGAAGTAAGTGCCTTCGCAGGGCAGAATCTCGAAACGGCTGCCTGCCAGCGCCTTGATGAAACGATCGCGACGTGCGCGATAAAAATCGGGCAGTTCACGCCAGTGTTGCGGCTGTTCACGCAGCATATCGGCAATCGCGAACTGCGCGGGCGTGTTCACGGAGAACGTCAGATACTGGTGAACCTTACGTACTTCTGCGCTTAAGGCGGCTGGGGCGACGCAATAACCGACTTTCCAGCCGGTCATGTGGAACGTTTTGCCAAATGATGAAACGGCGATGGCGCGTTGGCGCAGCGATGGATGGGCCAGTACGCTGGCGTGTCCTTCGCTGTCGAAACAGATATGCTCGTAGACTTCATCGCTCAGCACGAAGATGTTACGCGCGGCAATCGCCTGCCATAGCTGCTCAAAATCAGCCTTCTGCCAGACGGTCGCGGACGGGTTGTGCGGCGTATTCAGGATGACCAAACGAGTGCGGTCGCTCAGCAGCTCAGCAAAATGCGACCAGTCCACGCGAAACGCGGGCGGTTGCAAGGCGATGCGTTTGAGTACGCCGCCGGCCAGCGTAACGGCAGGCGCATAGCTGTCATAGCTGGGATCGAAACAAATCACTTCGTCGCCGGGACGTACCAGCGCGGCAATGGCGGCAAACAGCGCTTCAGTCGCACCCGCCGTGACGGTCACTTCGCTATCGGCATCCGGCTTCCAGCCGTACAGTTCTTCCGTTTTTTCAGCAATCGCCTGACGCAGCGGCGCGACGCCGGTCATTGGCGCATATTGGTTGGCGCCCTGACTGACGTGATACGCCAGCCGCTGTTGTAAATAGTCCGGACCGTCAAAATCAGGGAAACCTTGTGATAGATTGATGGCCTGATGCTGTTGGGCCAGCGCACTCATCTGGGTGAAGATGGTGGTGCCCAGCGAAGGCAGTTTACTGTCGGGGATCAGAGCGGCGCTCATAGCGGGGTGGAACTCCTGCAAGCCTGTATTGCTTGGTAATATAACATGCTGTTAGTATTTGGCAATCAAGACGCTTGGACGTTTAAACGGCTAAATGCCTTTGCGTGCTAAGATATAATGAAAAGATCTAAACCTGCAACTGCATGCTTTGAAACAGAAAGACCAAAAACGGGAAGCCTCATGACTGAAAATCAACAATTGACGGCGCTGCTTGCGGCCTGCCACTGGATCGGCGAGAAAGGCTGGTGTCCGGCGACGGGCGGCAATATGTCCGTACGCCTTGATGACGCGCAGTGCCTGATTACTGAATCGGGTAAAGACAAAGGCAGCCTTCAGGCAGAGGATTTCCTGCTGGTGGAGATTGCCACTAACCATGTGCCGAGTGGTCGCACGCCGTCGGCGGAAACGGGGCTGCATACGCTGTTGTATCGCCGCGAGGAGACTATCGGCGCGGTACTGCACACGCACTCGGTGAACGCGACGGTGCTATCTCGGGTGGAGAAGGGCGCTGAGCTGGTGCTGCAAGGCTACGAAATGCAAAAGTCGCTGGCGGGGCAAACCACTCATTTGGATCGTGTGGCGATCCCGATTTTCGATAACGATCAGGATATTCCGGCGCTGGCGCAGCGGGTAACCGAGTATGCCAGCCACACGCCGCTACGCTACGGATTTCTGGTACGCGGCCACGGTCTTTACTGCTGGGGCGCGACGGTGAAAGAAGCGCGTCGTCATCTGGAAGGGTTAGAGTTCCTGTTCCAATGCGAATTGCAACGTCGGCTGCTGGAGGCGAAAGCATGATTAACGCGATTGTGACCGATATTGAAGGCACCACTAGCGACATCCGTTTTGTTCACAGCGTGCTGTTCCCTTATGCCCGCGAACGTCTGGCCGATACCGTTCGCCAGCACGCTAGCGATCCTGAGATTGCGCAGGCGCTGGATGCGTTGCGTCAGGAGCTAGGTCAGCCGGATGCGGATAGCGAGACGCTGATTACCGCGCTGAACCAGTTTATGGATGAAGATCGCAAATCCACCGCGTTGAAGCAGCTGCAAGGTATTATCTGGCGTACGGGCTACCGTAACGGCGATTTTCAGGGGCATCTGTATCCTGAAGTTGCGACGCAGCTCGACGCATGGCAGCAGCAGGGCCTGCGCCTGTATGTGTATTCATCAGGCTCGGTAGAAGCGCAGCAGCTGCTGTTCGGGTATAGCAACGCTGGCGATCTGCGCCCGCTGTTCAGCGACTATTTTGATACCCGCGTCGGTGCGAAGCGGGAGACCGATTCTTATCGCACGATTGCACAAGCCATCGGGCTGCCTGCTGAGCAACTGTTATTCCTGTCGGACATTCGTCAGGAACTGGATGCCGCGCAGGAAGCCGGTTGGCACACCTGTCAGCTTATTCGTGATGATGCGGATAACGTAAGCCGTCACCGCCAGGTGACACGTTTTGACCAGATCGACTTACCGGAGTACGCCCAATGAGTGGATTAACCATTTTTAGCGACAGCGATGCAAGCCAGCCGATTTGGCAAAGTCAGGATGCCGAGGCGATTCAGAAACAGCTGAATGACATCGGCGTACGTTTTGAACGCTGGGAAGCCAGCCAGAAGCTGAGCGATGCACCGTCGTCTGAAGAAGTGCTGGCGGCCTATCAGCATGAAATCGACAAGCTGGTGGCAGAAAAAGGTTATCAGAGCTGGGATGTCATCAGCATGCGTTCTGATAATCCGCAGCGTGCGGAGCTACGCACCAAGTTTTTATCCGAGCATGTGCATCACGAAGACGAAGTGCGTTTTTTCGTCGAAGGTGCGGGGCTGTTCTGTCTGCACCTTAACGGCAAGATTTACCAGATCCTGTGTGAGAAGAACGATCTGCTGTCGGTACCCGCGGGCACCGCGCACTGGTTTGATATGGGACCGGAACCGCACTTCACCGCCATCCGCCTGTTCGATAACCCGGAAGGCTGGATCGCGCATTTTACCGGCGATAAGATTGCGGATGTGTATCCGAAGCTGGAGCGGTAGCGCGTAGGGGGCTATGCCCTTATCCCATGAATAAAAATGGTTTATCAATAGGTTGAGAACAGGGGGAATGCCCTGTTCTCATATGATGATTGAGTCTTTTTTGATTCGCTATCTAATTTATTCAAAATGATATTATTTTAATATTAATCAATGTGTTTGCTTGGTTTTAGGCCTTTTTTTGCGCTATTAGCACTATGAACATCTTGTTATCCTTTACGCGTATTTTCTTAAAAGGAATAGCGTCAAGGATGCCACATGGAACGTTTTCATCACTCTTCACACCGCTTCAACCTCGCGACCTTCTTGTTTCCCACGACGTGAACATACCGAATCGCTGCTCAATTTAAATGCTCTGCGCTTTTCACCTGCGTGGCGTTTTTACTCATGTGGCGTTTAGCCAGGATGGCGCATGCGGTCGCCGTGGCAGCAGTACAAACATAAAAATAAGGAGAAGGCCGATGGCAAACAGTACAGGATTACAGT
>NZ_JACDSF010000033.1:182-100418 GCF_013449685.1 Pectobacterium brasiliense | reverse complement strand
TACACAATTTTAATTACAGGCTCGAAACAGAGCCAACGGCGATGCGTGAGGTTGTTCCTTCATTACTTTATGTTTTAGCTGATGATAATTAGATAGGCGTCAATGCATGTTTATTTTTGTACTTTGCCAGCTATTTGCTGGCTTTTTTAACTAGGCCAATTACCGAATTCTTGCGGAGGTCTGGAAGGGGGATCGTAGTAAATGTGGCTTACTGGAGCTGTTTTCTACTAATTTCTTCTCTCAAAAATTCAACACTTCCTTTACGAATATCAATATTTTCTCCGCAGGAACTGAATGATTTATGCCTTTCTTCCCAGCAGGGCGAGATCTAACTCACTTTGTGTGGTTATTATGCTCAAAATAGATACGATTTCAGTTCAAAGAATGCACGTCAGATACATAATTACCGATTGATAAAAGGTTATTAATATATGGGTATTATCAAATTTCTTGAATTGTATGCGTTTTAAGCAAAGTGGAATCCCGCCCTGTTCTTCCCAGTCATCCGGGTGTGCGCCTTCTGCCATTGATAATGACATAACGGCATGATGTACATCAGAGATACAATTTAGCGTCTGCTTATTCAGTTTGACCATCATCCACTCATAACCAAGGATGGAGATAGGCACGCCAAAAATGATGCTTAAACCAAGTACAATCACTCGAAATTTCATTTCCATAATTTCTTCTGCTCACGATAAAGACTAGTAACTTACATTATCGGAGGGGTTAGGCATTTTATGAGTGGAATTACAATAGTTTACGCGTATGTCAATTCATATAAAGATGATAATGAGGGGCTACTTCGCAGCGCCCTTACCTGCGTCATTTAGTTTGGTGGCCCGCCAATACTGTGTCGAAATATTTAGCACAATAATGCACTAATGATATGGTTATATTTCAAAGGCAACTGAAAGGAAATCATATGAATGCTGCATTAGAGCGGGCTTTAGAACATCTTCAGATTGTTACTAATATTTCTTCAGGCCTTGCTCATCCATTGGATGAAAGCACCGCAAAAGAGGTATTCAAGTACCTACATAAGTTAAGTATTAGGCTTGAATATGATGAAATTTCTACATGGGCTAAACAGCATGGTTGGGAAGATCGTCATGCCAGAGAGCTTGCTCTGTTGGCTGAGAAAATTGGATCAGGTGGTCGAGTTGTGGTTAAAAACAAGGGGCGGTTAAGTGAAGACTTTCAAAAAGAGCTACGATCGTTGAAGTAAACCCCAGGTGTTATCAGGGCTGCGAAAGCGGCCTTTTTTGTTTTTGTGCTTTCTGTATCGTTCAGCAACCAGTGTATAAACATCTGTATAAACATTATAAAAAAACGCTTGCCATTTCTGACAAGCGTTCTTTAAAAACAATAGGTTATGAATTTTGATTAATTCATGCCGTATTTTTTCAATTTCTTACGCAGAGTACCGCGGTTGATGCCCATCATCAGGGCAGCGCGAGTTTGGTTACCGCGGGTGTATTGCATCACCATGTCCAACAGTGGCTGTTCAACTTCAGCCAATACCAGCTCATACAGGTCACTTACATCCTGACCGTTCAATTGAGCAAAATAGTTCTTCAGTGCCTGTTTAACCGAGTCGCGCAGGGGTTTTTGGGTTACCTGAGCCTGAGAGTTTACAGTGGAAACGGTCAGTACGTCAGAATTCACGCGTTGTTCGAACATAGTTCTGTCAGCTCTTTTTCTGTTTACGCAAGATTTTCAAAATATGCCTTCAACGCCTCCAGCTGCTCGCTGGCATCCTCAATGGCGTTGAATGTGCGCCTAAACTGGTCGTTTGGGGCATGCTCCTGGAGATACCAGGATACGTGCTTACGAGCGATACGAAATCCCTTGCCTGGACCATAAAAGTCGTGCAATTCCCGTATATGCTCGATCAACAAGCGCTTGACCTCTGCCAACGGCATTGGTGCCAGCAACTCCCCTGTGTCCAGATAATGCTGGATTTCCCGAAAGATCCAGGGTCTTCCCTGAGCGGCTCGTCCTATCATCAGGGCGTCAGCCCCGGTGTAGTCAAGAACCGCTCTGGCTTTATGCGGGTCTGTAATGTCGCCATTCGCAATAATAGGAATGGAAACGGCCTGCTTAACTGCCCGAATGCTGTCGTATTCCGCGAAACCATTGAACAGGCACGCACGGGTGCGTCCGTGAATGGTTAACGCCTGAATGCCACAGTCTTCAGCCAGTTTGGCAATTTCTACACAGTTACGATGCTCTGGTGCCCAACCGGTTCGGATCTTCAGTGTCACCGGTACGTCTACCGCTTTCACTACCGAAGAGAGGATCTGTTTGACCAAATCCGGATACTGCAACAACGCAGATCCTGCCATCTTGCGGTTCACCTTCTTCGCCGGGCAGCCCATATTGATGTCGATGATCTGCGCGCCGGAATCAGCGTTGATTCTCGCTGCCGCCGCCATCTCATCGGGGTCACAACCGGCAATTTGCACGGCTCTGATACCCGGTTCATCGCTATGAACCATTCGCAAACGCGACTTGTCTGAACGCCACACTTCCGGGTTGGAAGAAAGCATTTCAGACACGGTCATTCCAGCGCCCATCGCATGACAGAGTGCTCTAAATGGGCGATCGCTAATACCAGCCATTGGGGCTGCTATCAAGCGATTACTAAGCTGAAATTGTCCAATGTGCATAGACAAAAATTGACCATACTGTGCCTGCAAGGGCGCGTATATTACGCATTTTTTACGTCAGATGAAAGGCCAAACTTTGACCAATTTACGGCTATCGATCAATGAAAATGCAGTTCGTAGAGGTATATGAAAATATTATTCATATTTAACAGTGTGTTATGTTTTTGTGCTGATTTTTTGAACGACAAAATATTCATCTGCTTACAGAATTTTATCTGCAAGCACGGTCATTTTTGGTGGAGATACAGCAGCCTATCAAGGCTTTATCAGTGAAATGCGTTGGTTAATGTGGCAAAAAAGGGTACTGATTTACCTGAGGCTGGCCGACAGACGGTCTGACCAGCCTCGCGACGTGGCTTAATGGATGATGATTCGGCCATTAAGCGGCTGTGTGGGGCGGTTATTCGCGTGATGCATGACCGAGCGGAACTGGTTTATCTGATCGGTAGAAGCAGTGACGGGATGGTCCAGTACGAGCCAGCGAATGCCTTCTGAGCACGGTGGCGTGGTGAGCGACCCACTAAACCGATAGTAGTTTAATGATGTCGGTAACAAGGCCTGAATCGCGATTGGCGTGCGCACGTCCTCCGGCTGATTAACCTGAGCCGGAATCTGCTGCCATGTCGTGGCTAGCGGCAGATTGGCTTCTCCTTCCTGAAACATCAACGCGATAACGGTAAGCGCGCCAGCCGCGTCTTTATAGACAAAATGGCCTTCTAGCGGAAACTGCTTACCGTCAATTTCATTCTCGCTCGGTGCGTGAAAGTGAAACTGCTGCAAGGTGAATGTCTCGTTATCCAATACCAGCGTATTCCCCGGGCCCACGTTAACCTGAACGGTATGCCCGTTGTTGATAATTTGCTGTGTCCCAGACTGGAAAGCTAGCTGTAGAGGGGCGTGCTGGGCGTCCAGCGCCTGGCGGATATTAATGGGAGATTGGTTTTTACCGGTTTCACACAGCGAGAAGTCTGGGGACAGCTTTCCCCAGTGTGCGGGATCGCCGTTGCCTTCGTAGCCCCAGTGAACCGGATCGGCCGCCAAGGCGGAAAAGCTGGCGGATAACATCAATACGACAGAGAGTTTACCTTTCATTTTTCATCCCTTGAAAATAATGATATGGCATCGTTGAGCGCCGGGCGCAGGTGACGTCCAGTCGCTTGCCGAGCTGAATAATACGCCTGTTTATGGGGATCAATCGTGAGATATAGCAGGAAGAAGTGTGCCCACCGTTGCACATACGGTGGGCGGGACTAGCAGGATAATGTTATTACGATGTGCGGCGTTGGCCGGTAATGCGGCACCACTCTTCGCGTTCAGCCACTGGATCGAGCGTGAACTTGTCTGCGTACGCTTCTGCGACGCCTTCAGCCTGCGTCGCAAGCACGCCAGACAGGCCGAGGTGGCCGCCTGCTTTTGGCAAATCGCTAATCAGCGGTGCCAGCTCGCGTAGCGGACCAGCAAGGATGTTGGCGACGACGACATCGGCAGACAGGTCGGCAGGCTGGTCTTTCGGCAGATAAAGCTCAAGGCGCTCGGAAACGCCGTTGCGCTGTGCGTTGTCGCGGCTGGCTTGAATCGCCTGCGGATCGATATCAATCCCGATGGCGCGTGCGGCACCCAGTTTCAGAGCGGCAATCGCCAGAATGCCGGAACCGCAGCCGAAATCGATGATGGTTTTCCCTTCCAGATCCAGTCCGTCGAGCCATTGCAGGCAGAGCGCGGTCGTTGGATGGGTACCGGTGCCAAATGCCAGACCGGGATCGAGCATGACGTTGACGGCAGTCGGGTCAGGAATGTCACGCCAGCTTGGGCAAATCCACAGGCGTTTGCCGAACTGCATCGGGTGGAAGTTATCCATCCACTCGCGTTCCCAGTCTTTGTCTTCCAGTTGTTCGATTTTGTGTTTAAAACCGACGCCCAGCAGCGGTTCTTGCTCCAGCATCGCGATAACCGCGTTCATATCGGTTTCGGCATCGTACAGGGCAATCGCGTCGGTATCACCCCACAAGCGAGTCTCGCCCGGCAGCGGTTCGAACACGGGATTATCGTGCGTATCCTGAAACGTAACGGATACCGCACCGCTTTCTATCATGGCGTCACCCAGTTGTTCTGCAACATTTCCTGAGGTGTTTATTTTCAGTTGAATCCACGGCATAGCAGTCTCTATTACATTTAAAGTGAAGATGAAGCGGCAACCGGCGCTGGTGGATTATGACCAAAGCGGTTGCCAATAATAAACGCCATCAGGCTGAGTAACAGCGATGGCACAATCGGGTGATATCCAGCCAGCTGAAGATTGAAGCTAGCCAGTAAGGTATAGCAAATCGCCCCGGTGAACATGGCGCTAAGCGCCCCCGCAGCGTTCGCGCGTTCCCAATACAGGCCCAGCACCAGCGGCCACAGGAACACCGCTTCCAGCCCGCCAAACGCCAGCAGGTTCAGCCAGATGATCATATCCGGTGGCCGTAAGGAGGCCAGCAGCACCAGTAGACCCAATAGTAGCGTAGTCATGCTGGACAGGATCTTGATGCGGCGTTCGTTATGGATCTGCTCTGGGCGCACGCTGAGATAAAGATCCTTGATGATCGTGGCGGAAGCCTGAAGCAGATGCGCATTAATGTTGGACATGATAGCGGCCATTGGCGCAGCGAGAAAGATCCCGGCGGCCAGCGGCGGTAGTACGGTAACCATCAGCGCCGGTAACACCTGATCGGGAATCGTCAGATTTGGCATCACGGCGCGGCCCAGCGCGCCAGCCAGATGCATGCCGAGCATCAGAATTCCGATGACGATCGTGCCGATAATAATCCCGCGGTGCAGCGCTTTGCTGTCGCGATAAGAGATGCAGCGCACGGCGGTGTTCGGCAGGCCGATAACGCCGAAGCAGACCAGCACCCAGAATGAGGCCATAAACGGCATCGACAGAATACCGCCGCTGCCCTGCGGCGAGACCAGCATTGGGTCGATCTGTTGCAGCTTATCCACCGCGCTGTGCAGGCCGCCAGCGGCATAGATTACGCCGACCAGCAGGATAACGGTGCCGATCAGCATCACAATGCCCTGCATTGCATCATTGAGCACGCTGGCGCGAAAGCCGCCAAACGTGGTGTACAGCGCAATGGTGACGCCGAAAATCAGCAGGCCGATGTCGTAAGGAATGTTAGCCGCGGTTTCCAGCAGGCGTGCGCCGCCGATGAACTGCACGGCCATCGCACCGATAAACGCGACCAGCAGGCTGATACTGGCGAACCACACCAGCAGCGGGCTGTTGTAGCGGGCGTACAGCATGTCGTTCAGCGTGATGGCGTTGTAGCGCCGCGCCAGAATGGCGAACTTTTTCCCCAGAATCCCGAGCGACAGCAGCATGGTGGGAAGCTGGATCATCGACAGCAGCACCCAGCCCAGCCCATATTTATACGCGGCACCCGGCCCGCCGATAAACGAGCTGGCACTGACGTAAGTGCCGATGAGCGTCATCGCTAGCACAAACCCGCCCATTGAGCGGCCGCCAAGGAAATACTCGTTAAGAAAGTTACCCGCCTGACGGCGACGGTACGCATAGACCGACAGCCCGAAGACCAGCAGCAGATAGCCAATCAGCGGCAATAAAATTTCAATTTGCATCGTCACTCTCCAGTGAGATATCGCGGAAAATGACGCGCACCATCAGCCAGCACAGCAGCGTAAACACGAGCGGCAGCAGCAGGCAAGCCATCTCAAACCAGTGTGGAAGGCCGGTGATCCCTTGTGTGTTGTCAGGCAAATAGGCGGCAAGCACCCAGGCCACTAAATAAACCAGCGTCAGGCCAAACGCCCAGCGGGCCTCTTTGTGCGCCTGAGGAAAGCGTGTATCCATGTTCTGCTCCACCGTGAATGGGAGAATGGGTATCGTTATGAACGTCGTGATGACGAAAGCGGGAATTTTACGGCATGTGGGCCAATTGACTAGTAAGAATTACGTCATCAGCGTAAAAGCCAGTCGCGATGTACGCATTATTTGACGCGAGAACATTTTACTCCAAGCGCCAACGGGGAGTGAACATGACGGTTTTTTCAGAGTGAAAAACGCGGAAAAGGAGCCGAACGGTTTAATGATTGTCACTTTTGCGTCATTAGTTGTCACCTCCGGATGAGCGTGCTCATGGCTCTCTGGATAACACTGGGGTTCCATTAAAAGGAGCCCGATCATGTTGAATAACCCTTCATCGAAATACAAAGCGTATCCACCGATTGGTCTAAAAGATCGGCAATGGCCTGACAAGACATTAACTCAGCCTCCACGTTGGCTTTCCACCGATTTACGGGACGGTAATCAGGCGCTTGCTGAGCCGATGAATGAAATGCGTAAACTGAAATTTTGGGATCTGCTGATTGCCTGCGGATTCAGAGAGATTGAGGTCGCTTTTCCGTCTGCTTCCCAAACTGATTTTAATTTTGTTCGCTTATTGATCGAAGAAAAGCGTATTCCGCAGAATGTGACGATTCAGGTGTTAACGCAGGCGCGAGAAGATTTGATTGCGCGTACCTTTGAATCGCTGAGCGGTGTACATCGCGCCACCATTCACTTATACAACGCGACTGCACCGGTTTTCAGGGAAGTGGTGTTCCGTCAGACACGCGATGAAATTATTCAGCTTGCGGTCAATGCGACGAAGCAGATCCGTCAGCTATGTGCTGAGGCGCAGGAGACTGACTGGACCTTTCAATATTCACCGGAAACGTTCTGTTTTACCGAGCCAGATTTCGCGCTTCAGATTTGCGAGGCTGTCGCCGATGTCTGGGAGCCTGATGCGTGCCGTCCCATGATCATCAACCTTCCTGCGACCGTTGAGGTCAACACGCCTAATGTGTATGCCGATCAGATAGAATATTTTTGCCGACATTTTTCCCGTAGAGATAAGGTCTGTATCAGTGTGCATCCGCATAATGACCGCGGTACAGGCATTGCCTGCGCTGAACTTGCTTTACTGGCTGGTGCTGAAAGAGTTGAGGGCTGCCTGTTTGGTAATGGAGAGCGTACCGGTAATGTCGATTTAGTGACGCTGGCGCTTAATCTTTACACGCAGGGAATCTCTCCTGAGCTCGATTTCAGCCACATGAAGAAGGTGGTGGAAGTGGTTGAGGAGTGTAATCAACTCCCCGTTGCACCACGTCACCCTTATGCCGGAGAACTCGCTTTTACGGCTTTTTCCGGTTCACATCAAGATGCGATTAAAAAAGGGTTTGCAGCACGACAGCGTTCGGCCTCGCCATTATGGGAAATTCCCTATCTTCCGCTCGATCCGGAAGACATTGGTTGCAATTATGAGGCCGTTATTCGCGTAAACAGCCAGTCAGGAAAAAGCGGTGCTGCCTGGCTGCTTGAGAAAAACCATGGCCTCATCTTACCTCGTCAACTTCAGAAGGCATTCAGTCTGCTGGTACAGAAAGCGTCTGAATCTGAGGGGAAAGAGATGTCGCAGATGGCTGTCTGGATGCTATTTCGTGAGGCTTACGGTTTAGTCGAATTACCGCTGATTCGGTTAACTAAATATACCTGCGATAATCAGCTTGGGCAGAACACAACGCTTTCAGCTGACATCATTTTCCGTGAGAAAAGACTGAATTTGAAGGGCGCAGGAAACGGTTTTCTCTCTGCGGGCATGACGGCTCTCTGCCGAGAGGTGAAAGCAGACCTTAATATTGTGAGCTATCAGGAGCACACGTTAGGTCAGCGTAGTGACAGCCGTTCTGTGGCTTATGTGTGCTGTCAGAACCATGCGGGTGAATGTGCATGGGGTGTCAGCATTGACAGCGATGTTACCCGAGCCTCTTTGCAAGCGATGTTGAATGCCGCAGGGCGTTTGATTATGGGTTGAAGTAATTGCCGGGCGCCACGCCCATGACTCTGCGAAACATGGCACTGAAAGCTCCCGGGTTGGCATAGCCTAAATCCAGCGCCACTCGGGTGACTTGTTCGCCCTGTGCCAGACGCGTTAGCGCAATCAGCAAACGTGCACGGCGAACCCACTCACTGAATTGCATACCGGTTTGCTGATAAAAATGTCGGCTGAGTGTTCTTACGCTGACATTGGCTTGCTCGGCAGCGTTGGCCACAGTCCAGGCCTCATAGGGGGCCTGACGGACGGCATTGCACAATAATTTCAGACGCTCAGAAATCGGCTCAGGAAGACAAAAAGGAAGCGTATTCATCAAACGTATTTCATCAAGGATCAGTTCATAAATACGTTCGGTCCGACTTCCTGGCTCATAATTAGCGGGAAGTTTCAGGACATCGACGATGAGTTCTCGTAATAAAGGTGTTATCCCCACGACCTGACAGATAACAGGGAGGTCTGCTCTGGCAAGCGGTTCGACAAAAAGTACTCTGGCCTTAACTTCACCCACAATATGTAAGGCATGTGGAATATCTGCGGGTATCCATACCCCACGCGAGGGTGGAACCACCCAGATTCCCTGTTGGGTTTCAACCCGAATAACCCCGCTAAGCGTATGAATCAACTGAGCGCAACTGTGAGTATGCCAGCTTTCATAATCCCCGTGATTATAGTTGTGTGCGTACGGAATTAATGGTCTGCACGAGAAATCAAAATCGGATTGTCTTGTCACTCTGCAACCACCATCTCATCCTAAAAAAGACGATATATCCTACCTCGTTTGCTTGTGCTAGTCAGCGCTTGAGAACTGCATGACGACTCGGAGGCATAAATAACAAAGGCCAGCATAAGCTGGCCTTTTGACTCGATTGCGCAGTATTTACTGCAAGCCGAGTTTCTTCTCCAGATAGTGGATATTGGTGCCACCTCTCTGGAAGTTTTCATCGCTCATGATCTTCATCTGAAGTTCGATGTTGGTTTTGATGCCATCGATGATCAGTTCAGCCAGCGCGTTCTTCATACGGGAAATCGCGATTTCGCGCGTTTCGCCGTAGGTGATCAGCTTGCCGATCATGGAATCGTAATACGGCGGTACGGTATAACCGGCGTAAATATGCGATTCCCAACGGACACCAAAGCCGCCCGGCGCGTGGAAACGCGTGATTTTACCCGGGCTTGGCAGGAACGTGTTCGGATCTTCCGCGTTGATACGGCATTCCACCGCATGACCGCGAACCTTGACGTCTTTCTGCTTGATGGACAGTGGCAGACCGGCAGCGATGCGCAACTGCTCTTTGATCAGATCCACGCCGGTAATCATTTCGGTTACCGGATGCTCCACCTGAATACGGGTGTTCATTTCAATGAAGTAGAACTCACCGTTTTCGTACAGGAACTCAAACGTACCCGCACCACGATAGTTGATATCGACACAGGCTTTGGCGCAGCGATCGCCGATATTGCGGCGCAGCTCGTCCGTAATGCCCGGTGCTGGCGCTTCTTCCACCACTTTCTGGTGGCGGCGCTGCATGGAACAGTCACGCTCGGCCAGATAGACGGCGTGGCCCTGACCATCAGCCAGAATCTGAATTTCCACGTGACGTGGGTTTTCCAGATATTTTTCCATGTAAACCATGTCGTTGTTGAAAGCCGCTTTGGCTTCCGCACGGGTCATGTTGATGGATTGTTCCAGCTCTTTGTCGCTGCGCACTACACGCATACCACGACCACCGCCGCCGCCAGAGGCTTTGATGATGACCGGATAGCCGATGCGTTTTGCATGAACACGGTTAGCGTCCATGTCGTCGGTCAGAGGGCCATCAGAACCGGGTACGGTTGGAACACCCGCTTTTTTCATGGCGGTGATGGCTGACACCTTGTCGCCCATCAGGCGAATGGTTTCTGCGCGTGGGCCGATGAAGATAAAGCCAGAGCGTTCAACCTGCTCGGCAAAATCCGCATTTTCGGACAGGAAACCGTAGCCAGGGTGAATCGCGACGGCACCCGTGATTTCCGCAGCGGAAATAATCGCTGGGATATTCAGATAGCTTTTTGTCGACGGTGCCGGGCCGATACACACGGTTTCGTCCGCCAGCAATACGTGTTTCAAATCGCGATCCGCACTGGAGTGAACGGCGACGGTTTTGATGCCCAGTTCTTTACAGGCACGCAAAATACGCAGCGCAATCTCTCCGCGGTTAGCGATAACGATTTTATCTAGCATGATAAGCCTCGTTATTCGATGACAACCAGTGGCTCGTCAAATTCAACCGGCTGACCGCTTTCGACCAGGATGGCTTTAACCACGCCTGACTTGTCGGCTTCGATCTGGTTCATCATTTTCATGGCTTCGACGATGCACAGGGTATCGCCAACATTGACGTGCTGACCCACTTCCACGAAGGCTTTAGCATCCGGGCTTGGGGTGCGATAGAAGGTTCCAACCATTGGAGAACGAACGATGTGTCCACTGATGGCAGCCGGTGCTGCTGCAGCTTCCACTGGCGCTGGTGCAACGGCGGCGGCCAGAGCAGGCTGTGGCTGCATCATTGGCGTAGCGTAGGCCTGTTGCATCATCGGGTAGTTAACCGCTGCTGGGGCACGACTGATACGTACTGATTCTTCACCTTCAGAAATTTCCAGTTCGGCGATGCCGGACTCTTCAACCAGTTCGATCAGTTTTTTGATTTTACGAATATCCATGGATGTGGTTCCGTACTCTTTTGTTTAATTGGAAGTTGACAGGCGTTTTACCGCCGTCTGTAAAGCATACCGATAGCCATCTGCCCCCAGGCCACATATCACGCCTACCGCAACATCAGAAAGGTAGGAATGATGACGAAAAGGCTCACGTGCATGCACGTTGGACAGATGAATTTCGATAAACGGAATCGAGACCGCCAGCAGGGCATCACGCAGCGCCACGCTGGTGTGGGTGAATGCCGCCGGGTTAATCAGAATGAAGTCTGTGTTTCCTCTGGCCTGATGGATGGTATCGATCAGAACATGTTCCGCGTTGGATTGCAGATGGGAAAACTTCACGTTCAATGCCTGCGCCTGTGTTTCCAGTTCGCTGACAATGTCTGCTAGCGTCGTCTTACCGTATTTGTCGGGCTCTCGGGTTCCTAGCAGATTCAGGTTTGGACCGTTCAAGAGCAAAATGTGAAACTTTTCTGCCATTGTGCTGCTATCTCCCGCGATTGACCAAGATTGCCAAAACCGTGTCGCACAAAATAGCGCGAAGCTATTCGTTTGTCACCTTTCGTGATGCAAATTGTCCGACCCGAGAAATTAAAGTCGTGCATTATAACCATATCGTGGCAATTCGCAGCTAAATACTGGTCTTATCTGCGGAGATATTCCTGCGCCAGACCGTGAGACGGCGTGAATCTTGCTGCGGCTCATACCCGGCTTTTCCCCTGCTAGCGCGGCGTTTAGCGCCACCATTGACGAAATTTCTTATAACGAAACAGCAGCAATATCAGCGCCGCGAGCGCATACAAAATGGGCTGTGGAGACAGCGTTTTAACTGACCAAAGATAGTGGATAGGCGCAAGGATGGCGACTAAATAGACGAAATTATGCAGTTTTTGCCATTTCGATCCCAACTTGCGCATCATTATCTGTGGCGAGGTCACCGCCAGCGCCAGCAAAATCAGCCAGCTTATGACACCTAGCGTCAAATAAGGACTGGATATCAGCTCCTTACCCAACAGCGCCAAATGATCCAGACCCAGTTCCAGTAGCGCATAGCTCACCAGATGTAACGTCGCCCAGAAAAAGCACCACAGCCCGAGGAGGCGTCGGCAGCGAATGAGCAGCGGCTGTTTGCCGTAGCGCGCTAATGGTGTAACCAGCAGCGTCGCCAGCAGCAATTTCAGCGCCATTCTTCCGGTAAAGTGCTGGATATCTTTGGCCGGGTCGGCACTGAGCCACCCTTGGTCAACGGACAATATCAGCCACAGCAGCGGCAGAAAACCAGCCAGATGGAGTAGCACTTTTAACCGGGTAATGTGTTGTAACGTCAGTCTCATGCTGATGTGGATTCCTATCCTGACAAGGTGTTATTGGCGAGACGTTTTGTGTTGTTAACTAAAAATTATCGCGCAGATTCAGACCGCGATACAGCGAGGCGACCTCATCGGCATAACCGTTGAACAACAGCGTGGGTTGACGCTCAACGTTAAGGAGCCCGCCGGAACCGATGACGCGTTCTGTCGCTTGCGACCAGCGCGGGTGATCCACATGCGGGTTAACGTTGGCATAGAAGCCATATTCATCCGGTGCCGCCAGATTCCATGTGCACGGGGGCTGCTCGCGAGTCAACCGGATATGTACGATAGATTTGATGTTCTTGAAGCCATATTTCCACGGTGTGACTAACCGGATGGGCGCACCATTCTGTGGCGGTAACGTTTTGCCGTAAACGCCGACGGCCAGCAGCGCCAACGGGTTCATGGCTTCATCCAGCCGCAGCCCTTCTACATAGGGGTAATCCAGCCCGCCGCCCATGAAGCGATCTTTTTGTCCCGGCATCTGTTCCGGGTCGTAAAGCGTCTGAAACGCTACGTAGCGGGCATTGTTGGTGGGTTCGGCGTATTTAATCAGCTTGGCTAACTCAAACCCGACCCACGGAATCACCATTGACCACGCTTCGACGCAGCGGAAGCGGTAGATGCGCTCTTCCAGCGGAAAGCGTTTGAGCAAATCGTCTATATCCAGCGTGAGGGGTTTGGCGACATCGCCGTCTATTTTGACGGTCCAGCCTTCGGTTTTTAGCCCGCCAGCATTGGCTGCTGGATCGGCTTTATCCAACCCGAATTCATAGAAGTTGTTATAACCCGTGACTTTATCTTCCGGCGTGAGCGGCAGATCGAGTTTCCAGTCGGCAGGTTGGCTAAATGTGAGCGGTTTACCCGGCGGCGCTTTCGGTTTATCACCGCCTTTAAACCAGGCCAACAGGTCAGCCTGTGCAGAAAATGGCAGCGAGAGCGCCGCAGCGGAAATACCCAGCGCTTTTAAGACGCGCCGACGCTGATAGAAGAGGGATTCCGGGGTAACGTCGGCTTCCGTGAACTTGCGATGTTTTTGCATGTGAACTCCCGCCAGTCATTATTATTGTTGACGCAAAGTGGCGTTTTTTAATGCTTACCGTTCACTTAGTTATAGATTAATTGCGGTAGAAACCGCGACAGGAGAGATGAAATACTTTTTTGCAGGGTGTAACAGCCACCCGAAGGTGGCTGAGTGCGTCAACGAAAGACGTTAGCTGATTTTCACCAGTGTGCGGCCAGTGACTTTGTTTTCCAGCAGCGCAGCGGCAGTGGCAGGGACGTCTTCCAATCCGATTTCCTGTGTCACCTGCTGATAGAACGACTCAGGCAGAATGGTAGCCAGACGCTCCCATGCTTGCTGACGACGATCCAGCGGTGCCATCACGGAATCCACACCTTGCAGGCGAACATTACGTAAAATAAATGGCATCACGGTAGTTGGCAGCGCAACACCGCCAGCCAGACCGCACGCGGCGACCGTTGCGTTGTAATCCATCTGCGCCAGCAGCGTCGCCAACACGTTATCGCCGACGGTATCCACCGCGCCAGCCCAACGTTGTTTCTCCAGCGGACGAGGGCTTCCGCTGAATTCGCTGCGATCCAACACCTGTTTGGCGCCCAGTTTCTTCAGGTAATCGGTGTTGTCAGCGCGGCCGCTGACGGCAGTGACCTGATAACCTAGCTCTGCAAGCAGGGCGACTGCTGTGCTGCCGACGCCGCCGCTGGCACCCGTCACAATAATGTCGCCGCTTTCCGGCGTGATGCCACCGTCTTCCAGCGCCATCACGCACAGCATCGCGGTAAAGCCTGCTGTGCCAAGAATCATGGCCTTACGCGCATCCAGCGATGCGGGCAGTGGCACCAGCCAATCGCTCTTCACGCGTGCCTGTTGCGCCAATCCGCCCCAGTGGTTTTCACCCACGCCCCAACCAGTCAGGATAACAGGCTGGCCGACGCTAAACCGATCGCTGTCGCTGTGGCGTACGGTTCCGGCGAAGTCGATTCCAGGAACCATCGGGAAGTTACGGATAATTTTACCTTTGCCGGTAATGGCAAGCGCATCTTTATAGTTAATGCCGGACCAGTTGATATCGACAGTTACATCCCCGGTGGGAAGCTGCTCGGCGTCAATCTCGCGAATCTGAGCGTGGGTCAGTCCGTCTGACTGTTCAAGAACTAAAGCCTGCATGGGCTATCTCCTGTGGCAGGATTAAAATGGGGAAGTCATTAACGACTATAGTTATTACAGGTACTATTTGTTAAAAAGTACTGTTTGTTAAAAAAGGTACTATGTTGCTGGCCTATGCGAACTGATAAAAAACAACAAACTCGCAGAAATAACAATTATTTGGAATAGGACGCAGGGATGGGATTTACGACCAGGTTCTCGATACTCATAGTATTGCTGACGGTTATCGCCATTTTTCTTATGCTTTTCAGTAGCATATTTAGCCTCTGTTATTATAGCCAGTGGCGAACCGAGCAGCAGCTACGCGAGGTCACGGCCAGTATCGATCAGGCGCTATTAGTGCAATCGCCCGAAAATATTCAATATTGGCTGCCGGGAATGATGAAAACGGCAGGTATTGTGGTGTTGGATATTCAGGATAACGATTCGACGCTCTATTCAATACAACTGCCCGAGGCCGGCTGGGAACGCACGCACCTCTATCATGAGGTCGAATTTCCGCTGATGCATCATTTGAACATGACGATCGCCTTAAAATATGTTGACCCGCTGATTGGTTTACCGCGTTTCGTGGTGTCGACGCTATCGGTATTGCTGGCTGCGGGCCTGATGCTCCTCATGCTGTACTTTTCCATTTGCTGGTTGCGTCGGCAGGCTGCTGGACAGGAAGAATTAGAAAAACGCGCACAGCGTATTCTTAAGGGCGAGCGAGAATCGGTTATGCAGGGCTCGGTACGTGAATGGCCAGCTAAGACCAGCGGGGCGCTCGATCAACTGCTGTCTGATTTAGTGGAAGCGCGTGAGGAACGCGGACGTGTTGATACGTTAATTCGTGCTTTCGCCGCGCAGGATGCTGAAACTGGGCTGAGTAATCGTCTGTTTTTTGATAATCAATTTACCACCCAGTTGGAAGATGGCGAAGAGGTGAGTACGCACGGCGTCGTCATGATGATTCGCGTACCTGACTTTGAAACGTTGCAAGAAACGCACGGCTATACCAGTGCGCTTCAGGACTACCGTTTCACGCTGGTCAATCTGCTATCGACGTTTGTCATGCGCTATCCCTCTGCGCTGCTGGCGCGTTATTTCAGCAGCGATTTCACCGTATTGCTCCCCCACAGCACGCTAAAGGAAGCCACTGCAATTGCCACGCAACTGGTGAAGTCTATCGATATTCTTCCCGCCTGCCCGTTGATCGATCGCGAGGACGTTCTCCACATTGGTATTTGTGCCTATCGCGGCGGGCAAAGTGCCGAGCAAGTGATGGAGAGCGTGGAAGATGCGACGCGTAATGCGGTGTTGCAGGGCGGTAATAGTTGGTGCGTGTTTGACAGGCAGGTGCCTGACAAAGGGCGTGGCAGCGTGAAATGGCGGACCTTGCTGGAACAGACGCTGGCACGCGGTGGCCCACGACTGTATCAGAAACCTGCGGTGACAAAAGAGGGCGTGGTACATCATCGCGAAATGATGAGTCGGATTTATGATGGGGAACAGGAACTGCTCGCGGCGGAGTATATGCCGCTGGTGCAACAACTGGGACTGGCAGCCAGCTATGATCGGCAACTGGTAGCACGAATTATTGATCTGTCAGCGAGCTGGCCGGGAGAAACACTGGCTTTACCGGTAAGTGTGGACTCACTTTTGCAAAAGCCTTTCCTGCGCTGGCTAAAAGAAATGTTGCTGCAATGCCCGAAAACACAGCGTCAGCGCATTTTATTTGAACTTGCAGAAGCAGATGTCTGTCAATATATCGGCCGCCTGCGCTCGGTTCTCACTTTGATCTTGGGATTAGGCTGTCGCCTGGCGGTGACGCAAGCGGGTTTGACGCTGGTGAGTACGACGTATATCAAGTCACTCCCCGTGGAGATCATCAAGCTTCATCCTGGTTTGGTCCGCAGTCTTGAGCGCCGCCCGGAAAATCAGCTGTTTGTACAAAGCCTGACCGAGGCCTGTAAAGGGACGCAAACGCGGGTGTTTGCCGCTGGCGTGCGAACCAAAGAGGAGTGGCGGATGCTGTTGGGCAAGGGCGTTTATGGTGGGCAAGGCGATTTTTTTGCCGCATCAGTCCCTGTAACGGATGAGCTGAAAAAATATTCACCGCGGTATCGTGTTTAATATAAACGTCCCGTTCAAATTGACGTAGAATGAGGCGGTTGTTAAATCGGTTAGTGTGTGCTTACGTTAGCAGCAATCCGATTAAATGTTAGATTTTATGTCCTGTGTTAGCGCAAATTCTGTCGGGTGGACAGTGGTAAGATGCCTTGCCGCCTGAGGAGAAAGCCTGTTGTGCCTTCTCCCTGATGCCGACGTGCGCAACGCAGACTTATTTTTCACCGAAGCAGAGCCTTTTCGTGCCTTGTCGCTGCTTCGTGTGGTTGGTAAAGTAGGCGGATTTATTTTTCGCCCCCAGCTTGCAGGATTATCCTTTAGTTATGTTTAAGAAATTTCGTGGCATGTTTTCCAACGACTTGTCCATCGACCTGGGTACCGCCAATACCCTGATTTATGTTAAAGGGCAGGGCATCATACTGAATGAACCCTCTGTGGTTGCGATTCGTCAGGATCGTGCCGGTTCTCAAAAGAGCGTGGCGGCAGTCGGCCATGACGCTAAGCAGATGCTGGGCAGAACGCCTGGGAATATCGTGGCGATTCGCCCGATGAAAGACGGTGTGATTGCCGATTTCCAGGTCACAGAAAAAATGTTGCAGCACTTCATCAAGCAAGTGCATAGCGACAGCTTTATGCGTCCGAGCCCACGCGTGCTGGTATGTGTTCCGGTCGGCGCAACGCAAGTTGAGCGTCGTGCCATTCGCGAATCCGCGTTGGGTGCCGGTGCCCGCGAAGTGTTCCTCATCGAAGAGCCGATGGCGGCTGCGATTGGTGCTGGCATGCCAGTATCCGAAGCGACGGGTTCCATGGTGGTGGATATCGGTGGTGGTACCACGGAAGTCGCGGTGATCTCGCTGAACGGCGTGGTGTATTCCTCTTCTGTCCGTATTGGTGGTGACCGCTTTGATGAAGCGATCATCAACTACGTTCGTCGTAACTACGGTTCACTGATTGGTGAAGCCACGGCAGAACGTATCAAGCATGAAATCGGCTCCGCTTATCCGGGCGACGAAGTGCTTGAGATCGAAGTGCGCGGCCGTAACCTTGCTGAAGGTGTACCGCGTGGGTTCACGCTGAACTCCAACGAAATTCTGGAAGCGCTGCAAGAGCCGTTGACGGGTATCGTCAGCGCGGTCATGGCGGCGTTGGAACAGTGTCCACCGGAACTGGCCTCCGACATTTCCGAGCGCGGTATGGTGTTAACCGGCGGCGGTGCGCTGCTGCGTAACCTGGATCGTTTGCTGATGGAAGAAACCGGTATTCCTGTTGTAGTGGCTGAAGATCCGCTGACCTGTGTCGCCCGTGGCGGTGGCAAGGCGCTGGAAATGATCGACATGCACGGTGGCGATTTGTTCAGCGAGGAGTAATCCTGTCTGGAAAAGGGGGACCGGATGGATGAACGCCTACGTTTTTCATCTTTCGTGGTTACCCCTTTTTTATTTGCCTGAGCAATGAAATTCGCCCTACGGGGCACCGCTTTGTGACGTTAAAAATCGCCAGGTGCGATTTGAGGTTGCTGTCGAGGAATACGCAAATTTTATGAAGCCGCTTTTTAGCAGGGGGCCTTCCCTGCAATTACGACTTTTTCTTGCTGTCGTTACCGCGATTGTCGTGATCGTTGCGGACAGTCGGCTCGGTTCGTTCGTCAAAATCAGAACATATATGGACACCACCGTCAGTCCATTCTATTTTCTGGCGAATGGGCCCCGTCAGATTCTGGACAATGTGTCTACCTCACTGGCAACTCGTGAGCAATTAAGCCTTGAAAATACCGCGCTGCGTCAAGAATTGTTGATGAAAAACAGTGACCTGTTGCTGCTGGGCCAGTTCAAGCAGGAAAATGCACGCTTACGTGAACTGCTCGGCTCGCCACTGCGTCAGGATGAGCAGAAAATGGTAACGCAGGTGATGTCCGCCGGAACCGACCCCTATAGCGATCAGGTGGTGATTGATAAAGGTCAGGCGAACGGCGTGTATGAAGGGCAACCGGTCATCAGCGATAAAGGTGTGGTGGGTCAGGTTGTGGCGGTTGGTCAGTTTACCAGCCGGGTTTTGTTGATTTGTGATGTTTCCCACGCGTTGCCGATTCAGGTGCTACGCAATGATATCCGCGTGATTGCCGCCGGCAATGGCTGCGCCGACGATCTGCAACTCGAACACTTGCCTAACAATACCGACATCCGAGTGGGTGACGTGCTGGTCACATCGGGTCTGGGCGGTCGTTTCCCCGAAGGGTATCCCGTTGGTGTGGTGTCATCGGTCAAGGCCGATACACAGCGAGCCTATACGATTATTCAGGCACGTCCGACTGCGGGGCTCCAGCGCCTGCGCTATCTGCTCTTACTGTGGGGCGTGGAAAATAACGCCAATACGGCGCTGCCGCCAGCGGAAGTCCATCGGGTTGCCAATGAGCGTCTGATGCAAATGATGCCGCAGGTTTTACCGTCGCCTGACGACATGGGACCGCCGCTTCCTCCTGATACCGCTGCACCCACCGCCGAGCCGCAAAGAGGCCGCCAATGAACCGTTATCGCAGGCATGGCAACTGGATTATCTGGCTTTCTTTTCTGATCGCCATGGTTTTGCAGATTATGCCGTGGCCGGATGAAATCTACATGTTTCGCCCCTCCTGGCTGACGCTGTTTCTCATTTACTGGGTGATGGCATTGCCACATCGGGTGAATGTCGGCACAGGATTTATATTAGGTCTGATTATGGACCTGATTCTTGGGTCTACACTGGGAGTACGGGCGCTGGCGCTGAGCATTGTTGCTTATCTGGTCGCCTTTAAATTCCAGCTATTCCGAAATATGGCGCTATGGCAGCAGGCTTTAATCGTCATGCTGTTGTCGCTGCTGATGGATCTCACGGTATTCTGGGCAGAATTTTTAGTTATTAATGTCTCTTTCCGACCGGAAACATTCTGGAATAGCGTCGTTGATGGCGTACTCTGGCCGTGGCTGTTCCTGCTGATGCGTAAAATTCGTCGTCAGTTTACTGTGCAATAAGGTGATTCATGACTCAGCTTTATCTGGCCTCCGCCTCTCCTCGCCGTCGCGAACTGCTCACGCAGCTCGATATTCCTTTTTCTGTACTGAATGTCGAGGTGGAGGAACAGCGGTTACCGGAGGAGGCGGCGGACGCTTATGTCCGGCGTCTGGCGCATGAGAAAGCGGCTGCGGGTGTCGTAGCGGCACCGTCTGATTTGCCGGTTCTGGGTGCCGACACCATTGTGGTACTGAACGGTCAGGTATTGGAAAAACCACAGGATGAAGCCCATGCGGCAGAGATGCTGAGTCAGCTGTCTGGGAAACCACATCAGGTGATGACAGCCGTCGCGCTGGCAGATAAAGACGATGTATTGAGCTGTCTGGTGGTAACCGATGTCGTTTTCCGTTCGCTCTCGCAGCAGGATATCGAACGGTATATCGCCAGCGGCGAACCGATAGATAAAGCCGGGGCTTACGGTATTCAGGGCAAAGGTGGATGCTTTGTCCGGTCGCTTAACGGGAGCTATTACGCGGTGGTTGGGCTGCCGCTGGTAGAAACCCATGAGTTATTCAGTAATTTTGCTGCATTGCGGAGTGCAAGAGGAAAACATGACTGCTGAGTTACTGGTAAACGTTACACCGTCAGAAACGCGCGTTGCCTATATCGATGGCGGCATTCTGCAAGAAATTCATATTGAGCGTGATGCGAAGCGCGGCATTGTCGGCAACATTTATAAAGGCCGCGTGAGTCGCGTCCTGCCGGGCATGCAGGCGGCGTTTGTGGATATCGGTTTGGATAAAGCGGCATTCCTGCACGCGTCCGATATCATGCCGCACACCGAATGCGTTGCCGGTGACGAACAGAAGAATTTTCACGTCCGTGATATCGCCGAACTGGTGCGTCAGGGGCAGGATCTCATGGTGCAGGTGGTCAAAGACCCGCTGGGAACCAAAGGCGCACGCCTGACGACCGATATCACGCTGCCGTCGCGCTATCTGGTGTTTATGCCCGGTGCATCGCACGTCGGTGTGTCACAGCGGATTGAGAGCGAAGCGGAACGCGAGCGCTTAAAGAAAACGGTCGCCGAGTATTGCGATGATGACGGTGGTTTTATCATTCGTACCGCTGCGGAAGGCATCGGTGAAGAGGAGCTCTCGCAGGATGCGGCATTCCTGAAACGTCTGTGGGGCAAGGTGATGGAGCGCAAAAAGCGCAACCAGACCAAATGTAAGCTCTACGGTGAAGTGGCGCTCGCCCAGCGAATTTTGCGTGATTTTGCGGGTGCCGCGTTGGATCGCATTCGGATTGACTCCCGACTGACGTATGAAGCGCTGCAGGAATTTACCGCCGAATACATCCCGGAGATGACCCGCAAACTTGAGCATTATGCGGGTAAACAGCCTATTTTTGACCTGTTTGACGTGGAAAATGAGATTCAGCGTTCGCTGGACAGAAAGGTTGAACTGAAATCCGGTGGCTATTTGATCATCGATCAGACCGAAGCAATGACGACCGTCGACATCAACACGGGGGCATTCGTCGGCCACCGCAATCTGGATGAAACCATTTTCAATACCAACACGGAAGCGACGCAGGCGATTGCACGACAGCTGCGTCTGCGTAACCTCGGTGGCATCATCATTATCGACTTCATCGATATGAATAATGAGGATCACCGTCGGCGGGTGCTGAATTCCCTGGAGCAGGCGTTGAGTAAAGATCGGGTCAAAACCAGTATTAGCGGCTTCTCTCAACTAGGATTAGTGGAGATGACGCGTAAACGCACACGTGAGAGTATCGAACACGTGCTGTGTCATGAATGCCCGACGTGTCGTGGTCGTGGCACGGTGAAGACGGTAGAAAGCGTCTGCTATGAAATTATGCGTGAAATCGTGCGTGTCCACCACGCTTATGACACCGATCGTTTCCTGGTCTATGCCTCACCGGCAGTCGGGGAAGCGCTGAAAAGTGAAGAGTCGCACGCGTTAGCTGAGGTTGAGATTTTCGTCGGTAAACAGGTCAAAGTACAAATCGAACCCCTGTATAGCCAGGAGCAGTTTGACGTCGTCATGATGTAAATTCGTGCGCTTGTCGTCGGCGACGAAAGAAGGAGAAATTAGTGAGGCGACTGCCCGGAATACTCATCATCACGGGTGCCACTCTTGTCGTGATGGTAGCGCTGTTAGTCAGCGGCTTAAGACTGGTGCTGCCACAGCTCGATCACTTCCGGCCACAGCTGGTGGCCTGGGCGCAGTCTGCTGCTGGGGTTCCGTTAGAAATCGGCTCGATGACGGGGCGCTGGGAGTCCTTTGGCCCCACGCTGGAAATTGGAAAGCTTCGCACGTCCCTGCCGGAATCGGACTGGCAGGTTGACCGCATTACGCTGGCGCTTGATGTGTGGCAGTCGCTGCTGCACGGGCGCTGGCAGTTTCGCGATCTCACGTTTCACCAGTTAAAACTGGATATTAATAGCCAATTTACCGGGCAGCAGCAGGATAGCAAACCGCTGGAGTCAGGGAAGGCCAGCGATCTTTTCCTGCGCCAGTTTGACCACTTTGACCTGCGTGACAGCCACATTACCTTTCTTACCCCTTCCGGTTCCCGCGCGGAGCTGAGCATCCCGCAACTGACCTGGCTGAATTCCGAGAAGCGCCACCGAGCAGAAGGCTTGATCAGCCTGTCGAGTTTTAATGGTCAGCACGGCGTCGTGCAGATGCGCATGGACTTGCACGACGATCAGGGGCTGCTCAGCAACGGCACCTTCTACCTGCAGGCTGACAATATCGATATGAAGCCCTGGCTCAGCCGCTGGATGAAAAACACGACCGGGCTGGAAAATGCCGATTTTAGTCTGGCAGCCTGGTTGAACGTCCGTGACGGCGACATCCACAGCGGTGATGTGTTCCTCAATCACGGAACGGCCAACTGGGGTGAAGGCAGCGACGCGCATCGCCTGAATGTGGATGACATGACACTGCACGTCAGCCGTCAGGAAAATGGCTGGCAGGTCGATGTGCCTGCGTTGAATCTGGCAACGGATGGCGTCGCCTGGCCGAAAGGTCGGCTCTCTGCTCTCTGGCTGCCAAAGAATGAACACATGTTAGGGCCCGATCGGCAGGAAGCGCTGCGCGTTCGAGCCAGCAATCTGGCGCTGGAGCGGGTAAGTACGCTGCTCCCGTTGTTGTCTGGAACGACGCCAGAATTGAAAGCGCGCTGGGATGAACTGCAACCGACGGGCACACTGAATACCGTTGCTGTCGATATCCCTCTGCAACAGCCGGAGCGAACCCGTTTTCAGGCTAACTGGCAGGATGTGAGCTGGAAACAGTGGAAATTGCTGCCGGGGGTCGATCATTTCTCTGGTTCTGCGCGCGGTAGCGCCGAGCGTGGTCAGGTCAGCGTTGAATTAAAACAGAGCACGTTACCCTATGTGGATATGTTTCGTGCGCCGCTGGAAATCAAGCAGGCCAGCGGCACGATTGACTGGCGTAATGATGCACAGGGTCTGGCGCTATGGAGTCATGGACTGGACGTGCAGGCGAAATCGCTATGGGCTAACGGCGATTTCCGCTATGAACAGCCCGCTAAGCAGGAGCCGAAGCTGGATATTCTGGCGGGTATTCGGCTGACCGATGCGGCGGATGCCTGGCGCTATTATCCTGAACGGTTTATGGGCACCGAGCTGGTGGACTATCTGAGCGGTGCGCTGAAAGGCGGCCGTGTCGATAATGCCACGCTCATCTTTGCTGGTAATCCGCAGCACTTCCCGTATACGCATAACGAAGGCCAGTTTGAAGTCTGGGTGCCGGTTAAAGATGCCACCTTCGAATTTCAGCCGGGCTGGCCTGCGCTGACGCCGCTGGATATCAATCTGGACTTTGCCAACAACGGCCTGTGGATGTTTGCACCGCAAACCTGGCTGGGCAAGGTGGAAGGCAAAAACATTAGCGCGGTCATTCCCGATTATGAAAAAGAGATGCTGCTCGTCGATGGTGAGCTGGACGGTCCTGGGCCGGAAGTGGGGAACTATTTTAATCAGACGCCGCTGAAATCCTCGCTGGGTGCGGCGCTGGATGAGCTGAAAATTGGCGGGCCGGTGAAAGGCACACTGCATCTGGATATTCCGCTTGCTGGTGATGATGTTCGCGCCAGCGGTGATATCGCGCTGAACAATAACAGCCTCTACATCAAGCCGCTGGAGACCACGATTAAGAATCTCACCGGTAAGTTTCGCTATGAAAACGGCAACTTACGCAGTGACACGCTCCAGGCGAACTGGATGAATCAGCCGATGGCGGTCAATTTCACGACGGAAGAGCAAGCCAAGGCTTTTCTGGTGAATGTTGGCTTGCAGGGCGACTGGCAGCCTGCGCTCTTGCCCGGTTTACCGGCATCGGCCAGCAAAGCCCTGTCCGGCACGGCTGGCTGGAAGAGTACGGTGGCCGTCAACCTGCCGCATTCCGGTAAAACAACCTATGATGTTGATGTACAAGCTGATCTCAATAAAGTAAGTAGTCACTTACCTAACCCGCTAAGTAAACTCGCTGGCGAGAGCCTGCCGCTGGAGGTAAAAGCCAGCGGTGACCTGAATGGTTTCGCGATGCAGGGACGGCTGGGCAAGGATAACCACTTCAATAGCCAATGGCTGCTGAAAGGCAACACTGTGACGCTGGCGCGGGCAAGCTGGCAGAACGGGGCTGCGGTGGCGCCTGCATTGCCAGAAGATTCCTCGCTGGTGCTCGATCTTCCGCCACTGGATGCTGAAAGCTGGCTGGGACTCCTGCCTTCGCTGCGTGCCTCGACATCGGCGGAAGGGAAAAAAGCGCATAGCGCTTTCCGTTTTCCTGAAGCGGTGACGCTGCGGACGCCTGAGCTACAGCTGTTGGGGCAGCAGTGGCACGATCTGGAAATCACACGCAAAAATACGCTTGCTGGTAGTGAAGTGCAGGCAAAAGGACGCGAAATTGACGGAACGGTTGAGATACCCAATCGTGGTATGTGGCGCAGCGACATCACTTATCTCTACTACAATCCTCAGTGGAAAGGGAATGAAGCGACCAACCCAGTGGCATTAGCAGAGAAAAAATCGCCGCTAAACGACCCGAGTATCAGCTTTGAAGACTGGCCGTCGCTGGCGGTTAACTGTCGCCAGTGCTGGATTATCGGGCAGAATATGGGACGTATTCAGGGAACGCTGCTGACAGAAAAGGAAAAATTAACGCTGGCAGACGGTATGATTGATACGGGCAAAGCGCGTCTGACGGTAAACGGTTCCTGGCAGGAAAACGCGGAAGGCGTGCGGACGGCGCTAAAAGGCCGTCTGACGGGGGATAGCTTGGAGCAGAACGCTAACTGGTTTGGCGTTGATTCACCGCTGAAAGCCGGTTCTTTCGATGTGGACTACGATCTGTACTGGCGCGGTACGCCTTGGGCGCCGGATATTGCCAGCCTGAGCGGAATATTGCACACGCGCATTGGTAAAGGTGAAATTGCCGAAGTGGGCGCGGGTCAGGCGGGTCAATTGCTACGTTTATTGAGCTTTGATGCGCTGATGCGTAAGCTGCGGTTCGATTTTAGCGATACGTTTGGTCGCGGATTTTACTTCGACTCGATTCGCAACACGGCATGGATTAAAGACGGCGTGTTGCATACTGATGATATGTTGGTCGACGGACTGGAGGCCGATATCGCGATAAAAGGCGATCTCGATCTCGCTAAGCGACAGGTCAATATGGAAGCGGTTATCGCCCCGGAAATTTCCGCGACGGTGGGGGTGGCGACCGCATTTGCCGTTAACCCGGTTGTCGGGGCCGCGGTGTTTGCGGCCAGTAAAGTGCTGGCACCGCTATGGAACAAGATTTCGCTGATTCGCTACCAGATTTCCGGTAGCCTCGATCAGCCAAAGATTCAGGAAGTGCTGCGTGAGCCGAACAAGAAGAAAGGCGAATAATGCCGTTGGGGCAGCGCAGCGTACTCAGCCGATTATCTGATAAAGAGTGAAAAACTATGAGCCTTTCGTTTATCAGTGAGCAGTTACTCACCGCCAATAAATTGAATCTTGACGATCTTGCTGCTGTGCTGGGGTCGCTTAATGAGCGTCGACTGGACTATGCCGATCTCTATTTCCAGTCTAGCTACCATGAGTCCTGGGTACTGGAAGATCGCATCATTAAAGACGGTTCTTACAATATCGATCAGGGCGTGGGTATCCGTGCGATTGACGGTGAAAAGACCGGGTTTGCTTATGCCGATCAGATCACGCTGAACGCATTGCATCAGAGCGCGCAGGCTGCACGCAGCATTGTGCGGGAACAAGGTACAGGGACTGCACACACGTTGGGAGCGGTATCGCATCATGCGCTTTATCCAACGTTGAATCCGTTGGATAGCCTGACGCGTGAGGACAAAATTGCGCTGTTGCAGCGTGCCGACACGGCCGCACGTGCCGCAGATGCGCGGGTACAGGAAGTGTCAGCCAGCCTGACCGGCGTGTATGAGTTGGTGCTGGTGGCAGCGACGGACGGCACGCTGGCGGCGGATGTGCGCCCTCTGGTTCGTCTGTCGATCAGCGTGCTGGTTGAATCTGAGGGCAAACGCGAACGCGGTTCCAGCGGCGGCGGCATGCGTGGCGGCTATGACTATTTCTGGGAAGTGGCTGACGGCGAAGCACGCGTTGATGCCTGGGCAAAAGAAGCCGTGCGGATGGCGCTGGTTAACCTGTCAGCGGTGGCCGCTCCTGCCGGGCCAATGCCCGTGGTGTTGGGTGCCGGCTGGCCGGGTGTACTGCTGCATGAAGCAGTGGGTCATGGTTTGGAAGGTGATTTTAACCGTCGCGGTACATCAGTATTCAGCGGGCAGATGGGGAAACTCGTTGCGTCAGAGCTGTGCACGGTGGTGGATGACGGCACGCTGACCGGGCGTCGCGGTTCAGTTTCGATGGACGATGAAGGTGTTCCAGGGCAATACAATGTCCTGATTGAAAACGGTATTCTGAAAGGCTACATGCAGGACAAGCTGAATGCGCGTCTGATGGGTGTTGCGCCGACGGGCAATGGGCGTCGCGAATCTTATGCGCATCTGCCGATGCCGCGTATGACGAACACCTATATGCTGGCTGGGAAATCCACGCCGGAAGAGATTATCTCCAGCGTCGAATACGGCCTGTATGCGCCAAACTTTGGCGGTGGTCAGGTGGATATTACCTCTGGCAAGTTCGTCTTCTCGACATCCGAAGCCTACCTGATCGAAAAAGGTCGTATCACCACGCCAGTCAAAGGTGCCACGCTGATTGGTTCCGGCATTGAAGCGATGCAGCAGATCTCGATGGTCGGCAACGATCTGGCGCTGGATAAAGGCGTCGGCGTGTGCGGCAAAGAAGGGCAAAGTCTGCCTGTCGGCGTGGGTCAACCTACATTGAAGCTGGACAGCCTGACCGTCGGCGGCACCGCGTAATTTGCTCTGAATCCTGAGTTCCTTTAAGACCGCGCGTTATTAGCGCGGTTTTTTTTCCTCGCTATGCTCCTGCCGATAGCCCTGATAGGTCAGAGCGACGTTTTTGAAGTATTCCGTCATGTAGTTAATGCAGACTTGTACTTTCAGCGGCAGGTTGTCTTTGCGGGTGTAGAGCGCGTAGACCGGGCGCGGGTCGGAGTGGTAGCGGTTAAACAGAATCTCGATTTCACCACGGTTAATTTCATCCACGACCCACATGAGCGGCACGTACGCGATACCCGCACCGGTCTTAAGCCAACGCACCAGCGTTTGTGGGTCGTTAGTGACAAAGCGCCCTTGTGGCGTGACGCGGGTCGAAATGCCTTCCGGGGCGATCAGCTCGAATTCGCTGTCGGGCCGTACGCTGTATTCCAGCCAGGAAAAGTTCACCATATCTGCCGGTTTATCCGGCGTGCCGTGCTGTGCCAGATAGCTTTTTGCGGCACAGACCACCATTGGCATCGAGCCTAAGCGTTTCGAGAACAGGCTGGAATCCTGTAGCGCGCCGACGCGGATAACGATATCCAGCCCGTCGGCAATCAGATCGGGAGCGGGAATTCCGGTGACCAGATTGACGGACAAACCAGGATATTCCTTCAGCATAGCGGCAGTCATGGTGGACAGCACATTCTGCGCCATCGTAGAAGAACTGCCGATGCGCAGCGTGCCGATCGGCGTGTTGTTGAAGGCATAAAGCTGCTCATGGACTTCATGCGCCTCATGCAGCATGCGGCGACAGCCGTGGTAATAGATTTTCCCCGCTTCCGTCAAACCAATGCTGCGCGTACTGCGATTAAGCAGCTTAATCTGTAGCTCATCTTCAAGCTTGGTAACGGTCTGGCTGACGGCGGATACGCTCATTTGCAACTGACGGGCGGCTGCGGTAAAGGAACCAAATTCCACCACGCGGGCAAACACCGACATACTCTTTAGTCTTTCCATTATTCACTCTGGCTTAAAAGTGATTTAGATCACGCTATGTAGATAAGGTGATAATAAGCATCCATAATATAGCCTATCCGGTGGTTCTGGGCAGAACAGAGCCATTCAATGATTATGTTTATTTACCTAATTAGAGTAATACGCTGATTTCCCATCGTTAGTCAGCCCGTGCTGACATCGCTATTCATCAGTTTAACGCTATCCCATCCGTTGGCTGGTCGCCTGCGGGATTAAGCGCTTTTGTCTATGCTGAACGCCAGTATCAGACAACATAATTTACCATCCGGTAGCGAACCTGCGCGCTACCGCTACCTAATAGAAAAAAGGAAAAGAGGATGAGTTCACTCCCGGTTATGGTGTTGTTCGGGCTGTCATTTCCCCCCGTATTTTTTGTCTTGCTGGTATCGCTGACCCTGTTTTTTGTCGTGAACCGCCTGCTGCAACCGACGGGGATCTATGACTTCGTCTGGCATCCTGCGCTGTTTAACAGCGCGCTGTTCTGCTGTCTGTTTTATTTACTGTTCCGTTACGGTCTGTGAGGTATCTGTGAAAGCGTTCTTTTTACCCTTGTTTAGACAGCAGGCCGTGCTGATCAAGAAACTGAGCCGCGTGGTTATCACGTTAGTGATTGTACTGTGTGCGATCGTGGCCATTTTTCGTGTCTGGGCGTTCTATACCGAATCACCCTGGACGCGTGATGCCAAATTTACGGCGGATGTCGTGGCGATTGCGCCGGACGTCAGCGGCTTATTGAGCAATGTTCGCGTGACGGACAATCAGCTGGTGAACAAAGGTGACGTGCTGTTTGTCATCGATCAGCCGCGCTACCATCAGGCCGTGGCGCAGGCGGAAGCCGATGTTGCCTACTATCAGGCGCTGGTGACGGAAAAACGTCGGGAATCAGGACGTCGGGCGCGGCTGGGCATCAGTGCGATGTCACAGGAAAATATCGATCAGTCCAGTAATGCATTGGAAACTGCCACGCACCAGTTGGCTAAAGCGCAGGCGGTATTGTCACTGGCGCAACTGGAGCTGGAACGTACCGTGGTACGCGCCCCTGCCGACGGCTGGGTGACCAACCTGCATGTGCAGAGCGGTGAGTTCATTGAACGCGGTAATACGGCGGTGGCGCTGGTGAAGAAGGATTCGTTCTATCTGCTGGCATACATGGAAGAAACCAAGCTTGAAGGCGTGCGTCGTGGCTACCGTGTGGAAATTACGCCGCTGGGTAGCGAAAAGATATTTTATGGCACGGTTGATAGCGTGGCGGCTGGGGTGAATAACAACAGCAGCAGCGCGAACAGTAAAGGCTTGGCTAACGTGGATTCCAATCTGGAGTGGGTGCGTTTAGCACAGCGTGTGCCGGTAAAAATCCGTCTCGATCGCCAAATGGGCGACCTCTACCCCGCTGGTACGACGGCAACCGTGGTGATCACCGGTGAGCAGGTCAACAATGATAAAGCGCCTTCGCCGCTCATCCGTCTCCTGTATCGTCTGCGTGAGTTCGGCTAAGTGAGGCGATGATGAAAACTCCGTCGCTAACAGGCTCTATGTTCTTTACGACGCCACAGTTTGCGCGCTTGCGCTTCGCTTTCAAGCTGAGCTTCGCGATCGTGCTGTCCCTGTTTCTGGGCTTCCATCTCCAGTTGGAAACACCGCGCTGGTCGGTGCTGACGGCGGCGCTGGTCGCCGCTGGTCCGGCGTTTGCTGCGGGCGGTGAGCCATTTTCTGGCGCCATTCGCCATCGTGGTATGCTACGTGTTGTCGGCACTTTTATCGGCTGTATCGGCGCGCTTGTCATCATTATCGTGACCGTTCGCGCACCGGTTGTGATGTTGATGCTGTGCTGTATTTGGGCTGGCCTCTGCACCTGGGTTTCTTCACTGGTTAAAGTCGAAAACGCCTATGTGTTCGGGCTGGCAGGCTATACCGCACTGATTATTATTGTGTCGACGCAGGGGACACCGCTGCTGACGCCGCAGTTTGCCGTGGAACGCTGTAGCGAGATTGTGTTGGGCATTGTTTGTGCGATTCTGGCGGATTTACTGTTCTCGCCGCGCTCGATCAAGCAGGATGTTGACCGCAGTATCAGTGAACTCTTGGTGGATCAGTATCGGTTACTGCAACTCTGCATGAGCGGGGCGGAGAAAGACGCGATAGATGCAGCATGGCACGCACTGGTGCGCAAAACCACTGCGCTAAACGGCATGCGCAGCAGCCTGATGTTGGAGTCTTCGCGCTGGCAGAACAGTAATCGCCGCTTAACGTCGTTGCATACGCAGTCGCTCACGATGATTACACAGGCGTGTGAAACCTACCTGATTTTGCAGGATGCCCCGACTCCCGTAAAAAGCAGCTTAAAACTGGTGTTGGATCAGCCTGTTGAGTCGTTTCGCGATGTGCATTGCCGTATGAAAGCATTGCGCTACCTGATTGCGGCGGACAGCCGTGACGTGCCACCGATGCTGATCACTTGGGTCGGAGCGGCGACGCGCTACCTGCTGCTGGCGAAGGGCGTGCAGACCAACGGGCGTATCAATACGATTGAAGCCGACGTGCTGAACAGCGAAGTGGAAATTAAAGTGCCATCAGCTGAAACGCATCACGCCATGATTAATGGATTACGCACTGGCGTGGCGACGGCGCTGGGCTGCCTGTTCTGGCTGAGCACGGGCTGGACTTCTGGCAGCGTGTGCATGGTGATGATTGCGGTGGTGACGTCGCTTGCCATGCGGTTACCGAACCCGCAGATGATGGCAAAGGATTTTCTTTTTGGGACGATCTACGCGTTGCCGCTGGGGGCGCTGATGTTCATGTTTATCATGCCGTCAACGCAGCAAAGTATGCTGCTGCTATGCCTGAGTCTGGGAGCAATGGCCTTCTTCCTCGGCCTTGAAGTGCAAAAACGTCGACTCGGCTCACTGGGTGCATTGGCCAGTACGATCAATATTCTGGTGTTAGATAACCCGATGACGTTCAACGTCAGTCGGTTTCTGGACAGTGCGATCGGCCAGGTCATCGGCTGTTTTCTGGCGTTGATGGTGATCCTGTTGATCCGGGATAACACCAAGGCACACACGGGGAGAACGCTGTTGAACCGCTTTGTGTATGGCGCGGTCTCGGCGCTGACGACCAACACAGCGCGTCGCAAAGAAAACCACCTGCCTGCGCTGTATCAGCAGCTGTTCCTGCTGTTGAACCGCTTCCCTGATGATATTGCTAAGTATCGCCTCGCACTGTGGCTGATCATCATGCACCAGCGTCTGAGAACGCTGGATATTCCGCAAAACGCGGAGCTGTCTGCCTTTCATCGCCAGATTCGTGCAACGGCGGAGCAGGTGATTTCGGCCCGACGCGATAGCACGCGCAGCCGCTATTTCACACAGCTGTTGGACGAGCTTGAACGCTATCAGCAGATGCTGACAGAACAGCAGCTTCCCCCGAGCGTGACAGCGCCGGTGGGACGATTAACTGGGATCCTGCGTGATTATCAGCATGCACTGAGTCGCTGATTTTGATGGGGTATTAAATCATGGGATGAGGCCTGTGCCTCATCCCACTATCGCCGTTAGTCTGTGGTTTCAGCCAGTTCGCGCAGATACTGGAAGATCTGACGGGCGGATTTTGGCGGCTTGTTCGTCGCTTTCTCTTTCTGCGCATTACGCACCAGAGAACGTAACTGCTGACGGTCTGCGTGAGGATACAGCGCCAGAATATCGGGAACCACATCGTCACCTTCTTCAATCAGACGGTCGCGCAGCTGTTCCAGTTTGTGGAATAACGCGACCTGCTGATTATGACGGTTGTTCAGCTTATCCAGCGCGGTTTGGATCGGCTCTGGATCGCGGGCGCGCAGCATTTTACCAATCAGCTGTAGCTGGCGGCGGCGGCCTTCTTTCTTGATCCGCTGCGCCAGTTCCACCGCCGCACGTAGATCGTCGTCCAACGGGATCTTCTCCAGCGCGTTTTTGCCCAGATCGACCAGTTCCGCGCCGAGATCTTTCAGCGCTTCGGCATCGCGCTTTATTTCACTTTTGCTGACCCAGATAATTTCATCATCTTCGTCGTCTTCTTGGTTATCTGGGACGTCATTCAGCCAGTCTTCGTACTTTTGCTTCATGGTTGGCTCCTAAAAAGTGTCCAGGAGCAATTCGTAACGCTACGCGTAGCGGCTCCGGGATGGTGAACAGCGTGCCCACCAGAAAAAAGAGGCTGATACTAACAGGTTTGGGCTTTGTGCGAAATTGTCCGTAGATCCTGTTAGACTAGAAAGCATTATGCTACACCATTTTATGCTCCTCATACTTCACGTTACCTACGTGTTGGCTGCGTGAAGTATAGAGAGTATACGCCCCTTTTGTGCTCGTTGCGGGGATGATGATGGTGAGCTTTCTTCCACTCATTATGGCAGAACAATGACGATAACTACTCAGGTTGCAGAGCAGCGTAAAGCGCTGGAGCTCGCGGTTGCTCAGGCGCTGGAACTGGCGCGTGCCGGTTCTGATGCGGCAGAAGTCGCGGTGTCAAAAACGACGGGCATTAGCGTCAGTACCCGTTATGGTGATGTTGAAAATGTTGAATTCAACAGCGATGGCGCGTTGGGCATTACGGTTTATCACCAACAGCGTAAAGGTAGCGCATCGTCTACCGATCTCAGCCCAGATGCGATAGCCCGTACCGTACAGGCCGCGCTGGATATTGCTCGCTATACCTCAGTCGATCCGTTTGCTGGCCCGGCGGATCGGGATCTTCTGGCGTTCGACGCGCCGGATCTGGATCTGTTCCATCCAACCGAGCTGGATGCGGATCGCGGCATTGAATTAGCCGCTCGCGCAGAGCAGGCCGCATTACAGGCTGATAAGCGCATTACTAACACCGAAGGCGGCAGTTTTAACAGCCACTACGGCGTTAAGGTGTTCGGCAATAGCCACGGCCTGCTGAAAAGTTACTGCTCTAGCCGTCATTCTATGTCCAGCTGTGTGATTGCCGAAGTGAATGGCGATATGGAGCGCGATTATGCCTACACCGTCGGCCGTGCGCTGGATGACTTGCGCAGCCCGGAATGGGTAGGTGAAGAGTGCGCGCGCCGCACGTTATCCCGCCTGTCACCGCGTAAGCTGCCTACCATGCAGGCACCGGTGATGTTTTCTGCGGAAGTGGCGACGGGCCTGTTTGGCCATTTGGTTGGCGCTATCAGCGGCGGCAGCGTTTATCGTAAATCCACTTTCCTGCTGGATAAGCTGGGTCAGCAGATTCTGCCGGAGTGGCTGACGATTGAGGAACAACCGCATCTGCTGAGAGGGCTGGCCTCTACGCCGTTCGACAGCGAAGGCGTGCGGACACAGGCGCGTGACATTGTGAAGGCGGGCGTGTTGCAGACCTGGCTCATGACAAGCTACTCCGCGCGTAAGCTGGGAATGCAGAGCACCGGCCATGCGGGGGGCATTCATAACTGGCGGATTGCCGGACAGGGGCTGGATTTCAACGGTATGTTGAAACAGATGGGCAAAGGCCTGCTGGTGACCGAACTGATGGGGCAGGGTGTGAGCGGTGTGACGGGGGATTATTCCCGTGGAGCATCCGGCTTCTGGGTCGAAAACGGTGAAATTCAGTATCCGGTCAGTGAGATTACTATCGCGGGTAACCTGAAAGACATGCTGCGCAATATTGTGACGGTGGGGAATGATATCGAAACCCGAAGCAATATCCAGTGTGGTTCCGTGTTGCTGCCAGAGATGAAGATCGCAGGGGAATAAGCCTGCTCTTTGTGAATAACCGTCGCCGTCGGCAGTGTCCGACGGCTGTTACTCTATGCCTTATTAGCACGCATTTATAGCAGAGTCGCACCTTGCTGGTTTAGCGGTGGTACTCGCCTGCGGCTTCAGGCTGATAGAGTAGTTCTAGTACTTCAATTCGCGTTTCTTCACCGTTTGGCAACTGCCAGGTGATCGAGTTTCCCACATGCATTCCCAATAGTGCCGCGCCCAGCGGAGCCATCACCGACAGCGGTTCTTGACTGTCCTTCACCGCTGCCGGATAAACCAGCGTGCGGATGTGCTCTTCATTGGTATTCAGATCGCGGAAACGCACCCGACTATTCATGGTGACGACATGTGAGGGAATCGATGCCGAAGGCAGAATGTCCGCCCGATCCAGCTCCTCATTCAACGCCTGTGCGATATCGCTGTCCGCAAAGGCGGGCTGCTCCAATAACATATCCAGACGTTCTGCATCCAATTCACTGATTGTCAGGTTAGGTTTCGTCATACTCCTCTCCAGTTGGTATTTTCAGATGATATAAAAATAACCCCCCGCACCCAAAGGAGCAGGGGGTATAAGAAAATATTATGATTTATAGAGGTAGATAGTAGGAGGTTCGGAAGGGAAAGTGAAGCGCTCCTTGCTACAAAGGCTGGCAGATAGCCTGCTAAGGAAATGCTAGTCCTCGTCGAACCCGGCTTCGAACAGCCCGATGACGGCGGCAAGCGCCTGCTCTTCATCTGGGCCCGTCGCTTCTACCTCGATGAGTCGCCCTTTGGCCGAGTCCAGCATTAGCATGGCAATCACGCTGCTGGCTTCGGCTTCGGTGCCGCTGTCATTACGCAGTATCACTTCTGCATCAAAGCTCTGCACCAGCTCGAACAGCTTCATGGCTGGGCGAGCGTGCATGCCCAGCTTGTTTTTGATTTCAACCGTTTGCCGGACTGTCATAGGTTACCTGGTTGGTCTGGTTTGTCGACTCTTACGAGGGTTTACGTTTTTCCAGCGTACGGTGGCGAGACTGTACGTTCTTACCGCGTGAGCGGAAGTAGTCTGCCAGCTGTTCGGCGACGTAGACGGAACGGTGTTTACCGCCGGTACAGCCAATGGCGACAGTCAGGTAGCTACGGTTATTGGTTTCCAGCATCGGCAGCCACAGTTCCAGATAGCTGCGAGTCTGGTAGATGAAGTTGTGAACTTCGGTGTGCCTGTCGAGGAAGGACGCAACGGGCTTATCCAGACCGGTCATCGGGCGCAGTTTCGGATCCCAGTGCGGGTTCGGCAGGAAGCGCACGTCAAAGACGTAATCCGCATCGATAGGGATACCGTGCTTGAAACCGAACGATTCGAACACCATCGTGAGCTCGCGTTCTCGCTTGCCGAGTAGTCGGGTACGCAGCATCTCGGCCAGTTCATGTACCGACATCTCTGAGGTGTCGATAATCAGGTCGGCGCGTGAACGCAGCGGCTCCAGCAGGTCGCTTTCTTCATCAATCGCGCTTTCCAGTGACAGGTTCTTGCTGGAGAGCGGGTGAAGGCGACGAGTGTCGCTGTAGCGACGGATCAGCGTATTGCGATCGGCATCCAGAAACAGCAGTTGAGGCGAGAAGCTTGGCGGCAGTTGCTCCATGGCATGCTCGAAGATCTCGGGTGATTCCGGCATATTGCGCACGTCAATGCTGACTGCTGCGGAAATGTTACGTGCTGCAAGCGTATTAGCCAGTTCTGGCAGTAGAACCACTGGCAGGTTATCTACGCAGTAGAACCCCATATCTTCCAGTGCGCGCAGGGCGACAGATTTCCCTGAACCTGAGCGACCACTGACAATCATCAGCACCATCTGACGACTCCCCTCTGGCAATGTGATAGCGAATTTACATTGCCACTGTTTTTATAAAGTGATGTATAGCTAAAAAAATGACGGCTTAGCGCAGGGATTGCAAGCATTCTCTGAATCCACGGCGAATCGCCCGTCATCGTGAACATGACAACCATCCGGCTTAACCGGCTTCCGTCATAATCTGGTACAGCTCTTCATCGCTTTGCGCCGCACGCAGGCGTCGGCAAACCGTTTTATCCGCCAGCCGCTTGGCAACAAGCGACAGGGTATGCAAATGGGTTTTACATTGTTCCGCTGGAACCAGCAAGGCAAAAAGCAGATCAACGGCCTGATTATCAATGGCATCGAAAGCGATCGGTTGCTCTAATTGGATGAAAACACCGATGGCACCCAGCGCATTATCATCTTCCAGCTTACCGTGAGGAATGGCAATGCCGCCGCCGATTCCCGTGCTGCCCATCCGCTCCCGGGTCAGGATGGCATCAAAGATAATCTGCGAAGGAATGTTAAGCTGCCTGGCGGCCAGCTCACTGATAATTTCCAATGCCCGTTTCTTACTCTGGCAGTGGACGGTGCTTCGGGTGCACTCAGGACGTAGTACGGTGCTGAGCTGCAATACGGGATCGTGGTTCATTTTATTTTCACTTAACGACGCTTTCACTTCTGGTGATCCCGACCCACCCGATGGATGGGCCGAGTTTGTCCTTTGCCAAATGGCAAAGGAGAAAATTAGTGCTGCTTGAGTTTATCTTTATGCTTATTGAGCTGTCTCGCCAGCTTATCAATCAATAAATCTATTGCGGCGTACATATCTACCGCCTCTGAGGTTGCATGCAGCTCGCCGCCATTTACGTGGAGCGTGGCCTCGGCAATTTGCTGAACTTTTTCCACTCTCAATACCACATTGACCTGATTAATCCGGTCAAAATACTGCTCTAATTTGGCAAACTTGCCATTCACAAAATCACGTAGTGGTTCAGTGATATCGATGTGTTGTCCGGTAATGTTGAGCTGCATAGTGTCTTCCTTCTCTGTTGAGATCAAACCAGTTGTTTACGCTGATTCGATGGTGGGATAGATAAAGACTCTCGGTATTTTGCCACGGTTCGACGTGCCACGATGATGCCCTGATCGGAGAGCAGCGCCGTAAGCTTGCTATCGCTCAGTGGCTTCACGGGGTTTTCCGCTGCAATAAGCTTCTTCACCAACGCGCGGATTGCCGTTGACGAGGCTTCTCCGCCGCTATCGGTATTAACGTGGCTGGAGAAGAAATATTTTAGCTCAAAAATGCCGCGCGGGCTGTGCAGGAACTTCTGTGTCGTCACGCGTGAGATGGTGGATTCATGCATATCCACCGCTTGAGCGATGTCTGCCAGTACCATGGGCTTCATGAATTCTTCGCCCTGCTCGAAGAAATCCTGCTGCTGTTCGACGATGCAGCGGGTGACCTTCAGCAGCGTGTCATTACGGCTTTCCAGGCTTTTGATGAGCCAGCGGGCTTCTTGCAGATTGCTGCGGATAAACTGCCCGTCGCTGTCGTTGCGTGCGCTGTTACCCAGCGCGGCATACTGCTGGTTAATCTGCAACCGAGGTATGCTGTCGGTGTTCAGTTCGACGGTCCAGATCCCCTGAACTTTACGTACCAGCACGTCAGGAATCACGTATTCGGATTCACCGGTGTTGATCGATTGTCCCGGACGGGGATCGAGCGATTGGATCAGCGCCAGCGCTTCTTTCAGCACCTCTTCTTTCAGACGAGTAACGCGGATCAGGCTGCGGAAATCATGGTTGGCTAACAGATCGAGATGATCGCTGACGATCAGGCGCGCTTCGGTCAGGCGTGGCGTGTCGTCGGCGAATTGGGAAAGCTGCACCAGCAGACAATCACGCAGATCGCGAGCGGCGACGCCAACGGGATCGAAGCGCTGCACGCGTTTGAGTACGGCTTCAACCTCTTCCAGCGTCACGTCGTCGTCACCGATGCTGTCAAGAATGTCCTGCAACGGTACGGTCAGGTAACCGGTGTTGTCGACGGCATCGACGATAGAGGTCGCGATAGCCGCGTCGGTGTCGGAAAACGGCGTTAGCTCAACCTGCCACATCAGGTAATCCTGAAGCGTTTGCGTGGTTTCACCTTGATAAATCGGCAGTTCTTCATCGCGATAGTCGGTGCCAGTGCCCGACGGCGTGCCTGCGGAGTAGATTTCATCCCAGGTGGCATCGAGCGGTAATTCTTCCGGCATATCTCTTTGTTCAAGGGCTTCGCCGGTATCCAGCGAATCGCTGTCTGCCTTTTCAAATGACTCGATTTCGTCGTGCTGATCCGTTTGTTCGAGCAACGGATTACTTTCTAACGCCAGTTGAATCTCCTGTTGCAATTCAAGCGTGGACAGTTGCAACAGGCGGATCGCCTGTTGGAGCTGTGGAGTCATGGCCAGTTGCTGGCTAAGCCTGAGTTGCAAACCTTGCTTCATAAATCGCGCTAACGTCCCATAAGTACTGCAAAGAGAAGATATTACCCTATCAGAGTCGGAAGCCTTCGCCCAGATAGACGCGTTTCACCTGTTCATCGGCCAGAATATCAGTCGGTGAACCGTGGGCGATCAGGTTGCCCTGACTCACGATATAGGCTCGTTCACAGACATCAAGCGTTTCGCGGACGTTATGATCGGTAATCAACACGCCAAGCCCGCTGTCACGCAGATGCTCAATGATTTTTTTAATATCCAGTACGGAGATCGGGTCTACGCCCGCAAACGGTTCATCCAGCAGGATGAACTTCGGATTCGCTGCCAGCGCACGCGCAATCTCTACGCGGCGTCTTTCTCCACCGGACAGCGATTGTCCCAGACTATCGCGCAAATGAATAATATGGAATTCTTCCATTAGCTCATTGGCACGATCTTCCTGCTGTTCGGTCGTCAGATCTTTACGGATCTGTAACACCGCCATCAGATTGTCATAAACGCTTAAGCGACGGAAGATAGAGGCTTCCTGCGGCAGATAGCCGATGCCGCGCAGCGCGCGTTCGTGCAAAGGAAGCAGGCTGATGTCGTCATCGTCGATGACGATACGTCCTTCATCACGCGGAACAATGCCCACGACCATGTAGAACGTTGTCGTTTTGCCAGCACCGTTCGGCCCAAGCAGGCCGACGATTTCACCGGAATTCACCGTGAGACTGACGTTTTCCACGACCTTACGGCCTTTGTACGCCTTGGCGAGATTTTCTGCGGTTAATGTTGCCATAACTTATTCAGTGACCCGTGGTTGCTGAGAACGAGAAGGCTTGCTCTTGTTCTCTTTCTCCTGAAGCTGAGAAGGGACCAACACCGTCGTCACGCGTTTTCCTTTGTCGCTGGTCGCTTCCATTTGCTGCTGCTTCACCAGATAAGTGATGCGATCACCTTTGACATTGCTGTCCTGCTGTTCCAGATAAGCATTGCCCGTCAGCACCAGAAAGTCAGTGGCCAGCTCGTAGCGGATTTTCTGCGCGTGACCTTTTACCGGTTTGCCGTTGTCCTGCATCTGGTAGAACGTCACAGGGTTGCCGTAACCTTCCACCACTTCACTGCCTTGCGTGCCCTGTGGGCGCGTCACGACGACCTTGTCGGCTTTTACTTCAATCGTGCCTTGCTTCACGACAACATTACCGGTGAAGGTCACCGTGTTGCCCTGCATGTCCAGAGATTGCTGTGCTGAATCAATATGAATAGGTTGATTGCTATCGCCGGTCACGGCAAAGGCGGAAACGCTGACGGCGAACAGCGAGCTGGCGATCAGGGTGTTACGCATCAGATTATTGGTTTTGGATTTCATAAGAGGTTTTTACCTTTTCGATCAACTCGGCCGTTTTGTTACGCAGATTTCCGCGCATTTTCATTCCGCTTGACGTGAAGCTGGCGCCGTACAGGGTGACTTCATCATCGGAAGAGATGTCCTGCGTGACCAGATTCACCTGGGCATTATTCGTTGTGATGCGCTGAAGCTGTGCGTCTTTCGTCAGGCTATTCACCTCAACGTTGCCGTACAGATAGAGCATCTTGTCTTTGGTCAGCTTGGCGCGATCGGCACGTACTGACCAGGTTGCAGTGCCTTGTTCATTGAATAGCGTGGCAACAGGCTTGGTAAACCAACTCAACTGCTCGTCGTTAAAATACTCCGCTTTTTCCGAAATCAGTCTGTAGCTCAGCTTACCCGCGGGGCTGTATACCTGCGTACTCGTCTTTTCACTGGTATAAACTGGCACGGCGGGGTCGTTTTCATCCGGTACTGTTACCCTGTCGTTATCCGCAATATTCCAGCCGATGAGGATAAGCGCTAACAGGGCCAGAAAAGTGGTGAGCCAACGCTTGGTTGTACTCATATTGACAACCCTTTGGCATGCTCCAGCTTGTCCTGCGAGAACAGAATCAAATCACACAGCTCACGTACTGCGCCACGGCCTCCCGCAATGCGGGTGACATAATTTGCACGTGGTAACAGCAGTGGATGGGCGTCTGCCACGGCAACGCTTAGCCCGACCTGTGCCATCACTGGCCAGTCGATCATATCGTCGCCGATATACGCCACCTGATTTGCTGTTACTGACAGTTTATCCAACAGATCGTTGAAGGCCAAAACCTTATCCGATTGCCCCTGATAAAGATGGTTAATGCCCAGCGTTTTACACCGATCTTCCAGCAGTTTTGCTGAACGGCCGGTAATGATGGCAACCTCAATATCGGACGTCAGCAAGCAGCGAATGCCATAGCCGTCGCGGACGTTAAAGGCCTTCAACTCTTCGCCGTGATTACCCATGTAAATCAGACCATCTGACATCACGCCGTCAACGTCGCAAATTAACAGGCGAACCTCACGGGCTTTATCCAGTACCTGTTGATCGACAGGTCCATAGCAGGTATCGGTTTGCGCCCTGACTTCACTCATTCACTATTATCCTTTCTTTTTAAACCACGCCAGCCCGCAGCATATCGTGCATATGGACGATCCCGACCAGACGATCGTTTTCTGCCACCAGCACTGAGGTGATGTGGCGCGACTGCATCAGGTTAAGTGCATCCACCGCCAGCGTTTGCGGTGCGACCCGGATGCCGCCTGCGGTCATCACATCAGCAATGCGCGCGCTGTTCAAGTCAATATTCATGTCGAAGATGCGGCGCAGGTCACCATCGGTAAAGATGCCCTGAATTTTCATATCCGCCTCGCAGATTACCGTCATACCCAGATTTTTGCGCGTAATTTCCACCAGCGCATCACGCAGCGAGGCATCGTGTGGGACATGGGGAATCTCATCACCCGAATGCATGATATCGCTGACGCGCAATAAAAGTTTGCGGCCGAGTGCGCCACCAGGGTGAGAAAGGGCGAAATCTTCGGCAGTAAAGCCGCGCGCCTGTAACAACGCCACCGCCAGCGCGTCTCCCATGACCAGCGTTGCCGTGGTGCTGGTGGTGGGTGCCAGACCGAGCGGACAGGCTTCCTGCGGGACGTGAACGCACAGGTGAATATCCGCAGCCTTGCCCATCGAACTTTCTGGTGCGCTGGTCATGCAGATCAGGAACACTTTCTGGCGTTTCAGAACCGGAATCAGCGACAGAATTTCATGTGACTCGCCAGAGTTGGAAATGGCGATCACGATATCGTGCGGCGTCACCATACCGAGGTCACCGTGGCTGGCTTCGCCTGGATGAACAAAAAAAGCAGGCGTACCGGTGCTAGCGAAGGTTGCGGCAATCTTGCAGCCGATGTGACCGGATTTGCCCATTCCCATCACGACCACTTTGCCCTGGCAATCGAATATCTTTTTGCAGGCAAGTGTAAAGTTGTCATCAATGTACTGGTCTAATTGCGCAAGCCCATCGCGCTCAATACTCAGTACTTGCTTGCCCGCTTGTTGGAAGTCGAAATCGGCTGGTAGTTCATGAGCCTTTTGTAACCTATGGCCGGTTTGTGAGCCATGATCGACTCGTGGTGTATGATCGGATAGTGCACGGTCAGACTGCTGTTTTAGATGAGCATCTTGTTCAAACTGTGACATACCAATAGTCCTGATTATGATGAAAAACAGAGCATTTTATGAAAAACAGGCTCTTATGAAAAAAAGAACAGAGCCGTCAGATAGGCGATGAACGCGCAGCATAATAATGCGCCTGCGCCTTGTTCTATACGGCGTTTTTTGCTGAGGCACAGTGCGGTTAACAGCACGCTCGCCGCCAGCATGACCCAATAGTCGCGCTGAAAAGCCTGAGGGTTCAGTGCGCCCGGTGAGAGCAGAGCCGGTACACCCAGCACAATAGCAATATTAAAAATGTTCGAGCCAATCAGGTTGCCCAGCGCAATATCATCTTCTTTCTTCAGCGTCCCGACGATAGCGGTAGCAAGCTCAGGCAAGCTGGTACCAATCGCCAAGATGGTCAGCCCGATAGTCAACTCACTGATATCGAAGTAGCGTGCAATGACGGTAGCGTTATCCACCACCATACGAGCGGCCATGGGTAAAATAATCACGCCGAGAATCGACCACAGCACGGCGACCATCTGGCTGCTGTCATCCTGTGGGAGTTCCGCCAGTTGTTCGCGTGTCAGGCTATCGCCGCCTTCCCGCTGCGCCCGTTGTGCCATGCGAAGTATCAACACCAGGCACAGAATAGCGGCAAAGAGCAGCATGATGCCGTCGGTGCGGCTCAGGTAGCTATCATGCAGTAAAACGCCGCACAATACAGTGACGGATAACATGAGCGGCAATTCCCGGCGCAGGATGGCCGAATGTACCGTTAGCGGGCGAATGAGTGCCGCGCTGCCGAGAATGAGTAAAATATTGGTGATATTGGAACCCAGAACATTACCGACGGCCATATCGTTCTGATCGTTCAACGCAGCGGTAACCGAAACGATCAGCTCGGGTAGCGAGGTGCCGAAGCCGACAATGGTGATGCCGATAACGAAGGGCGGTAAGCCAAGAGAACGCGCAAGCACGGCGGCACCATAGACAAGACGATCGGCACCGTAAACCAGTAATAGCAAACCAACGAACAAGAGTAGTGTTGCAAAAAGCATGCAGCGTCCTTTAATAGGATATATACCGTCATACTTCAAGCTGCATGTGCGTTGGCTATACTCGCTCACCTCAGTCACTTACTGGTGTAAGCTCCTGAGGATTCACTGCGCCGCCGCCTTCCTGCAACTCGAATTATTTAGTGTATAATCACCGGCCTCTTGTCGAATAAGTCAGTATTTCTGGACGATTTTCGCACAAAAAGCATTTTCTGTGATGAGTGCTAATTCTGACGGTGCTTGGCGAAAAAGTAAAACCTGTCGCGATAAGTAAAACCCAGTAACGATTTGTGCCGCCATTTTGGACAAGAACTTACGGTAAGTTTTTGTAAAACTCGCACCTTGATGAAAGCCAGCCGTTAGGCTGGAGCGAAAGATCTCTTTATGAGCGTACTGATGGGTAAGGAATGGAAATAATGAACCATGAGGCAACTAATCTGGTCGAGATCCGTGGTCTTAGCTTTCGGCGCGGAGAGCGAGAGATTTTTACGGACATCACGTTGAATGTGCCTAAAGGCAAGGTCACCGCGATCATGGGGCCTTCCGGTATCGGTAAAACCACGTTGTTGCGCCTGATTGGCGGACAGCTACCGCCGGACAGCGGCGAAATCTGGTTTGATGGCGAGAATATCCCGACGTTGTCGCGCAGTGAGTTGTACCACGCGCGCAAGAAAATGAGCATGTTGTTTCAGTCCGGTGCGTTATTCACCGATTTGAACGTGTTTGATAATGTCGCCTGGCCGCTGCGTGAACATACCAAACTGCCGGAAGAACTGTTGCGTAGCATCGTCATGATGAAGCTGGAGGCGGTGGGACTACGCGGTGCGGCGACACTGATGCCAGCGGAGCTTTCCGGCGGCATGGCGCGGCGCGCGGCGTTGGCGAGAGCCATCGCGCTCGATCCGCAACTGATTATGTTTGATGAACCTTTTGTCGGGCAAGATCCGATTACGCTCGGGACACTGGTGAAGCTCATCGATGAGTTGAATCATGCATTGGGCGTGACCTGCATTGTGGTTTCTCACGATGTGCCGGAGGTGATGAGCATTGCCGATTACGCGTATATCGTGGCCGATAAGCGGGTGATCGGGGAAGGGACAGCGGACCAACTGAGGGCAAACAGTGACCCGCAGGTTCGTCAGTTCTTGGATGGTATCGCCGACGGGCCAGTACCTTTCCGTTTTCCAGCCGGCGACTATAAAACGTCGCTGCTCGGTTCAGGGGGTTAACGCAGTCATGTTATTACGGACGTTGGCGTCGTTGGGGCGTCAGGGAATCTCCACCAGTGCCTCGTTTGGGCGCGCTGGGCTGATGCTGTTTAATGCATTGGTGGGTAAACCCGAATTCAGAAAACAGTGGCCGCTGTTGGTGAAACAGCTTTACAGCGTGGGCGTGCAGTCGCTGCTTATCATCATGGTTTCCGGCCTCTTTATCGGCATGGTGCTGGGGTTACAGGGCTATCTTGTCCTAACGACTTACAGCGCTGAGGCCAGCTTGGGCATGATGGTGGCACTGTCGCTGCTGCGTGAACTTGGCCCGGTGGTGACGGCATTGCTGTTCGCAGGCCGTGCGGGCTCCGCGCTGACGGCAGAAATTGGCCTGATGAAGGCAACTGAGCAGCTCTCCAGCATGGAGATGATGGCGGTCGATCCGCTGCGCCGCGTTGTCGCACCGCGCTTCTGGGCAGGGTTAATCAGCATGCCGCTGCTGGCGGTTATTTTTGTCGCGGTGGGTATTTGGGGCGGCGCGCTGGTTGGTGTGGACTGGAAAGGCATCGACAGTGGGTTCTTTTGGTCTGCCATGCAGGGCGCGGTTGACTGGCGTCAGGATGTCTTGAACTGCGTGATTAAAAGTATCGTATTTGCGATTACCGTGACCTGGATTGCACTGTTTAACGGCTATGACGCGATCCCGACGTCTGAAGGGATCAGCCGTGCAACGACCCGAACCGTCGTGCACTCGTCGTTAGCAGTGCTGGGATTGGATTTTGTGCTGACAGCACTGATGTTTGGGAACTGAGTCGATGCAAACAAAGAAAACTGAAGTCTGGGTTGGTGTGTTTATGTTGATCGCGCTGGCTGCCATCCTCTTTTTATGCCTCAAAGTCGCCGATCTTAAATCGATTGGTAGCGAGCCGACGTATCGTCTGTATGCGACGTTTGACAACATTGGCGGGCTGAAAGCGCGTTCTCCGATCCGCATTGGCGGCGTCGTGGTTGGCCGCGTAGCGGATATTTCACTGGACGAGAAAACGTACCTGCCACGTGTGGCGATGGATATTCAGCAGCGCTACGATCATATTCCTGATACCAGCTCTCTGGCTATTCGTACCTCTGGCTTGCTGGGCGAGCAGTATCTGGCATTGAACATCGGGTTTGAAGATGAGGATATGGGCACGACGATTCTGAAAGACGGGGGTGTGATTCAGGACACCAAGTCAGCGATGGTGCTTGAAGACCTCATCGGTCAATTCCTATATAAGAGCGGTGGCAATAGCGAGGATAATGCGGATCAATCGGGTACGGAACCGGGTGCCGATTCTGCGGCCATGCCTGAGCACAACAACGAATCTGTTCCTTCACATCCATAAGAGGATATCTGCATGTTTAAACGTTTACTGATGGTGGCTTTACTGGTGGTCGCGCCATTAGCCAACGCGGCGGATCAAACGAATCCCTATCGTTTAATGAACGAAACGGCGGAAAAAACCTTTGATCGTTTAAAGAGTGAACAGCCAAATATCAAACAAAACCCCGATTATTTGCGTACCGTCGTGCGTGAAGAGCTGCTGCCGTATGTTCAGGTGAGATACGCCGGTGCGCTGGTTCTCGGTCGTTACTACAAAGATGCGACACCGGCACAGCGTGATGCCTATTTCAAAGCGTTTGAAGCCTATCTGGAGCAGGCTTACGGCCAGGCGCTAGCGATGTATAACGGGCAGACCTATGAGATTGCCCCTGAGAAACCGCTGGGCGATGCCGATATCGTTTCTATTCGCGTCACCATCATTGATAACGGCGGCCGTCCCCCGGTACGTCTGGATTTCCAATGGCGTAAGAACAGTAAAACCGGTAACTGGCAGGCGTACGACATGATTGCCGAAGGTGTCAGTATGATCACCACCAAGCAGAACGAGTGGGCGGCAATATTGCGTCAGAACGGCGTGGATGGCCTGACTAAACAGCTGGAATCCTCGGCGAAGCAGACCATCACGTTGGATCAGAAAAAGTAATTTGGGTACGAACATGGCGAACGCATTGAACTGGCAGGCACAGGAATCAACGCTGGCGTTAACGGGCGATCTGGATCGTGAAACGTTGTTACCGTTTTGGCAGCAGCGTGAATCGTTGCTGGCGGGTAAAACGACGCTGGATGTGTCTGGATTAAACCGTGTTGATTCTGCTGGGTTAGCATTGCTGATGCACGTTTATCAGCAACCGTCTTCAGGCGGAGAGATAACGATTGTCGGTGCCAGCGATCGGCTAAAAACGCTCATTGCGCTCTATAACCTGAATGAAATCATTCCTGTGTCTTAAACGGTAACGCGGGTTACCGGATTCCCCCCTTTAGGCATCGTCTGAAGGGGCGTAATCTTTGTTTAAGATAGCGTCATATTCATCTAAGATACCTCCCTGTAAATCATCTCCCCCTGACATAGAAATCGAGAGCGATGGAAAATAACGAAATTAAAGACGTGCTGATGAACGCATTAGCACTGGAAGAAGCCCATGTTTCTGGTGATGGCAGTCATTTTCAGGTCATCGTAGTGGGCGGACTTTTTGCTGGAATGAGCCGAGTCAAAAAACAGCAGGCCGTTTATGCGCCGCTGATGGAGTACATCGCGGATAACCGTATTCATGCGTTGTCGATCAAGGCTTATACGCCGGAAGAGTGGCAACGCGACCGTAAACTGAACGGCTTCTAAGTATTGTTCCCCGTGCAAGTGGGAATAAACTACCGGTATCAGTGTGACGACATATTGCATTAAGACATTGAGATACAAAGACTATGGATAAATTTCGTGTTCAGGGCCCAACCCGCTTAGCGGGGGAAGTGACCATTTCTGGCGCCAAGAATGCTGCGTTGCCCATCCTGTTCGCTGCGCTACTCGCAGAAGAGCCGGTAGAAATTCAGAACGTACCTAAACTGCGCGATATTGATACCACCATGAAGCTGCTTGGTCAGTTGGGTGCGCGCGTTGAGCGTAACGGTTCCGTCCATGTGGATGCCAGCGAGGTAAACGTGTTTTGTGCGCCGTACGATCTGGTGAAAACCATGCGCGCCTCTATTTGGGCTTTAGGGCCGCTGGTGGCGCGTTTTGGTCAAGGCCAGGTCTCGCTGCCCGGCGGCTGTGCGATTGGCGCGCGCCCAGTAGATTTGCACATTTATGGCCTTGAGCAGCTCGGTGCGCAGATCGTACTGGAAGAAGGCTATGTCAAAGCAACGGTTGATGGCCGCCTGAAAGGTGCGCACATCGTGATGGATAAAGTGAGCGTGGGTGCCACGGTCACCATCATGAGCGCGGCGACGCTGGCGGAAGGCACCACGATTATTGAGAACGCCGCGCGTGAACCAGAGATTGTCGATACGGCAAACTTCCTGAATACGCTGGGTGCGAAAATCAGCGGTGCAGGCACGGATAAAATCACCATTGAAGGCGTTGCGCGTCTGGGCGGCGGTGTCTACCGCGTGGTGCCTGACCGTATTGAGACTGGGACATTCCTAGTCGCGGCTGCGGTATCTCGTGGTCAAATTATGTGTCGCAATACTCGTCCTGATACGTTGGATGCGGTGTTGGCTAAGCTGCGCGAAGCGGGCGCGGAGATCGAAATTGGCGAAGACTGGATCAGCCTGAATATGCACGGTAAGCGTCCAAAAGCCGTTACCGTTCGCACGTCGCCGCATCCGGGGTTCCCGACCGATATGCAGGCGCAGTTCAGCCTGCTGAATCTTGTTGCGGAAGGGACGGGCGTGATTACCGAAACCATCTTCGAAAACCGCTTCATGCACGTGCCTGAGCTTATCCGTATGGGCGCACAGGCGGAAATTGAGAGCAACACGGTGATTTGCCACGGCGTTGATAAGCTGTCTGGGGCGCAGGTGATGGCGACCGACTTACGTGCGTCAGCCAGTCTGGTATTAGCCGGTTGTATCGCGGAAGGTGTGACGATAGTCGATCGTATTTATCACATCGATCGTGGCTATGACCGCATCGAAGATAAGCTGCGTGCGTTAGGTGCGAATATCGAGCGCGTTAAAGAGCACGAGTAAGCGTTTTAGCTGGTTTATCTTCACAATTAGGTTTGTCAGCCGGGTGGGTTCCCACCCGGTTTCTTGTTTACCTGCCGATGTGACTTTATCACCGACCTGACTGCCGCTATTGGGTAGGGAATTCCTGAATCGTCATTTGTAGTGTGATTTGATTTTTATCACGCACAATCGTGACCGGAATGACAGTGCCGGGACGTATTTCCGAAACCTGTTCCATCGTTTCAATAATCGAGCGCGCAGGCTTATTGTTCACGCTAACGATGACGTCTTCGACACGAATACCCGCTTTATCCGCCGGTCCACCGGGGTCGATAGTCTGAACGAGAATCCCGCTTAACCGATCCTGCGCATCACGATTGTTGGTCAGCGTGCTGTTCTCAATATTCTCGATCTGTACGCCGTTGACGCCAATATAGCCACGGACCACGCGGCCATCGCGGATGAGCTTGCCCATCACCTTGGTTGCCAGCGCCACGGGAATGGCGAAGCTAATGCCTTCCGGCGTTTCGCCGTTGCTACTTTTATCAAACGAGAGGGTGTTAATACCGACCAACTCACCGAGCGTATTGACGAGCGCACCACCGGAATTCCCGTGGTTAATTGACGCATCGGTTTGCAGTAAGTTTTGGCGTCCTACCTGGCTTCTTTGCTGACCATAAGTGCTAAGGCTGACGCGGCCAGTGGCGCTGATGACGCCCTGCGTGACGGTTTGCCCCAGATTATAAGGGTTGCCGATTGCCATCACGACATCGCCGACGTGCGGTATGCGGTCTGGATTTATCGGAATAACGGGCAGATTGATGCCGTCAATTTGCAACACGGCCAGATCAGTCAGGCTATCGGAACCGATCACGCGGGCTTCGTACAGCCTGCCGTCTGATAGCTCTATCTGGATTTGTTGCACGTTATTAATCACATGCTTGTTGGTTAAAATGTACCCTTTTTCATTCATGATGACGCCGGATCCGAGAGGATGAATGGCGACTTCATTGGGTTTCCCCTCTTTTGCAACGCGGTTATAAACGTTCACCACAGCAGGCGCTGCATGGCTGACTCCCTGATGGTAACTTATGGGCAAACCATCACTATTTTTGTCATTGCCTTTCAGAAACGACGTGCCAGACCCAACAAAGGGCAGTACGGCCAGAATAATACCGGCGACGAGGGCACCAAAGAGCGCTGAACGTAATAACTTAGCAAGCATAGCCGTGATTTACTGTGGAAAAAGGGAGATAAGAGGAGGATATCACGAGAAGTTCGGACACCGCATGGCTCGGTGTCCAATTTTTTATGGCGTGCCATCCTTGGCTGCCACCTTTACGGGCCGTTGCTAATGCAACGTTAAAAATTTCTCCCAGAAATTTTTTAACATTAGCGATGTTCTGGCCAGTTAAGCTGCCGAAAAAGACGGCAAGCGATTAACGTAGCAGAAGATAAATCGTTTCTTCGCCTCGGACGATATTCAAGGCCAGAACGGAAGGCTTCGCTTCCAGCAGTTTGCGCAGTTGCGTGATGTTTTCAATACGCTCGCGGTTCACGCCGATGATGACATCGCCTTTTTGCAGACCGACCTGTGCCGCAGGGGTGTCCTTAGCAACGTTATCGATCTGTACACCTTTGCTGCCGTCTTTCAATTGGCCATTAGTCAGAGAAGCTCCCTGCAATGACGGTGAAAGCGTTTCAGCGCTGGTTGATGCCGATGAGCTGTTATCCAACACGACGGAAACTTCCTGCGGTTTACCATCACGCAGCAGGCCGATTTTCACGGTCTTGCCCGGCGCGGTGGTGCCGACTTTGGCCCGCAGTTCGGCAAAGCTGCTGATGGATTTACCATCCAGCGTTGTTAACACATCGCCCGCCTTGATACCGGCTTTGGCTGCGGCAGATTTCGGTAAGACCTCACTGACGAAGGCACCGCGCTGCGCGTCGACGTTGAAGGCTTTCGCCATTTCTGACGTCATCTCGCTGCCTTTAATGCCCAGCAGCCCGCGTTTCACTTCGCCAAATTCAACCAACTGCTGCGCCAGATTCTGGGCCATGTTGCTAGGGATCGCGAAACCGATACCGATGTTTCCGCCGCCCGGCGCTAGGATCGCGGTGTTGATACCGATCAGCTCACCGTTGAGGTTAACCAGCGCACCACCGGAGTTACCGCGGTTGATGGACGCATCGGTCTGGATGAAGTTTTCTAACCCTTCAAGATTCAGGCCGCTACGTCCCAGTGCGGAGATAATACCAGACGTCGCAGTCTGACCAAGGCCGAACGGGTTGCCCACAGCAACGGCAAAATCACCGACGCGCAGTTGATCGGAATCGGCCATTTTTACAGAGACCAGATTCTTGGCGTCATTCAGCTGTAGCAGGGCGATATCGGTCTGCTCATCACGCCCAATCAATTTCGCCTCATACTCACGTCCGTCATTAAGCTGGACGCGGATCTTGTCGGCGTTATTGATCACGTGATTGTTGGTGAGCACGTAACCTTTTGCGGCATCAATAATGACGCCAGAGCCCAGTCCTTCAAACGGGCGAGAATTTTGTTTGTCCGTCGGGAAGTTAGGGCCAAAGAAGAACTTGAATTCTTCCGGTACGCGCTGACGCTGTACCTGTGTACCTTCAACATGCACGCTGACGACGGCTGGCAAGACTTTCTCCAGCATCGGGGCCAGACTTGGCATCTGTTGACCTTGAACCACGGCAGGCAGCGCAGCATTTGCAGCGGGAAGCGTGGACAGGGTCAAACCTATACTCATTGCCAGTGCACTAAATAGTAATGATGTTTTTTTCATTGTTATTAACTCTCTCACGGCCTGCGGATGAATAAAACGATGATATATAAACTTAAAGACACGGTGAAGAGTCAGACTGGCGATCAATGTGTAAAGTTCACTGCTGTTTCGTCAGCATATTGTAACTATCGCGTTTTTAATGCGTGATCGGACGATGGCAGCCTGCGGTACGCATCTTAAACGTACAAGCGTTTTAAGCGTAGAACAAGAGAGGGGAAAGCGTGAGACAGAAAGCCCCACGCTTAAGGTAATTGAATGAATTACTTGCGAATCGTGCGTTCGCCCCGCAGCAGGCCTGATGCACCGTCGGAATAATCGCGCGGCGGCATGTTCACCGGCGCCTGATCGTTATCCGCTTCTGATTCGGTCAGACGATATTTAAACGGATTATCCTGACCGGGAACATGAGGTAACAGGTTATTGGAGCTTTTCGCCATGTGTTGATAAAGCTGACGATAATCATCCGCCATGTTATCCAACAGCTCCGCACTGCGGGCGAAGTGACCCACCAATTCCTGACGATAATCTTCCAGTTCGGTTTTGCTTTTCTCCAGCTCATTCTGCAATACCTGCTGTTGCCGCAGCTTACGGTTACCAAAGCGCATGGCTACAGCACCAATAATAATACCTACAACTAAACCTATCAGCGCATACTCCCAAGTCATAATAGCTCCTATTTTGACGTCGTTGTCCCGTAGGGTTTTTCACTTAATAATAGTCACTATAACCGTTAACCTTGCCTGAGTGGAATCCTGATACTCGATGACAGAAAGGAATGTTGACCTACCGCAGACATCAAGGTTGTTAACTGCGACGATTACGGCTTAAATCGACGACAACACACAGCAAAACACGACTAACTTTTTTCTCAGGGATTGCGATGGCTATGGTTATTCCACAGACAACACAACAGCAAACAACACCCTTGGCGCTTTATCAGCAGGCGCTTTCCGCTGGTGAATATCAGCCGGACGAGGTGCAGCGGCAAACCGTTGTGCGACTGGAGGCGATACATCAGGCGTTATGTGAACGCGCTGCTGATGGCGATGCGGGCGCATCCGAGCGCGTGGGGAAATGGCGTAGCTGGCTGGGGCGGCGTAATAAACGGGAATCCGCGCCGGTTCAAGGGCTGTACATGTGGGGCGGCGTCGGGCGCGGTAAAACCTGGCTGATGGATATGTTTTTCCACAGCTTGCCTGCCGAACGCAAGATGCGCCTGCATTTTCATCGTTTTATGCTGCGTGTGCATGAAGAACTGAACCAGTTTCAGGGACAGGAAAATCCGCTGGAGAAAGTGGCCGACGGTTTTAAAGCCGAAACGGATGTGCTGTGTTTCGATGAATTTTTCGTCTCTGACATTACCGATGCGATGCTGCTGGCTGAGCTGTTGCGAGCGCTGTTTGCTCGTGGTATTGCGCTGGTGGCGACGTCGAATATTCCGCCAGACGACCTCTACCGTAATGGACTGCAACGCGCGCGTTTTCTGCCTGCGATTGAGCTGATTAAGCAGTATTGCGAAGTGCGTAATGTTGATGCGGGTATCGATTATCGTCTGCGTACGCTGACGCAGGCACACCTTTATCTCTCGCCGCTGAATGAAGAGACGGATGCTGTGATGCAGCAGATGTTTACCCGTCTGACCGGGAAACCGTGGCAGACGCCGGGGCCAGTGCTGGAGATCAATCATCGTCCGTTATCGACACTTGGCGCGAGTGACGGCGTGCTGGCGGTTGATTTCCACACGCTGTGCACCGAAGCGCGTAGCCAGAATGATTACATCGCACTGTCGCGCCTCTATCACACGATGCTGTTGCACAATGTGACGGTGATGGAAACGAAGGAAGAGAACACCGCTCGCCGTTTTCTGGCACTGGTGGACGAGTGCTACGATCGCCGTATCAAATTGATTATTTCTGCGCAGGCGTCGATGTTTGAGATCTATCAGGGAGATCACCTGAAATTTGAATACCAGCGCTGTTTATCCCGTTTGCAGGAAATGCAAAGCGAAGAGTACTTACGGCAGCCGCATTTGGCGTAACGCAGGCTGCGGTTTTTTAGTCATTTGCGTGTGAAAAAAGGTCGATCTTTGAGAATGACTTCTCTATAATCTTGCGACCCCACGTTACAACAAAGTTTTTTTCCCAAAAACTTTATAGTGCCGGCAATGGCTATTCGAAGGGGTAGGTTTGCTGGACTTGATGGTCGTGTGAGCCTCAACTGTTTTCGAGCGTTTGGGTGTTCACCAACGTGTAACTAATTATTGGGTAAGCTTTTAATGAAAACTTTTACAGCTAAACCAGAGACCGTAAAACGCGACTGGTACGTTGTTGATGCGAACGGTAAAACTTTAGGCCGTCTCGCTACTGAACTGGCTCGTCGTCTGCGCGGCAAGCATAAAGCGGAATACACTCCGCACGTTGATACGGGTGATTACATCATCGTTCTGAACGCTGACAAAGTTGCTGTAACTGGCAACAAGCGTACTGACAAGATTTATTATCATCACACCGGTCACATCGGTGGTATTAAACAAGCGACCTTTGAAGAGATGATTGCCCGCCGTCCTGAGCGTGTGATTGAAATCGCGGTTAAAGGCATGCTGCCGAAGGGCCCGTTGGGTCGTGCTATGTTCCGTAAACTGAAAGTTTACGCGGGCACCGAGCACAATCACGCGGCACAGCAACCGCAAGTTCTGGACATTTAATCGGGATTATAGGCAATGGCTGAAAATCAATACTACGGCACTGGTCGCCGCAAAAGCTCCGCCGCTCGCGTGTTCATCAAACCGGGCAACGGTAACATCGTTATCAACCAGCGTAGTCTGGAACAGTACTTCGGTCGCGAAACTGCCCGCATGGTAGTTCGTCAGCCGCTGGAACTGGTCGACATGGTTGGTAAATTTGATCTGTACATCACCGTTAAAGGTGGTGGTATCTCTGGTCAGGCTGGTGCGATCCGTCACGGTATCACCCGCGCTCTGATGGAGTATGATGAGTCTCTGCGTAGCGAACTGCGTAAAGCTGGTTTCGTTACTCGTGATGCTCGTCAGGTTGAACGTAAGAAAGTCGGCCTGCGTAAAGCACGTCGTCGTCCTCAGTTCTCCAAGCGTTAATTTCTGGCTGCTTTGCAGCGAAATCAATGCAAAAAACCCGGTGCTGGTCACCGGGTTTTTTATTTGGCTTTGTCGCATTAGCGGGGGCAAGCCAGCAAAAATTGGCGTTGTCGATTGTTCAGGCCACCAGTAAATAAAACTGTTCTGTAGGTGACATTCCATCACCTTCCGGATGTTGATATTGCCTTTTACCTATCATGTGGAGCAGCCCGATGCCAGCCAGAATTGTCTGTGCCCATCGAAACGATTTGAATCCCAGCATCGAGCGTGTTCGACGTTTGATGTTTCGGTGCTTCTGCTCAACAAAGTTATTCAGGCATTTACACTGCTTGACCGTAATGGTCTCTTCATCCGCTTTATCGCTATTGAGTGTGGTCAGAGCCGCTGTATATTAGCGCCACTTTTATGAAGGGTGACGACTTCCGGTTCGCCATGGTGATGTATGGCTTTTTTGAAAAAGCTCAGTGCAACTGCAGTATCCCGTTTCGCCGTCAGCAGAAAATCAATCGTCTGGCCCACTGCCCAGTGCAGGTATCTCCATTGCCCTTTAACTTTAATGTATGTCTCATCCATTCGCCAGCGGCGTCCCACGGGACGTTTATGACGGTGAAAGGCCTGGTCCAGTTGTGGCACCAAGCGGATAACCCAACGATGAGGTGTGGAATGGTCAGCGAGGATGCCGCGCTCAGCCATCATCTCTTCCAGATCGCGGGGATCAGGGCATAAGCCAGATACAAGCGAACACACTGAGCAATGACATCGACGGGGTAATGCAGGCGTTTAAAGGATCTTTTGATCAGAGACATGGTCAGGCAACATTGTGAAAAAACAGCATATTACCTGAGCTAACGCTTAATGCAACAGAACCCTTTTATCCGTTAGGTACTGCCTACTGATTCATTTCGCCAGTTGAGTCTGCAACTGGCGGATCTTTTATAGCTGCTGTATCTGTTGATTTGATTTTTTCGATGGCAATAATATTTCCTGACATTGCTTCATTGAGCACTTCTACCGCCGTACTGGCATCACGATTTTTGATCGACATGTAGACCTTGATATGAGCCTCCACACTCTCGAGGGTGATACCGAGCGCACGGTTAAGCTCTTCAAGGTAGTAGTAATAGATGTCTTTAATCGAGCTCATCACGTTGTAAAAAACGCTGTTGTGCGATGCCCTGACAATCGCCAGATGGAACTCGTAGTCCGCTTCCGAATACTTTTTGTAGTCGCCTCTGTTGATCAGCATACTGTTCAGTGCGTCTTCTAGCTGGCGGATGTCGTCAGCGGTGGCGTGTGTAACTGCGAGCTCCACGCATTTGAACTCCACTGTCTGACGGAAAATCATCATATCGTGAAACTCTTCGCGGCTAAGATGCATGATCGGGCGGGGATCGTTACTCAACATCTGAGACGTGAAGTTTTCGCTCACATAGCTGCCGCTGCCCTGCCGGGTCACAACAATTCCCAGATCACGAAAACGTTGCACCGCGCTGCGAACGCTGACTCGGCTGACGTTAAATGAGGTGGCGAGCTCGGCTTCTGAGGGTAAACGGCTACCTGGCGCCCAACTACCATCCAGCAATTTTCCGCTTATCTGATCATAAATTTCATTTACAACATTCTGTTTTTGAATGGATTTTATGCTCAATATAGGTATCCGTAGTCAGTTTAGAAACGTCATACAATATATCACTTTTAAAATCAAAGCGCCCAGGCGGGCGCCTGATCTTAACAAGTTTGTATTTTTGCTGCCGTGGATTTTTTAGTGCTAAATGAGGTGAGTGAGGTGAGTAGCACTGCCACAACCAGTGAGGTCCCCATGAAGACATAAGAAGCACTTGGGCCACCCGTTAAGCCATTCAGATAACCGACAATCCATGAGCCGACGAACGAACCTAGAGCGCCGAAACTTACGATAAATGCCATCGCACCAGCCATCACATTACGCGGGATCATTTCCGGTATTGCGGCAAAGAATGGTCCGTAAGGGGTATACATCGCGCCACCGGCAACCATCAACAAGACATATGAGAGCCAGAAATTGGATGCTCCAACGGTAAACGACCCAATAAAGCAGATTGCGCCCAATCCTAAAAACAGAAGAACAATGATTTTACGGTTTAGAAATTTATCTGAATACCAAGACGCACCCAGCATAAGTGGCACAGCTAATAAGTAGGGTGCTGCAGATAGCCAACCTGTTGCTACGATGCTCAATCCAGATGCTGATTTCAAAATAGAGGGTAGCCACATAATGAAACCATACATCCCAATATTCCAGAAGAAATGTATAAAGGAGAGTGATAAGACTTTGCTGGAACGAAATGCTTCGCTGTAATTTTTAATTTCTTTAATATTGGTTTGTTCTGCTGCCAGTGCTGCTTCAATATCTTCTTTTTCTTGTTCTGTTAACCATTTCGCATCCGTGGGGCGGTCAACAAAAACAAACCACCATATAGCCGCCCAGATTATGGCGGGGACACCTTCGATAATAAACATACCGCGCCAGCCAAAGGCCTCCACGAGATAGCCTGACAGCACTGACATCCAAAGTACGGTGATGGGGTTGCCAAGAAAAAGGAAGGTGTTGGCTTTTGACCTTTCTTTCTTAGTAAACCAATGACTTAAAAAAACAAGCATGGCAGGCATCACAACACTTTCAGCCACACCAAGCAGGAAGCGAATGACTGCCAGCACCTTAACGTCGTGGACCATGCCGGTCGCCGTTGCTAATATTCCCCAGAGAATTAAACTCCAAAAAATAAGCGTCTTGGCACTTCTTTTTTCAGCGTAAATACCACCGGGCACCTGAAAGAAAAAATACCCAAGGAAGAACAAAGCGCCTAGTAGTGAAGAAATCCCTGGTGTGATATTGAGATCCTCAGCGAGACCGGAAGCTGCGCCAAATCCATAATTAGCGCGATCGAGATAGGCAAGACTATAGGTAATAAACGCCAGTGGAATTAACTTACGCCAGCGAATCGGTGCTAACTGTTTTTGTATGTTTTGATTCATGATGTTTTCCCGTTTAATTACTGCCACTCACTTAACGAATGGCAGTAGATATAAATTACAGTACTGCGAGCCAGCCGCCATCAACGTAAATAATTTGCCCGTTGATATAATCTGACGATTTGGATGATAAGAAGACGGCGGTGCCGATGAGCTCTTCAGGACGACCCCAACGCTGAGAAGGATTACTGCTTTTCACCCAGCTATCGAACTGCTTGTCTTCGATAAGTGCGGTGTTCATGTCTGTCAGAATGTAGCCGGGCCCAATGGCGTTGGTCTGGATATTAAACTGCGCCCATTCTGCGGCCATCGAGCAGGTTAGCATTTTGATGCCACCTTTTGCCGCCGTATACGGGGCAACGGTCGGGCGGGCCGCCTGGCTGGTGAGTGAGCCGATATTAATGATTTTGCCGCCACTGTTGCGTGCAATCATCCGTTTCGCCGCAGTGCGAGAGACCAAGAATGCGCTGGTCAGGTTGGTGTCGATTACCTTCTGCCAGTTTTCCAACTCCAGTTCGACCATCGGTTTGCGGTACTGAATTCCAGCGTTATTGATCAGGATGTCGACACTGATCCCTTCTGCATCGAGTTTGCTAAAAGCTTCCTCAATCGCCTGTTCATTGGTGACGTCGAAAGCGACACCGTGTGCATCGTAGCCTTTGCTTGTTAGCGTATCCACTGATGCGACCAGCAGCGTGTCGCGAATATCATTCAAGATGACCCGTGCGCCCGCAGCGGCAAGGCCCTCTGCGTAGGCAAAGCCCAGTCCACGTGCAGAGCCCGTTACCAGCGCCGTTTTCCCAGTTAAATCAAATAAAGCGGTCATGTTGTTTCCTCACTCGTTTAATTTGTATGACGACTGTCTTATTTAAGGTTGGATTTTCGCCTTGATAAAATCAATATCTTACCCATAAATTTGCAACAAGGATCACAAACATCTCTGTATGGTTATCGCTTAAATTAAAATAAGATATTAAATATTAATGGTTTATTTTTTAAATGGGTGACAATTTGATCTCTATCACATAATGGAGAACGCAACGGTACTCTGTAAAAAAAACCGTGATATAACACACCTAATTTGTAGGACAACTTACAAGTATGGAATGTTATCCACAACGGTATGACATGCGGTAAATTCGCTGAGTTGAGGAGTGAAAGTGAGTAACCTGAAAATCACAAACGTAAAAACGATTCTGACGGCGCCTGGTGGCATTGATCTGGTGGTCGTGAAGATAGAAACCAACGAGCCGGGGCTTTATGGTTTGGGATGTGCAACCTTCACCCAACGTATTTTCGCGGTTGAAGCGGCCATTAATGAGTACATGAAGCCTTTCCTGATCGGGAAAGATCCTTCTCGTATTGAAGATATCTGGCAGTCCTCCGTCGTGAGCGGCTATTGGCGCAATGGGCCGGTGATGAACAATGCGATCTCGGCTATCGATATGGCGCTGTGGGATATCAAGGGTAAAGTCGCTAACCTGCCGGTCTATGAATTGCTGGGCGGCAAATGCCGTGACGGTATTCCGCTTTATCGTCATTGCGATGGTGCGGATGCGGTTGCGGCGGAAGATAACATCCGTGCGGCGATAGAAGAAGGGTATCAGTATGTTCGTTGTCAGATGGGCATGTACGGTGGAGCCGGGACGGAAGACCTCAAACTGATTGCCACTCAGTTGGATAAAGCCAATATCACGCCGAAGCGCTCACCAAGAACGAAGACGCCCGGCATTTATTTCGATCCTGATGCTTATGCCAGAAGCATTCCGGCTTTTTTCGATCATCTGCGCAATAAGATTGGGTTTGATGTTGAATTTATTCATGATGTTCATGAGCGAGTATCGCCGGTTACCGCGTTGCAAATGGCGAAGTCTTTGGAAGATTACAAGCTCTTTTATCTTGAAGACCCCGTTGCTCCAGAGAATGTTGATTTCCTTAGCGTGATGCGCCAACAAACATCCACCCCAATCGCCATGGGAGAACTGTTTGTTCATGTTGCCGAATACAAGCACCTGATAACCAATCATCTGATTGATTTTATTCGCTGCCATATCAGTATGATCGGTGGGATTACGCCAGCCAAAAAACTGGCGACACTCGCCGAATTTCATGGTGTGAGAACCGCCTGGCATGGGCCAGGGGATATCTCACCCGTCGGTGTAGTCGCGAATATGCACATTGATATGAGCATTACTAATCTGGGTATTCAAGAATATACGCCGATGAATGAAGCGCTACGGGACGTTTTCCCCGGCTGCCCGGATATTGAAGGCGGATACGCGTACCTGAACGATAAGCCAGGATTAGGGATTGATATTGATGAGCAAAAAGCGAAGCAATTCCCTGTTGAAGGTGGATTGCCGTCATGGACGAATGCACGCTTGCCGGATGGCACGGCGGCACGACCTTAACCGCTGGCTTAACGGCGTCAATATGCTTTAATTTCGCTTACTTAGAAGCCGACGGCCCTCGTCGGCTTCCAGGGATCTGACGGTTCAGCGCAGGCTAATTCCGAGGATAGATTATTCTCTGGCAGCGTTGTTTAGACTTCGCGATTGCAAATGAAAAATTTGTATTTAATAAAAAAACACTTATTTATCATTTTGTTAAATAAGATTTTCCGCTTATTCCCCCACAAAACGAACAAAATCTGATAAGCTACCCGCCGATTTTATGCCTGTGTGCCAGCTATCGCGTAGTCGTTTAAAACGATGGATTTTATCAGGTGACGTTTACACATTGGCGAGCAGAATTTCGAATAGCGGTTTGCAGGTTATTCACTGCGTAGTTATTCGCCATATTATTCTCAATAAACTTGGAGGTTTTCATGGCTGTCGCTGCCAACAAACGTTCGGTAATGACGCTGTTTTCTGGTCAGTCCGACATTTTTAGCCATCAGGTCCGCATCGTATTGGCGGAAAAGGGTGTGAGTGTCGAGATTGAGCAGGTAGACATGGATAATCTGCCTCAGGATCTTATTGACCTCAATCCTTACGGTTCCGTGCCAACGTTAGTCGATCGTGAACTGACGCTCTATGAATCACGTATTATCATGGAGTATCTGGATGAACGTTTTCCTCATCCGCCGTTAATGCCTGTCTATCCGGTTGCGCGCGGTAACAGCCGCCTGATGATGCACCGCATTGAGAGCGATTGGTATTCTTTGCTGAAGAAAATTACGCACGGCAGCGCTCAGGAAGCAGACGCCGCGCGTAAGCAATTGCGTGAAGAACTGCTGGCCATTGCGCCCGTGTTCAATGAAGCACCTTATTTCATGAGCGAAGAGTTCAGCCTGGTGGATTGCTATCTAGCTCCGCTGCTGTGGCGTCTGCCGCAGTTAGGCATTGAACTGAGTGGTTCGGGCGCGAAAGAGTTGAAAGGCTACATGACTCGCGTCTTTGAGCGTGATGCGTTCCTGGCTTCCCTGACGGAAGTGGAACGTGAAATGCGTTTGCAAACCCGAGGTTAAACCGTATGGCGTTGTCTCAACTGTCTCCGCGTCGTCCGTATTTATTACGGGCTTTTTATGATTGGTTACTGGATAACCAATTAACGCCTCATCTGGTGGTAGATGTCACTCTGCCGGATGTTATGGTGCCGATGGAGTTCGCCCGTGACGGCCAGATCGTGCTGAATGTCGCACCGCGCGCTGTTGGCGGCCTTGAGTTAGCTGATGACAGCGTTCGTTTCAATGCCCGTTTTGGCGGCGTACCACGTCAGGTTTATGTACCGATGGCGGCCGTCATGGCGATTTATGCACGTGAGAACGGTGCTGGAACGATGTTTGAGTCCGAACCTGCTTACGAATCTGCAAGTGAGCATGAAGACTTTCAGGAAGGCGTACTCGCTTCAGGGACGGTCATGTCGATTGTCGATAGCTCACCTGATTTTGAAGCGCCTGACGATGGCTCGGGTTTTGATGATGAACCACCACAGCCACCTAAAGGTGGCCGACCGTCGCTACGGGTCGTGAAGTAATGTTTGAGGGCATCCTTGTGGTGCCCTTTCTTATTCCCGTTGTTCGCTGGCTATGCGGTTAACTGAATACCATCCCGCCATCAATCAATAGCGACTGCCCCGTCATATAGTCGGAATCGTGGCTGGCCAGATAGGACACGCAGGCAGCGACATCTTCCGGTTCGGAAAGACGCCCCAGCGTGATGCGTTTGGTGAACGTTTCCGTCGCATAGCCACGCGGTTTTCCTGCGGATTCGGAGATCTTCCGACCGATTTCATCCCACATTCGTTAGCCGAAATGTCAGGTAACGACGGAAAAAGAAAAGGGCAGCCTACGCTGCCCTTAAGAGGAGTGGGTCGTTCTTACACTTCCAGATAGTTCATGATGCCATCAGCGGCTTTACGGCCTTCTGCGATGGCGGTAACCACCAGATCGGAACCGCGAACTGCATCGCCACCCGCAAAAATTTTCGGGTTGCTGGTCTGGAAGGCGTTATCGCAGCTTTCTGGTGCGACAATGCGACCTTGATCGTCCAGCTTGACGTCATGTTCTGCCAGCCACGCCATTTTGTGCGGACGGAAGCCAAACGCCATGATGACGGCATCGGCTTCCAGTACGTGCTCGGAACCCTCTACGATTTCAGGACGACGGCGGCCGTTGGCATCCGGCGCACCCAGCGCAGTACGTGCCATTTTCACGCCGCACACTTTGCCCGCGCCATTAATCTCGACGCTTAACGGTTGCAGGTTGAATTTGAACTCGACGCCTTCTTCACGCGCGTTTTTCACTTCGCGCTTGGAGCCCGGCATGTTCTCTTCATCACGACGATAGGCACAAGTAACGTGCGTTGCGCCCTGACGAATCGAGGTACGCACGCAGTCCATCGCGGTATCACCACCGCCCAGTACCACAACGCGTTTACCTTGCATGCTGATGTAAGGCTCGTCTACTGCGGCTTCAAAGCCCATCAACTGCTTGGTGTTAGCGATCAGGAACGGCAGCGCATCGTAGACACCCTGAGCGTCTTCATTGTCCAATCCGCCACGCATAGACTGATAGGTGCCGACGCCGAGGAAGACTGCATCGTACTCGTCCAGCAGCGCTTTCATCTGCACGTCTTTACCAACTTCGGTATTCAGACGGAATTCGATGCCCATCTCGGTGAAGATCTCACGACGTTTCACCATCACTTCTTTTTCGAGCTTGAAAGAAGGGATACCGAAGGTCAGCAGGCCACCGATCTCAGGATGACGATCGAACACGACAGCCTGTACGCCGCTGCGTGCCAGCACATCGGCACACGCCAGCCCAGCAGGGCCTGCGCCAATGATGGCGACGCGTTTGCCGGTCGGTTTGACGTTGGCAACGCTTGGCTTCCAGCCCATCTCTATCGCTTTATCATTGATGTAGCGTTCGATGTTGCCGATGGTGACCGCGCCGAATTCATCATTCAGCGTACAAGACCCTTCACACAGACGGTCCTGCGGGCATACGCGACCGCAGACTTCCGGCAGGCTGTTGGTCTGGTGCGATAACTCAGCCGCTTCGATAATGCGGCCTTCGTTCGCCAGCTTCAGCCAGTTCGGGATGTAGTTATGTACCGGACACTTCCACTCACAGTAAGGGTTACCGCACGCCAGACAGCGGTCTGCCTGGGCTTTGGACTGGCTTTCTGAGAACGGCTCGTAGATCTCAACAAATTCAATTTTACGAATCTTCAGCGGTTTCTTGGGCGGATCAACGCGCTGTAAGTCGATAAACTGGTAAACATTCTGACTCATGATGACCTCTTACTGCGCCTGAACCCGCAGCTCGGCTGCGGAACGACTACGGTGACCCAACAATGCCTTCACATCACTTGACTTCGGTTTCACCAGAGCAAACTTCGGTGCCCAGGTCGGCCAGTTAGCGAGGATCTCTTCTCCGCGGTGTGAACCGGTATTCTGCACGTGCTCGGTGATCAGGCCACGAAGATGTTCTTCATGAATAGCCAGTTCTTCGACATCCAGCACTTCCACCAGTTCCGGGTTAACGCGTTTGCGGAATTCACCGTCTTCATCCAGCACGTAGGCGAATCCACCGGTCATTCCTGCGCCAAAGTTCACGCCGGTACGACCCAGTACGCAGACGATCCCGCCTGTCATGTATTCACAGCCGTTATCGCCAATGCCTTCTACCACGGTGATACAGCCGGAGTTACGTACGGCGAAACGCTCACCTGCACGGCCCGCGGCAAACAGCTTACCGCCGGTAGCGCCGTAGAGGCAGGTGTTACCGATGATGCTGGCTTCGTGGCTGCGGAAGGCAGAACCGACTGGAGGACGCACGGAGATACTGCCGCCCGCCATGCCTTTGCCCACGTAATCGTTGGCATCACCGGTTAATTTCAGCTCTACGCCGCCGGCGTTCCAGACGCCAAAGCTCTGTCCTGCGGTACCGGAGAAGTGCGCTTTAATTGGATCGCCTGCCAGCCCTTGATCGCCATGTTTCTCGGCAATCGCGCCGGACAGCGTCGCGCCGACGGAGCGATCGGTGTTGCGGATGTCGAAGTAGAGCGCTTTGCCCTGTTTCGCATCGATGTGCGACTGTGCCTGCGCCAGCAGCTCTTTGTTCAACAAACCTTTATCGAACGACAGATTGCTTTCAGTGCAGTACAGCGCTTTGCCCGGCTGAGGCTGTGCCGCGTGCAGCAGCGGCGACAGATCCAGCTTGTTCTGTTTCGCACTGAAACCGTCCAGCTCAACCAGCAAGTCGGTACGACCAATCAGATCCACCAGACGACTGACGCCCAGTTCTGCCATCAGCACGCGAGTTTCATGCGCGATGAAGTGGAAGTAGTTGGTTACACGCTCAGGCAGGCCGTGGTAGTGATCGCGGCGCAGCTTCTCATCCTGCGTTGCAACACCTGTCGCACAGTTATTCAGGTGACAGATACGCAGGTATTTACAGCCCAGCGCAACCATTGGTCCGGTGCCGAAGCCGAAGCTTTCTGCACCCAGAATCGCCGCTTTGACGATATCCAGACCGGTTTTCAAGCCACCGTCCACCTGAAGGCGGATTTTGTGACGCAGACCGTTGGAGACCAAAGCCTGTTGCGTTTCAACCAGACCCAGCTCCCACGGGCATCCCGCGTATTTCACGGAGGACAGCGGGCTGGCACCCGTGCCGCCGTCGTAGCCAGCAATGGTGATCAAATCGGCGTACGCTTTGGCAACGCCCGTCGCGATAGTTCCGACGCCCGGTTCGGACACCAGTTTTACCGAAATCATCGCTTTCGGGTTGACCTGCTTCAGATCGAAAATCAGCTGTGCCAGATCTTCGATAGAGTAAATATCGTGGTGCGGCGGTGGTGAAATTAGCGTCACGCCCGGCACGGAATAACGCAGACGAGCAATGTACGGCGTGACTTTATCACCCGGTAACTGACCGCCTTCGCCCGGCTTCGCGCCCTGCGCCACTTTAATCTGAATCACATCGGCGTTAACCAGATAGGCTGGCGTCACACCAAAGCGGCCAGACGCAACCTGCTTGATACGGGACACTTTATTGGTGCCGTAACGCGCTGGATCTTCGCCGCCTTCACCGGAGTTGGAGAAGCCGCCCAGTCCGTTCATCGCCTCTGCCAGCGATTCATGGGCTTCAGGGCTGAGCGCACCGATGGACATAGCCGCGGTATCGAAGCGTTTGAACATTTCAGAAGCGGGTTCAACGCTGTCGATCGCGATGGCCGCGCCTTCTTGCGGTTTCAGTGCCAGCAGGTCGCGTAAGGTCGCGGCTGGACGCTCGTTAACCAGTTTGGCGTATTGCTCGTAATCGCTGTACTCCCCGGTTTTCACCGCGGTTTGCAGCGTGGTGACGACATCCGGGTTGTAGGCATGGTATTCGCCGCCGTGAACAAATTTCAGCAGGCCGCCCTGTTCCAGCGTTTTACGTTTCAGCCAGGCACGCTTAGACAGGTTCAACAGATCCTGTTCGAAGTCGCTGTAGTTTGCACCGCCGATACGGCTGACGACGCCCAGGAAGCATTCCGTCGACACATCTTTATGCAGACCCACGGCTTCAAACAGCTTGGAACAGCGATAAGACGCAATCGTCGAGATGCCCATTTTGGACATAATCTTGTACAGGCCTTTATTGATGCCGTTACGGTAGTTCAGCATCACGGCACGATAAGGTTTGTCGATGGTGTGGTTATCCACCATCCGCGCCAGCGTTTCGTAGGCGAGGTAAGGGTAGATAGCCGTCGCACCAAAGCCTAACAGCACGGCAAAGTGGTGCGGATCGCGCGCGCTGGCGGTTTCGACAATGATGTTGGCATCACAGCGCAGGCTCTTTTCGACCAGACGGCGCTGAACGGCACCCACCGCCATCGGCGCAGGAACTGGCAGGCGTGATTCGCTAATGCCACGGTCGGAGAGCACCAACAGCACGGCACCGTCTCTGACCTTGCTTTCTGCTTCGTCACACAGTTTCTCGATCGTCTGTTGCAGCGTTTGCTGCGACGGATCAAACGTCAGATCTAACGTGTCGGCGCGATAGTGCAGTTCATCCTGCGACGTCAACTGGGTGAAGTCGGAGTAAAGCAGGATCGGCGATTTAAAGCTCAGACGGTGAGCCTGACCTTCTGCTTCACAGAAGACATTCATCTCGCGACCAATACTGGTCGCCAGCGACATCACATGCGCTTCACGCAGCGGATCGATCGGCGGGTTGGTCACCTGCGCGAACTGCTGACGGAAGTAGTCATAAATGATGCGTGGACGGCTGGACAGCACGGCGAACGGCGTGTCATCGCCCATCGACCCCGTAGCTTCCTGACCGTTCTCGCCTAACACGCGGATGACCTGATCCAGTTCTTCGCTGCTGTAACCGTACTGCTTCTGGAAGGTCTCCAGCAGCTCATCGTCGAATTCACGGCTGCCGACCTGATCGTCTGGCAACTCTTCAAACGGCACCAGACGCTTAACGTTTTTCTCCATCCACTCTTTGTAAGGGTGGCGGCTTTTCAGATCGTCATCGGTCTCGGCAGAGTGCAGGATTCGGCCGCTGCGGGTGTCGATCACCATCAGTTCGCCCGGACCGACGCGGCCTTTTTCAACCACTTCATCTGGCTGATAATCCCAGATACCGACTTCAGACGCACAGGTGATCAGCTTGTCTTTGGTGATGACGTAGCGCGCAGGGCGCAGGCCGTTACGATCCAGGTTACAGGCAGCATAGCGCCCGTCGGACATCACGATACCGGCCGGGCCATCCCACGGCTCCATGTGCATGGAGTTAAAGTCGAAGAAGGCGCGCAGTTCAGGATCCATATCCGGGTTGTTCTGCCAGGCTGGCGGAACCAGCAGGCGCATGGCACGGATGATATCCATCCCGCCGCTCAGGAACAGTTCCAGCATGTTATCCAGTGAGCTGGAGTCAGAACCGGTTTCGTTGACGAACGGCGCGGCATCCTGCAAATCCGGGATCAGTGGCGTTTTGAACTTGTAAGCACGCGCGCGTGCCCACTGACGGTTACCGGCGATGGTGTTGATCTCGCCGTTGTGCGCCAGATAGCGGAACGGCTGCGCCAGCGGCCAGCGTGGAACGGTGTTGGTTGAGAAACGTTGGTGGAACAGGCAAATTGCCGATTCCAGACGCAGATCGGCCAGATCGAGGTAGAAGCGCGGCAGATCCGCCGGCATGCACAGACCTTTATAGATCGTGACCAGATTGGAGAAGCTACAAACGTAGAACTCTTTATCTTCAATGCGCTTTTCGATACGGCGACGCGCCATGAACAGGCGACGTTCCATATCACGCTGACGCCAGCCGGCCGGGGCGTTAACGAAAATTTGCTCAATACGCGGCATGGATGACAGGGCAATTTCCCCCAGTACATCCGGGTTGGTCGGAACTTCACGCCAGCCGAGTACGGACAGCGTTTCGTTCTGCAACTCTTCTTCTACAATCCGACGTGTGGCGCGAGCCAGTTCTTCGTCCTGATTGAGAAACATCATGCCAACGGCGTAGTTTTTGGCTAAACGCCAGCCGTGCTCTTCCGCCACCAGACGAAAGAAACGATCGGGCTTCTGAAGTAATAAACCGCAGCCGTCGCCAGTCTTGCCGTCAGCAAGGATTGCGCCACGGTGCTGCATGCGTGCGAGTGCGTGAATGGCAGTACGCACTACTTTATGGCTTGGCTCACCTTCTATATGGGCGATTAATCCGAAACCACAGTTATCTCTCTCTTGGGATGCATCGTACAACATGTTAGTGAACCTCCCCAGGCTCTGTGTGACTCTCACAACCTACTGCGAGAAAGCACCGTGGCGTTGAGCGGCTAGTATTACGCTCTCTTCTTCGGCCTCTCGTGACGGTCTCACAAGTGGTAAATGACTTGTTTTTAGAGGGAGTCTTCATTTACTGCATAAATATGACGAATCATGGACCCGTCAGGAAAGCTTCCAGCGGATCCCCAAATTAGCGAGAAAGCCTGTTCAGGTCAAATACCAGTGTAAAATGTGCTGATAAGCGATAGTTTTTAATTATGATTATGAAAGATAATGATTTTTTTAGAAAAACTATCTCGATAAATGAATATGGGGTTTAATTGAAGTGTGAGCTGTATCACTATACAAAAGCGCGGGAGCCCTTATCCATGCTGCGTTATCTCTGCGTCGTAGCATATTATGCTGTATATGACTACTTTTAGATTTCATGAAACTATTTTTAAGTATTGCTTCATCTTTTCATTAAGCGAGCATGCGGGATAAGAAAAATTAATTAGCACCGACGTGAGTTTATTTTCACTAAAAGCGAATAAAAATGCATTTCATTGGGATGTGTGTGATTGATCGCGGTCATCGCGAAGGGGGCGAGAGAAAGGTAGTCTGCTGTTTCTCAAGGGAGCAGGTTAGAATATGCAATTGCAAAAATTAATCAATATGTTTGGCGGAAATCTTCAACGTCGCTATGGCGAGAAGATCCACAAGCTGACGCTGCACGGCGGGTTTAACTGCCCAAACCGTGATGGCACGCTGGGGCGGGGTGGCTGCACGTTCTGTAATGTTGCCTCGTTTGCCGATGAGCAGATGCAGCAACGCAGCATCGCGCAGCAGTTGGAAACGCAAGCGGGAAAGGTGAACCGAGCCAAACGCTATCTGGCGTATTTTCAGGCGTATACCAGCACCTATGCCGAGGTTCAGGTGCTGGAAAGCATGTATCAGGAAGCGTTGAAGCAGGCCGAAATGGTGGGGCTTTGCGTGGGCACCCGCCCCGACTGCGTGCCCGATGCGGTACTGGATTTGCTGTCCCGCTACCATGAACAGGGCTACGAGGTTTGGCTGGAACTGGGTCTGCAAAGCGCGTGTGACAAAACGCTGCACCGGATTAATCGCGGTCATGATTTCGCCTGCTATCAGGAAACCACCCGCCGTGCGCGTGAGCGCGGTCTGAAAGTGTGTAGTCATCTGATCGTGGGTTTACCGGGAGAGGACGCACAGCACTGCTTATCGACGCTGGAGCAGGTGGTTGAAACCGGCGTGGAGGGCATTAAGCTTCACCCTCTCCATATCGTGGAGGGCAGTACGATGGCGAAGGCCTGGCGAGCGGGAAGGCTGCCCGAGCTGGCGCTGGATCGCTACGTGGAGATCGCGGGAGAGATGATCCGCCATACGCCGCCTGAGGTGATTTATCACCGCATTTCCGCCAGCGCCCGCCGCCCGACGCTTCTGGCACCGCTCTGGTGTGAAAACCGCTGGACGGGCATGGTGGAGCTGGATCGCTATCTGCAAACGCATGGCGTACAGGGTTCCGCCTTGGGAACGCCTTACCGCTATGCTGATAGGTAATGTGCCGCGGGGCATTGGTGGCTGATGCTGTGCCGTGAATCTGTGCGGCAGCACCGTATAAGCCGTCGTTTTACGTTATGATGCGCGGGTGGGTGACTAAGGGAAATCGCTATGAAGCAAATTCGTCTGTTGGCGCAGTACTATGTTGATTTGATGGTAAAACTGGGGCTTGTTCGTTTTTCACTGCTGCTGGCCTCGGTATTGGTGCTGCTGGCGATGGTGGTGCAAATGGCCGTCACCCTGTTGCTCAGCGGGGAAGTCGAAAATATCGACGTGGTCCGCTCCATTTTCTTCGGGTTGTTGATTACGCCCTGGGCCGTTTATTTCCTCTCCGTGGTGGTGGAGCAGCTTGAAGAGTCGCGCCAGCGGCTGGCGAAGCTGGTAGCGAAGCTGGAAGAAATGCGCCATCGAGATCTGGAGCTGAATGCGCAGCTTCAGGAAAACATCGCGCAGCTCAATCAGGAAATCGCCGATCGTATCAAAGCGGAAGAGGCGCGTGTGCTGGTGATGAGCCGACTCAAAGAAGAGATGTCTCGCCGTGAACAGGCGCAAATTGAGCTGGAGCAGCAATCTGCGCTGCTGCGTTCGTTCCTCGATGCCTCGCCGGATTTGGTTTACTACCGTAATGAAGATAAAGAATTCTCAGGCTGCAACCGTGCGATGGAACTCCTTGTGGGCAAAAGCCAGAAGCAGCTCATTGGTCTGACGCCACAGGATGTTTATTCCCCCGAGATTGCCGAGAAAGTGATGGAGACGGACGAAAAAGTGTTCCGCCACAACGTTTCTCTGACCTACGAACAATGGCTGGTGTATCCCGATGGCCGTAAAGCCTGTTTTGAGCTGCGCAAGGTGCCGTTTTATGATCGGATGGGCAAGCGTCACGGGCTGATGGGATTTGGACGCGATATAACGGAGCGTAAGCGTTACCAGGACGCGTTAGAGAACGCCAGTAGGGAGAAGACCACTTTTATCTCAACAATCAGCCACGAGCTTCGTACGCCGCTTAATGGCATTGTCGGGTTAAGTCGCATCCTGCTGGATACGCAGCTTGACCCTGAACAGCAAAAATACCTGAAAACCATTCACGTCAGCGCGATCACGCTGGGCAATATCTTTAACGACGTGATTGAGATGGACAAACAGGAGCGCCGCAAGGTGCAACTGGATAATCAGCCGATTGATTTCACCGGTTTTCTGGTGGATCTGGAAAACCTCGGCGGCCTGCTGGCGGAACCGAAAGGCCTGAAGCTGATTATGGATCAGCATCAGCCTCTGCCGCAGAAAGTCATTACTGACGGCACGCGCCTGCGGCAGATTCTGTGGAACCTGCTTAGTAACGCGGTGAAATTCACGCCGAAGGGTGAGAACGGCAAAAAAGGCGAAATCGTGGTGCGCGTCTGGCATGAAAAAGGCGATCGCCTGCGCTTTGAAGTGGAAGATTCTGGGATGGGCATTCCGGCGGATGAGCTGGAAAAAATCTTCGCCATGTATTATCAGGTCAAAGACCAGCATGGTGGAAAGCCCGCAACGGGCACGGGAATCGGTCTGGCGGTGTCGAAGCGTCTGGCACAGAACATGGGGGGCGATATCCAGGTTTCCAGCACGCAAGGCAAGGGTTCCTGCTTCACCCTGACTGTGACGGCACCGAGCGTCGATGAAGCGGGAAGCGGTCTGGAAGACGACGATGATTTGCCGTTACCAGCGCTGCACGTTCTGCTGGTGGAGGATATTGAGCTCAACGTCGTGGTCGCGCGTTCGGTACTGGAAAAACTGGGTAATAGCGTGGATGTCGCCATGACTGGGCAGGAAGCGTTGGATATGTTCGATCCCGATGAGTTCGACCTGGTGCTGCTCGATATTCAACTGCCGGATATGACCGGTCTGGACGTGGCGCGTCAGTTGCGTTCACGCTATGGCAAACGCAGCATGCCGCCGCTGGTGGCGCTGACGGCGAACGTACTGAAAGATAAACGTGAATATCTGGATGCGGGTATGGACGACGTGCTCAGTAAGCCGCTGTCGGTGCCTGCGCTGACGGCTGTCATCAAACAGTTCTGGGACACGCATACGGTGTGGGCGGAAGAACCGGTGGTTGAGGAGGAGGATGACATGGCAAATGCAGAAGACGATCTGCTGGATATCCCGATGCTGGAACAGTATCTGGATTTGGTGGGGCCGAAATTGATCCACCAGAGTCTGGAGATGTTTGAACAGATGATGCCGGGTTATCTGGCAATTCTGGATTCCAACATGACGGCGCGCGACCAGAAAGGCATTACGGAAGAAGGGCACAAAATCAAGGGGGCGGCGGGTTCCGTTGGATTACGGCATCTGCAACAAGTTGCCCAGCAGATTCAGACCTCATCGCTACCGGCATGGTGGGATAACGTGCAGGAATGGGTTGATGAGCTGAAGCACGACTGGCGTCATGACGTTCAAGTACTGCGTGATTGGGTAGCAAAAGCAGAAAAAGAATCCTGATACGGATTATCCTGATATGGATTGTTGCGTTGATATCGTCTATGGCGGCCACAGGGACGTGGCGAGTAAAACGGGTAGACAATGTTTTTCGTCTCACGCGCTATCATGCAAAAAGTGCCAGCGGCGGCAGATTGAGTGGTGTTTACGATTCTAGGGGGGATGGAGATGCGAGGGCTTTGCACGTTTTCATACGGTAGAAAAAAATGACCCCGACCGAAGCCGGGGTGCGCGAATTATGCGCCAACACCAGGGAAAACATGCACCTGCATTTAGATCTCAGGGTTTGTAAACTCGCAAGTGCGGATATTCGTGTCTTAACTATGTTCCTAACAACTACAACTTACAACAGCGACTAAAACCTCGCTACTGTACATCTTCATCAAGCAACAAAATAGCAAATATAGAAATCTTTGTTACAAGAATCATTAAAATGTGTGATGTAGATTAGTGTTTGTCAATTAAAAAATCAATTAGTTGATGTAATGAAATGAAGGAAAAGATGATGAAACGAGTCGGCATTGTCCTTAGTGGCTGTGGTGTTTATGACGGTTCCGAGATTCATGAAGCTGTGTTGACGTTACTTGCGTTGGATCGTGCGGGCGCACAAGCGGTTTGCTTTGCGCCAGATAAGCCACAATTACAGGTGGTTAATCACCTTACGGGTGACGTAACTGATGAGAATCGCAACGTTTTAGTAGAATCAGCACGGATCGCCAGAGGAAAAATCCAGCCGCTTTCTACGGCGAATGCGCAAGATTTAGATGCGCTGATTGTGCCGGGTGGTTTTGGTGCGGCGAAAAATTTAAGTGACTTTGCGATGCAGGGAACGGCGTGTCAGATTGATGAAACGCTGCAATTGCTCACACAGGAAATTTATAAGCAAAATAAACCAATTGGTTTTATTTGCATCTCACCCGCACTGCTACCGACGATTTTGGGTGTACCTGTTCGCGTAACCATTGGTAACGATATTGATACCGCTGAAGCCGTCGACGAGATGGGCGGTATCCACGTGGTTTGTCCGGTCGATGATATCGTGGTCGATGCGGAACATAAAATCGTGACCACACCGGCCTATATGCTGGCTAATTCCATCAGCGAAGCGGCACAAGGCATTGATAAGCTCGTTGCTCGCGTATTGGATCTCACCGAATGAGGTGGAACCGAGGGCGTGGAGGCTTATTCACGTGGCTGAAGCGCCTGATTGTTCGGAGTCTGTTGGTTGTCATCGGTACGTGGTTGGCTGGCATCCTGCTGTTTTCCTTCCTGCCTGTGCCGTTCTCTGCGGTGATGGCCGACAGGCAGATCAGCGCATGGCTGAAAGGCGAATTCTCCTACATTGCTCATTCTGACTGGGTTTCGATGGAGGCGATTGCACCGGAAATGGCGCTGGCGGTAATAGCGGCGGAAGACCAAAAATTCCCTCAGCATTGGGGCTTCGATCTGGATGCGATTGGTCAGGCACTGAAGCACAACGAGCGCAACACGCAGCGGATTCGTGGAGCCTCTACGCTGTCGCAGCAGATGGTGAAGAACTTGTTCCTGTGGGATGGACGTAGCTGGGTGCGCAAAGGGCTTGAAGCGGGTATTACCACTGGGGTTGAGCTGGTCTGGACGAAACGGCGAATTCTGACCGTGTATCTGAATATCGCCGAATTTGGCCCTGGGATTTTTGGCGTGGAAGCGGCCGCCAGACGTTATTTCAACAAATCAGCCAGCAGGCTGACGGCAAGTGAATCCGCTTTGCTCGCGGCAGTGCTACCAAACCCCATTCGCTTCCGTGCGAATGCGCCCTCCGGCTATGTTATTCAACGCCAGCAGTGGATTTTGCACCAGATGAGGCAGATGGGCGGCGACGCATTTTTGCGAGATAACGATCTGTTATGAGATAACAATCTGAATTAATTCGCCTTGTTCGTTTACTATACCGAGAGATTTTCGCGTTAACGCTCGTGTTTTCGACATCAGGAGAAAGTATGCGGTTACGTTATTGGTCAGGTTTACTGGTTGCATTGTGTTGTGTGGCTTCCGTTGCCCGTGCGGACGCGGAGCCTAAAGCGTCATCCCCCGATAATCCTTATGCCTTCTTGCAGCAGTCTCAGCTATCCGCAGTAAAACAGCAGCTACAGCAGAAAACAGAAAAGCCGCAGACGCGAATGGCTTACGAGCAGCTTATTTCGGAAGCCGACCGCGCGCTGAAAATAAATAATCCCACTGTGACGGAAAAGAAATCTACGCCACCCAGTGGTTCAAAGCATGATTATTTGAGCCTCAGCGCCTACTGGTGGCCCGATCCCGACAAAGCTGATGGTTTACCTTGGATTCGCCGTGATGGGCAGGTAAACCCTGCCAGCAAGGATGAGGAGACCGATGGGGTAAGACTGGCAAAATTTACTGCCCAAACGCAGGCGTTGACGCTGGCGTGGTATTTCTCTGGCAAACAGGCTTATGCCGACAAAGCCATGTCGATGATCCGTACCTGGTTTATCGACCCCGCTACGCGCATGAATCCTAACCTCGACTTCGCGCAGGGCGTGCCGGGTATTGCGCCGGGCAGGGGATCGGGTGTGCTGGACGGGCGCTATTTTTCCACCCGCATCGTCGATTCGCTGATTATGCTGCGTCACGCGCCGGGCTGGACTGCGCAGGATGAACAGCACATGCAGACATGGATGAGCGATTATCTGCACTGGCTACAAACCAGCAAACTGGGGAAAAAAGAGGCAACGGCCCAGAACAACCACGGTAGCTGGTATACGGTACAGGTTGCAGGGATCGCCTGGTATCTGGGGAAAATCAACGTGGTGAAATCCATGGCGCAGTTACAGCGGGAAAAATTGGATCACCAACTGCAACCGGATGGGGCTCAGCCGGAAGAGCTGGCGCGTACCCGTTCTTTCCATTACAGCTACTTCAACCTTCAGGCGATAACGGATATGGCGATGCTGGCTTCCCGCGTCGGCGAGAATATCTGGCAGTACCACACGCTGAAGGGAAGCAGTGTGATAAAGGCACTGGATTTTATGGCGCCGTATCTGGATGAAAGCAAGGCGTGGCCGCGCAAAACGATAGACAGACAAAGCAGCCGTCTTATCCCGCTGTTATTGCAGGCGGATCGTGGTTTGAAAACGCCGCGTTATCAGACGCAAATCAGGCAGGCGGGCTTTGCGGAATTGCTCACCGGTGAGGCTGGTGTGCGCGATAAAGAACCGAGTTACATCAGCGTTGAAACCCGCCGTGAGCTCTGGCTGCTGAATCCGGTTACGCCATAATTTTCTTGATCCGCGGCCTCATCGGGCAAAGATACGTGTCCCTGAATCGGGATAAAAAGTGCAGAGATAAAAAAACCGCTGATGTTGTTATCAGCGGTTTTTTATTTTTTAAAGAAAAAAGTGCGTTATTGCAGGTAGGTGAAGGCCGTTGTTACGTGCTTCACACCGCTAACTTTACTGGCGATCTCTGCGGCAGAGGTGCCTTCACGCTGTGTCACCAAGCCTAACAGGAAGACTTCGCCGTTTTCCGTTGTGACTTTGACGTTAGAGGATTTAACCGTGTCGCTTGCCAGAATCTGTGAGCGCACTTTGGTAGTGATCCAGGTATCCATAGAAGCGGTCCCCATTGAAACCGGCGTGCCTTGGCGTATCTCGTTGTAGACTTCGGCGGCCCCGTCCACGCCGAGGGCGATTTGTTTAGCCCGGCTTGCCATTTCTGTGCTCGGTGCTTGCCCTGTTAACAATACTTTCCCCTGATAAGCCGTTGCAACGATACGAGCCTCTTTTTTCAGTTGCTCGTCTTTGCTGATTGCATTCGTCACGCGAACTTCCAGTGTGCCATCGTCAACCTGCGTGCCTACGGTACGCGGGTCCGTGGCCGTTTTGGTTGCCACGGCACTGCCAACAGCAACAACCCCAACACAGCCTTGTAGCAGCAGGGCGATAGACAGCACGGCAAATGCAGAACTTATCCTCATGTAGTGCTCCTTCAATCGTTCTGGTGTGGAAAAAGTGTGTTATCAATTAAATCGCACAGGCAATTTACTGTCAGCATGTGCATTTCCTGAATACGGGCGCTGCGGTGTGACGGGATGCGAATTTCCACATCCTGCGGCCCGAGCAGCCCGGCCAGTTCTCCGCCATCGTAGCCGGTCAGCGCGACAATCGTCATGTCGCGGGTAACGGCAGACTCTACGGCTTTAACAATATCGCGGCTGTTGCCACGGGTTGAAATGGCCAGCAGTACGTCGCCAGCCTGACCTAACGCTCTGACTTGTTTGGCATAGACCTCTTCATGCAAGCGGTCATTCGCTATCGCAGTTAAGACCACATTATCCGCATTAAGTGCGATAGCCGGTAAGCTGGGGCGCTCTGCTTCAAAGCGGTTAATCATGCTGGCGGCAAAATGTTGCGAATTGGCTGCAGATGTTCCGTTACCGCAGCACAGAATTTTGTTGCCGTTTAGCAGAGACTGCACCATCGCAATCGCACCACGGGAAATGGCGTCTGGCAAGGCTTCTGCCGCTGCAATCTGCGTTTGAATACTCTCGGTAAAACAAACTTTTATTCTATCCAGCACGTTGAATTAACCTACGTAAATTGAAGGCCATCAAGGATAAGATCTCCCTGAGTGATAAAAATGTTATCCCTGTGCGGCAAAGGCGTTAGGGAGCCAGTCGAACTGTTCGCCTGTAATTGCCAGCACGTCAAAACGGCAATCCACTGTGTCAAAGCTGGCACCTCGCTGTGCCAACCACACGGCGGCGGCATGCAACAACCGCTGCTGTTTGCGTCGGGTGACGCTGGCTGCGGCATCACCAAAATGGGCGTTGCGCCGATAGCGCACTTCGACAAACACCCAAATATGGCGATCGCGCATGATCAAATCCAGTTCACCGCCGCGTAGCGTAACATTTGCGGCAGTGAAGGTTAGGCCCGCGCGTTCGAGATAACGCCGAGCCTGTTGTTCGTAAACTGCACCAGCCGCTCGCTGATTCAGAGCACAGGTACCAGTTGGCCCTGACTATATTGCTGCCAGGTGAGCTGCCGATTGATGGTGCAATCCGGCCCTGAACTCAGCATTCCTGTTGCCCCAGGAATCTGGTGGCCCGGAATCTGGCGCATTTCACCAAAGTGGCTGGCGAGCGTCCAGGCATCCATCCCCATGGCATACAGGCGGACTAACGAGTAATCGTTTTTAAACTGGCTGCTGACCTGCTGCATCAGCGCTGGGTTAGCACCGGCTAACAGCGGGATATCGCTGAACTGCAACCCTTCCATTTCGAGGCGGAAGTCAGGACCTAATCCGGCCTGGAAGCTACGTGAGCTGGCGTAGAGCGCCGGACGTGCACGTGAGGTGGTGCGCATGTCGATCATCGGTTTAATCAGCGACAACTCGTCTGGCGTTGCGATGATATAGACCGCATCAATATTACCGCTGACAGACGAACTGGTCGTCGGTTGAACCTGTGACGGGATGGTCAGGCCACCGATGGTAGTGCCTGACTGTGCCTGCTGCTGCGACACACTAACAGGCTGACCGCTCAGGCTTAAGCCTGCGCCACTATTAATCGCCTGTTTTAACTCCGCCGTGTTGCCAAAGCGCTGTTGCAGAGCGCTGGTGCCGCTTTGCTGGTTCCAGGCCTGAGCGAATGCGTTAATGATACGGTCGCCCAGTGCACCGCGGGGGGCTAGAACCAGCGGCTGCTGCTTCCCCTGCTGGTGGATAAATTTTGCTGCGTCTCGGGCTTCATCTTCTGGAGAGAGGGCGAAGTAGCAGATGTTAGGGCTATTTTCGACGTGTTCCGGCTGGTTCAACGCCAAAATATTCAGCGGTGACTGGCTGTTCACCAACTGATCCACTTCATTTTTCAGCAGCGGACCGATGACCAGCGAAGCGCCATCTTGCTGTGCCTGTGTGAGAATATTCGCCAGCGGTTGTGAAGACGTATCATACACTTTGACTGGGAGTGAGCTGGACAACCCCGCGCTTGTGGCCTGTGCTTCCGGTGTAGGCGATTGGGACTTCTGACCCTCTGACGATGGGGTGACCTGTTCGACTTGCGTGGCGTCCGCTGACGGTGCGGCTGGGGCAGATAGGGCTGCGGCGGCTATCTGACCGTTCTTTGCCGCGTTAAAGCCTTGCTGGATGGCATTGGCGAAAACTTGCGCCTGGCCATTGAGTGGCAACAGCAATGCGATGCTGTTCACCGATGACTGCTGGTAGTTAATGACCTGATTCAACTGCGTAGGCAGCGTTTTTGCAGCAGGATGGTGCGGATAGCGGGTTTGCCAATCCTGAATCGCGCTCTTTAACTGATCGGGAGAAGTCCGGTTATCCTGATAGTTATTAAGCAGATCGACCCAGCCTTGCAGCACATTTTCATTCGCATTAATCAGCAGCGAGTTCGACTCCTGTGGCGACATTTGCGTCAACGCCAGCCAGGTCTGATCGAGGTTCATCTGGTGCTCGTCGCCTTTCAGCAGTGGCTCTTGAGCGATATAGGCTCGCAGCAGCTCAATGGACGGACGACCTTGTGCGGTTTTGATCTGCGTCTGGTAGTAACGCTGCTTTTGCTCATTGGAAAGTGCGCCCACATCAAGCTGGCTCAGCGCGGCTTTAGCCGCATCCATATTGTTTTGGGCAACGGACAGTTCCGCACTGAGTAACTGCTGTTCTTGCTTTTGCGCTGCGCTTAATTTTTCTGGCAGTGCATTGAACTGCTGGCTTGCTTGAGGGGCTTTCCCTTCCTGTAACAGGGAACGAATAGCAAGTAATTGCCAGCCAGCCTTGTTATTATCGCTACTTTGCTGCATCTGTTGCAGATAATAATCGGATGATGCGTCGGCTTTGCCCTGAACCTCGGGTGGCGGGCTCTGCGGTGCATGACTTGGACAGCCTGCGAGAAACAGTGCCGCTAACAAAACAGGGATAACACGCCCTGCCTGGGTACGGACGAAATGAAAGGGAAGCATACTGTATCCAGTGATTTTTTTTAAAAAGATGCTCAATATTAAATCGGCAACCCGGATGAAACAATGAATCAAGACCAACAAGCAGACATTTCTGCATCTACCCTCTACATTGTCCCCACGCCAATCGGCAATCTGGGCGACATCACGCAGCGTGCGCTAGCGGTATTGGCGAGCGTTGATCTGATCGCCGCAGAGGATACCCGCCATACCGGTCTGCTGTTACAACATTTTGCGATTAATGCGCGACTGTTCGCATTACACGATCACAACGAACAACAAAAAGCGGATGTGTTGCTGGCTAAATTGCAGTCAGGACAAAGCATTGCACTGGTTTCAGATGCGGGCACGCCGCTGATTAACGATCCCGGTTACCATTTGGTTCGACGCTGCCGTGAAGCAGGCGTTCGCGTGGTGCCGCTGCCGGGCGCTTGTGCGGCGATAACGGCGCTCTCCGCGTCCGGTCTGGCGTCTGACCGTTTTTGCTATGAAGGTTTTCTGCCCGCCAAAACCAAAGGTCGCAAGGATAAGCTGCGTGAGCTAGGGGAAGAGACCCGCACGCTGATTTTCTACGAATCCACACATCGTCTCTTGGACAGCCTGCAGGATATCAGCGAGGTGCTGGGAGCTGAGCGCTACGTGGTGCTGGCACGTGAAATCACCAAAACCTGGGAGTCGATTCACGGTGCGCCGGTGGGCGAACTACTGGCCTGGGTGAAAGAAGATGAAAACCGGCGCAAAGGGGAAATGGTGCTGATTGTGGAAGGGCATCAGGTTGACGACAGCGCGCTGTCGGCGGAAGCGCTGCGCACGCTGACGCTATTGCGTGCCGAGCTACCGTTGAAGAAAGCGGCGGCGCTGGCTGCAGAGATTCACGGCGTGAAGAAAAACGCGCTTTACCGCTATGGGCTGGAGCAAGAAGGCGATAGCGGTGAATCGGAGGATGACAAGTAGGGCGATTTGCCCTATCATCCGCGCCGGAGTTGACCAGACAGTCGCCGCTTCACTGCCGTCCCTTTCGGGGGAGACAGGTGGAGGGGAGGAAAGTCCGGGCTCCATAGGGCAGGGTGCCAGGTAACGCCTGGGAGGCGCAAGCCTACGACTAGTGCAACAGAGAGCAAACCGCCGATGGCCCACGCAAGTGGGATCAGGTAAGGGTGAAAGGGTGCGGTAAGAGCGCACCGCGCGACTGGCAACAGTTCGTGGCACGGTAAACTCCACCCGGAGCAAGGCCAAATAGGGGTTCACATGGTACGGCCCGTACTGAACCCGGGTAGGCTGCTTGAGCCAGTGAGTGATTGCTGGCCTAGATGAATGACTGTCCACGACAGAACCCGGCTTAACGGTCAACTCCCTTCATCATAAAACCCCGCTTCGGCGGGGTTTTGCTTTATGGGTGCAGGCAAGATGAATGACTGTCCACGACGCTTTTTATGAAAGAAAGCGGCTTAACGGTCAACGCCCTTCATCATAAAACCTCGCTTCGGCGGGGTTTTGCTTTATGGGGGCAGGTAAGATGAATGACTGTCCACGACGCTTTTGATGAAAGAAAGCGGCTTAACGGCCAGTGTGAAGTGATGCTTAGGAGATACTATAATAAGTGCTTTTAAAAGTGCTATTATTAGTGTGTTTAAGTCGCTTTTGACTAACTGAATTGAGTGAATGAAATTATGGCTTTCAACATCCTAACTAACACAGCCGCCAGTATTACTGAGTTGAAACGTGACCCGATGGGGACGGTACGGGCTGCTGAAGGTGAAACTATCGCTATACTGAACCGGAATGAGCCGGCGTTCTACTGTGTGCCTCCTGCCGTATTCGCTTATTTAATGGAATTGGCTGAAGATGCAGAGCTGGGGCGTACCGTTGATGATCGGATGTCAGAGCTAGCTGACGCGGAAGAGATTTCGCTCGATGACCTATAAGTTAAAATTTGTGCCTTCTGCAATGAAGGAATGGAAAAAGCTAGGGCATCCTGTCCGTGAGCAGTTCAAGAAAAAGCTGGTTGAGCGTTTGGAAAATCCTCGTGTTCCTTCAGCCCAGCTTCATGGCCGTAAAGACCAGTATAAAATTAAACTGAAGTCCGCTGGCTACAGGCTGGTGTATTTGGTTCAGGATGAGACCATTACTGTGATGGTTATGGGAGTTGGAAAGCGCGAAGGTAGCCAGATTTATTCTGATACGAAAGGTCGCTCTGCTTAATCTGGTCTTTTGCGAGTTCCATCCCTTGTCGGTAGTTTTTCTTGCCGCGTGTCATACCTTTCAAATTAATTGATGTTCTCCATCACATAACTCTGACTTTTTCTGTGTCATAAAGCGCGTAAAGTAAGGCCATCGCGTGCGGCTGCACGCTCGCTGACATCTTTCAGAGGATATGACTATGAACAACACTTCCCGGATGCCTGCACTGTTCCTCGGCCACGGTAGCCCGATGAACGTGTTGGAAAACAATGTGTATACGCAGGCATGGCAAACGCTGGGTGAGACGCTGCCGCGTCCGAAGGCGATTATCGCGGTTTCTGCCCACTGGTATACCCGTGGTACGGCTGTGACGGCGATGGAAAACCCGCGCACCATCCATGATTTTGGCGGCTTCCCGCAGGCGCTGTTTGATACCCAGTATCCGGCACCCGGTTCGCCTGAATTGGCGGCGAGGATCCAACAGGTGTTGGCACCGTATCCCGTTACCGCCGATCAAAGCCAATGGGGTTTGGATCACGGCTCCTGGGGCGTACTGATCAAGATGTATCCCGATGCGGATATTCCCGTTGTGCAACTGAGCGTGGACGGTACGCAGCCTGCCGCGTATCACTACGAATTAGGGCGCAAGCTGGCAGCCCTGCGTGATGAAGGCTTCATGATTGTGGCGAGTGGCAACGTCGTGCATAACCTGCGGATGGTGAAATGGGATGGCGACGCTGAGCCGTATCCGTGGGCCATTTCGTTCAATCAATTTGTGCGTGATAACCTGACTTATCAGGGCGACGACCATCCGCTGGTTAATTTTATGCAGCATGATGGTGCCGCATTATCCAACCCAACACCCGATCACTATTTCCCGCTGCTCTATGTGCTGGGAAGCTGGGACGGTAAAGAGGCGATCGGCATTCCTGTCGATGGGCTTGAAATGGGTTCGCTGAGTATGTTGTCGGTACAGGTGGGGTAATCCGCTTTTGGCGTCAGTAATGAATAAGGCACGGTGAAAACCGTGCCTTATTAGTTTCAATTTTGCGGCTTAATCCAGAATGGTATGCGGATAGAAGCGCGAGAGATCCTGAGTGATCAGTGCGCGATCTTCACGTACGCCGATACCACAAGGTTGATCGTTTACCAGCCAGCTACCAATCAGCGTGTAGCTGTCGCCGAATTTTGGCAGTTGATGGTACTGCTGGACGATCATCCCTTCTTCGCCGTAAGGGCCATCGGCTGACGCAATCTCTTTGCCATTTTCGACGATCTGGATGTTCGCCCCTTCGCGTGAAAACAGCGGCTTAATGACGTAGCTGTCTAGTTCAGGGTGTTCATCTTCTGCGAAATAGGCAGGAAGCAGGTTGGGGTGGTTTGGGAACATTTCCCACAGCATTGGCAGCAACGCTTTATTGGAAATAATGCTTTTCCAGGCCGGTTCCAGCCAGCGCACGCCGGCATCTTCCAGCTTGGTGGAAAACATCTCGCGCAGCATGAACTCCCACGGATACAGCTTGAACAGATTACCAATTACCTGATTTTCAGGGTCGGTAAACTGGCCTTTCTCACCGAGGCCAATTTCCTCAATGTACAGAAACTCGCTCGGCAGACCGGCTTCCAGCGCGCAATCTTGAAGGTATTGCACCGTGCCGCGATCTTCTTCCGTATCTTGACAGCAGGCGAAGTGCAGCAGGCCGAAGCCGTGATTGAGCTTTAGCTCTTCAAAGCGTTCGATCAGCTTTTCCTGAATGCTGTTGTACTGGTCTGAATTCTGCGGCAGGTTTCCGGCGTTGATTTGATCTTCCAGCCAGAGCCACTGGAAAAAGGCCGCTTCGTACAGCGATGTCGGCGTATCCGCATTGTTCTCCAGCAGCTTGGCTGGAGATTTGCCGTCATACGCCAGATCGAGGCGTGAATACAGCGAAGGCTGATTGGTGCGCCATGAATGTCTGACGAATTCCCAGGTGTGTTTGGGAATACGGAATTTGGCGAGCAGCGCGTCGCTGTTGACGACTTTTTCCACCACCTGCAGACACATCTGGTGCAGCTCGGCGGTGGCTTCTTCCAGCTCTTCGATCTGAGCCAGCGTGAACTGGTAGTAAGCCTCTTCGCTCCAGTAGGGCTCGCCATACATGGTGTGGAAACGAAAACCAAATTCGGTGGCTTTTTCCTGCCAGTCAGGACGCGCTGTAATATCTATCCGCTTCATCTAATACGTCCTCAGCCGCCCATGCTACGGGAAGCGCTGGAACTTGAACTGGCGCTGCTGCGCTGCATGCTGTTTTGCTTCGCGACGGTTTCACCAAAGCCACCACGCGTGATGGTTGAGGTCGTTGCAGGCTTCGGTGCCAGAGCGGTTTTCGGCACGGTCATCGTGCGGCCTGTTGTCGCGTTGCCGTAGTTTTTACCAGCGGCATCAACGAACTGGCCATTGGCCGGGCTGGCTGGTGTTTTTGGACTGAACAGCGGCTGCTGTGCGAAACCGGCACCGCCACCCATCATTCGGCCCATCATGTAGCCGGCCATCAACGGCATCCAGGACATACCGCCGCCCTGCTGAGATTCTGCTGCCATACCAGCCTGTGCTGGTGCAGGCGTTTGAGTACACTGCGCTTCGCCGAATTCTGCTACGCAGTCTTCTTTCGTTGCGTATTTCGGTGCCGTTTTTTCTGCTTCTTTTAACGCATTATTGTATGCAGTGGTGCACTGGGCAGCCATGGACGGGTTAGCGGAAGAACAATCATCCGCATTCTGGTAGAGGGAGACGGTTTCATCAGTTTGCTCGCAGCCCGCGAGGAAAAATACGGCGCTGACGGCCAAAGCAACAGGCGCAAGACGGTGCGTCCGCCATTCCTTGCGGAACGTTTCCTGATTAATATTTTTTGTACGTTTCATCGTGTTTATCCCAGAGCAAAGCATCACGGCCAATAACCAATAAGTGTGCCTAAGAATAGGGGAACGCTGCTTGAATTTAAAGCGGCAATAGGTGTAACGGAAGGTGTCTTTACGTTGCTATACATTCTGTTGTGCAACGTTTCGCTTTATAGCGAAAGAAGGTGGTTCCTGTGTTCTGGTGCTGTCGCGCTATTTTGTGGAAAAGACATAGGTATGAAAAGGGGAACCGTGGTTCCCCTGTATTTGATGCGTGTAAACGCGGCTATCGATTAACGCTGCGCCGAGGCGGTAGTGGCCTGCGGAGCGGTGTTGTCGGTTACGGCTGGCGTGGTGGATACCGGCTGGCCCAGTGATGCATTCAGTGCCTGCAGATCGGCTTCATTCAGCGTCCCTTGCGCGGATTTGATGTTTAACTGATTGATCAGGTAATCATAACGAGCGCTAGAGAGCTGCTGTTTGGCATTATACAGCGTAGTGGTGGCATCCAGTACATCAACGATGGTGCGCGTACCCACCTGATAACCGGCTTCCATTGCATCTAGAGAGCTTTGTGCAGACACTTCAGCCTGTTTGTAAGCGTTGATGCTGCTGATAGACGCGGAAATATTGTTAAACGATGAACGTACCGTTTGGATGACAGAACGGTGTGCGCTTTCCAGCAGTTCACTCGAGCTAACATAGCTGTGCTGCGCTTGCTTCACCTGAGAATTGGTCGCGCCACCGCTATACAGTGGCAGAGTGAAGTTAATGCCCACTCGGTGTTGCCCTGCGTCAGTGTCATTGAAGTTGCCGCTATTCGTCCGTGAACCGGAGTAACGAGTATCACTCACGCCCGTTGATGCGGTGAGATCCAACGTCGGCATATAGCCCGTTTCTGCTGAACGAATCTGCTCACGCGCCAAATCCTGGCTCAAACGTGCGGACAACAGATTCAGGTTGCGATTTTCCGCTTCTTTCAGCAGGTTATTAACCGCTTCAGGTTTCTGGGTAGAGAAACGCTCGATGTTCAGACTGGCCAGTTGTGGGTAGAAATTGCCGGTGATCTGACGCAGTGATTCCAGCGCGTTATCCAGCGTATTACGGGTCAGCACTTCATTTGCCAGCACGCTGTCATACTGTGCCCGGGCGTTCTGGACGTCGGTAATCGCAACCAGACCCACGTTGAAGCGCTGTGTTGTCTGATCCAACTGGCGATAAATCGCCTGCTTCTGCGCATTGATGTAAGACAGCGAGTCAATGGCACGCAGAACGTTGAAATAGGCGGTTGCCGTGTTCAGCATCAGGTTTTGCTGAGCGGTCTGATAGGTAACGTCTTCAATACCCGCTTGTTTTTCCTGCAACGTCAGCGCACGCCATTTGGACATGTCGAACAGCGTCTGGGTTAACTGCAATGTCGCGCTTTTCTCGTTGTTGTTGACGCCATTGCTGTCACGGTAACCTTTGTTATACGTATAACCGGCGTTGATTCCTAACTGCGGCAGTAACGGGCTACGTGATTCGTTAATTTTTTCAAACGCGGCGTCGCGGGTTGCCGCAGAGCTGCGTAAATCAGGGTTGGTGCTTTTTGCCTGTTGGTAGACTTGTAACAGGTTTTCCGCCTGACTCATGGCGCTAAAACCGCCCAGGCTCAGACCAATCAGAAGAGGGAGCAATTTCTTCATTTGCATTCCTTGTTGTGCAGCAATCTCGCTATGGTAGCGCTGTCTGTAGACGAATAATTGTCGATTCTATCAGAATCTGCCAATAGGATAAGGTAGCTGAACGTGCCATCTTTCAGCGGAATATGCCCACAAGGTCAGGTAAATTGACCTGTTGGATGATTCAGTGCGGCGTTTTGCTGTTCAGTCAGGCACCGAAAAGTGATGCGATGGGTGAGACCCCCCCTCACTTGGCCGATGCCACGCCTAACAAACGTTCAAAAACAATGATGAGTATAATGACAGCGGATTCCACCATACAATACCGGATTCCATTAATACTTGTTACAGGAGTAAAGCTATGGCGTCTTCCGTATCCGGTCCGGTTACTTTCACCAAAGATGATGTAGAAATTATTGCACGCGAAACGTTGTACGACGGTTTTTTTTCGCTGGAGCGTTACCGTTTCCGTCATCGCCTGTTTAATGGCGGCATGAGCGATGAGGTCAGCCGTGAGATCTTCGAACGTGGCCATGCCGTGGTGTTACTGCCTTACGATCCGGTACGTGATGAAGTGGTATTAATCGAACAGATTCGTATTGCGGCCTATGACACCAGTGCATCTCCCTGGCTGTTTGAGCTGGTGGCTGGCATGATTGAGCCAGGAGAAAGCCACGAAGAGGTGGCGCGGCGCGAAGCAGAGGAAGAAGCCGGATTAAGGGTTGGCCGTTGCCGAGCGATAATCAACTATCTTGCGAGTCCCGGCGGCACCAGCGAGCGTATGGCAGTGATGGTGGGCGAGGTGGATACACTTACGGCGAAAGGGATTCACGGTCTGGCGGAAGAGAATGAAGATATCCGCGTACATGTGGTGAGCCGTCAACAAAGTTATCAATGGGTTGAAGAAGGCATCGTTGATAACGCCGCGTCTGTCATTGCCTTGCAATGGTTGGCGTTGCACCATGAAGAACTGAAACGTGAGTGGGTGGATTGAATTTATGAAACGTTATACTCCGGATTTCCCTGCCATGATGAGGCTATGTGAAACCAACTTCATGCAATTGCGGCGTTTGTTGCCAAAAATTGATGAAGTCGGTGAAATCGCGGTTTATCACGTCAATAATGCGGTCTATCAACTGACGATTCTTGAGTCTACTCGCTATACCTCATTGGTGGAAATTAAGCAGACAGCGCCCACTGTCAGCTACTGGAGCCTGCCAATGATGAGCGTTAGGTTGTATCATGATGCGTTGGTTGCGGAAGTGTGTGCCAGCCAGCAGATCTTTCGTTTCAAAGCACGTTATGATTATCCGAATAAGAAGTTACATCAACGTGATGAAAAGCATCAAATTAATCAGTTTCTTGCTGATTGGCTAAAGTATTGTTTGGCGTATGGTTCGATGTCGATACCGGTTTTTGATACCCAATAGATTTCAAGACGCAGGACGGCGACAGTCGAGCCAACAAGGGAAAGCAGCGTATTCTGCAATTTGAAAGATGACGGGTAGAGACAGATTTACGTAACCAAGGACACCATTTGGAAAGCCTGTTGACACTGCCTGTGGCGAGTGGCGCCAGAGTCAGGATTTTACAAATAACAGATACCCATCTTTTTGCGGGCGAGCATGAAACCTTGCTGGGTATCAACACCTATCGTAGCTATCACGCTGTGCTGAATGCCATCAAGGCTCGGCAGGATGCGTTTGATTTGATCGTCGCGACGGGCGATTTGGCACAGGATCACACGCTGCAAGCCTACCACCATTTCTCACGCGGGATTGCGCAGATCCCTGCACCTTGCGTATGGCTTCCGGGTAACCACGATTTCCAGCCGGCGATGGTCGATGCGCTGGCTGACGCCGGTATTGCGCCGTCCAAGCATGTGCTGCTGGGCGACAAGTGGCAAATCATCCTGTTGGACAGTCAGGTATTTGGCGTCCCACACGGCGAGCTGAGCGAATACCAGCTTGAATGGCTGGAGCGCAGTCTGAAAAGTCAGCCCGATCGCTTTACGCTGCTGCTGCTGCACCATCATCCGCATCCTTCTGGCTGTACCTGGCTCGATCAGCATAGCTTGCGCAACGCACATAATCTGTCTGCGGTGTTGGATCGCTATCCACAGGTGAACACCGTGCTGTGTGGCCATATTCATCAGGAGATGGATTTTGACTGGCACGGCCGCCGCTTGCTGGCCACGCCGTCGACCTGCGTACAGTTCAAACCGCACTGCACTAACTTCACCATTGATGACGTGGCGCCGGGCTGGCGCTATCTGGACCTGCTGCCAGATGGCCGTCTGGAAACCGAGGTCTATCGTCTGTCAGGCAGCGAATTCCTGCCTGACATGGATTCGGACGGTTACTAATGCCAACGCTTCTTTATCTGCACGGCTTCAACAGTACGCCACAGTCGGCAAAAGCGACGGCTCTGCAAACGTGGCTGGCAGAGCGGCACCCTGAAATTGACATGGTGATTCCCCAGCTTCCACCGTATCCGTCGGAAGCGGCCGAGATGATGGAGTCGCTGATTATGGAGCGGGCCGGTCGTCCGGTGGGCATTGTTGGCTCTTCCCTCGGTGGTTATTATGCCACCTGGCTATCCCAGTGTTTTATGCTGCCTGCCGTGGTGGTGAACCCTGCGGTGAAGCCGTTTGAACTGTTGCTGGACCATCTGGGCGAATATCAGAACCCCTACACCGGTGAAAAATATGTGCTAGAGTCTCGGCACGTTTACGATCTGAAGGTCATGCAGGTTGACCGACTGGAATCGCCGGATTTGCTCTGGCTGCTGTTGCAGACAGGGGATGAAGTTCTGGACTATCGTCAGGCAGTCGCGTATTACACGGCCTGCCGTCAAACTGTGGAGTCAGGGGGCAATCATGCCTTTGTCGGATTTGAGCACTTTTTCGCACCGATTGTGAATTTTTTAGGGCTCACGACAGACTGAATCACCACACATAGGCATTGAAAAACGAAGCGCCGAAAGCGGTTCGTTAAACACCATTCACTGAACTCAAAGAATTAACGCAAACTATGGCTCAATCAAGTTATAACGCTGATGCGATTGAAGTACTCAGCGGACTGGAACCGGTGCGCCGTCGTCCGGGAATGTACACCGATACCACGCGTCCTAACCATCTGGGACAAGAGGTCATAGATAACAGCGTTGATGAAGCGCTGGCGGGCCATGCACGCCGTATTGATGTGATTCTGCACGCCGATCAGTCGCTGGAAGTCATTGATGACGGCCGTGGGATGCCGGTGGATATCCACCCAGAAGAAGGCGTACCTGCCGTTGAACTGATCCTGTGTCGTCTGCACGCAGGCGGCAAATTTTCCGGTAAAAACTACCAGTTCTCGGGCGGTTTGCACGGCGTAGGGATTTCCGTGGTGAACGCCCTGTCTACCCGCGTTGAAGTTACCGTTAAGCGCGATGGTCAGGTGTACGACATCGCGTTTGAAAACGGCGATAAAGTGCAGGAACTCACTGTAACCGGCACCTGCGGACGTCGTAACACCGGAACACGCGTGCATTTCTGGCCGGATGAGAAGTTCTTCGACAGCCCCCGTTTTTCCGTCTCCCGTTTGACGCACCTGCTGAAGGCCAAAGCGGTCTTATGTCCCGGTGTGGAAATCATCTTCAAAGATAAAGTTAACAACACCGAGCAGCGCTGGTGCTATCAGGATGGCCTGAATGACTACCTGTGCGAAGCGATAAATGGCCTGATCACGCTGCCGGAAAAACCGTTTCTAGGGTCGATTACTGGCGATACTGAAGCCGTGGACTGGGCGCTGCTCTGGCTACCGGAAGGCGGTGAGCTGTTGACGGAAAGCTACGTGAACCTCATCCCGACGCCAATGGGCGGGACGCACGTTAACGGCCTGCGCCAAGGCTTGCTGGATGCGATGCGCGAGTTTTGCGAATTCCGCAATATTCTGCCGCGCGGCGTGAAGCTGAGTGCAGATGACATCTGGGAACGCTGTGCTTACGTGCTGTCGGTCAAAATGCAGGAACCGCAGTTTGCCGGGCAGACCAAAGAGCGTCTCTCTTCCCGTCAGTGCGCCGCGTTTGTGTCTGGCGTGGTGAAAGACGCTTTCAGCCTGTGGCTGAACCAGAACGTACAGGCTGCGGAGCAGTTGGCCGAGCTGGCGATTTCCAGTGCTCAGCGCCGTATGCGTGCCGCCAAAAAAGTGGTGCGTAAAAAGCTGACCAGTGGGCCTGCGCTGCCAGGCAAACTGGCGGATTGTACCTCGCAGGATCTCAACCGGACGGAACTGTTTCTGGTGGAAGGGGATTCGGCGGGCGGATCGGCGAAGCAGGCGCGCGAACGTGAATTCCAGGCGATCATGCCGCTGAAAGGTAAGATCCTGAATACCTGGGAAGTCTCCTCCGATGAGGTGCTGGCGTCGCAGGAAGTACACGATATTTCAGTCGCGATCGGTATCGATCCTGACAGCGCCGATCTCAGCCAACTGCGTTACGGCAAGATCTGTATTCTGGCGGATGCGGATTCCGATGGCCTGCATATTGCGACGCTACTGTGCGCGCTGTTTGTCCGCCATTTTCGGGCGCTGGTTCAGGGCGGGCACGTTTATGTCGCCATGCCGCCGTTGTACCGTATCGATCTGGGCAAAGAGGTGTACTACGCGCTGGATGAAGAGGAAAAAGCGGGCGTGCTGGAGCAGCTTAAGCGCAAGAAAGGCAAGCCTAACGTGCAGCGCTTTAAAGGTCTGGGCGAAATGAACCCGCTACAGCTGCGCGAAACTACGCTGGATCCGAATACTCGCCGTCTGGTGCAGCTGACCATCAGCGAAGAGGATATGGACCAGACGATGGCGATGATGGATATGCTGCTAGCGAAGAAACGCTCGGAAGATCGCCGCAACTGGCTGCAAGAGAAAGGCGATAAGGCGGAGATCGAGGTCTAACGCTCGGTTAAATGCTTCACCGACGGCGGGTAGATTCGTTTATGAAAGTCACGCGGTGTATTATCGCAATAGTCAGCTAGCGGTGCGCATTACCTGCTTTCTCGATTTTATGAGCGAGGAACTCACGGAAAATCCGCTGTGAGGCGTTGCCCACAGCGGTAGAAAGGTACCTAAAACGTCGATCTGGCAAAGTGTTCGTCCAGGTGCCTGCGTTAATCAGCAAAATGTGTGTTCGCGCATAACACTATTGATTAGAAGTCCACGTTCACACCCAGTTGGAAGGTTCGACCAGGCTGCACGGAGAGGGCGCGGTCATACTGCCCTTGCCGATCGTTGGTCTCAATCTGGCGGCTGCTGAGGTAATCCCAGTATTTACGGTCAGTCAGGTTATACACGCCGCCGTTGATTTTCACGTTTTTGGTCACGCGATAGTAGGCGGTCAGGTCAACCATGCCATAGCCGGGAATGCGCATATATTCGACATTCGAGGTGGCGATCGCGTTGCCTGCATTGGTGTAGCTTTCACGGCTGGTATCTTTCGCCTGTTTCCCTTTCTGGAAGGTAGACGTCACGGCGGCACCGTAGCGCTGGGAAGGATCGTCGTAGGCGATACCTATCACGGCTTTCATCGGGGCCACGCTGTCGAGATCGACATAGCGGTCGCCGAGGTAGTGCGATTGCGATTGGCCTTTGGTGTAGCCAAACGCCAGCGTGGTGCTGAGCCCATCAACTGCTGGGAACCAGGTGCCTAGCTGTATTTTGCTGCTGACCTCACCACCGTAGATGTAGGCTTTATCGCGGTTTTCCGCCTGGAATATCGTGCTGATATTACTTGGCACATTGACGAATTTATCGGGGCTGGCGCTACGACGGTAGCGGGTATTGGCGATAAAGTTCTTATACGTGTTGTAGAACAGCGCGGTACGGAAGGTGACCCCCTCCGTCGCTTCCCCTTTTAATCCCCACTCTACGTTGTTGCTGGTTTCCGTTTTGAGGTCGCTATTGCCGATAAAGGCATACTGGAACGGCCCGGCAAAGTTAGAATCCAGGTTGGTGCTGCCATAAAGCTGGCTGGCATCCGGGAACTGTGCGCCACGACGGTATTGCAAATAGGTTGTCAGCGTCGGCGTGATGTCGTAGAGGAAGCTCAGAGACGGCAGGACTTGCGTATCGCTGTTGGCTTTGCCGTACAGTCTGTTGACATCGGATTCACTGATGACACTACCGTCACCGCTCAGGCGAACCGTGTTGGTCGGTTTGGTACGCTGATGGATGGCGCGCACGGCAGGGACAACCGAGAAGGCGTGCCCCGCCAGATCCCACGTAGCGGTGTCCTGCACAAAGCCGCCGACGGTGTAGCTATTGCTATCGGCTTCCGGCTGCATGATGTTGTTGGCACCCGTTTGGTTAGGCGACTGCCTGAACGGACGCTCTGTTTTGCTTTGGCTGGCGTTAAGGCCCCAACTGAACTCGTGGCGATCCCAGCTTTTCACCATATGGGTATCGAATCCATAGGTGGTGACATTGTAGTCGGAATAGACGCGGTGGCTATCTGCTGCCGCTATTCCTGTAGTTGCGGGCAGCCAGGTATTGTCGTGTGATTCGCTGTTTTGGAAGTAAATGCGGCTATCAACCAAATCGACCAGCGTGTTGTTAACGGGTGTCCAGCGATCTTTCAGGCTGGCGGTCCAACGGCGTGTCTCGCTGCTCTGTTGTGCCGTGCCGTAAATGGTGTTGTTGCCGCTTGGCAGACTACCCCAGTAGTCATAATGGGTATGGTTGGTTCTATGGTAATAATCCAGCGTACCGGTGAGCTGATGCTCGTCGTTAACCTGCCAAATGCCGGACGCCAAAATGGCGTTAGAGTGCCAGTTGGCGGGGTACGCGGCGATCTCGTCGCTGTTATTACGCGTTTGCTGGCCGTCACGGCGGCTAAATACGACCACACCGCGCAATTCGTCATCACCGCCTGCTGCGGTGATGCCATTATGCCAACCATGGTTGGCAGAGTCGTAGTCGCTCTGAAAACCGAAGTAGTCCTGCTTGCCTGCTTTCAGATAGTCATCGGCAGATTTTGGCCGAAAGGAGACCGCCCGACTCAATATCGACGCTGCTGTACACGTAAGGGTCGATATAGTCCCGTCCCATGCCGAAGGTATTGAATCCGGCACGGCTGGCGTAGCTGCGGCCCGTGGCATTAGGCAGGGCGATGCCATCGGTATCGATCGCTACACGGTTGCTTTCAATGCCGCGAATGTTGTAGCCCGTGTAACCGCCGCGGTCGAAGCCGCTTTTCCCTGTATTGCTGCCGCCGCTGGATCCTGTTGCGCTCACCAAAGGTTGATAGCGCATGATCGTGCCGAAATTGTTGCCGCCTTCTCTTTGCATGTCTGCGGCAGTCAGCGTCGTAATTGAACCGGCTTTTTTCTCGACTTTTGGCGAGTGAACCGTCATCACATCGTCAGTCTGTCCCGTTTTCGACGCCGAATCGTCTTGATTCTTCACGTTGAGTGCGTTGTTACCTGTGGTGCTATCCGCTGCCATCCCGTTCAGCGCAACGCCAGTCAAGATGCCGGTGAGAAGAATTTTATTTAAATTCTTGTTAATTAACATAATGATACTCTGCTATAAGGTTGTTCTGGCCAGCGGCGTTGGGGAAACATGGCGTGCTGGTCGCTAACGTCTGCAAGGGAAATGCAAAACGGCAAATAACATTAATTATCATGTGGTAATGATAACCATTATCAATATGCTAAGCATTATCATCTGATGTTGCAACGATGATGAATAATTCTTAATGAAACGGGATGGTTGCTATCAAAATGAAAGCGACTGGCTATGCCTCAATGAGGCGTAATGAAATGACTGACTTATGAAACCGAACACTACGAGCTGGACGATGATGAAGCGCTTAACCGCGAGTACCCGGACTCATTCTGGATACCGGCTAAAGAAGTACGTGACTCACTCCTGTGGCGCGGTTCCCTGCGAATGGTTCCCTGTGACATCACCTCATTAGATAAGGTACTATTCTCGCCAAACATACCGCCGCTATGGCGTGCCGGAAAGCGTAACCATCGCGCCGCGATGTGAGGGAAGTGAGATAAATGAGTGAGATGACTCATGACGGCGCAGAAAGCCTTGCGCTGCGCACGTTTACCGAAAATGCATACCTGAATTATTCCATGTACGTCATCATGGACAGGGCATTGCCGTTCATTGGCGATGGCCTGAAGCCTGTGCAGCGTCGCATCGTGTATGCGATGTCCGAGCTGGGACTGAATGCCAGCGCCAAATTCAAAAAATCTGCCCGTACCGTGGGTGACGTGCTGGGTAAATACCATCCGCACGGCGACAGCGCCTGCTATGAAGCAATGGTGCTGATGGCGCAGCCGTTCTCGTACCGCTATCCGCTGGTGGATGGTCAGGGGAACTGGGGGGCACCGGACGACCCGAAATCCTTCGCCGCCATGCGTTATACCGAATCGCGGCTGTCCAAATATGCGGAACTGCTGCTGTCCGAACTCGGGCAGGGCACGGTCGATTACACCCCGAACTTTGACGGCACGATGCAAGAGCCGAAGATGCTGCCTGCGCGTCTGCCGAATATTCTGCTGAACGGCACCACCGGAATCGCCGTAGGGATGGCCACGGACATACCGCCGCACAACGTGCGTGAAGTCGCCGCCGCCGCAGTGATGCTGCTGGAAAACCCGAAAGCCTCGCTGGACGAGTTATTGCAGCATGTTCAAGGACCGGATTTCCCGACGGAAGCTGAAATCATCACGCCACGCGATGAAGTGCGCAAACTCTACCAGAATGGCCGTGGTTCCGTGCGTATGCGTGCGGTGTGGAAGAAAGAAGACGGTGATGTCGTGATTACCGCGCTGCCACATCAGGTTTCCGGTGCCAGAGTGCTGGAGCAGATTGCCAGCCAGATGCGTGCGAAGAAGCTGCCGATGGTCGAAGATCTGCGTGATGAATCCGATCACGAGAATCCAACCCGTCTGGTGCTGGTGCCACGCTCAAACCGGATCGATATGGATCAGGTGATGAACCACCTGTTCGCTACGACCGATCTGGAAAAAAGCTATCGCGTTAACATGAACATGATCGGTCTGGATGGTCGACCGAGTGTGAAAGGGCTGGTCGAGATCCTGAGCGAGTGGCTGGTCTTCCGTCGCGATACCGTGTGCCGCCGTCTGAATTACCGTCTGGAAAAAGTGCTCAAGCGTCTGCATATCCTTGAAGGTTTACTGATTGCGTTCCTGAATATCGATGAAGTCATTCATATCATCCGCACGGAAGATGAGCCGAAGCCCGTTCTGATGCGCCAGTTTAGCCTGAGTGAAACACAGGCTGAAGCGATTCTGGAGCTGAAATTACGTCATTTGGCCAAGCTGGAAGAGGTGAAAATCCGCGGTGAGCAGGACGATCTGGCAAAAGAGCGCGATCAGCTTCAAGCGCTGCTGGCGTCAGACCGTAAGCTCAGCAACCTGATTAAGAAAGAAATTCAGGCGGATGCGCAAGCCTATGGTGACGAACGTCGTTCGCCGCTGCGTGAGCGTGGCGAAGCGAAAGCGATGAGCGAGCACGACTTTGTGCCGTCCGAACCGGTTACCATTGTGCTGTCAGAAATGGGCTGGGTGCGCAGCGCGAAAGGGCATGACATCGATCCTGCCGGATTGAGTTATAAAGCGGGCGATAGCTTCCGCGCCGCCGCGAAAGGCAAGAGCAATCAGCCGGTGGTGTTCATTGACTCCACTGGCCGCAGCTATGCGCTGGATCCGATCACGCTGCCTTCTGCACGTGGTCAGGGTGAGCCGCTGACAGGCAAACTCACGCCGCCGCCGGGCGCGACGATTGAACAAGTACTGATGGCCGCAGACGATCAGCCGTTGCTGATGGCATCCGATGCGGGCTACGGCTTTGTCTGTACCTTCAACGATTTGGTGGCGCGTAACCGCGCGGGTAAAGCGATTATTACGCTGCCGGATAACGCGAAGGCGCTGGCACCGATCGAGATCAAAGGTGACGATAACCTGCTGATGGCGATCACCGCCGCAGGCAGAATGCTGCTGTTCCCCGTTTCCGATCTGCCACAGCTGTCGAAAGGCAAGGGCAACAAGATTGTGTCCATCTCCTCGGCTGATTTTGCGGAAGGTAAAGATCGTCTGGCTCAGTTGCTTCTATTACCGCCGCAGGCTTCTGTCACGCTGTACGTGGGTAAGCGCAAGCAGTTGCTACGCCCCAATGATCTTCAGAATTATCAGGGCAAACGCGGACTGAAAGGCACGTTGCTGCGTGGGTTAAAAGGTATTGACCGCATTGAGGTGGATGCACCACAGCAGATTAGCAGCAGCGAAGAATAAGTCCTCCATATTGTTATGTGCATGTTGAGAAAGGTGGTGTCATACCGCCTTTCTTTAGTTTCCGGTTGCCATCTTGCAGCAAATTGAATCACCGTGTGTTTTAGCGCGAAATCGCTATACTAGCGGCGGCTGTCGGCTAATGAGGTTGCTATGTTATCCATTTTGCGTTTTTTTATTGTCGTTATCTTTTCGATTTTGATCTGTATTTTTGGCTTGTTTTACTGCCTGTTCAGCCCTCGAAATCCCCGCCATGTCGCGACCTTCGGCCATCTTTTTGGCCGTTTGTCCGTGGTGTTTGGCCTGAAAGTAGAAATGCGGATACCGGAAGAAGCTGCGCATTACGGCAACTGCATCTATATCGCTAATCATCAGAACAACTACGACATGGTCACGGTATCCAGCGCGGTTCAGCCTCGTACCGTTACCGTGGGCAAGAAAAGCCTGCTGTGGATCCCGTTCTTCGGGCCACTGTATTGGCTGACAGGTAACTTGCTGATTGACCGTGAAAACCGCGCTAAAGCGCATGGCACCATTGCCCAGGTCGTGAAGCATATTAAAGAGCGCAACACGTCTATCTGGATGTTCCCCGAAGGTACGCGCAGCCGTGGACGCGGCCTGCTGCCATTCAAAACCGGTGCCTTTCATGCCGCGATTAGCGCAGACGTGCCGATTGTGCCGATTTGCGTTTCTACGACCAGCAACAAAGTGAAGTTGAACCGCTGGAATAACGGGCTCGTTATCGTAGAAATGTTGCCGCCTATTGATACCGGCGCATATACCAAAGATCAGGTTCGCGAGCTGGCTGCACACTGTCATGATGTGATGGCGGCCAAGATTTCGGAGCTGGATGCGGAAGTCGCGGCGCGCGAAGCCGCAGACAAAAAATAAACTTACCCCATCGAGTTACGCGATTATTTCTTCCGATTGTCTATTCAAGAGCGAATCGGAAGATAAACTTTGCTTACGGTTTATTGGATTTACGGAGTCATTATGTCACTCAGCCGACGTCAGTTTATTCAGGCATCGGGCCTTGCGTTATGTGCGGGTATGACGCCACTGGCAGCTAAAGCCAGTGGGAATCCCGCCGCATTGCCGATACCGCCATTACTGGAGTCGCGCCGAGGCCAGCCGCTTTTTCTGACCATGCAGCGTGCCCATTGGGCATTCTCCGGTGACCGTAAAACCTCCATTTGGGGAATCAATGGCCGCTATTTAGGACCGACGGTGCGGGTCTATGACGGCGATGACGTTAAGCTGATTTACAGTAACCGCCTGAATGAGCCTGTCGCGATGACGATCGGTGGCTTGCAGGTGCCGGGGCCACTGATGGGCGGTGCGGCTCGCATCATCTCTCCAGGAACCGACTGGTCACCGGTGTTGCCCGTTCGTCAACCAGCGGCGACCTGCTGGTATCATGCGAATACGCCGAACCGCATGGCTCCGCATATCTATAACGGGTTGGCTGGACTATGGCTGGTGGAAGACAGCGCCAGTAAATCCCTACCGCTGCCCAATCACTACGGTGTTGATGATTTCCCACTGATTATTCAGGATAAACGACTGGATAACTTTGGTGTCCCTCTCTATAACCCGCCTTCTAACGGTGGGTTCGTGGGCGACTCGTTGCTCGTTAACGGCGTGCAAAACCCCTTTGTTGACGTGTCCCGTGGCTGGGTTCGCCTGAGATTGCTGAACGCGTCGAACTCTCGGCGTTACGTGATGCGGTTGAGCGATGGGCGAGCGATGCATGTGATTGCCAGCGATCAAGGGCTGTTACCGGCTCCGATGGCCGTGAACCAGCTTTCTCTCGCGCCTGGTGAACGGCGTGAAATTCTGATCGACATGTCACAAGGTGAGGAAGTGACGCTGACGGCAGGTGAGTCCGCTGGGATTATGGATCGTCTGCGCGGGCTGTTTGAGCCTTCCAGCATCCTGATTTCGACGCAAATACTTACGCTGAAGCCGACGGGGTTGTTGCCATTAGTCACGGATAACCTGCCGATGCGTTTGCTGGCCGACAACATCATTGAAGGTAGCATCAGTCGCACGCGCGAATTCCGTCTGGGTGATAGTCTGCCCGGCATCAACGGCGCGATGTGGGACATGACGCGTGCCGATGTACAAACCCAGCTTGGCCGCTGTGAACGCTGGATTATCCACGCCGACACGCCGCAGGCTTTCCACATTCAGGGCGTCAAGTTTCTGGTGCGCAGCGCGAATGGTCGGCCACCGGCGGTGGAAGACAGCGGCTGGAAAGATACGGTGTGGGTGGATAACGATGTCGAGCTGCTGGTTTATTTCACGCAGCCTTCCTCAATGGCGTTCCCCTTCCTGTATTACAGCCAGACGCTAGAGCTGGCCGATCGCGGCTCGACAGGACAGCTCATCGTACAGTCTGGGATGTAAACCAACCTATAGCTTGCCAGCTTCTCCGCGCTCCCCCTTTGCCGTGACAAAGGTAACGGCCGTGCGTCTGATGCGCAGCCTGCTCGTCAGACGGCAATGTTCCCGATCCCCATCTGTTTCTTAATGTGATCCACCTCTATTCAGACAAACCAAAATTAAAGATGCAGAGCCGCGCGGACGATACCTTATATATTGATGTTGCTATTAATTAAGGGTGAATTGCGTTTTGCGTCGCGCACTGTTCCGGACCTGATTATTACTAACAGAACATTTTTTATTACAACAATGTCAGCGTCCGAGCGTTTCGTTTCGCTATGAAATCAGCTTCACTTTCTGTTTTAACCTGTACGCAGCCAGAACGCTGCGCCACTAAAAAGGCTGCACTATGCGGGAATTACTGCTTTGGGTCAGGGATCAACTGGCTGGAGCGCCGTCGGCGCCTCGGTACATGCAGCTCGCGTCGTTGCTTGAATCAGAAATCGGCCGCCGTAAGACGTTATCCGGCCAGTTCTTACCCGCCGAAAGACTGATTGCGCAGCAGTTGGGATTATCACGCGTAACGGTTTCCCGTTCCCTGTCACTGCTGGAAGAAAAAGGGCTGATTGTGCGCCAACAAGGGGTGGGAACCCGCGTGGCTCAACGGCTTAACTACGCACTGAGCGCCGAGGATGAAGGGTTCACTGCGTTGATATTGAAACAAGGCGGTGTCGCTGGCAGTCTCTGGTTAGAAAAGGCAATACAGGTTCCACCCGCTGCCATTGCTGCGAAAATGTCTCTGCCGGAAGGTCAGGCTGTCACCTATCTGCGACGCGTCCGGCTCAGCAATGGTGAGCCCGTTTCGCTGGAAACGACCTGGATACCGCAAGAATTTCTACCCGACCCCGAAGCGCTTGAGCAGTCTCTCTATCAATATTGGGTGACGCGTGGCATCACGCCCGACAAAAAGCGCTATCGTTTCAAAGCGATGGCCTGTACGGCAGAAATCGCTGCGCTTCTTGGTATTGCGGCGGGGGCTCCAGTGCTGTATTGCCAACTGCATGTTTATAACGAACGGGGTGAACTGCTGGAATACAGCGAAGCACATTGCCGTAGCGATGTGTATGAGATTCAGTTCGCTGATTAGATGAGAAGAAAAATGCCAGCTCAGTGAAGGCTGGCATCGAAGGTAGATTAGTCGTTTCTCGGTTCGTCAGGGTCTGATCCCAGACGTTTCCCGCAGTCCAGCTTGGCAATGTCACTGAGCTCGTCTTTATCCAGACGGAAATCAAACACCTCGAAGTTTTCCTTGATACGCGACGGCGTGACTGATTTAGGAATCACCACCAACCCGCAGTCCAGATGCCAGCGAATCACGATCTGTGCCGGCGTTTTGCCGTATTTTGTCGCCAGTTTACGGATAATGGGATGGTCGAAAACGCCTTCGCCGCCCTGCGCTAGCGGGCTCCAGGATTCCGTCTGGATATGGTGGATAGCATTCCAGGCATGGAGCTGTCTTTGCTGGAGAAGAGGATGTAGCTCGACCTGATCGATGACCGGCAATACGCCCGTTTCTTCTTTTAGCCGCTGTAAGTGGTGAATATGGAAATTACTGACGCCGATACTTTTCGCCAGACCCTGTTCCTGGAGTTTGATGAGTCCGCGCCAGGCATCCACAAAGGTGTTCTGTTGCGGGAGCGGCCAGTGGATCAGGTAGAGATCGATATAATCTAACCGAAGTTTTCTCAGGCTCTCTTCCAGCGCTTTTTGGGGATCGGTGTGATCGCCATTCCAGAGCTTGGTGGTGATGAACACCTCTTCACGCGGCAGGTTCGCGGAACTCAGTGCCTGACCAACGGCCTCCTCGTTCTTATAAATCGCGGCGGTATCGATCGCCCGATAACCGATGGACAATGCTTCAGTCACGGCGATCACCGTGTCCTCATTGCTTGCTCGCCAGACACCAAGGCCCAACTGGGGCATGATATTGCCGTCCGCCAGCTTAACTTTCGGTTGCGTCATCTCATTCTCCTTTTATATCCGTTAATCCATAAAAGTATCATAGGGTTAACTGGATGGGCGACCTGTTCATATCACGGACATAGAGCCACGTGATCCCTCGCAGGAACAGGCATATGCTTTTAGTTTAGTAGAAAATTTGGTCGGTTATAGGTTGGCTGATGAAATCAAGCCCGTGCATATTTTGCATTATATACATAAGTAATTACTCACTTACACGCTAATCAAAATTGAGCAAATTATCGCCTCATTTACCATTAGCCTATCAAAACAACACATTTAAATTGGTTATTCCTTTGAATAATTTATCACTAACGCAAACTTTCAGCATAACTGCGCATTCTGCGCAACTTCTTGCTCACTTTCTGGTTGAAATCACTTTTTGCGCAATGGATGCCGTTTTTTCGCGAGGTCTG
>NZ_JACDSF010000033.1:0-150 GCF_013449685.1 Pectobacterium brasiliense | reverse complement strand
CTGCGCAACTTCTTGCTCAAATTTTGCTTAGGGGAAATTTTAGTTAGGTAAATATCGTTATAAAACAATAATATAAATTTTGGCATGTGAATTGCTATACAGACGGTGAAGTTACTCATTCTGTTCAATAACTCATTCCGTTCAACAACA
>NZ_JACDSF010000032.1:246-17359 GCF_013449685.1 Pectobacterium brasiliense | reverse complement strand
CAACAAAGTGGAATCCCGCCCTGATTCACCATTCCTTTCTATCTGTTCATACATTATTCCCTTAGAAATTATGTGTTATTAAACGCTGGCAATAAGCTCTGTAAATTTTCTTTATTTTTAGCGTGTTGAATCCGAAAGGCTGACAAATGAATAAGTAGACTATCGTCTAATTATTTATGTGGTTTAGCTGATATAGCGTTTATCGCTGATAACTCGTTTTCATAAAATTGACGTCAGTTTTTTATTAATCATCGTATTGGTTTACCAATATCGGCAACGTATTTTCCCTAATATTTCTGATTGATAACGGATTACTTTAATTATTTTTCGATTTCTGGTTCACCTTTTTACTCTCTCAATTGGTATTGCTCCTGAAAACAAGCATTTCTTATGCGATAGGCGATAAATAATGGTTAAATTCCGTCCCTACCTATCTACCTATCTACCTATTGGTGCGTACTTTACGTGCTGGGGGTACTTGGGGCATCGTTTGCCTCAGTGCTGCCAATGGCGGTGACGATGCTACGGATTTCGGGCGTTTTTCCGCTACATGAAACTGATCGCCTGCTTGACGCTATTGCGCGGACGCTGCCAGTGAAGGTGACCCAGCATTTTCCTGGTGGGTGAATATCCGTCCGAGCTAAAACATGGCTGGTATTTCGTTGGTAAAACACCAAAAATATCCCTTGTTTGTTATCACTACGCAGAGCAGACGTCAATCTGGTGCATATATATCAATCTGTTGGTACCGAAAAAGGCGTAACATACTCCACAAAGAGTACCCTCGGCGTTGCCTCTTCATACGGGATGTCATCATGCAGTTACTGAATCTGAAACAAGCTCGTCTGTTGAGCTTTTTCTTTATTATGGGTGGCCTGCTTATATTGCTGCCTTTACGCCTGCTGACCTGCTTTATCGCCGGTTTTTTGGTGTATGAAATTGTGAATTTACTGACGCCCTATTTTCAACGGGTCATCAGCGGTAAGCGTGCCCGCTGGATTGTGGTCGCAGTAATCAGTACGTTGGTCGTCAGTCTGTTGAGCCTGTTGTTTGGCAGCCTGGTCGGGCTGTTGATGCAGGAAATGAAGGATACGGCGGCCTTCAATGTGCGCATTGGCTACATCCTCAATGATATTCAGCAGCAGATTGTCCACTACTTACCGGGGTATCTACCAGTCAGTATTGAAGAGCTCCAGCACGAGCTGCTGCAATGGGTTCAGGCGCATATTGTGATGTTGCAGAACATGGGGAAAAGTTTTCTACATGGCTTTGTGACAATGCTGATTGGTATGGTGCTTGGCGCGATTGTCTCGCTTTATAACGTCGATAAAGACACGGAAAAACCGTTACTCAAAGCGGAGTTACTCCGTCGGGTTTCTCTGCTGTCGGCCTCGTTCCGCAACATCGTTTTCGCTCAGGTGAAAATCTCTGCGGTTAACACGGTGCTGTCTGCCATTTTCATTCTTGGTGCGCTGCCGCTGTGTGGCGTCCATCTGCCGTTTGCCAAAACGCTGGTGGTGCTTACCTTCGTTTTTGGTCTGCTACCGGTGATTGGTAACCTGATCTCTAATTCGATCGTTTTCCTGTCTGGCTTATCGCTTTCATTGCCGATTGCGCTGGTCGCGCTGGTGTATTTGATGCTGATTCACAAGTTCGAGTACTTCCTGAATGCTCAAATCGTTGGGACGAGGATCAAAGCGCACGCGTGGGAAATCCTGCTGGCGATGTTGGTGTTTGAAGCGGCATTTGGCTTGTCCGGTGTGATTGCAGCCCCGATATATTACGCTTACCTGAAAAGCGAATTGAAAGAAGCCGCGTTGATTTAATCCTGCCGAGCGGTTAATCAAAACACGGTGCGTTAAATGAATCAGCCCAATACGAGATTGGGCTGATTGCTTTACCTGATACCTGTCTTCAATTAATGCTGTGCAGTCGCAACTTGCGGTTTAGCCTCTTCTGACTGAACGCCTAATGGGTTGTTACCCCAGCATTTCTCATATTCCCAGCCTGTCAGCTCTTCTGCGACAGCACGAGCATGAGCTGGGACATCGGCAATCGCGCCGCCCGCTTTGATACGTGCAATCTCTTCCAACAGAATGGCGTGGTTTTTACGATCCAGTTTCATCTGCGTGGTGTAGTAAATCGCAACCAGCGCAAGACCGATAACACCCAGCGAGAACACGCCAACGATCGCCTGTACGGCAGTTTCCGGCTGTACTGACTGCCCAGAGACAAAGCCGAATTGGCTCAGCGTCCAGCCCATCGCGAAGACAATCACAGAGCGAACCATTTTACCAGCAAACGTCATGGCACCGGCGTAAATCCCTTCACGGCGACGTCCAGTCAGAACTTCATCTACATCGGCCAAGAAGGTATAAACCGTCCAGGGAATGTAGTAGATCCCCCCCGTGCTCAGGCCAAATACGGCAGTAATCGCGAACAGAACAAAGATGGTCATGTCTTCTGACCAGTTAGCGAAATAGAGCGCGGCATACGCCATCACGCTGACAATTACCACCATCAACGCCAGACGGAACGGCCGTGCAAAGCCCATTTTGACGCAGATACCGATGAAGGCTGCGGTAGATATGAGCTGCATGACTGAACTGAAACTGTTGAGGTGTGATACCAGCGCGGTGTTCTGTTTCAAGCCAAAGACGATGAAGTAGGTGAATGCGGAAGCGAAAAGCCACTCAGCGCCGAAGCCAAATAGATACATTCCCAGATGCTTGCGGAAAATACGCAGGCGGAAGGTAGAAACCATATCCACGCTCAACTTTTTCATCGCTTGCCACAGGCTGGACGTGCTTTCACGGACGATTTCGTTGACCGGACGTTCCCAGGATGTCATATACAGCGCGATCATCGCCGCACACATAATGGCACCGTAGACCAGACCGGTGTAGAAGAATGGTGTTGCTGAATCTTTACCGTAGATGGCAATAAACTGCCCAGGGATGAAAGCTGCCAGGAAGTTAGCGATTTTACCGAAAATGGCTTTAGAACCTGTCAGCTTAGAGCGCAGTTTAAAGTCAGAGGTCATTTCGGTAGCCAGCGTCTCATACGGCACCATGATCGAGGTATAAATCAGCTCGAACAGCACGTATGTCGCCAGATAATACCAGAAGCCAAAGCCTTCAACCCATAGCATGGGGTAGACCAGAACTAGTGGGGCACCTAGTAGAATAAAGAAGCGTCGGCGACCAAATCGGCGACCAATACGCGTGTTGTAAAAATTATCGCTGATGTACCCCATGATGGGGTTGCTGACAGCATCGATGATACTGGCAACGGAGAAGATAGCAGCAGCCTGAACCAATGTTAACCCACAGAATGTGGTGTAAAAGTACATCAGCCATGCGCCGCTGATGGCAAGCGCGCCACTGCCAAGCAGGTTCGCGCTGCCGTAGCAGAATGTGTGTTTAAAAGAGATTGGTTTATTCATGATCAGCCTAGTTACAAATATGAAACAATATTTCAGTTCTATTGAACTATCATTTCTTTATAATTTGCTCTATTGAAAAGAAAGTAAACTGACGATCACGCTTTATGGTGATTTTAATGACGATCTGTCAGAGAGATCATGAAATAAGATATTTTAATTTGCTTTTTATGATCTTTTGATAATGTATTTGTGTTCTTAATTTACAAAATCTGTAGGTTTCTTACGAAAAAGCGGTATGCGTGCAGATTGACGACAAAATGATAGTGGGCGCTACCCCACAAATCGATAGCGTGATGTGAAATAACGCATTGACCGCAGAGAGGAAATGTCGTCATCATCCCGCCCAGTTTACTTTATCGTATTCCCTCATCAGGAGCCGTAACGTGAGTCATTTGCTGGTCTATGCCATTATTTATGTGATTTTTATTGCTGCCGTTGGGTTGTTTGCTTTTCAGGCGTGGTTGCCTTCGTCCGCACCGCGTGGGCTGAGAGATCGTGCAGGTATTTTGGTCGGGGTATTGCGTTGCGTTACGCTGTTTCTCGTCGTTTCCGCACTGCAAATTTTGTTTCCCAATTCGCTGTTGGACAAGCTCGTTTGGTTGGTTGCTGTGGCGATGCTAGTGATCGCGGTCATCGGTGGGGGAATGAGTTGGTCATCGCTGCCGTGGCTGGATGAAACAAAGGGGAAAAGTCGCACTCTGGCGCTGGGTGTCCAGAGTGCATTATACCTTGGGCTGCTTGGATTTATCGTTATTTAAAGTCTTGTACCAGTGCGGCCACGGTGTTTTTTGCTCCGTGATCGCGCAGCTTCAGATAAGCCTGTGCGATAGCGTTGAAGACATCGTGGTTTGCTGACAGATCCTCGCCGAAAATAGAACGAATATTGAGAAACGCGCTGACTCGCTCGGCGCTATCTGACGTTTCCGCAACGACCTGTCTGAGTTTATCAGCCAGCGGATCGCGGATCTCGATAGGGTTGCCTGCATCATCTTTCCCGCTGACATAACGCATCCAGCCAGCGATCCCTAATGCTAGACAGCGATAGTCTCCTCCATTACGCACATGCCAGCGAAGTGATTCCAGCATGCGCTGGGGCAGCTTTTGTGAACCATCCATCGCGATTTGCCAGGTTCGATGCTTGAGAGCAGGGTTGGAAAAACGAGTAAGCAGCTGAACGGCATAGTCTTTCAGGTCGATATCCACCACGCTGAGCGTCGGTGCCTGCTCCAGCAGCATGAGATGAGACACGGCGCGGCGATAGTTCTCGTCATTCATACAGTCGCTGACGTGATCATAGCCGGCGAGATAGCCCAGATAGGCTAAAAACGAGTGGCTGCCGTTCAGCATGCGCAGTTTCATTTCTTCAAACGGCAGTACGTCATGCACCAACTGCACGCCCGCTTTTTCCCACTCAGGACGTCCTGCAGTGAAATGATCTTCGATCACCCATTGAATAAAGGGTTCACAGGCTATCGCACAGGGATCAGCGACGCCAAGGTGATCGGCAATTTCCTGCAACGCTTCTGGCGTCGCAGCAGGGACAATGCGATCCACCATCGTATTCGGGAAAGAAACTTTAGCCTCGATCCAATCGATCAGGTTCTGATCGTTGAGCCCCGCCGATTCTAGCAAGGCGGCTTTGGCTGTTTTGCCATTTTCCGGCACGTTATCGCATGAGAGGATGGTGAACGGCGCAATCCCGCGTTCGTGACGCAAGCGCAGCGCTTCCGCCAGCAACCCCGGCACTGAGGCGGGATGACGAGGATCGATGAGATCCTGCTGAATCAACTTGTTGGTCTGATCCAGCTTGCCGCTCGTCCCGTCCATGCAATAGCCTTTTTCGGTAATCGTCAGGGAAACGATGGCGGTTTCGGGCGCAGCGAGTTTCTCAATAATGGCGCCAATGCCTTCTACTTTGGCATGTAACGATTCACACACGGCACCGACGACAATCGGCTGATTGTCTGTCGCCGCTTTTTCCAACACGGTAAACAGATGATCTTGTTGGCGCAGCGCAGTGATCATGGTGTCGTCGCTGAACAGCACGACTTCACAAATGCCCCAGTCTCCTCCCACGATATTCAGCACGCGATCGGTGAACAGTGCCTGATGCGCACGATGAAAAGCACCAAAACCGATATGGACGATGCGTGGCTTCAGTGCCTTACGATCGTAGTGGGGGAATTGGACGCTAGCAGGCAATTCGCAGGTAGCGATATTTTTTATTTTATCAGTCATTTATTGCGTTTCGGGTGGGGGGATTCATAACGTTAAAAGTAGCTGTGATTTGCAGGCGGTGCAATACGTGATGCGCAGATAGGTTACGGTGCGCACGTTTTTTTCTCTGCGCAAATGTTATCGCTTTTTCAGATTTGCTTCAGCGGCAGAGCTCGGTTTTGTGAGGGGGCTTCAGCGTAATAATGTAACGCTGAAATTTAGTCTTATTTTTACTAACTTATCTCCATTTCTTCTACATCATCAAGTGCCTTTCCCGATCGCTGTCTGCTATTTTGTCTAGATATTTTCCTCACTCCAACGATCAACAAAAAGGCTCGTAAGATGAAACTTGAATCCCTCGCGCTACATCATGGTTATGAATCTGAAGCGACCACGAAGTCCGCCGCCGTGCCGATTTACCAAACGACCTCTTACACATTTGACGACACGCAGCACGGTGCCGATCTGTTTGATCTGAAGGTGGCGGGTAATATCTATAGCCGTATCATGAACCCAACGAATGCGGTGCTGGAACAGAGGCTGGCGGCCATTGAGGGCGGTATCGGTGCATTGGTGCTTTCCTCCGGTATGGCGGCAATCACTTATTCGCTCCAGGCGCTCACGCAGGTTGGGGACAATATCGTCAGCACCAGCCAGCTATATGGCGGCACCTATAACCTGTTTGCCCACACTCTGCCGCGTCAGGGGGTTGACGTGCGGATGGCTTCTTTCGATGATTTTACGACGCTGGAATCGCTGATTGATGATCGTACCCGCGCTGTTTTTTGTGAATCTATCGGGAATCCGGCGGGAAATATCGTCGATATTGCCAAAATCGCGGAGATTGCGCATCGCCACGGCGTCCCAGTGATTGTTGATAACACAGTGGCAACGCCCGTGCTGTGCCGGCCTTTTGAGCACGGCGCAGATATCGTCGTCCATTCACTGACCAAATACATCGGCGGTCATGGCACCACAATCGGCGGCGCGATTATCGATTCCGGCAAGTTTGACTGGGTGGCGAACAAAGCGCGTTTCCCGTTACTGAATGAGCCCGATCCGTCTTACCACGGCGTGGTGTATACCGACGCTTTCGGTCCGGCAGCCTATATTGGGCGCTGCCGCGTGGTGCCGCTGCGCAATACGGGCGCAGCGCTTTCTCCGCACAGCACGTTCTTGCTGTTACAGGGGCTGGAAACTCTTAGCCTGCGCATTGAACGCCATTGCAGCAATGCGGAAGCGTTGGCGAGCTACCTGAATCAGCATCCGCTGGTTACTTGGGTGAACTATGGCGCGTTGCCGGATAGCCCTTATAAAGCAAACTGCGACAAAATTACCTCGGGTAAAGCGTCTGGGATTATCAGCTTTGGCATTAAAGGTGGGAAAGCATCAGGGGGGCATTTTATTGATGCGCTGAAGATGATTTTACGACTGGTGAATATTGGCGATGCCAAATCGCTTGCCTGTCATCCGGCAAGTACCACGCATCGGCAGTTGAATGCGGAAGAGCTGGCAAAAGCGGGAGTGAGTGAGGATCTGGTCAGAATTTCGGTCGGCATTGAGCACATTGACGACATCATCGCTGATGTGGCGCAGGCGCTGGAAGCGTCACAGAAAAAGTAAACGGTAGGGATAGTAGAGAAACGCGTTGGAAACCTGAATGAGTTTCCAACGCGTCATCGGCGATTACGAACGGTTAGCGTCAGCTGCGGTCGTCGTCTGTGCTTCAACTGGTGCGGCATTTTGCACGGCATTGAGGCTATATTGCGGCTGTGCTTCTGGTGCAACAGGTGCCGCAACAGATTCAACCGGAATGGCTGGCGTGGCTTGTTCGATCAGACCATTGATTTTGGTCGGCATACCAGAACGTCTCTGGATTGCCTGATCGACTTCGCTGGTGTTCACGCTGGCGTCGGCCAGAACTTTGCTCACTTTTGGCGTCATGCTGATCGGTGCCGGAGAATCAGAATGGAATTCTTCTACCGTGCGAGACAGCGGATTGTGAACTTCAACATAGCGTGAACCATCTGGCTCAACGGTGGCTTTCACTGGCTCATTGATGAACTGAACGCGAGTACCGACCGGAACGTTGTTGAACAGATACTTGATATCATCGGCACGCAGACGGACGCAGCCGTGGCTTACGCGCAGGCCAATACCGAAGTTGGCGTTGGTGCCGTGGATCGCGTACAGGTTACCGATGTACAGGGCATACAGCCCCATTGGGTTATCTGGGCCAGCTGGGAAAACTTTTTGCAGGGTTTCACCGCGTGCCGCATATTCTGCGTGCATCTTCGCCGTTGGCGTCCAGGTTGGGCCCGCTTTCTTACGCTGAACAGACGTTGTCCAGTTAATCGGCGTATCTTTACCTAACTCACCAATGCCGATTGGCAGCACGACCACGGTCTTGGAGCCTTTCGGATAGTAGTACAGACGCATTTCTGCGCTGTTGATGACAATGCCTTCACGCGGTGCATCTGGCAGAATCAACTGATGAGGGATGACCATTTTGCTGCTGGGAATCGGCAGGTAAACGTCCGCATCGGGGTTGGCTTCCATCAGGTTGCTCAGGCCCATTTGGAACTGTGCTGCAAAATGTTCCAACGGCTGCGTGCTATCTTCCGGTACGGTGATTTCGATATTCTCGCCTACCAGTCGGCTGTTAGCCGCAGGCAGAGGATAAACAACGGCAAAAGCGGCCTGACTGAATGCGGCGGCTGCAAGAACTAAAGTAAAGATCGCGCGAATACTCATTTTCGTTTCTTTATTTGAGTGGTAAATGCACCCCCCGAATCAGGAGGCTGGTCTGCTAAGGTCGCCATGACGACCGGATGCGCATTATATGTGCAGAATGGCCTCTGAGGGAAACAACATGTGTAACTAATCACACTTTTTGGCATCTGAATGAGAAAGAAAGCAGCGTAGAGTGAACCGCGACTCAATTTGCCCCGTCTAACATGGGTTTTTGAAAGCGACGATTAGTCAGTACTGGGAGAATCTGACGGGCATACGCCAGTCGTTCTGGGTCAATGTTGGCATAGATGAGAGCCGGTGTTTCCGGTGCCTGAACCACGACAACGCCTAAAGGATCGACCACCATGCTGTTGCCGATATTCTTGACGCCACACTCGCCAACGGCGACGAGATAGGTCGTGTTTTCCAGTGCTCTGGCGCGCACCAATAATTCCCAATGCGCTTCTTTCAGCGGCCCCTTAATCCAGGCGGAGGGAAGAACGAGTACGTCTGCGCCGTCCAGCACCAAGCGACGAGCAAGCTCAGGGAAGCGGATGTCATAGCAGGTCATCAGTCCGACATTCAACCCGGCGATGGTCAACAGCGGCGGGACGTCTTCGCCTGGCAGTACGTTTTCCGATTCCTGTACAGAAAACGCATCGTATAGATGCAGCTTCCGGTATTGCGCAACGATCCCGCCGTTACGCAGTGCCAGCAGCGTGTTCCAGACTTTCCCTTCGCCATTCGGGATATGCACACACAGCATGATCGTCAGATTGCTGCCTTTACTGGCTTCCAGCAGATGCGAGATAAACGGGCCATCAAGCGGTTGAGCAGCCGTGAGCACCATGTTGGGATTGGTGATATCGCGAGCCAGCACGCCTTCGGGCAGCACCAGCAGGTCGGCACCGTTTTGCTGTGCCGCCGACATGAACTCAGTGATGGTTGTGGCGTTTTGCTGCCACTCGCGGTCAACGGCGAATTGCCCCAGTGCGACTTTCATGCTTGCTCCTTCGTGACCCGATTAATCGCGCTTGGCTGGCATCATGCGCAGCAGCGTGTTGTCTTTCATAACATAGTGGTGGAACAGGGCGGCGGCGGTATGTGCGGCAATGAGCCAGTAGCCTAACGGTGCCAGCGTTTCATGCCAGCCAATCAGCGTTTCAGCCAGGTCGAAATTCGGCGTCGCGGCGGTTGGCATGCCGATACCAAAAAGCATCCAGTCCCGACCGCTGTAATAGCGCGAAGCAACGCCCAGTATCGGCAGCGTGATAAACAGCAGGTAAATAACGGCGTGGGTAAGCGAACCCAGCGCACTTTGCCAGCGAGGGGGCTGTGGCGTAATGGCCGGAGAAGTATGCCGATGGCGCAAGAACAGGCGAGCCAGCATGAGAACCAGTATGGCTACGCCGCAGCTAAAGTGCGTCACCATCATCACGGTGCGCAGCAGCGAACCGCGTTCAGCAAATCCGCGTAGCTCGATGGTGGCATAAGTCACAACGAGCAACAGAAAAACCAGCCAGTGCAATGCAATCTGCGATGGTGCGAACTTTCCTTTCATGTTTCGTCCTCTGCGACGTTGAGAGCGGTTTGACACCGTAACGAGCGAATAATCTCATAAAGTATAAGGTAACTTGCGTCTTGTCAGCCCCTCTTTACCGTGCCTGACAAACTGGACTATCCGCGCTGGATTCTTCTGTATTCAACCCCGTCTGGACAGGGGAAAACGCAACGGCCCGTAAGGGTGGCGGCCATGGATGGCACGCCATAAAAAACCGGCCGAAGCCGGTTTGGGGAGGAACGATTATTCCTGCGGGTTTTTCTCTGCCTTGCCAGCCATCATCGTCAGGAAGTCAAAACGGCGACGTAGATCCAGCTCCGCTTCTTCATAGAGCTGCGCAGTTTCTTCCGGCATCATGCTATTCAGGCGGCGGAAGCGTTGCTCTTTCATCAGCGTTTCGCTCAGGCTGTTTGATGGCGGACGAGAATCGGTGACCAGCGCAGCTTTCCCTTCTTCGGCACGACGTGGGTCGAAGCGGTAGAGCGGCCAGAAGCCCGTTGCCGTCAATTGACGCATCTGATCGTGACTGAATGCCAGATCGTAGCCGTGCTCTTCACACGGGCTGTACGCGATAATCAGCGATGGGCCCGGCCAGGCTTCGGCTTCTTGGATCGCTTTCACCGTCTGGTTCAGCTGTGCGCCCAGTGAGATCTGCGCGACATACACGTGGCCGTACATCATGACGTTGATGCCGAGATCTTTACGCGCTTTGCGTTTGCCTTTCTCGCCAAACTTGGTGACTGCACCCAGCGGTGTCGCCTTGGACTGCTGACCGCCGGTGTTGGAGTAGCACTGTGTATCCAGCACCAGCACGTTGACGTTTTCGCTCAGGCTCATGACGTGATCCAGTCCGCCGTAGCCGATGTCGTATGCCCAGCCGTCACCACCGATAAGCCAGATAGATTTATCGACAAAGTGGTCTGCTTCACTCGCCAGCACCTTGGCATCGTTATCATTGATGGTTGTCAGCAATCCACGTAGCTGTTCAATCTGCTGACGGCGCAGGTCGGGCACGATGGACTCTTCCTGCAACGCATTCACCAGAGCCGGCGGCAGTTGTGGTGCCAACTTGTTGAGCAGGCGCACGGCACGTTGGCGGTGCTGATCGACGCTCAGGCGAAAGCCCAAACCAAATTCGGCGTTATCCTCGAACAGCGAGTTAGCCCAGGCCGGACCGCGACCGTTGGCATCAGTGGCCCACGGCGTGGTGGGCAGGTTACCGCCATAAATCGATGAACAGCCCGTTGCATTCGCGACCAGCAGACGATCGCCATAGAGCTGCGTCAGCAGCTTAATGTACGGCGTTTCGCCACAGCCGGAACAGGCACCAGAGTACTCGAACAGCGGCGAAATCAGCTGAGAAGTGCGGATATCGATACGTTCCAGCGTGGATTTGTCGATTTCCGGCAATTGCAGGAAGAAATCGAAGCTCTCTTTCTCCGCCTTCAGATGATCCAGACGGGATTCCATATTGATGGCTTTAATTTCTGGGTTCTGACGGTCTTTTGCGGGGCAAACTTCCACGCACAGGTTACAGCCGGTGCAGTCTTCCGGGGCAACCTGCAGCACGTATTTCTGGCCGCGCATGTCGCGGGCTTTCACATCCAGTGATCGCAGTGAAGCAGGTGCATTTTCCATCGCGCCGGGCTGGACGACTTTGGCGCGAATAGCCGAGTGCGGGCAGGCGGCGACGCAGTGGTTACACTGCGTACAAAGCTGAGGCTGCCATAACGGAATCTCTTCCGCGATATTACGTTTTTCCCACTTGGTGGTGCCGGTTGGCCAGGTGCCATCAGGCGGCAGGGCGGAGACGGGCAGCGTATCACCTAGGCCAGACAGCATCGCGGCCGTGACGGTCTTGACGAAATCGGGCGCGGCGTCGGAAACCACCGGTGGGCGCTGCGGGCTGTCTGGGTTGACGGCTTCCCGCGGCACTTCTGCCAGCGCTTCTAATGTGGCGCTCAGCGCCTGCCAGTTACGTTCAACCAGCTCTTGACCTTTACTGCCGTAGCTCTTGGCGATGGCGGTACGCAGTTTTTCCACCGCCACATCGGCTGGCAGAATCTGTGACAGGTGGAAGAACGCCATCTGCATAACGGTGTTGATGCGAGCGCCCAGATGACACTCGCGGGCAATCTTGGCGGCATTGATGCAGTACACGCGGGCATTGCGCTGGTTCAGCCCTGCCTGCACTTCCTGCGGCAAGCGGTGCCACAGATCGTCGCTGCTATACGGCGAGTTAATCAGGAAAACGCCGCCGGGCCTCAGCCGTTCGACCATGCTGTACTTGTCGATGAACTGCCACTGATGACAGGCAACAAAATCGGCCTGATCGATCAGGTAGGCTGAGTTGATCGGGTGTGGGCCCACACGCATGTGGGAAACGGTCAGGCTACCGGCTTTCTTCGAGTCATAGACAAAGTAGCCCTGCACAAACATCGGTGTGGTTTCACCGACGATTTTGATCGCATTCTTGGTTGCAGAAACGGTGCCGTCGCTGCCCAGACCGTAGAACAGGGCTTCGAGTGATGCACTGCTCGGAAAATGCTGTTCCGGCAGTGGCAAAGACAGATTGGTGACGTCGTCATAAATACCCACGGTAAAGCGCGGTCGTGGGTTAGCAAGTGCTAACTCATTAAAGATCGCCTGTATGCACTGTGGGGTAAATTCTTTGGAAGACAGCCCGTAACGTCCACCAATCACGCGTGGCATAAGTGAACGCTCACCTACGGAGAACGCCTCTGCCAGCGTGGTCATCACATCGAGATACAGCGGCTCTGCCAGCGCGCCCGGCTCTTTCGTGCGATCCAGCACTGCGATGCTTTTTGCCGTTTGCGGAATGACGGCCAGCAGATGTTTGGCGGAGAACGGACGATACAGGCGGATTTTCACTACACCGACTTTCTCGCCGTGCGTCAGCAGCGTATCGACGACTTCTTCGCAGGTGCCGACGCCGGATCCCATCAGGATGACGATTTTGGTCGCTTCCGGGTGACCGTAATATTCAAACGGCTGGTACTGGCGTCCTGTGGCAGCCGCGAAATCGTTCATCGCCTGCTCAACGTGCTCATAGCCTGCGTCATACCAGCGGTTGGTGGCTTCGCGCGCCTGGAAGAAGGTATCCGGGTTAGAGGCGGTGCCTCGAATCACCGGACGTTCCGGTGTGAGCGCTCGCTCACGGTGTGCATCAATCGATTTCTGTGGCAGAAGCTGGCGGATTACGTCATCGCTCAGCGGCTCAATCTTATTAATTTCGTGTGAAGTACGGAAACCATCGAAGAAATGGATAAACGGCAACCGACTGTTCAGACTGGCGATCTGTGAAATTAGCGCGAAGTCTTGGGCCTCCTGCACATTGCTGGCGCACAGCATGGCGCAACCGGTTTGGCGCACAGCCATGACATCCGAATGATCGCAGAAGATAGAAAGCGCATGGGTCGCAACCGTACGAGCTGCGACGTGCAGTACGAACGGGGTTAGCTCACCGGCCAGCTTATACAGCGTGGGGATCATCAGCAGCAAGCCCTGCGATGAGGTGAATGTGGTGGCGAGTGTGCCCGTCTGCAATGCGCCGTGGACGGTAGCGATCGCGCCGCCTTCCGATTGCATTTCAACAACGCGGGGCGTATCTCCCCATATATTCAGCCCGCTGTCGCTCGACCAGGCAGCCGCGTGTTCAGCCATGCTGGAACTGGGGGTGATGGGATAGATGGCGATGACTTCATTGGTTCGCCAGGCCACGGAGGCGACTGCGTTATTACCGTCGGTGGTGATCATGACTGATAGCCTTCTTGCTCACTAAGCCTTTCATTTTACATGGTCTTTTCGGGCGATGAAAATGATTGGGCATAAACGAAAATACGATTTTTATCGGAGGATTATCGCATTTCAGGAAAAAAGGGGGGGAACGTTGTAGGCGGAGTTGTATCAAACTGTGTTTTATCCCCGTCATACTCCAAGCCGCATGTGCGTTGGCTTTCTATTCTATCTACATCTACTCTATCTACATCTACGCGCCGCTCTGATTTTAGGAGGTACGTATTTCCTAAAGATGTGCGTTGTTATTATACACCTCGGTATGGATTGATGTTTTTCTGTACCCATCGAAGGGTATCGTCGCATGATTTTATTTGCTCATTACAGCCATGACAGGTAGCGTGCTTATACTAAAATAACATCTGTAATCAATGTATGAAGGAACCGAACGATGGCAAACGATGAAATAAAAAATAAATTGGTTTCCGTACTGGCTTCACAACAGGCGCAGGGAAAAACGCCAGAACAGGCCGTCGAACACATCCTTCAGGCATTGGGTGGACGAGCCGGTGATGTGTCCCGTATTTCGGTTTTGACGTCGACATTAATTGCCGATGTGCTTTATACCGTGTATCAGGAGGCAATCACGTACCAGCAGATTGCGGTGATTTTACGTAAATTGGGCTATGCTGCACGCGACATCGCTGTTGCATCACACGCCATCTATCCTCAACTGAGCGTTCAGGACGTCGGCCAGTTTTTGCAGAACCCGGAGATTTATCCGACGATCGATCGCGCGGCATTGCTTGATGCACTGACCTATGCGCACTTTTCCAAAGCGGAAAGTGAGCAGGTTGCTGACGCTCTCGGCATGTAATACCCGAACAATTTGCTATCGGATTGCTACCAGAAAAGAACCGAAAATCAGACAGTCAGACTTGTGATTTTCCTATCACCGCTATCAGTTCGTTATGGGATGTGTCACCAGCCTGTGTAACAGACTTTTAATCCACTGACTGGCTTCTGAACGGCTATTGCGGCGATGGCTGTATATTTTTACGCGATAAGGTGGCACGGTGAAAGGCAAGGCGTGAATCCGCAACGGCAGGAATTGCGCAAAGATTGTCGCGACGTTGCGGGGTAATGCCATGATCAGCGTTGAATCGGCGATGATAAACGGCGCACTCATCATGGATGGCGTCTTTAGTGCGATATGACGCTTCTTGTTGAGCTTATCCAGCGCATAGTCAATCACCCCGCGGGACTCATTCCAGGGCGTCACGACAAGATGCCGAGCGCCGAGATAATCATCCAGCGTAAGCGCCCTACCTGACAGATAATCCGCTGCGGTGATGATGACATAGCTGTCTTCAATCCAGTCTATCTCCTCAATTTCCCTGTTCTCCGATTGCGTCATGTCGGTGAACCCTAAAGCAAAGTCGATTTTCCCTGCCAGTAAATCCGTAATTGCGACCTTCTGCGGCGAATAAACCAGATTGAATTTGATATGGGGTGCCAGCTTTTCCATGTGCGGCATCAGGGTTGGAAACACCGAAAACGCGGTGTAATCGGTGATGGAAAAGGTAAAACTTTCCATGCTGCGAGCGGGATTAAAGCGTGGGCGCGGCGTCAGACCTTGCGTCAGCAGCGCCAGACTTTCTGCTATCGGCTCTGCAATATCGTCCGCTACTACGGTCGGATGCATGGTGTTGCCAACCCGAAAAAACAGCTCATCGGAAAACGTATTGCGCAAGCGCGTCAGCGCGTGGCTGACCGCCGATGCGCTCATCGCCAGCTCTTTTGCCGCTGCGGCGACGGATCTATGCTGGTACACGCTGTTAAATACCACCAGTAAATTTAAATCGATACGCCGTAAATCCAGATGCATGATATTCATCACTCGCTGTAGAGAATGCAGTTCATACAGTATTTTTAATCCGGTAGCATGGCAAGCCTTGGTCATGGTTAGCACTGGAAAATTAGCACCGGAGAAGAAAGACGTTATGAACCCAGCCTTTATGAATATAGCCATCCGTCCCGCGCAGAAATCAGATGCGGGCGTGATTCTGGATTTAATTATTGAGCTTGCCGTGTACGAGAAAGCGCGGCACGAAGTGCTGGCCTCGCTTGAGGATATTGAGCGCTCGTTATTTGGTGAGGGCGCGACGGCTGAAACGCTGATTTGCGAGATTGATGGCAAGCCTGTCGGCTATGCGATTTTCTTCATGAGCTACTCAACCTGGCTGGGAAAATACGGCATCTATCTGGAAGATCTCTACATTGCGCAGGCATATCGTAATGCGGGAGCGGGCAAAGCGCTGCTGAAACAGGTTGCGCGTCTTGCACAGGAAAGACAGTGCGGGCGGTTGGAATGGAGCGTGCTGGACTGGAACCAACCCGCGATCGATTTCTATAAGAGCATTGGCGCGAAGCCGCAGGATGAGTGGGTCCGCTATCGGATGGACGAGAAGGGTATCGCTGATTTTGTCACGGCATCGTAACGGTGTGGTTCCTGCTGGCCAGAAGGCAGCAGGAACCAGTCAATTAACGCGTTGACGCTGCCAACGTGGTGCCTGCCAGAATAAAGATCCCGCCCGTCGAGCGGTTAAACAGCTTGATGCGGTGTGGGTTGGAGAAAAGGCCCGATAAACGACGGCCGGTGCAGGCATAGATGAACATGATACTGAAATCGAAGACCGCCCAGGTCACAGCGAGAATGATGAGCTGCAAGGCGTGCGGGGCGCTGGTATCGATAAAATTGGGGAAGAGCGCGGCGAAAAACAGCAGATCTTTCGGATTGCTGATCCCGACCAGAAAGCCTTTGCGGAATAGCGGAAACCAGCCCAGAGCCGAGGCTTCCTGTGTGTCCTGCTCCGCGGTGCTCATATCCTTGGAACGCCATGACGCGATGCCCAACCAGATGAGATAAACCGCACCAACAATTTTTAATGCGATGAATGCGGTGGTTGACGCAGCGAGAATGGCACCTAACCCCAATGCTGAACAGGACATCAATATCATTGCCGCACTGACGCCGCCGAGTACGGTTGCGGTTGCGCGTGAAGCGCCGTAGCGTAAACCGTGCGACATGCTGATCAAGGCTGATGGACCTGGAATGGCAATCAGGGCGATGATGATGCCGGTATAAGCCAGCCAGAGGTGAAGGCTCATGATTTCTCCTGCGTGTAGTTCACGGTGAAAGCGACATTGAAAATGATGGTGTGAAGCGAGATGTATTCACATATATATCGCTATTTTCCAACGCGTGATAATAACAGAAAAGGGGCTAATGGCGCTCGCCCTCTTTGTCAACATTCTGTTGCTGACATTGGTACAATATACTCGTAATACTTCAAGTTGCATGTGCGTTGGCTGCATTCACTCACCCGAATCACTTACCT
>NZ_JACDSF010000032.1:0-201 GCF_013449685.1 Pectobacterium brasiliense | reverse complement strand
CCTGAAACTCGAATTATTTGGAGTATAAACGGGATATTTCGACGAAATCACTCCCAGTCTTATCGTGGGCTGGGAAAGTCGTTGAGCATGAAAATAGTCAGTAAACCGCGCCTGATAATTCCTTCACGCTTATACCCGTCATACTTCAAGCCGCAGGTGTGTTGGCTATGCTCAGTTACCCGAATCACTTACTTGAGTAAG
>NZ_JACDSF010000031.1 GCF_013449685.1 Pectobacterium brasiliense | reverse complement strand
GTTCTACTAATTGGAGGCATTACCGAATTCCTGATAACGCTTCCAATAGGGCAGCCACTGCGCGTGATCTTCTGGCTCAACGGAATTAACAATAATTTCTTGGTCTCTATTCATCATCTTACTCTCATATTATCGTGGATAAGTGCTGGCAATCAGGCTGATATGTACCGGAATAAAATAGCAATCAAATAGATGGATATGCCCCTCCACTTATTGAGATGGAACCAGACCAATTCGTTTAAATTCCCACGGTCTTAGCCTGAACAGGCCGTGGGTTTTGCCGTAGTGTTAGCGGGCTGTTATGGTCATATCCCACGTTTGGTCTCCGGTGCGCCAAGTGAAAATGAATGCAAACGGCTTTATGGCGGCAGGTTATTTCGCAGAATGGAGGACGGCTATGTGGTGTTTATCCATACGGCGGATTGTCGTACAGGTAGCCTGTGCAGCGGGCGGAATAAATTTTAAATAAAGAAAATGTAATGGGTGTTATTACATTATTTCATGCCAAAATTAAGTGGTGGTAATTCACCATGTGATTCCATATAGTTTTTGATAAGTTTGTACTCTAATGATTTCGGTTCATCAAGTGTGGAGAAATAAAAGTCGATAACAATCTCATCTTGATGTTTATGGTGGGAAAGAAAATACATAATCCTGATATTCGTTTTTTGTGTTCTTAGACTAAGTTTTTCATATAAATCAACATCAGGAGTGGTCATATCTGATTGATGATTGTAGTTCTTGAAACGTTTTCTGAAACTATCGGTAGTGCAACCTATCTTTAATGTAGGGCTGGTTCCTATTAATCGAGGGATCGGATGCTGTTGATATCGGATAACGTAGGCACCAATTTCTTCAGGGAAACCAGAAATATCAATTTTTTCCTCTCTCGGGTTTGCGAAGAATATCCATTGCTATTTTCAATCAGAATTAGCGGTAGTGTCAGTGTTGGCACATGGTCAATATTTTTGTTCATGGTGCTACGAGCTTTCCATGCAAAATGGCCTGAATATTCAGGCCATTAAATAAATATATCAGTAATTATTCTAACTAACGCAAATTAGAACGGAATGTCGTCGTCGAAATCCATTGGCGGTTCGTTGCTTTGTGCTGGGGCATTATTTTGTGAGGAAGATGAGTTCTGGGCCGGACGCTGTTGAGACTGCGCGCCGCCGCTGAACTGGTTGCCGCCCTGCGGCTGCTGAGGTTGACCCCAACCGCCTTGTTGCTGACTGCCACCTGCATTGCCACCGCCTGCTGGTGCGCCGCCGCCCTGGCGTCCACCCAGCATCTGCATGGTGCCGCCGACGTTAACGACGACTTCGGTGGTGTAGCGCTCTACGCCAGCCTGATCGGCCCATTTACGGGTTTGCAGTGCGCCTTCGATGTAAACCTGAGAGCCTTTGCGCAGGTATTCGCCCGCGACTTCTGCCAGTTTGCCGAACAGCACGACACGGTGCCATTCGGTCTTCTCTTTCTGCTCACCGGTTTGCTTGTCACGCCAGCTTTCCGACGTAGCCAGCGTGATGTTGGCAACTGCACCACCATTCGGCATATAGCGGACTTCTGGGTCTTGACCCAGATTCCCGACAAGAATCACTTTATTAACGCCTCTGCTGGCCATGCTCGTCTCCTGATGAATCGGTAGATTTATTTTCTAAGTCTAAACGATCAATCTTACCATGTGGAAAACTCTCTGTCATACCTGCGAAATGGCTTCAGAAATGAAAGTAAAATTTGCAGCGTTTGCAAGGTAAACGGGTTTAATACTGGATATTCATTCAGCCTTGTTTGTGCCATAATTGCTCGTTTCGTACCGGTTCTCTCTCTTCGAGAGGCGATGACAAACCGTTTTTATTCCGGGAAGTGTGTGAATGGATAAGATCGAAGTTCGTGGTGCTCGTACCCATAATCTCAAGAATATCAACCTGATAATCCCTCGTGACAAGCTGATCGTAATCACCGGTTTGTCGGGCTCGGGTAAGTCATCGCTGGCGTTTGACACGCTGTATGCCGAAGGGCAGCGGCGCTATGTGGAATCCCTCTCCGCCTATGCCCGTCAGTTTTTGTCGCTGATGGAAAAACCGGACGTCGATCATATAGAAGGGCTGTCGCCCGCCATCTCTATCGAACAGAAATCCACCTCGCATAACCCGCGTTCCACGGTCGGGACGATTACCGAAATTCATGACTACCTGCGCTTGCTGTTTGCTCGCGTGGGTGAACCGCGCTGCCCCGATCACGATGTGCCTCTGGATGCGCAGACGGTCAGCCAGATGGTGGACAACGTGCTGGCGCAGCCGGAAGGCAAGCGCCTGATGCTGCTGGCACCGATTGTGAAAGATCGCAAAGGCGAACACAGCAAGACGCTGGAAAACCTGGCCTCGCAGGGCTATATCCGCGCCCGTATCGACGGCGAAGTGTGCGATCTGTCCGATCCGCCGAAGCTAGAATTACAGAAAAAGCACACCATCGAAGTTGTCGTTGACCGGTTTAAAGTGCGCGAAGATTTGGCGCAGCGGCTGGCAGAGTCGTTTGAAACCGCGCTGGATCTGTCCGGCGGTAGCGTGGTGGTCGCGGATATGGACGATCCGACGCAGCCTGAACTGCTGTTCTCGGCGAACTTTGCCTGTCCGGTGTGTGGCTACAGCATGCACGAACTGGAACCGCGTATGTTCTCGTTCAACAATCCGGCGGGCGCGTGCCCAAGCTGTGATGGTCTGGGTGTGCAGCAATTCTTCGATCCGTCCCGCGTGGTGCAAAATGCCGAGCTGTCGCTGGCGGGGGGCGCGATTCGCGGCTGGGATCGCCGTAACTTCTACTATTTCCAGATGCTGCGCTCACTGGCGGAGCATTACAAATTTGACGTCGATGCCCCGTTTGAAAGCCTGAGTGCCGCGGTGCAGAAAGTGATTCTGTACGGCTCCGGTAAAGAGAACGTCGAATTCAAATATATCAACGATCGCGGCGACACCTCGGTGCGTCGTCATCCGTTTGAAGGCGTGCTGCACAACATGGAGCGCCGCTATAAAGAGACGGAATCCACAGCGGTGCGCGAAGAGCTGGCGAAATTCATCAGCAACCGCTCTTGCGCCAGCTGCGGCGGAACGCGCCTGCGTGAAGAAGCACGTAACGTGTTCGTTGAACAGACGACGCTGCCGCAGATTTCCGATATGAGCATCGGCCATGCGATGACGTTTTTCCAAAATATGAAGCTCAGTGGGCAACGCGCCCAAATCGCCGAGAAGGTGCTGAAAGAGATTGGCGATCGGCTGAAGTTTCTGGTTAACGTCGGGCTGAACTATTTATCGCTCTCTCGTTCGGCAGAAACGCTGTCCGGCGGCGAGGCGCAGCGTATTCGTCTGGCGAGCCAGATTGGTGCCGGGCTGGTTGGCGTCATGTACGTGCTGGATGAACCCTCTATCGGCCTGCATCAGCGTGACAACGAGCGCCTGCTGGAAACCCTGATTCACCTGCGTAATCTGGGTAATACCGTCATTGTGGTGGAACATGATGAAGATGCGATTCGCGCTGCCGACCATGTGATTGATATCGGCCCCGGTGCGGGCGTGCACGGCGGCCAGATTGTCGCAGAAGGCACGATGGAAGAGATCATGGCGGTACCGGATTCGCTGACGGGGCAGTTCCTCAGCGGTAAACGCAAGATCGAAATCCCAAAACAGCGCGTGCCTGCGGATCCCACTAAAGTGCTGAAGCTGATTGGCGCGAAAGGCAATAACCTGAAAGACGTCACGCTGACGCTGCCGGTTGGACTGTTTACCTGCATCACCGGCGTGTCGGGATCGGGTAAATCCACCCTCATCAACGATACGTTATTCCCGCTGGCGCAGCGTCAGTTGAACGGCGCGACGCTGGCGGAACCTGCCGCTCACCGTGAAATTCAAGGGCTGGAGCATTTCGATAAGGTGATCGATATCGATCAAAGCCCGATTGGCCGTACGCCGCGCTCCAACCCAGCAACCTATACCGGCATTTTCACACCGATTCGTGAACTGTTTGCTGGCGTACCGGAAGCGCGTACCCGTGGTTACAACCCTGGCCGTTTCAGCTTTAACGTGCGCGGTGGACGCTGTGAAGCCTGTCAGGGCGACGGTGTGATTAAGGTCGAAATGCACTTCCTGCCGGATGTTTATGTGCCGTGCGACCAGTGCAAAGGCAAGCGCTATAACCGCGAAACGCTGGAAATTCAATACAAAGGCAAAGGCATCCATGAAGTGCTGGATATGACCATCGAAGAGGCTCGAGAGTTCTTTGATGCTATTCCGGCGCTGGCGCGGAAGCTGCAAACGCTGATCGACGTCGGTCTGTCTTACATTCGCCTTGGGCAGTCGGCCACTACGCTGTCCGGCGGGGAAGCGCAGCGTGTAAAACTGTCGCGTGAGCTGTCAAAACGCGGAACCGGACAGACGCTGTATATTCTTGATGAACCCACGACCGGCCTGCACTTTGCCGATATTCAGCAGCTTCTTACCGTTCTGCATCAGCTGCGCGATCAGGGCAATACCATCGTGGTGATTGAGCACAATCTGGATGTCATTAAAACGGCTGACTGGATTGTCGACTTAGGGCCGGAAGGCGGCAGCGGCGGCGGAGAAATTCTGGTCTCCGGCACGCCGGAAACGGTGGCAGAGTGCGAACAGTCTCACACTGCACGCTTCCTGCGGCCGATTCTGGCACGCGAAGCCTGATAGCAGGATACGACGATGTGGATGCAATATGAAATCCGCCTGAAGCCGAAAGCCAGAGGCTTTCATCTGGTGACTGACGAAATACTGGCGCAGGTTACTGCACTGCGGCAGATAAACGTCGGGCTGATGCAGGTGTTCATCAAGCACACCTCGGCGGCGCTAACGATTAACGAGAATGCCGACCCCACGGTGCGGCAGGATTTCGAGAGCTTTTTTAATCGCTTGGTGCCGGAGGATGAGCCGTATTACCGCCATACATATGAAGGTAGCGACGACATGCCCGCGCACCTAAAAGGTAGCCTGCTGGGCAACAGTCTAACGATACCCATCACCAACGGACGCCTGAACATCGGCACCTGGCAGGGTATCTACCTGTGCGAGCACCGCAACCACGGCGGCAGCCGCTCGCTGGTTGTCACCCTCAACGGGGAATAGTCCTCAAGAATGCGTCGCGCTAGCGACGCATCTCGATAAGCACTGAGCTGCCTGTGCGGCAGTGAACATCATGAACTGCGCCAGCTCTGTTTCGAGATCTTTCTAAGCTGCCTATGCGGCAGTGAACGTCGTAATCCTTCCACTGATCGTCTTCGCTGCTTTCTAAGCTGCCTATGCGGCAGTGAACCTCCTGCCTAATTCCACGATGCACGCCGTTGCTTTCTAAGCTGCCTATGCGGCAGTGAACATCGGCGTTAATGGCGAACGGCATTGCGCCAGTTTCTAAGCTGCCTATGCGGCAGTGAACACTGGCGACGTTGCTACGTTACGCGTCAAGCTTTTCTAAGCTGCCTATGCGGCAGTGAACATTGCAACATGGAAAATATTCTCTTCTCCATCTTTCTAAGCTGCCTATGCGGCAGTGAACTTGCGCCGCCTGGTTTTGCTTCCGCCCTGTCTTTTCTAAGCTGCCTATGCGGCAGTGAACGCGAACGGGAGCACGGCTATCAATTCCGCGTCTTTCTAAGCTGCCTATGCGGCAGTGAACGCATGTAGGCGTTAAGGTCGCTGGCGGCTTTGTTTCTAAGCTGCCTATGCGGCAGTGAACATCAGCGTACATATTGCTCAGGGACCTATTTATTTCTAAGCTGCCCATGCGGCAGTGAACATTTTGGTTATGACGACTCGAGGGTAGGCGCTTTTCTAAGCTGCCTATGCGGCAGTGAACACGTAATCATCAGGCAAGAATGGGTTGCTCATTTTCTAAGCTGCCTATGCGGCAGTGAACAAATAATCGACATATGTGATGGCTTCGACGTGTTTCTAAGCTGCCTATGCGGCAGTGAACGCACGTTTAAAATGTTTGAGGGTGACATTATCTTTCTAAGCTGCCTATGCGGCAGTGAACTCTTTGCGGTATCAATGAACTCGTCCTGCAACTTTCTAAGCTGCCTATGCGGCAGTGAACAGCCTTTGATGGACTTGCCCACAGAGCTTCCTTTTCTAAGCTGCCTATGCGGCAGTGAACTATTACTGTCGCAGTATAAAAATGCAGCATACTTTCTAAGCTGCCTATGCGGCAGTGAACTATTAGGTTTTTACGCTAACCACCAGATTGTTAAAGAGAATATTCATTTTATCGCGAAAAACCCTTTTTTATTAGGGCGACCAACTGCATTTAAAAATCAATGGGTTGCAGATGGTCGCCAAAAAAGGGTCAGAACCAGGGAACGGTGGCTTCTGCGCTTAAGCCGTAGGAGGAAAAGCGTCCTGCGACGGGAACGTCCTGTAGCGGACCATGTTCTATAAATACGAAGAACATTTGCCCGTTGGACAGGCTCTTGATTTGCACAAACGGCAGTGTGCTGCGTTTTTCCACCGCATCGGGAATTCGTGCTGCGGCTTCCGCTTCCGTTAGCCAGCCTTTGTTCACCGAGCGTCGACGTAGCCGTTCTGCGCTGCTCTTGAGCTGAACGCGGCGCACGGTGCGAAATTTCACGCCGTTGGGTACGGCTTTACACTCAGAAATCAATGTGTAATCCCGCAATCCTTTCAGCCAGGCCGTTTGATCCAGCGTAGAGAGCGCCTCTTTTGTACCGTGCAGCCGCAAACATTCCCCCAGCGTTTTACCCACTTGGGGAAAGCTGATCCCGATCTTGCCATCCGCCACCTGTCCGAGTGCTCGGTGCAGTTTGGCAAACAGCGCGTTCAAGAGCTGCGAAGCCGTGAACTCAGGGTCGGGCTGGACGCGAATATCAATGTAGTGATCCATACCGCCACCTTATTCGCCTTTTTCACCAAACACACCGCCGCGAATCAGCGTAGCGATCACGTAGTGCTGCTGTTCCGGCGCGGGAGCATCGCCTTTAATCACCCAGTTATCCAACAGCGTGTAAAAATCCATTTTTTCTTTGGGCTGGCGGTAGGCTTTACCCCGGCTGGTGACGGAACCGTAGGGTTCGACGGCAATCGGGCCCGCTTCATCTGCGGCGGGATACCAGTCATCAACGGTGCGTAGCGCGTTACCGATTTTCTGCGAGTGGATAGCCGCGACGTCATTCACCTGATAGAGAATCTTGCTCTTGCCGTTACGCGCTTTTTCATCGAGCACGAGTTCCTGAGACGGGAAGACTTCCTGCCCGTTGCCTAACTGCACATAGGCTTCCACGGTAAAAAGCACCGATGAGTCGCCAGCCAACCCTTGCTCAATCGCCTGTGCCAGTGCTGCAAGGTCACCGGTTGGTTGGCTGAACTCACGCAGCGAATAGTCTTCGCCGTTAAATTCCCAACGCAGTTCGCCTGTGGTAACGACCACGCGAATGGCTTCCGCGCCGACGCGGTTGCGCCACAGAAAACGACCGTTCGCGATATTTTCCGCATAGCGTGCCGCCAGTGTGCCAAAACCCTGATCCTGAGCGTATCCGGTGATGATGTTACCCAACGCGGTTTGATAATCCTGATCGTTACAGACCGAGGGCTGTGCCAGATTACCGAGCACCCGCAGGGTAAACACGACTTTCAGGGTATCGGCTCCGAAGGGAAGGGCGGCAACGTCTACGGTTTGCAGGTTGGCTTTTTGGATTTCTGCATCCAGCTTGGCGGGGTCGCTGGTGAGGGCATTTTTCAGGCGGTTGGAGATCGTCCCGCGCACCGATTTCTCCTGAATGGCAATAGGCGTCCAGTTATCCTGCTGCGCCCAGTTGCCTGCGTACATTACCGCGTCCGAATTCGCCAGCTTGCGTTCAAAAGCCAGTACTGACGCAGTTTTTAAACTTGTTGGTGCTTTTGCCATGATATCGTCCTTTTTAGTCATCGAATTCGTAGGAAGTGTCTTCTGCTGCTGAATGGGTGTCTGCTAATTGGCGGCAGTGATAATCGCCGTTCTGATAGTCGTACTCCCAGAGTATCTGGCGGATATCACTGATGCGATGCGCGCCTTGCCATTCCCCGATGCCGTAGGCGGCTTCGGCAAAACAGAATGGCGTGTGCGGATCGCGGGTTTTATCGACCTCGCCGGGGGCATAAAGCGGCGAAATGGCGCGGTAGCCGATCATTAACGGGATCAGAAAGCCGCCACCACCGGGTTTGGGCTGGTACTGCCACTGTACATTGCTCCCGTTGGGATCGCGCTCTGCCCGCATTTTTAGCGCAGCGAAGTCCAGCCAGGCATCAATCAGTTCCGCTTGCGGATTGTCCTGCTGTAGCGTCTGGAAATGGTCATGCAGCAGTGATGTGCGATCTTTTAGTACAAAGCCAGGTAACAAACGGCGCATAACTTTACGGGTTTCTGCTTCGTCGCTGGGTAATGACTGGATGGTGACGCGCTCGATATCAACAATGGTGCCGCCCGCCAGTCGCTGGCACTGTGCCTGCTGGGTGAGGAAATCACACAATGCCGTGGTATCCGCAGGGATCTGGCCCTCACAGCGGATTAACAGCGAGACGGTCATGTGCATACGGCCTTCTTCATTGAAAGCGGCGGTTTTCGCTTCTTTGGTCAATGGATTGCGGGTCAGGGCGAAACTCCGTTCCCAGCTAGAACCGTAGGCGTGTAGCTGATGCTGATGGCTCACCACGCCGCAGCCTTCCAGCGTTAGTCCGTGGCTGGCCTGTAACTTGCGTGATAGCGCATGGGTAAAGCCGAGAAAGTGCGTAATAGCGGGGAAGCCATAGGTCAACCCGGCAATGGCGTTGGCATTTTCGACTTTGATACGCCGCAGGATAAGTAATGTGCTCATGCCAGATCCTCTTTCAGTGTGCTTTCCATTTCACGCATCCGGCGTTTGAACAGCGCGGCGGTAGACCATTCGCGGCGTTCGACTTCGCCGAAGATCAACTCTTCATGCTTGAGCCGACGGTTCAGCCAGCGGCCAAAATCGTAGGCCACGGCCTTTTGCCACTCTCCTGCTTCACGCTCGCGGCGGAAAACCGTATCCGTTTCTGCACGATAGGGATCGAGCCACAACTGCTGGGCGCGTTTCAGTTCAGACTCTGCGCTCCAGCCGGAGGGCAGGTTTTGCACGCTGGAGACATAAAAGAAGAGCTGATCGATCAACTGGTCGAGATAACGCAGGCGCTGTTGACGAATGTCGCGATTGTTTTCCACCTCTTTGACGCTAAGCAGAAAGCGCTGCATCTGCGCTAAGGTCGCTCGGGTGTGATAGTCCACCTCGCCGCGTGGGCGGAAAATAGAGTCATGCTGCTGTGGTGGTTTTTCAATGCTGTTCCACTGTGGCGGTGCGCTGCTGAGCAAATAGGAACGGCCGCTGCGGCTGCTATTGAGTGAGGAAATATTTTGCGGCTTGGTGCCCCCCATATTCTGCACCGCCAGATTGGGGTAGCTGATGGAGAGCTGGTCGTGCCACTGATTTGCTTTTTGCGCCTGACGAATCGCTTTGGCTTCATCACCAAAGCGCACGGCATTAATCCGCTGGTGGAGCGCTTGCGCGAGTGAAGAGGAGTACAGCGGGCTGAGCAGATGGTATTCACCGTTTGCTATGGGGAAATAGATCTGTTTGGCTAGCTTATGTGAGCTGGGCTGGCGATCGGTGAAGACCTGCTGAAACCCTGCCAGCCACTGTGCGAGCTGTTCCGGGCTTTCTGCCAGCGCTTCTAATGCACGGTGATCGCCACGCTGTAGGGCCGCGACCAGCGAATCCCCGTCGTGCTCGGTCTGGAGCAATTTGGCGACATCAAGGGCGGCGGCGTTGCCGACTGCATCGATAGCGGGCTGTGTCAGTGTTGCGGTCGAAAGCGTTTTGGCCTCTGCTACCGTTCCGGTGCTAAAGACGCTGGTGCCTTTGGCGTCGCTGTGGGTAAATTTCAGCGCATGGGTGACCAGACTGATTTGTCCGGCGCGGCTGGAGGCATCGCTTAACCACACGCGAACCTCATGTTTTTGCTCGATCTCTCGCCGCTTCTCGGCCAGATCCAATTCCTCTGCAGCTAAGGCTTCACCGCTGAGCGCCGCACGTTTCTTCTCCGCTTCTTTATCGAACGCATCCAGCTTGGCCTGCTTTCGATTGTTGATGTAGGACACGATGAACTGTGTCAGTCTGCTTTCTTCCATTCCTCCTCCTATTGCTATTTTTGTCACTGTCCAAACACTCCTAACAGCGGGTGCCAGAGCCAGTCTTTTTCTTCTTTTTCCCGCAGGCGGATTTCGCCGAAGCGAGCGCTAACCCGTTCGAGTTCCCACTGCTTTTCGTCCGCCAGTCGCTGGTATAAGGCGTGGTAGTCGGGATCGACCCACGCACAAACGCCTTCTGCCATGTGTAGTGACGTGGGGCGGATCACATCGCTTTGCTTCCAGCCGCTGGGGCCGTCGTCCGGTATCATGAAAACGGCATCTTCATCGTCGTCGGCGATCCACAGGGTGTACGGTTCATCTTTTGCCGATTGACGAAACGGCGTGCGCCGCTGTAATTCACCGTTCCAGTGCGGATGCGCACGCCACCAAAACGCGGCGGGAGGGCGTTTCAGCCCATCAAGCTGTTGATTTTTTAGGCCAAGCAGCGTTTTTCCTAAAACAGCATGTTCTAACGCCATCAGTGAAAACGGCTTGGTGAGGGCCGGGGGTTGCACAATGCGCGGGGCGGCGTTGAGATGACGGTAGTCCTCCTCCTGCAATAGCTGACGAAGGTCGTGCGTATCCAGCCGTTCGTCTTTTGACTCAAAGCCGGGTTTACAGTACGCGATATCTTCCCCTCTCAGCGCGCGAATATTGTGGCTAAGTAGGCAGATATTCGGCGTTTTAGGCACATGTTGTTCATCCTGCCGATGGCGCAATATTCGTCCGGCGAGTTGGATGAATGAACGCATTGAGCTAGGTTCAACAATCGCCCAGTCGTAGTCGTGGTCACGGCCCACTTCGGCGACCGAGGTCGCTAACACCACAAAGATATGATGCTGCTGCGGCGCGTTTTCTATCGCCTGACGAATTTCATCGACCTGCCACAGTGCATCGGCGTCGTTACGCATCAGCGCGGCATCGAGTCGTTGCTCAATATAGGAACGCATCGCCAGCGGATGTTGGCTGTGATAAATGCAGTAATGAATACAGGTGTCCTGTGGCGAAGGGATGGCAAGCAACTGACGGGCGACGGCAACCAACGGGTCGATGTTTGCCATTCTGACCAGCCCCAGCGAGACGGTTTTTCCGCTCTTATGCTGTTGGTGATGCTGTGAATGTAAATCGCGTAGCAGTGGGTGGATCGCCTGCGCGACGGCCAGATGAACATCATCTTTATTTTTACTGGGGCTACTGACGGGCACAATGGAGGCCAGCCGGAGCGGGAGTTCCTCTTTGGTAAGATGCTTCAGCCGTTGCTGAACGAATGAATCGTGCCTGGTTATGAAGCCTTTCACATCGCCGTACTGCTCATGCTGACAGTCAAATTCATCAAACCAGCCGCAGCACACGTTCAAGGGCGTATTCGGTGTGCCGTAAGCCTGTTGCCAGGCAGCACGGCCATCAAGATAGGCACCGAACAACGCGCGAATTAACGCAGGTGGCAGCGTGGCCGAGGAAAGTAGAACACGCGATCCCAGCATGCCTGCCCAGTTCACCAGTCGGCAGAGCGCGGGAAGATCTTCCAGCCCAAAATCATCCGGTTCATCCAGCACCAGATCGGCGGTCAATAGCCGTAGCATCGGGGCAATCTGGTGGCCGCCGCGCAGACTTTCTGTGGCGGGCATCAGGTGATCGATGGTGGTGATCAGCACCGGCGCACTCAGTAATTGATGCAGGGTTGGGCTGCGTTCCAGCCACGTCTTTAACCTGCCATCGTCCAGCGAGCCATCGTAACGAACATACTGATGTTCAGAGAACAACGGGTCGGCGGATTCACTGCCCGTCTGCACTGTGTTTTGTTGGCGCGTCTCATTTTCCAACTGCATTTCATGGAGGTCTTGCACGGCCTGTGAACCAATCAGTACTGCTAGGTCGTCTTCATCCAGCTTTAAGCGCTGCCGTAGCGCATCACCCGTTTGTAGCGTCAGCGTGCGTAACCCTAACGCGACAGAGAAGCGACAGCCGAGTGCTTCGTCCGACAAGCCATACATAATTCGGGCGTTAGCGAAGGTTTTCCCCCGGCCTGTCGAGGCCATGTTGACGCCGAAAAAACCATGTTGCTTGCTGGATTCCCGAATGGAACAGGCGAGATCGAATGCGCGATCCTGCCAGCGAAAGCGCGGGTGCGTGCTGCGCTGACGAAATCCTTTATGCCGGGTAATCGCCGGCAGCGTATCGCGCAGGTTCGGCAGGCTGCGCCCCAGCAACAGAGCATTTTGCCCGACGCCGACGCAGTGTTCATCCAGCCTCTGTTTATATTCCCCCGTTTTGCGATCGGTGTTAGCCCAGACTGAATAAGCCATATCCTGCCAGCCAACCGTTGCCGCGTCTGCTGAATAATGATGGTCAGCCAGCATGAGTGCGAGACGCGCCAGATGCACGGTCAGCCGCTGATCTAACTGAGCGAAATGCATGAATGAGGGGAGCTTTAGTGCTCGACCCGCAAACTTGCGCGCCTTCTCACGCCAGACGCTGCTGCGTAGCGGCGTGCCATGCGGAAACTGCCACACCTGTGCCAGATTGGCTGGCGTGACATCGAGCTTGCAATGATTGAGTGCATTCCATTGTGCCGAGAGATGGTCGGTTAACCATGTTTCTGCATAGTCTAGCTGGGGTTCACGGCTGTTGGGCGCAAGCTCTGCCGATTTGTTAAACATAGGCAGCCGATGGTGTGAAACAATCAGCCAGGCGATAACCTGCGCCAGCGGTGGCAAAGTGCGAAATGGACTGCCACTGGGCGTTTGCTTATCCCGCTGTAAGGCCGCCAGCAGGGTTGTTTCTGCCTCTGGAGTCACCGTGCTGAGCGCGGTTAACCAGCCTTTGTCGTCTTGCTCCCCCACGAAGGCCTGAAACAGCCGCAGTGATACCCATTCATGCCGATACGGTTGGCTGCGTGGACCTGTACCGCTCAACCCCGTCTGGAATAGCGCGTTAGCCTTGCCGACATCGTGAAATAACCCAGCAATAGCGGCCAGCAGGCTAAACACCTCGGCGCTGTGCCACGGGTTTTCATCTTGCGCGCGCAGAATATCGCGGCTGGTGGTGTTGGTCGGCACGCTCCCTTGTGCATTAAAACGCCGTAAATTACCGACGATCCACAGCAGTTCCGTATGATTCGCACTGCGAACCCAGTGACAGGCGACGGCCGTATTGCGACGTGCCGTTTTGCGCAGCAGCTTGCGTAGCGTGTTCAGCCCTTCCTGCGTGATGGCGGTTTGCCACGTGCGTTCGCCCTTGCGTTCAGCAAACTGATCCAGTATCCGGCGGGTTTCGACCAGCGCGCGCTTATTGCATTCTGAAATCAGCAGAATGTTCATCGAGCCACCTGACTCAGCTTGCCAGCGACATCTTGTAAACTGCCGATCATCACATCCAGCGCCTCGGATTGTTGGAATGCGGTCAGGCAGCGTTGACGAAATTCTTGCTCATCTTCGCCTTCCATCGCGGCAATAAACGCCTGCGGCAGCACGAGTGCGTCCTTAATTAAATCGGCGACGTCGAATACCAGCCCACCACGGCGAGTTTTACCGTGCAACACGGCTAACCCGTGCGGCAGACCCAGCACCCATGTCGCGACGGCGGCCAGCCCGTAAGCCAGATAATTGCCGTGATCGAGAAAGCGGTTAGCCAGATCGGTGCCGCCGCCGCGTTTGGCGCGGGTAAAGTCGCCATAGCTCACGGCATTGGCGGCCAGTTTGTACAGAGCTTTGGTCATCATCGCTTCCTGCACCAGCACGTCATTGCTGGTGCGGCAGTCGGTTAGCCCTTTTTCATAGCGATCGAGAAGCGCCTGAAGATGGTCGGCCTTAAAAGTAAAGCGGGATTCGCGGGACAGACGCGAGCCCAGCCAGTGCTGACGAATTTGTGTTATTCGAACCTGTTGGAAAGCGATGGCGGCAGCCAGCCTTTTCTCATCATCGAACCAAAAACTCACCCAGTCCTGCAAATATTCGGTTGGCCGATATTCGCTCTGTGGCGATAGCCAGGACACCGCGACTTCCGCCTCGTTGGCTGCAAACAGCGGAGTACCGCCGCCGCCACAAAAACCGATCATGACGCCCGCTCTGGCGAACTCCCGCATTGCCGCCTGCGTGACAGAGGTGCCGGTCCCCAGCATGACAACGCTGGTATTGGCGATGGGGATATTCCAGTACAGAGACTGGCTTCCTTCCTCCGTGACATATTCGACACGGCCACCGTTAACGAGAATGCGGCAATGCTGGAGATAATAAACATTGGCGCGTTTGGAATGCAGAATGGTTTTTAAGTCCGAAGGGCTAAAGGCGTTATCCATCATGTATTTTCTGCCGTAATCGATAATAGCTGTGACGCCAGCGGAATGAGTCGCAGGCTAACTATTTGATAAAGAAAAAATATAATTTTCAGAAAACTAACGAAAATCAGATTATCACAAATATTCAGAAAAAATGGTGGCTGCAAAAAATATGACCCAAACACAGACCCTTTTTATTTGGCCTATTTCACAGGCTTAACAATCAATGAGTTACAGATGAGCTGAAAAAAAGGGTTTTTGCAGGGAAAACGGCAATTGCTACTAATAAAACAAACCGTTAGAGTGATCGGGCTACAGTTCACTGCCGTATAGGCAGCTTAGAAAGACTGGCAAATGACTTTAAGCAGCATCTTAAAGTTCACTGCCGTATAGGCAGCTTAGAAAAGCAGGAAAAACTAAGCGGACACGGACCGCTGGTTCACTGCCGTATAGGCAGCTTAGAAACCGTGGGCAGATTTAGCAGCAGCCGGTTACCCGTTCACTGCCGTATAGGCAGCTTAGAAAGATGTTCGTTTTCAAACCCCCGAGCATTTGCTGTTCACTGCCGTATAGGCAGCTTAGAAAAATTTCCGATATTACGCCGCATGACATATCACGTTCACTGCCGTATAGGCAGCTTAGAAAACGGTGGGACCAAGCTCATTCTGAACAGGGCGGTTCACTGCCGTATAGGCAGCTTAGAAAAAGATGTAACTCAACTTTTCTGCCTATGCCATGTTCACTGCCGTATAGGCAGCTTAGAAAAGACCAGTTAATCTCTGGCCCGCTCCAGATTGGTTCACTGCCGTATAGGCAGCTTAGAAAGTAATTATAACGATAGTGAGTTAGCTGAATTAGTTCACTGCCGTATAGGCAGCTTAGAAATTGTCCGTGACCAATGATGTGGTGCGGGTCGTGTTCACTGCCGTATAGGCAGCTTAGAAATACTTTCGTTACGACTTTAGAACCGTTTGTAAGTTCACTGCCGTATAGGCAGCTTAGAAATGACAAATCACCTATCGATATTCAGCTAGGTCGTTCACTGCCGTATAGGCAGCTTAGAAATCTAGGTCATTTTATGCAAGTGCGTGTCAATAGTTCACTGCCGTATAGGCAGCTTAGAAAGTAATTAACATCTACTCAGATGGTTCATTCACGTTCACTGCCGTATAGGCAGCTTAGAAATCCTGTGCTGCCGTCATTTTGCTGTTCAGACTGTTCACTGCCGTATAGGCAGCTTAGAAAGAATTGATAGTGCTGAGCGTGCGATTGAAATCGTTCACTGCCGTATAGGCAGCTTAGAAATGAATACGCGAGGTCAATGAACGGAATAAAGGGTTCACTGCCGTATAGGCAGCTTAGAAAAACAACCGGAACAATTGGGATTTTACGGTCGTGTTCACTGCCGTATAGGCAGCTTAGAAAACAATGTAAAAGTGGAACAAAACAGGAAGTATGTTCACTGCCGTATAGGCAGCTTAGAAATGCGACGTGATGGTGTTACCCTGCTGCGTAACGTTCACTGCCGTATAGGCAGCTTAGAAAACCCGATTCTCTGATAAGTGAGTTGATGGACAGTTCACTGCCGTATAGGCAGCTTAGAAACTGTAGTTGCTGCTGATAGTAAGCTAGCGTAGGTTCACTGCCGTATAGGCAGCTTAGAAATTTGCTTTCGCTGGGCTTCTTCGCTGTCCGCCGTTCACTGCCGTATAGGCAGCTTAGAAAAAGACCAGATGATGCGCCGGCTCGTGTCGATGGTTCACTGCCGTATAGGCAGCTTAGAAAAGGCAGAAATGGAGGCCCGCACTAAACGCATTGTTCACTGCCGTATAGGCAGCTTAGAAAGTGTCAGCACGGAACGAACCACGCATAGACCCGTTCACTGCCGTATAGGCAGCTTAGAAAACGCGGAGCCTATCGCGTCTCTGACGTCAGCGGTTCACTGCCGTATAGGCAGCTTAGAAAGTCTTCATCAACTTCGTAATTGTTCCATAGTAGTTCACTGCCGTATAGGCAGCTTAGAAAGTAAGCCACAGCAACGTCTACTCTGGCACCGTGTTCACTGCCGTATAGGCAGCTTAGAAACGACGATGCCCCCGAACTCAAACTGAGCCGGCAGTTCACTGCCGTATAGGCAGCTTAGAAATCTACCAATGGCGTGACAGGGAAGAGTACGAGGTTCACTGCCGTATAGGCAGCTTAGAAAGGAGAAGCGTGTACTGGCGAAAGCCGCACGCGGTTCACTGCCGTATAGGCAGCTTAGAAAATGTCCTCATCAGTCAGCAATTCATCAACAAAGTTCACTGCCGTATAGGCAGCTTAGAAATGCTTTTGCCTGAGTAGCTGTGGTGCCGACAAGTTCACTGCCGTATAGGCAGCTTAGAAAAGCTTGGGAAGCGTTGATGATGTTCAAGAAGGGTTCACTGCCGTATAGGCAGCTTAGAAAAAACGCGGCCAACTGCTGACGAATATTGTTCGGTTCACTGCCGTATAGGCAGCTTAGAAAAATCAAATTCGGGTGGCTCACCAGTGTTCCATGTTCACTGCCGTATAGGCAGCTTAGAAATGCGCCTTTTTATTAGCGGCTGTTTCGTATGCGTTCACTGCCGTATAGGCAGCTTAGAAATCTGATTTCAGCATGTATTCGGCATAGTCGGCGTTCACTGCCGTATAGGCAGCTTAGAAAACTTGTTGATAACTTAATCTTGTCACTTCTTCGTTCACTGCCGTATAGGCAGCTTAGAAAATTGCGTATTAAGTCTCTTAAGGCGGCTTTGGGTTCACTGCCGTATAGGCAGCTTAGAAAGGTAAAATTCTGTTAACTACCTCGTCAAGAATGTTCACTGCCGTATAGGCAGCTTAGAAAAAACTCTAGATTGCAGCAAGCTGCGGCGCAGAGTTCACTGCCGTATAGGCAGCTTAGAAACACTTTTAGGCCAACGGACAGTCACCCGCTGAGTTCACTGCCGTATAGGCAGCTTAGAAATACTGTGGCTCACAGCTTCACACTGTAGCCAAGTTCACTGCCGTATAGGCAGCTTAGAAAATTGCTGAGCGATAACGGGAATGTTACGTTGTGTTCACTGCCGTATAGGCAGCTTAGAAATGTAAATGCGCCTGCTGACGAGCTAGCGGGAAGTTCACTGCCGTATAGGCAGCTTAGAAAAGACGTGATCCGCCATCTCAGTGAATTTCGCAGTTCACTGCCGTATAGGCAGCTTAGAAAATTTATTTGACGGATATACAACATATAGTGGCGTTCACTGCCGTATAGGCAGCTTAGAAAATGTCATCGGATATGATGAGATTAATCATTCTGTTCACTGCCGTATAGGCAGCTTAGAAATTCCCAGCCGACACTGTCGCAGTGCAGTCGGAGTTCACTGCCGTACAGGCAGTTTATCCCCGGTTTTAAGTGCCATTATCTGGCTATTATCGAGGTAGCGCTATCGGCAGATTTTGATGCGTTATCGCCTTTAAATAACGTATTTTTGATTCCCCTTTCTCGTAACCTTTTTAAGTAACGGGTTTCTTTGTTGGGAATGAAAAATTGCGTATTGAACGTTATTAACATTTAAAAATCATCATTTTTCCGTTAAAGTAACCTTACAGGGAAATAGTTCGTTGACTTAAGTAAAATTCAAAGGAATGAGATGCTGTGAAATACGATCCGGTTTTAAAAACACTTGTTGATGATGACTATCGGCTAGAAGATCATCTTGATTTTAAAAAGCAGCATGCTGATATTAACTATCAGAAATTACATGCTCAACTCAATGAAATAAATAACGATAACATTCATGCCATATTGACTGCGCAGGAAGCGACGTATTTTTTACAGACGTTATGCACCCCAAATCCCAATCAATCGTGGAAAACGGCCATATTTGGCTGTACTGATCCTGTTTCATCGTTTGCTGGGAACATCGCAGAAGCCGTGTCTGTGAGCCGAATCGTGATGGAGATAAAAGGGTTCGGCGTCACGGCAACGGAATATGTCGGGAAAAATGGCAGTAAGTACATAAAATTATCTGGCTATCCGGGGGTAAGAAAGTATTTAGATGCCACCCGATATTTAGTCAGTAACCATAAAATACTCGATATGGGGATTGGTACGAAAGGTATTGAAAGCGGTATTGCGACTGGGGCAAGGTTCTGCATTGTGTTTTCAGGCGCTTATCGAGCCATTGAATTGATGGTGAAAGATGAATACGCACTGACCGATTTCTTTGTTAATTTAACGATGGATGCGGCAAAGTTAGCGGTATCGGTTGGGGTTGCATGGGGGGCGAAAACATTAGCAACTGGGCTTATGGCTACGGGGTTCAGTGTTATTGGCATTGCTTTTGGCATCTTTGCTATTGGGGTGATAGTCAGTCTTTCATTACTGTGGTTGGATAATGAGTATAAAATAAGTGAGACGATAATAAAAAATTTGAAATCGCATAAAAGACAATATACACCATACCATCCTGATCAATTCTTTCATGCATGGGGGAGAGTCAGTCGTGGTTAAGATAAATAGACCATTTTTTTTCATATATTCAGTTTTTATTTTTCTTCTTTCATGCTGGGGAGGATGGTTCTCTTTAAGCGGCTATATTGATTTCTTTAATCTAAATGATGTTATTTCATTTTCATGGAAACTCGGGGTGATAATTTTTCTAGTCCCAATAGTGTTCCAGTTTTCTTATTTTGGTTTTTTTTCTGCTGTAAAAAATAGACCAATTAAAATGAATAATAAAATTTCAAATGCATTGGTTATATTTGCTATTTTTGGTATTGTGGTGAGTTTATTTTCATCTATGTATATCTCTTATAGTCTTAATGAACAGGGTTATAAAATTTGTCCCAAGAACTCATGGATAGCGCCTAATAAATATGTAAGGAATATTTCTCTTTGTAAGGGATAAATATAGTTATAATTATTTTATGATTTAGGGGGGTGTTTGTGGTTAAGGTAAACAGGCCATTAGTTGGCGCATTTGCAGCTTTCCTTTTTTTTCTTTCATGTTTTATTAGTTGGGTTTCGTTCAATGGATATTTGAGTTTTTTACAAAAAAGTGATGTGATCATTTTTTCATGGAAACTTGGTTTAATGATATTTGGATCACCTTTGTTGTTTTATTTTTCATATTTGGCACTTTATTCAGCTATAAAAAATGAAGTGCCTAAAATGAATAATAAACTAGCTAATTCATTAGCTGTTGTGGCTATATTTGGTGCGGTTGTTAGTTTTTTTTCATCAATTTATATATCATATGATCTTAATGATCAAGATTATAAAACCTGTCCTAATAACTCATGGATAGCTCCCAATAAGTATGTGAAAGACATTTCTCTTTGTGATGAATGGTAAACAATGATCTGATAGATTTTTATTTTTTCATGCTTGTGGGGGATTGTTCGTGTTTAAAATAAATAGGCCGTTATTTTTCGCATTCTCAGTGTTGACTTTTATTCTTACATGCTGGGGAATATGGTTTTCTTTTAACGGTTATTGGAATCTATTTAGGCTAAACGATGTCATTATCTTTTCATGGAAAGTAGGTATACTTATTTTTGGTGCGCCAATATTATTCTACTTTTCGTATTTAGGGTTTTACATGGCAGTAAAAAACAAACCTATAGGAATGCATGGAATATTAGCAAGTGTGTGTGGTTATTTGTTTTTTATTGGTGTGGTGGTTAGTTTTGTTGCATCTATGTATATATCTTTTAATTTTAGAGAACAAGGCTATGAAACCTGCCCTAAAAAATCCTGGATGGATCCCAGTAAATATGTGAAAAGTATCGATCTTTGTGATAAGTGATGAATAACAAGCACAGCTAATAAGATGTGCTTGTTATCAAAGGCCTAAATCTTAGAGGCTCATTTCCTCCCAAATACTGTAACCCGACGTTCCTGCGATTTTGTGGTTCCATGCTATGGTTTTATATTTCAGCTGGACTTTTTCATACGGCATGATGTCGTTATTATCGATGACGTGTGGATAGACACAGGTGACGTCGACAATGCTTGCATCCGTTAAGGTCACTTCGTAATAAAGCTCTAACTGCCCAGCGGAATTGACGCGATAAAAATAAAATGTCACATCAACTTTTTCATTATAAGAGATCGCCATCCCTAATAACGGAGACGACTTATCGATTGGCTTAATAAAATGAATCGGATGATGCGCGACATTCTGTTCGCGACTGATGCTGTGGTTTAACCCTAATACTTGTATTTGATCTTCATGACCCGTTTGGTAGCGATTACCAATTGAATCTAGCGTTGAGCAACCAGATGATATTAAACCCTGTTTTTGACCATTAATGCTGGCATAAATCAAATTAGCCATATCAAATCCTTATGAGAATATTTATCAATAGACTGCGTGATAATATATCGATTATCCGCGCGGAAATAATACGGCTAAGGCAAAGCTAAAGTAAAGCGAGTCATAATAAAAGGTGAAGTTAGACCTAACCCGCATTTATTTCTCGCCAGTTCAGCCAGATTCGCATATCAAATTCCAACTGGTGATAATCAGGATCCATATGGCAGCAGAGCTGGTAGAAGGCCTTGTTGTGGTCTTTTTCTTTGAGGTGAGCGAGTTCGTGTATCACGATCATCCGCAGGAAATCTTCGGGCCCGTCACGGAACAGCGTCGCTATTCTGATTTCGTTATTGGACTTTAATTTTCCGCCCTGCACACGCGCCACAAACGTATTGGTTCCTAGCGTCCCTTTTATCGGGTTTTGTTTATTGTCGTAAAGCACCTTTGATATCGCCGGGGCGTTTTTCAAATAGCGCTGTTTCAGCTCGGCGACAAACTGATAGAGCGACTTATCACTCTGGATCGGGTGGCGGTCAGGGTATCTTTTTTCCAGCCAGAGGCCGAGTTTGCCTTGATCGAGGAGCGTTTGCGCTTGTGCAACAATCGTTGGGGGATAGCCGTTCAGGTAGCGTAGTTGGGTCATGGGATTTTTATCACACAAGCCACTGAGTTAAGCGAGTTCACAACGGTGAGTCGGTTAAGCCAGTGGCTTTATTATTTTACGATTTACTGAATCGCGGCGAAAGCCGCAGCGACGCGCTGGACGTTGCTGTGGTTCAGCCCCGCCATACACATACGGCCGCTGGCGATCAGATACACGCCGAATTCTTCACGCAGACGATCAACCTGTTCCGGGCTGAATCCGGTGTAGCTGAACATACCGCGCTGGGTGAGCAGGTAGTCGAAGTTACGGTTCGGCAGTGCGTTTTTCAGTGCCGAAACCAGTTCCTGACGCATGCTCAGAATGCGGGTACGCATCTCTTCGACTTCCGCTTTCCAGTCAGCATTCAACTGCGCGTCGTTCAGGACTTTAGAGACCACCTGTGCGCCGAAATTTGGTGGGGAAGAGTAGTTGCGGCGAACGGTGGCTTTTAACTGGCCCAGCACGCGCTGTGCGCTGTCAGCATCGTCACACACCACGGAAAGGCCGCCGACGCGCTCGCTATACAGTGAGAAAATCTTGGAGAACGAGTTGGCGATGAGTGCTGGAACGCCCGCGCTGGCAACGGCGCGAATCGCATAGGCATCCTGCTCGATCCCGAGGCCAAAGCCCTGATAGGCGATGTCCATAAACGGAATCAGCTCACGCTGGATGATGACCTCAATGATGCGATCCCACTGTTCGGTGGTGAGGTCGGAACCGGTCGGGTTGTGGCAGCACGGGTGCAGCAGCACGATGCTGCGTGCTGGCAACGCTTGCAGGGTGGCGAGCATGGCCTCAAATTTCACGCCCAGGTTTTCGCCATCGAAATACGGGTAGGTGTGAACGTTAAAGCCCGCGCCCTCAAAGATCGCAATATGGTTTTCCCATGTTGGATCGCTGACCCACACTTCTGAATTTGGGAAGTAGCGTTTCAGGAAATCCGCACCGACTTTCAGCGCACCGGAACCGCCCAGCGTCTGGATGGTGGCGATGCGACCCGCTTCCAGCGCCGCGTGGTTTGCACCAAACAGCAGTTGTTGGATCGCGGTACGGTAAGACTGTAGCCCTTCCATCGGCAAATAAGAGCTCGCGCTCTGCGCTGGCTGTTTCAGGCTGCTTTCTGCCGCGCTGACGGAGCGCAATTGCGGGATAATATTCTGCTCGTTGTAGTAGAGCCCGATACTCAAATTGATCTTATCCGCTCTTGGATCCTGTTTGAATTTTTCCATCAGAGACAGGATAGGATCTCCGGCATAGGTATCAACGTTTTGAAACACAGTGTAGCTCTCCTGAATGTGTCATTTTTGTGGGTACCGCAACCCCAACGATGGTGGGGACAATCAGGCCGCGTAACGGCCGGGGCGATGATTCATCGCGATAATCAGGTTCAGAATGGTTGCCCCCAGAATCGAAGCAATCAACATCGGTATGCTTACCACGAACAGGGAAGTCAGCACAATCACAACGTCAACGCCCATCTGGAGTTTTCCCGCCCGCAGGCCGTATTTGTCCTGAAGATACAGCGCCAGAATGTTCATTCCACCGAGGCTGGCCTTATGGCGGAACAGCACCACGAAGCCGATTCCGGTGATGATATTGCCAAACAGCGTGGCGTAGAACGGATTGAGCTGATCGAAATGAACGAACATCGGGTGCAGGTCGGAAAACAGCGAAACCAGCCCGACAGCGCAGAACGTTTTCACCGTGAATTCCCACCCCATGCGGCGTAAGGCCAGATAGTAGAAGGGCAGGTTCAGCAGGAAAAACGCGACGCCAAAGGAGACGTTTGTCAGATAGTGGATAAGAAAAGCGATACCTGCGGTGCCGCCGGTGAGGGCGCCGGCCTGACGTAGCAGAATGACGCCAAACGATACCATCAGCGTGCCGATCAGTATCGCCAGAATATCTTCCAGCAGCGTGTGTGATAGTTTTTGTGTGGGAATAACGTTATCCATGGTGAGCACTCAACAGACTGTCGTAAAAACATGTGCTTACCAGAGCAAGAATCGCACCAGATAGTGCTGCTTAGCGGCTGGCATCGGCATAATCTCGCCTGCGATAAGAGCAACGTATTGAATTATATGAATGAAAATAATGCGTGATTCATGCATTTTTTATTATTTATTTGTCTATTTTGTGCATTTATTTGGAGGTTATTGCGTGAAATGCAGATTTTCTGCACCAAATAGAGGCGATTGCCCCAACTTAGGGCAACGCAGGCCGTTCCGGCATCATCAAACCGTTCTCTTTGAGGCGGTTCAATACTACCGAGGTTTTCAGGTGCGCGACGCTCTTGTTCTGCGACAGAATCTGACTAATCAGCGTGCTGAGTCCAGGCAGATCTGCCACGGCGACTTTTAACAGATAATCGGCATCGCCCGTGGTTTTATAGGCGTCGATGATGGCGTCCACTTCTCCCAGCATCTGGTGAAAACGCTCAACGTATTCGCTGGTGTGATTGATCAGTCGCACCTCAATTAACCCCAGACATTCCAGCCCGACCGCGTTCGGCGACAGACGGGCATGATAGCCGAGAATCAGCTGTGCCTGCTCTAGCGCGATGCGACGGCGGGAACACTGCGAGGCGGAAAGCCCAACCAGATCGCTCAGTTCCTGATTGGTCAGGCGGCCGTTCGTCTGTAGCAGCGTCAGGATTTTCAGATCGAAGTCATCAATGTGGTACATCGCGTTTCCTAAACAGTATCAGGCAGTCAGCCAAACAGACTACCAGCTTTTTAGGCCGCGTTGCCTATGAGTTTTTTATTCCTGACTTTAGGAGAGCTTTATTTTCTTAGCTGCCTGCTCGGCAGTGGACGCGACCAATTGATTAAGAGTCAATAGGTCCTATTTCTGAGCTGCCTACACGGCAGTGAACCGCTGTGTTGTGGTGATGGGTACTACGCAGTGTTTCTAAGCTGCGTATACGGCAGTGAACTTTTCTATATCTGCTCCGGCTTTGGCATACCATTTCTCAGTTGCCTATACGGCAGTGAACGATTTAACACCTGAGATGATCGCGGACACAATTTTCTAAGCTGCCTGTGCGGCAGTGAACGAGACAGATAGCACTCTGTCATGTTGCTCATCTTTCTAAGCTGCCTATCCGGCAGTAAATCCATCACTCCACAATAATCCGCTCGTCATTGTCTCCCAGGCATATGCTTAACTGCTGTCCGTCAGGGCTAAAGGCGCAGTAAGGGAGAGGTTCTCGCAGGTAGAGATGTAGCGGAAGCGCCAGATAAAGCGCAACGAGCAGCAATGCGGCGACGGCTTTAGCATAGGTTGGGCGTTGAGCGACTGGGATGCGCCGCGCGTGTCGATACTTCACGATGCCGATAGCGGCCATGCCTGCGCCTACCAGCATGGAAACATACAGCTCACCGGGCATCGGGGAGAGTATTACATTATCGTTTTCATACTCCTGCCAATATTGAATCCGCCATAGGGCGCTGATGCCGATTTGCACCAGACCCGCGAGTATCCAGGCAACACGCCATCCTGAAAGCCGAAAGAACGCCAGAAAGCAGAAACCCGATGCCGCGCAAGACCAGTAGATGAGATCGAACATCGCGCTAAACATGCCGCCAAACAGCGTGCCGCCGACATCCGTCGGTTTCAGAGTATAGAAATTGACGAGGGCAAACAGCGTCAGGATCGCGGAGACGGCAAGCCAGCTTGCCGTAGAGTAGATAATCCGTTTTAAGGTCGGCAAGCCATGCGCCTGCCGATAAAAACTTGCTAGTCCGTTTTTACTCACCGTCAACGTATTCCAACGCAGTGCGCTGGGTTAAGCGCGTGATCAGTTCGTAGGCGCTTGCACCCGTATGCGCGGCAATGCGTTCAACCGGTAGTGTTGGCCCCCAAAGAATGACCTCATCGCCAACCTTGTCCTGCGCATCCGGCCCTAAATCCACCGTAATCATATCCATTGATACGCGGCCGGAAAGCGGCACTTCGCGCCCGTTGATGAGCACGGGGGTTCCTGCTGGCGCGCAGCGCGGATAGCCATCGCCGTAGCCGACGGCCACCACGCCCAGACGAGTATTGCGCGGGCTGGTCCAGGTGCCGCCGTAACCGACCGCTTCGCCCGCATTGTGTTCGCGAACGGCAATCAGGTGAGACGTAAAGGTCATTGCGGGCTGGAAGCCGAAATGCGCGGCGTCTTCGTTATCCAGCGGCGACACGCCATAGAGAATGATGCCGGGACGAACGCGATCGCGGTGTGACTGCGGCCACAGCAGAATACCGCCGGAGGCCGCGATGGACTGTGCGCCGGGTTTACCCTGCGTAAAGGCATCGAAGCAGGTTAGCTGGCGTTCGGTGGCGCCGGCTTCGGGTTCATCGGCGCGGCAAAAGTGGCTCATGATATTGACCGGCTGAACCACATTGCGGCATTCGGTCAGGCGCTGCCAAAACGCGTCGGCGTGTTCCGGCAGAACGCCAAGTCGGTGCATGCCGCTATCCAGCTTCATCCACACGGGGATCGGCTGTGGCAGCGTAGCCTGCTCCAGCGCGGCAATCTGTTCAGGGCTGTGAACGGCGGTTTCTAGCTGGTGCTCCACCAGAAGCGGAAGCTCGTCTGAGGAGAAAAAGCCTTCCAGCAGGACGATAGGCTTGGTGATGCCCGCGGCGCGCAGTGCCAGCGCTTCGGAAAGCCGCGCGACGCCGTAACAGTCAGCGTCGGAAAAGGTATGGGCAGCGTCGATCATGCCGTGGCCGTAGGCGTTGGCTTTCACGATGGCAACGACCTGGCTGCCAGGCGCGAGCTGGCGGATACGTTGCAGGTTGTGGCGTAAAGCACGCCGGTTAATGACGGCCGTTGCCGTTTTCATTCTTGTTCCTTAGTGCAGTGTTGTCATTGCTGAGCGCTGCGTTATTCATCGTCATATTGTGGGCCGGCATAGTTATCAAAGCGCGACCACTGCCCGTTAAAGGTCAAACGAACGGAACCAATCGGGCCGTTACGCTGTTTCCCCAGAATGATTTCAGCGATGCCTTTCAGGTCGCTGTTTTCGTGATACACCTCATCACGATAGATAAACATAATCAGGTCGGCATCCTGCTCGATGGAGCCGGATTCACGCAGATCCGAGTTAACCGGGCGCTTATCGGCGCGCTGTTCCAGACTACGGTTAAGCTGCGACAGAGCGACGACGGGAACCTGCAATTCTTTTGCCAAGGCTTTGAGCGAGCGGGAGATTTCTGCAATTTCCAGCGTACGGTTGTCGGACAGAGACGGCACGCGCATCAGTTGCAGGTAGTCGATCATGATCAGGCTCAGGCCGTCATGTTCACGGAACACGCGGCGGGCGCGGGATCGCACTTCGGTTGGCGTCAGGCCGGAGGAGTCATCGATGTACATGTTGCGCTTTTCCAGCAGGATCCCCATGGTGCTGGAAATACGCGCCCAGTCTTCATCGTCCAACTGACCGGTACGAATACGGGTCTGATCCACGCGGGACAGTGACGCGAGCATACGCATCATGATCTGTTCGCCGGGCATCTCCAGACTAAATATCAGCACGGGCTTTTCTTGGGTCATGGCAGCATGTTCACACAGGTTCATCGCAAAGGTAGTTTTCCCCATTGATGGACGCGCTGCCACGATGATCAGGTCAGATTTCTGCAAACCGGCGGTTTTTTTGTTGAGATCCTGATAGCCCGTATCTACACCGGTAACCCCATCGTGTGGTTTTTGATAAAGCTGCTCGATACGAGAAACGGTGTCTTCCAAAATACGGTCGATACTTTTCGGGCCTTCATCTTTGCTGGCGCGGTTTTCGGCGATCTGGAAGACGCGAGATTCCGCCAGATCGAGTAGATCCTCACTGCTGCGACCCTGCGGATCGTAGCCTGCATCGGCGATCTCATTGGCGACGGAGATCATTTCACGCACCACGGCGCGCTCGCGCACGATATCGGCATAAGCCCCGATGTTCGCGGCGCTCGGGGTGTTTTTTGCCAGTTCGGCAAGATAGGCGAAGCCACCGGCGGATTCCAGCGAGCCTTGCAGCTCGAGCGATTCGGACAGCGTAATCAGGTCGATGGGTTTGCTCATTTCGAGCAGGCGCTGCATTTCAGTGAAGATCAGACGATGGGCGCGGTTATAGAAGTCGTTCGCGACAACACGCTCGGCGACATTATCCCAGCGCTCATTGTCGAGCATCAGGCCACCCAATACCGATTGCTCCGCTTCCAGCGAATGTGGCGGAAGTTTCAGACCTTCCATCTGGCGGTCACGGGGTTCATTCGATTTATTGGTGGGTCTTTTCTCTGCCATGAAACGGATTCTTTACCGGTTGATTTGCCATTGGATTAGGGGGCATTGTATATGCCACACGTCCGAAATAACACAATCCATATTCCATAATAGAGCAATGATGAACCTGTCACGATTAAGGAGATAACATGGCAAAACGCATTCAGTTCCGAGCTTATGGTGGCCCAGAGGTTCTGCAATATGCGGATTTCACGCCTGCCGACCCCGCTGCGGGAGAGGTTCAGGTTGAGAACCGCGCCATCGGCATTAATTTTATCGATACCTATATTCGCAGCGGCCTGTATCCGGTGCCTGATTTGCCTTCCGGGCTGGGAACCGAAGCGGCAGGCGTCGTGACGAAAGTTGGAGCAGGGGTTAGCGAGCCGAAAGTGGGCGATCGTGTGGTGTATGCGCAGTCCGGGCTGGGTGCGTATAGCGACGTGCATAACGTGGTGGCGGATAAGGTGGCGCTGCTGCCGGATGCCATCAGCTTTGAGCAGGCTGCGGCCTCTTTCCTGAAAGGGCTGACGGTTTACTATCTGCTACGCCAGACGTATGAAATCAAGCCAAATGAAGTCTTCCTGTTCCATGCCGCGGCGGGTGGCGTTGGGTTGATCGCCTGCCAGTGGGCGAAGGCGCTGGGAGCGAAGCTGATCGGGACGGTGGGTTCCGATGAGAAGGCGGAACGGGCAAAACAGGCGGGTGCCTGGGCGACCATTAATTACCGTACCGAGAATATTGCGCAGCGCGTCGCAGAACTAACCGAGGGGCAGAAGGTGAACGTCGTGTATGACTCGGTCGGGAAAGATACCTGGGAAGCCTCGCTCGATAGCCTGCGTCGCCGTGGACTGATGGTCAGCTTCGGCAATGCGTCTGGGCCGGTTACTGGCGTCAATCTGGGGATTTTGAACCAGAAAGGCTCGCTGTACGTCACGCGTCCGTCGCTGTTTGGCTATGTGACGAACCGCGCCGAGCTGGAACAGGCCAGCAATGAACTCTTTTCACTGATCGCCAGCGGGGCGATTACGGTTGATGTGCCGCAGAACCAGAAATTCGCGCTGTCGGATGCGCAAGCGGCGCATCGGGCGCTGGAAAGCCGCAGTACGCAGGGTTCATGTCTGCTGATTCCCTAATATTGGTTTCTGAAAAGCAAAGGGCTTCCTGTTAGGAAGCCCTTGCTGTTACGCTAATTTCATCAGACTGTATGTAGGGTACAGCGTGGTGATCGTCACGAAAGTGCCGCTGTGCGGCTATTATTTCCCTGACGATGATGAAATTGTGTGGCTTTCTGCCACAGTGCTTGCTTACCCGTGTAAACGACATTGGGGTATCAAACAGTAGCGCCATCCTAGCAGCCACATTGGGGAAAAAATATCTGCTGGCGCACACTTTTGTACTAAAACAGGTCATATTAAAATGCGCCGTAGTAAAACAAGTCGGTGTTAAACACGGCGTTGCCCGTCATTTTTGTGCGTAATTCAAATTTTTCTGACATTACCAGTCATTCCCGTTGCGCTGGCGATACGTGTATTTGCGATAGGTATAGCGATGCGAGTTGTAGACAGGTCGACCGCTAAATTTGCGCCACAACCACACCGCTGCGACGGCTAAAATCAGCCACGGCAGCACCTTTATCGCGATGCTAAACAGCCCACCAATCAACATAAAAAGGGACGCCACAAACAGTGCCGCAATCACGCCCAGCAGTGATACTCCCGTCAACATCAGCATGATAAAAAAGCCAATAACGAAGAAAATTTCCAACATGGTGTGCTCCTGTAGCGGTTAAACCGCAGAGAAAAGTTCTGCGTGCCACATAAGCTATAACAAGAATCGTGCCAAGATGTACCGCTGGTAAGTGATTGATTTACCAGCGGTACAAGGAAGAGAAATGAAAGGGTTTTGGTGAAAAATACTAACTATTAGTATTTTTTAAACCAGATTAACCAGCGCTAGCGCACGCTCTACCACCGCAGCGTCAGCACCGGGTTTGTGGGCGTTTTCACTCAAATAGCGTCGCCACTGACGCGCGCCGGGGATGCCCTGAAACATGCCGAGCATGTGACGCGTGATGTGGCCTAATGACGCGCCGCCAGAGAGTTCGCGCTCGATATAGGGATACATGGCTCGTACCACGCCAGCCAGATCCGGCGTGGCAGTGTCGATGCCAAATAGCTCACGGTCAACCTGCGCCAGAATACCGGGATTCTGGTAAGCCTCACGGCCCATCATCACGCCGTCCAGATGCTGTAAATGCGTTTTGGCTTCTTCCAGCGTTTTGACGCCGCCGTTGATAGCGATAGTGAGCGCAGGGAAATCGCGCTTGAGCTGGTAAACGCGCGGATAATCCAGCGGTGGAATCTCCCGATTCTCTTTCGGACTCAGGCCCGATAGCCAGGCTTTGCGCGCGTGGACGATAAAAGTATCGCACTCGCCGCGTTCGGCGACGGTTTGAATAAAATCGCACAGGAATTCATAGCTGTCTTGATCGTCAATGCCGATGCGGGTTTTCACCGTAATCGGGATTGAGGTACTGTCTTTCATCGCCTTGATGCAGTCCGCCACCAGCGCCGCTTCGCCCATCAAGCAGGCACCGAAACGGCCGTTCTGTACACGATCAGATGGGCAGCCAACGTTCAGGTTAACTTCATCATAGCCACGCTGCTCTGCCAGTTTGGCACACTGCGCCAGCGCTTGCGGATCGCTACCGCCGAGTTGTAGCGCCAGCGGGTGTTCTTCTTCGCTGTAGGCCAGATAGTCGCCTTTGCCGTGAAGAATCGCGCCTGTCGTCACCATTTCGGTATACAGCAGCGTCTGGCTGCTCAACTGGCGAAGAAAATAACGGCAATGGCGATCGGTCCAGTCCAACATCGGCGCGATGGAGAAGCGGTTAAGGCGAGAAGCGCGAGAGTCGGTGGATACCGTGTGGTGTGTACCTGATTTTACGTCGGTCATGGTTTGTCAGTTATCGTTTCGTGTGTCTGGCGGTGTTGTCTGAGGTTATCTTTGCTGGTGCCGACTATAGCACAGGGAGCGGGCCGTGACTGATAGCTATCTTACTCTGGGTTAAGGAACAGGTGTTTTTAGTGCACAACAGTCTGAGATCAATAAGTATGAATCACGACGCTGTTAGCGACATATTGTGTTTATTGGATCTGGCAGCGTTCTGTGTTCGAACATGACTAAATTTGTTGTGGGCAATGAGCCAGTCGCAGACCTAATGACATTCGAATCTGCAAAGATAGTCTGATTACAATAACATCATTTCTAATGGATAGATATTGAACAATGGGGAGGAGGGGGGCTTGACTATATAGCTAAGGACTAAATTATCGAGAAGATACTTGGCACAGTGCTTTAACTAGTTCAGGACAAAATAGATAATCTGGCTTATAGTGGAAAATGAGTTCGAAGCGTAATCATGCCCAATTTACGTGCCAAGGCTTAAGTTAGGTTCATCGCGGATTAGCGTGAACTAATAGAAAACGGCAGTCAGAACGTTTAGGTTTGTCTTCGCCAAAAAACACCCTGAACCTTCAAAACTGCCGCTACCATGAATGCTAACCTGACTTCCCTTTTCTGGAAAGGATTCAGTGTCTCCTCCTGCACTGAAATTGCCTCTGATACTCTGCTCATCCGTCTTGAGCATCTCCCTTCACAATCTGCCTGCTGTCGACGATGTAACCAGGATGTCTGCCGAATACACGATACGACCCTGCGGCGTGTCAGAGAACGCGAATTGCTTCACTGGAAGGTCTGGCTGGATATTCCTGTTCGTCGTTTACGCTGTCCGTCCTGTGGCATCACAACCGAAAAAATCGACTGGCTGCCCGAACGTCAGCACTACACCACTGCATTAGCGACATGGGTTGAGTCACTGGTTCGTCTGCTTCCGGTTAAGCACGTAGCCGGACTGACCGGGCTGCACTGGCATACCGTTAAAAATATTGATTACCGGCGTATGCAACGGGAAGTCACGGAGCCAGAACGGCATACACTCCGTCGTCTCATGATGGATGAATTCGCCCTGTTTAAGGGACACCGTTACGCGACTGTCGTGGCGGATGCTGATACGCAGCAGGTGCTGTGGGTGGGGGAAGGCCGCAGCCGGGCAGCCTTCCGCCCCTTCTTCACCTGGCTGGGACCACAAGGGTGTGCAGCCATTGAATCGGTGGCGATGGACATGAATACAGCTTTGGACCTTGAAGTCAGGGAGCACTGTCCACAGGCTCAGATAGTCTATGACCTGTTCCACGTGGTGGCTAAGTTCGGTCGTGAGGTGACTGACCGGGTGAGGGTCGACCAGGCAAACCAGCTCCGTGATAACCCGAAAGCCAGGCGGGTCATCAAACGCAGTCGCTGGCTGTTGTTGCGTAACCCAGAGAATCTGCCGGCTGGGCATGATGTGAAGCTGTCAGAGTTACTGGAAGCTAACCAGCCGCTAAATACGGTGTATGTGATGAAAACGGCGCTGAAAGAGCTGTGGTACGCCTCGGATGAACAGGAGGCAAGGCAACGGTGGAATGAATGGTACAGGCAATCACAGGAAAGCGGGATAAAGGCGCTGAAACAGTTCGCCGACAGGCTGAAAGGGTATGTGAGTGGGATTATAGCCAGCGCGACGCATCATCTGAACACCAGTGTACTGGAGGGGATGAATAATAAAATCAAGGTAATAAAACGTATGGCTTATGGATACCGGGATAACGATTACTTCTTCCTGAAGATAAAAGCAGCGTTCCCCGGTAAAGCGCGATGAACCTTAAGTTAGAAGTAGGCAATAGCAATAAATCAAGCTCTGTATCACTTAAATAGTTCAGGTGAATTACTAAACGATGATTTGGGTGTAATAATAAATTACAATAAAGACGGCTATTTAGAACAAGCCGTCTAAAAATTATTTTACGAACGAAGGTTCTTTATCTTATCTAGGATATCTTCTAAAACAGTTTTACTCTTGTTGATGAAGGTAACCCTCTTAATTAGAGTCAAATCATCAACAAATAAAACAGCAGACTCAACTTGTTGAAGCAATGCTTTGCAAGCGTGTTCAAAACTCACCTTATTACCCTTGTTAAAATATTTATATTTTCCATCAAAAACATCTTTATAAGGTAGTATTTGTCTATGCTTATATCCATCATCAGGCAAACCTATAAGAATGTTGTGTGCATCTTGAAAGCAAGTAAAGCTTTTTGATGGGTCATTTTCTTTCAGACATTTCATTATCAATAATCTTGCTTGTTGTGTATCTATATTTTCAGTGTGGTAACCTGTTCTAGAACGTGCTAAGGAATATGCATCATTTAGATAGGTTTGTGCCGAATCAAGATCCCCTATGGATAGCCTACACATAGCATACTGAACCCAGTAATGAGGAGATTCTTTAAGCCAAGGGCACACCCGTTTTAATTCCATATAATAGCTATCCAAAGCTTTCTGCTTTTGTGGCATCAAAATTTCAAGGATATGAAAACGTAAAAGAGATTTAAATACATTATTTGAATCATGAGATACATTTCTCATGCGGTTGAAATTCTCCACGATAGAAAGTAATTTATGTTTAATATAGCTATCTTGGAAGCAATTGTTAATTATAGCCAAAGACATTAAGCTTGATTTTGTTTCAATGGCATTTCCATTCTCTACAAACCTATAAAGGGATTTGAATGCATCATTGTTTCTTAAATCCATTTTATAAATACTTTGGCTTTCTGATATTTCTGATATCATTGACGATGTTTTATTTACATCAATTACATCACATAAAGCGATTCCGAAAATTGTATCTTTATACTCTTGGTTATTAAATAATTCATCAGTAAGAGCTTTTATTTTATTTTTTATTGATGGACTATTCAGTAGTCCAAGTAAAATTCCAGACATTTGACCATTATAATCATCCTTTATTTTTCTGAGTTTAGCATCCTTAGATAGAGTTGTTAGCTCCTCCCACAACCCCTGATTTTCTAATAAGTTGATGAAGTTGTGTATTTCACTATCGGTTAATTGATCAAGGCTTATTTCAGAAAAATCTAACCCTAGAGAATTAATGAGCTGGGCAGATCGAGCTGCAACTGCACTTCTATCTACAATGATTACTCTCAACTCTGTGGGGTATTTTATGCTAATGTGTTTAAGAAGTCTTTGTGCTCTATTATAACCTTCGATTATAATTATTGGCTGTTCTTTTTTTGATGCGATTATATCTATTTCAGATAATTCATCATCATACTCACTCTTTCCTGAGTAAATATATACTTTATGTCCTCTTTGTGTCAGGGAATAAGTTAACTGTTGAAGGAATATTGTTTTTCCATTTCCTAGTTCACTATGTATTAGTATGTTTTCTCCGCCATCAATTAACCTTATTGAATCTGTTATTAAGTCTCTATGTATTAGAAGGAAATCATGATATTCATTACTAATTGAAGTGTCTATTTGATGCTCGCTAAATTTACCAAATAACAAAAAATCTTTTATCTCAGAATCAGTTACTGATTTATCGGTGTGTTTAATTTCTCTTAAACTGAAGCATTCAAGATAAGGTGCATTACTTTTTTCTCCATCTGGATTTATGGACTTAGTGAGCTCTGAAAACCCAGACAGGCCTATGGGCAAGACGTGTCCAAATTCTGTTAGGAAAAATGTTGATTTAAAGTCCGCATCTTCGCTGACTATAAAATATGTCTTGTCGATTAAATTATCTGTTTGATATAGCAAGCGCTGTACATCCATATCATACATTGAATATCCAACAAATATAATAGCACTGGATGTTTCTAAATCTCGCTTAAACACATAATTCCACTGAGAGTTAACAAAAGACTGAGCGGTTAAATATGAGGAGTTTGTTAGCTTTATTTTCGATTCTAGGTCATCAGGAATAGCTTTGTCTATGACTCCATTTAAGTGAATACATAGATTTTCTTGGGACATGTAATTACTTGGTTTTGCATCGATATCTAGTGCATCAACCCTTTTTCCAGAACTCAGACACGCCAGTTCTATAGAGTTATCATAATTGGTTGTATAAAATCTTCTCCATGGGAGTGAACAGATAAACTCATGGTCTTTAGTTACTTTTTTTAAAATAAATGAATCTTTAAGTAAACTTAATAAATCAGATTTATCTTTATATTTTAAAAAAAATCTAGATGTAAACATTAGATCATCGATATCATCGCCAATCCCCCCAAGTACTCCTATCTTCTTTGATAATTCTTTTGCCAAGGGAGGTTCTTCGTTAAGGATGTTAATGGTTTTTTTGGAAAATCCAGCACCAGTAAAGATAATTGCTTTGCCAGTGCTAATTCTCCTCAACATATCATCTGTGTTTACCGATGGTAGTTTCAAACTGTGGAAGTCTACTTCAATTTTCATAAAACAATCCTTTTTTAAATTAAATTATATATAAATATCATTTTTTATTAGCTAAATTTTAAGAAATGTCATTTTTTATGGAATGCAATAATGATGACATAAATGAGTATCACTTTCTTACAAGTCTGACATCTGGATGTATTGTAGCAATACACCCATCGCTTGTCCGCTTAAGGATACGCTCACGCTCGTGATCTACTCCACATGGATTGACATATTCTGAAGTTTGTAATGTTTCCCCTAGCACAAAACAGCCCGTCAGATGAAGCATAGCCCTGACTCACAAAATCACCAGCTAAAACCTGAGCTAAGCCTTAATAAATATTTGAACAAACTTGTCGATGTTCCATTCTTTGGTATCAGAGACTTGTCCATCGCCAATTTCTATCAGGCGAAGCTCACCAGAAGCGTTTTCAACCATATCAATCGAGAAAAAGGGGGAACTGATATGCTGTGCTATTTCAACAACAAGATCTGGAACAACACCATCAGAAGAATACACGTTATTTCTAAAGGAAAAATAGCGTCTTTCGCTGGTTTTTATAATGTCTTCAACCTTTCTTAGACTAATTCCGCCTTCGATGTCACCACGAAATTTTTTAATAGAGGATATTATTTCTCGGATCTCTTCAGCATTTTTAGCGATAGAACCTCTGGATGTGGTTAGTGACTTAACATAGTCTTTAACGAAATAGGCGGGCCACTTTAGCTGGTTAATAATCTGGTCGAAGTCATCATCTTCTTTTACGAAAATCGTGTCAGGTGTGTATTTCTCACATGATTTATACCATCCCGTAATATGATGGATTGAGAGATAATCTTCTAAGGACACGAGCATGTTACCGCCATTCTGGGTCACGGCATCGCTCAATTTTTTATATTCATCTGATTTGAGCATCCAGCCTCGCCAAATGACAGGTGTGTTCGGTGCAATGTCCTTTGAAAATTTGTATTTTCCATTGGATACATGCTGCGTGGATAATAATAGACACGATAAACCACTTTTTTTCGCCGAATGATATTCTTCCTCGAAAATCTCATCCACTTTTGAACTATCAAAGTAATCACTTGGGTAAATTATATTCATTTAAATTATCTCAAAATGGATAGTATTAATATGACGTAATTTATCACACTTCTTAAGAGTAAACAGCTTATCTCCAGCATAAAAGATATCTCTTTCGTCAGTGCAGGAGTGGGTTAGTTGCTGGTGTTCTACGCTGAAGTTATAAATTAGTTTAATAAAATATCTTCGGTATTTTTTATACACTATCTAAGTGCTGCATATCTCATATTATATTTAGAATACTGTTGGCTATAGGTAATGCCTCAGAATTTTTTTATTATGAATATGACAGTGCGTTAATTCCATTTTCTAAATAAATTAATATAGAGAGGTTAATTATGTTATCAGCCGGAACGTATTCTAGCGCAGATGGTAAACATACATTGGTTATTACCGACCCAGATTTTTTGGGGGCTAAATTTACAGGCTCATTCACAGCGAAAGACACGCCTGTAGGGGAGTTTATTTATCAGGGCGCATTCTTCGCTGGTTCCTGGCTTTATACTGCGGGACAGGCGACGATTAATTTTGGCATTGCATGTACCTATCGTAATGATGGGGGCGGTTATAATTATGTCATTCGTGATTATTGGGTGGGAACCTCAACGGATAACCCCCAGCAGATCACGTTAAGTGGTAGCCGTTCGTACACGACGATTACCGGTGGCCAACAGCGTTTCTCGTTTGAGGACGTTGTTTTCACCCGCCAGCCAGACTGATTACATTCGTTATAATCCATCATTAATTTGGGTTTTCTCTAAGCCTCGACTATTTCGTCGAGGCTTTTTTGATCAAGAAACCCCGTAGGTAAATCAATGCAGCTCAACTTCCCAGTCTTCATAAGGCGGTTCGACGGTGAAGCTGGGGTCGCAGTATTGTCGTAAATAGTCTGTAGCTCGTTTTTCGGCATATTTAGCGTTCAAGACGTTACCGTCTTCATCTAGCTCTAATACATTAGCGTAGATAGCGAAGACCTGCTCAAACGCGCTGGGTTCTTCACCATACAGTGAAAGGTAATCAATGCCTTCTAGCGTATTTTGGGTGCCGCTGGCCATGAAATAGGCAAACGTTCTTAATGCGCTACTAAAGCTGTGGCTTAATTTCATTGTCAATCACTCCCGTTATTGGCTGCTTTGCGCATTGATAGTTTATCGATAGGCATCAGCCCGCCGTATTTATCAGAGTAAACGTACTTTCCGGCAATCACACCGGCAACATGGCTCTCATGTTGCTTCCCTCTCAACGCGCTGATTTATCACGAAGGAGATACTTTAGGGGTTTATGGGGATGAGATACAGCCGATATCGGGAACGAAAAAAGGGAACAAGCCGTTGGCGTGCTCCCTTAATGAAGGCTGATGCGGCGATTATGCCGTCGCGTGGTTGACCCTCTGTGTCAGTACCTTGCGCCATGCGTCTACCTGACCGAGGTAGTTTGCCGCCGGGATTTGCTCGAAATTCCCGTTAGCGTCTTCCAGCGCAAAAGTGGGGAAGCCTTGTCCACGTACTTTCGCCAGTAATTCCCGGCTAGCGCTGATGTGTTTTGACAGCGTTTCTGCCTGGATAAAGGCGAACTCGGTGCTGAAAGCCTCGCCATCCAGACCGATTGCTTCCGCGCACTGACGCAGCACGGCGGCGTCGACGATTTTTAGCCCGGAAACATAGTGCGCACGCTCGATCTCGTGCAGCATCACCATGCCTTTATCATCCATCGCTTCCGCAGCGAGTACAGCAGCCGTCGGCGGCGCAGAATCCAGCACGACGCTGGTGTCGCGGAGCAGCCCTTCGTAATACGCTTCGCCGAAGGTTTGTCCGGTCATTTGTGCAATGCGACGATCGTGGGGGATCACGTAGTCGTGCCACTCTGGGGTGATAGTACGGCTATTACTGCCCGTCATCATACCGCCGCCGTGGAGGATCAGATCCAACCCGTCAATCTCCTGCGCTGCCAGCGCGAGTGGAGCGGCGCCGTAGCACCAGCCGCACAAGGGATCGTAAATATAATGCAGTCTTACTGTGGCCACTTCATTTCACCTTTCAGGACTTTGGCGCTCAGTTCAAGACCCGATTCTTCTTTCAGCGTCGGGTAGTGTTTTTTCATTACTGCGATCAGTTCGGCAGAATCTTTCGCTTTTGCCAGCTCTTTTTCCACCGTATCCAGATATTGCAGCGTAAAGGTCACGTTTTTCAAGGTGTAATCCGTTGGCGCGATAAAGTGACCCGGTACGACAGTGGTTGGCTTCAGCGCTTCAATGGATTTCAGCGTGTCACGCCAGTGAACGCGAGATTCTGGCGTTTGGGTATCGGCAAGCCAGACGTGGATGTTGGCAGACACTGGAATACCGCCGACCACGGCTTTCAGCGAAGGGATCCAGACGTAAGTGCGATCCGGCGTTGGCCCTTTCAGTCCTTTCACTTCCAGCTTTTTGCCATCAACGGTAAAGCTATCGCCTTCCAGTGCTTGAGGAACCACGATCTCCTTCGGCGCGTTTTCTTTCAGAACCGGGCCCCAATGCGCCACTTTGCCGTCTTTGCTGGCGTTGATCGCATCGATGGTCGCCTGAGTCGCAATAATTTTAGCGTCCGGGAAGGCGGCTTTAATGACATCCAGACCGAAATAGTAGTCAGGGTCAGAATGGCTGATATAGACGGTGGTCAGTTTTTTTCCGGTAGCTTTGATGCGATCAACCAGCGTTTGGGCATCGTTACGTTGGAACTGTGCATCGATCAGCGCGACTTCTTTATCGCCGCTGATAATTTCAGAAGAAACGGGGAACATACTGGCTTCACCCGGATTAAACACGTCGATGTTTAACTCGGCGGCGTTAGCCGCAGAAGCCAGACTCATTGATGCCGCGAGTAAAGAGACAGTAAAAACGATAGATTTAGACATGGTGATACTCCACAGGTATGACAGAAAGTGGGTTCATGTTATGTTGCATTAATCGTACGAAAAACCGCAAAACCGGCAATTGTTTGTTGCATAAAACGGACTAATTTATGGATCGTATTACGGCTGCTGAAGTGTTTGTCACGATTATCGATCGCGGCAGCATGATCGCGGCAGCGGACACGCTGGATATGTCGCGGGCGATGGTGACGCGCTATCTGGCGGAGATGGAAACGTGGGCAGGGGCGCGGCTATTGCACCGCACCACGCGCAAGCTGAGCCTGACGGATGCCGGTGAAAAAACGCTGGCGCGCTGTCGGGAGATGCTGGCGCTGACGGCGGATATGCGCGTCGAGGCCGATACCGACGATGCTACGTTAAGCGGTTTGCTGCGCGTCAGCTGTTCGCAGTCGCTGGCGCAGGGGGCGCTTGGTATGGCGATAACGGCTTTCCTGCGGCGACATCCTCGCGTTGCTATCGATCTGCAAATGAATAACCGAACGGTGAATCTGGTCGAGGAGCGTATCGATCTGGCGCTGCGCATCACCAACGAGCTGGATCCCAATCTGATTGCCCGCCCGCTTTCACGCTGTGAGTCGGTGCTGTGTGCATCGCCTTCTTATCTGAATGAGCACGGTATTCCGCGACAGCTGACCGATCTCTCGATTCATAACTGCCTGACCTACACCTATTTCGGTAAAAGTCTGTGGCATTTTTCCCGCGGTGATGAAAAGTTTACGATTCCCGTTAGCGGTAACCTGAGCGGCAACGAGTCGCTGGTGCTGCTGACGGGAGCGCTGGAAGGGGCGGGGATCGCGCTGCAACCGCGCTATTCTGTGGCGCCGTATCTCGCTAGTGGACAATTAGTGGCGCTGTTGCCGGAATACCGTCCGCAGGCGATGGGGATTTATGGCATTTACACCTCGCGCCGCCAGATGCCGGCCGCGCTGCGTACCCTGTTGGATTTTCTGGTGGACTGGTTTGCTCACGATCCTCGCTGGCGGGCGCTGGCACAGCCATCGGCGATGTGACGGCGCTAATCACAAGCGAATCACGTTATTAGCGCTGCAAGACCTGCTCCAGACGTGCAGGCACATCGGCGGCATACTGTTTGAGTTGATCAATCACGGTATCGACCAGCGCCGAAGCAGGGCGGTGCAGTGGACGAATCAGGCTGACCGTAAAGGGCACGTCGATGCTGAAAGGCCGCACGACGACGCCGGAAGCGGCATAATCCAACGCGGTGAGCGGGTTAACGATCGACAGCCCGATGCCTGCCCGCACCATCGCACACACCGATGCCGCGCTATGCGTTTCCAACACCATCCGGCGCGACACGCCCTGTTCCTGAAACAGCTTATCCAGCAACTGGCGATAGCTGTCGGCGCTCGACAGGCTGATAAAGGGCTCATCGGCAAAATCCTGCGGCGTGAGCACCGCTTTTTGCGCCAGCGGATGCCCCGCAGGCAGCACGCACACTTCATTGAGTAACATCAGCGTTTGCCGTTCCGTACCGGCTGGCGTGAGGCTGTTTTCCGTTAAGCCTAGATCGTGGCGCTGGGCAGACAGCCACTCTTCCAGCAGCGGCGACTCTTGCGGAATGATGTGCAGATTAAGCAGCGGGTAACGCGCCAGCAACGGTTTACAGGCGTCGGGCAGCAGCGACTGTGAGAACACGGGCAGACAGGCAATGGAAAGCTGCGCCTGCTGAAAACGGCGAATATCGCTGGCGGCGTTGATGATCCGATCCAACCCATAATACGAGCGCTGCACTTCTTCAAACAGCTGTAACCCCTGCGCGGTGGGGTAAAGCCGGCCGCGCAGTCGCTCGAACAGCGTCATCTGAATCAGCTTCTCAAAGCGTGCCAGCTCGCGGCTGACGGTCGGCTGCGACGTGTTCAGCAGGTCCGCCGCTTCCGTCAGATTCCCAGTGGTCATGACTGCGTGGAAAATTTCGATGTGCCGTAGGGATATTGCCGCCATATCGCCTCCTTTATTTATTTTGATAAACCATCATTGTGATAAACCATATCAAAAATGAATAGAGTCTGCCTGAAACGATATTTGTTTACTCATTGGGTACTTTTTATAGTGATTGCCTATTACCTTTAATCCTGAAACTCGGTAACTTTTTATGCCACACGATCTGAATGACGTAACCCATGCTCTGAACGCGCAAAGTCTGCGTGAACTGCCTGCCCGTTTTGGTTGCCCGGTTTGGGCCTATGACGCGCAGACCATCGTTAACCGCATCGCCCAATTGCGCCAGTTTGACACAATCCGCTTCGCGCAGAAGGCGTGTTCCAATACGCACATTTTGCGCCTGATGCGTGAGCAGGGTGTGAAAGTGGATTCGGTATCGCTGGGTGAGATCGAGCGTGCGCTGATTGCAGGCTTTGTGCCGGGCACCGATGCGCATGAGATCGTGTTTACTGCCGATCTGCTGGATCGTCCGACGCTGCAACGCGTTTCCGAACTGAACATTCCGGTGAACGCCGGTTCGGTCGATATGCTGGAACAGCTTGGGCAGCAGTCGCCGGGGCATCCGGTGTGGCTACGTGTGAATCCGGGCTTTGGTCATGGTCACAGCCAGAAAACCAACACTGGCGGCGAGAACAGCAAGCACGGGATCTGGTACGGCGACTTGCCGCTGGCGCTGGCACACATTCAGCGCTATCAGCTGAAGCTGGTGGGCATCCACATGCACATTGGTTCCGGCGTCGATTACGGCCATCTGGAACAGGTGTGCGAGGCGATGGTGCAGCAGGTCGTTGAACTGGGTCAGGATATCGAGGCGATTTCAGCGGGCGGCGGGCTGTCGATTCCCTATCGCCACGGCGAAGAAGCGATTGATACCGAACACTATTACGGGCTGTGGAACGCGGCGCGTGAGAAAATTGCCGCGCATCTCGGTCATCCGGTGACGCTGGAAATCGAGCCAGGACGTTTTCTGGTCGCGGAATCCGGCGTGCTGGTGGCGGAAGTGCGGGCGATAAAATCTATGGGGAGTCGCCACTTTGTGCTGGTCGATGCTGGGTTTAACGATCTGATGCGTCCGGCAATGTACGGCAGCTATCACCACGTTTCTTTGCTGCCGGGCGATGGCCGCGATATCAGCCAGTCCACGTTGCGCGACAGTGTGATTGCCGGGCCGCTGTGTGAATCCGGCGATGTGTTTACTCAGCAGGCCGGCGGCGGCGTGGAAACGTTCGCGCTGCCGGATGCGCAGGTTGGCGACTATCTGGTCTTCCACGACACCGGTGCGTACGGCGCATCGATGTCCTCGAACTACAACAGCCGTCCGCTGTTGCCAGAAGTACTGTTCGAAAACGGTGAACCACGCCTGATTCGCCGTCGCCAGACGCTGGATGAGCTGCTGGCGCTGGAAGCGCTTTAATCGGGATTGAGAAAAAGGGGCGTTTTACTGTGAGTTTTACGCTGTGTAATACGGCCCTTTCTGTACCGACTCGCGGATTTTTAGTTCGCCGGTGAAGGGCTGTAGCGGGTTGACGTCCTTACCCGCGATCAGATCCAGCACTTGCGTAATCGCGGTAGCGGCCATCTCTTCAATCGGCATGTAGACGGTGGAAAGTGAAGGGTGCAGGTAAGTGGCGCAGGGTTCGTCGTCAAAGCCGAAGACGGAGACATCCTGCGGTAATTTTTTCCCTGCCTCGTACAGCGCTTTCATTGCGCCAATCGCCATGTGATCGTTGCTGACAAACAGCGCGCTAAAACTGATACCGCTATTCAGCAACTGGCGTGCAGCCTGATAGCCGCTGGCGACCAGACTGGTACCATATGCCACTCGGCGCGGTTCAAGCGCGATCTGGTGAGCGGTTAATGCCTGCTGATAGCCCGCGAGTCGCGCCTGCGCCGTCGGTGTTTGCATGGGGGCGGTGATAAAGGCGATCTCGCGGTGGCCTTGTTCGATCAGGTAATTCACCACGTCAAACGCGGCCTGCTGCTGGCGGAAGAAAATGCAGCGCTCTCGCGCCTGCGGCAGATCGCGATTCATCACGATCATCGGAATGGTCAGCGTGTCGAGCAGCGTCATGAGGTCCGATTCGGACATATAACGGGTATAGAGAATAATGGCGTCACACTGCCTGTCTGATAGAAGTTGCACTGCGCGCTGCTCATCTTCCGGCGTATCGTGCCCGTCGGTGACGATCAGGTGCTTACCGTTGCTTTCTGCGATATCCGTAGCACGGCGCAGCAGGCGACCAAAATAGGGGCCGTTAAAATTAGAGATAACAAGACCAATGCTGTTTGAGGTACGGCGAGCCAGCGAACGCGCCAAAAAATTAGGGCGGTAGCCTAGCTCCTCCATTGCCTGAAATACCGCATCGCGTGTCGTCTGTTTGACCTGACCCGTGCCGTTTAGCACTCTGGAGACGGTCGCTTTAGACACGCCTGCACGTCTTGCCACCTCAAGCATGGTTTTCATCGCTGCACCTTAATTGAGTATGATGACGGGCTAAACGCCTATCCATCCCTGTTACGAACGTCGTATGGCATATTACCACAGGCCTATTGTTGGATTTAACGCCTGATGTTCGTTTCTCAATTAGATTTTTGTCAATTTTGTGATGCAGCCATTTCACGGCGTAACAAGACAATCTCTTCCGCTAAATCCCGGCATAGCATGGCGGTCATCAGATGATCCTGTGCATGTACCATGATCAGGTTGACGGGCACCTTGCCTTCCCCTTCGTCCAGACCGATCAGCCGTGTTTGAACACGGTGAGCCGCACGCGCCGCTTCTTGTGATGCCGCGAGCAGATCGTCTGCCTGTTGCCACTCCCGGTGGCGCGCCGCCTGAATAGCCATCATGGCGTTTGAGCGCGCTTCACCCGCATTAATCAGCAGTTCCATCACGGTTTGTTCCATATCGAATGCAGGAACGTTTTCGGTGTCTTTCATCGTCGGTCTCCTTCTTGTGGTCAGGAAAGCAGCCCATATTGGTTGAGAATTTATGTGGCTGAGAAGTTATGTCGTTAAGCTTTCATGGTATGCCAAAAATCACATTTTCATCATATTGGAATTCCAATCTTGTCTTGTGAGAGTCATGTCACAGAAAAATAATTCATTATGGTTGATTTTTGGTATGCCAAACGCGAAAGCGCGGTACCTGCATTTACCCTGCGCGTAACGGCCATCCCGCGTGTCACACGCGATATAACAATATGATGATGAAAGAGGTGGTGTTATGTCATTTAAGGACCAACTGATTGATTCATTGGGCTCCTTTGCCAATAAATTTAACAGTCTGCGTTACATTATGGCGATTAAGGCATCTTTTATTACGCTGATGCCCGTCATTATCGTCGGGGCGTTTTCCGTTCTGATTTCCAACATGGTGATGGATCCGAAAAATGGTCTGGCCAGTTTTTCCATGTTCTCGTTTCTGGCTGAACTGAAACCGATTATGAGCGGCATTAACTACGCCACGCTCAGCTTTCTGACTATCGGTGCCGTCTTCCTGATTGGTATCGAGCTTGGGAAGATTAACGGTTCACGCGGGCTGTTTCCCGGCCTGCTGGCGGTGATTTGCTTTATTGCCGTCACGCCAACTACGATCGAAATGGCCGTTAACGGACAGATGATGGTGGTGAAAGACGTGCTGGCGAAGCAGTTCTCCGATACCAAAAGCCTGTTTCTGGGGATGTTCATCGCCATCCTGTCTGTCGAGATGTACACCAAGCTGCAAAATGTCGATCGGCTGCAGATTAAAATGCCGGACAGCGTGCCGCCCAACGTCGCGGCCTCTTTTTCTGCGCTGTTTCCTTCCATTATCACGGTGGTTGCTATCGCCACCTTTGGGTTTGTGTTTCACCGCGTGACAGGCATGTATCTGTATGACGCCGTTTATAAAGTCGTACAGCAGCCGCTGGAATCTGTGGTGCAAAGCCTGCCTGGTTTACTGGTGCTGATGTTTGTCGCTCAGCTGTTCTGGGTGATCGGGATTCACGGCAACCAGATGATTAAACCGATTCGTGAACCGCTATTGCTGGGGGCGATTGCCGTCAACATGACCGCATTTGAGCAGGGGCAGGAGATACCGAACATTATCACCATGCCGTTCTGGGATGTGTACATGAGCATCGGGGGTTCCGGCCTGACGATTGGCCTGCTGCTGGCGGTGATGATTGCGTCCAAGCGTAAAGAGATGAAAGAGATCGCCAAAATCTCTTTCGGCCCCAGCGTGTTCAATATTAATGAGCCGGTGATTTTTGGTATGCCGATTATGCTCAACCCGATTCTGGCGATTCCCTTCATTATCACACCGTTAGTGACGGGCACGATTGGTTATTTCGCCACCAGCATGGGGTTTGCGGGTAAAGCCGTGGTGATGGTGCCGTGGACAACGCCGCCGATCATTAACGCCTGGCTGTCGACGGCGGGATCGATGGGAGCCGTCGCGACACAGATCGTATGCATCATCGTTGCGATGTTGATCTATCTGCCGTTTGTCAAAGTGGCGTCCCGTCGTGCCGAGCTGGCGCAGTTGGAAGCAGAAAAGCAGGCCGCAGCGGAAAAAGCCTGAAACAAACGGACGAGAAGAGAGGTAACGCATGAGTAAGGTTGCACTGACTATTCCACCGGATTTTATTCTGGGCGCGGCGGCATCGGCATGGCAAACGGAAGGCTGGAGCGGCAAGAAAGCTGGACAGGATTCCTATCTGGATCTCTGGTACAAGCAGGATCGTCAGGTCTGGCACAACGGCTATGGTCCGGCGAAAGCGACGGATTTCTTTAATCGTTATCGGGAAGACGTGGCGTTGATGAAGCTGGCAGGGCTGACGCACTATCGTACGTCGATCAACTGGTCACGCTTTATGCTGGACTATGAGAAAGGCATCGTCGATGAAGAGTACGCGACCTATATCGATAACCTGCTGGATGAAATGCACCGGCAGGGGATCGAACCGATGATCTGCCTTGAGCATTACGAGCTGCCCGCCTGCTTGCTGGAGAAGTATCAGGGCTGGTCATCCAAACAGGTGGTGGAGTGGTTTGTGCTGTACGCCGACGCGGTTTTCGCCCGCTATGCCGGGAAAGTGAAGCGCTGGTTTACCTTCAATGAGCCGATTGTGGTGCAGACGCGCGTTTATCTGGACGCGCTACGCTACCCTTATGAGCAGAACACGCACACCTGGATGCAGTGGAATCACCATAAGAATCTGGCAACGGCAAAAGTGGTGCAGCGGTTTCGGCAGCAGGGTTATCACCGAGATGGCGGTTCGATCGGTGTGATCCTCAATCCCGAAGTCACGTATCCGCGATCCCGTGCGGCGCACGATGTAAAAGCGGCGCACCTTTACGATCTGTTCTATAACCGCGTTTTCCTCGATCCGGCGTTAAAAGGGGAATATCCGGCGGAGCTGGTGGCGCTGCTGGCGCAGCATCGGGTGAAGTGGGATTACACGGAAGAAGAGCTGGCGATCATTCGGGACAATACGGTCGATGAGGTAGGGATCAACCTGTATTACCCGCATCGGGTCAAAGCGCCCAGCCGCGAGTGGAACAAAGAGACACCGTTCCATCCGGCCTATTATTACGAGCATTTTGAGCTACCGGGGCGTCGCATGAACACCTCGCGCGGCTGGGAGATCAATCCCAAAATCATTTACGACATGGCAAAACGCATAGAGCGCGACTACGGTAATGCGCCGTGGTTTGTGGCGGAAAACGGCATCGGTATTGAGAACGAAGCGCGCTTTAAAGACGACGCGGGCGTGATTCAGGATGATTACCGTATCGCATTTATTGCCGAACATCTGTACTGGACGTTGAAGGCGAAGGAGGAAGGCGCAAACTGCCAGGGCTACATGCTGTGGGCCTTTACCGACAACGTCTCGCCGATGAACGCGTTTAAAAATCGCTACGGATTGATCGAAATCGATCTGGAGCAGGATCGGCAACGGCGGCCGAAAAAATCCGCCGCCTGGTTTCGTCAGCTACACGACACGCGTCGGCTTGAATTGACGCTGGATGATGAAGAGAAATAGGTGCAGATAACCAAAATGAGGAACGGAATATGAAAAGAATCGTACTGGCCTGCTCAGCAGGAATGTCGACCTCACTGGTGGTCACCAAGATGGAGAAGGAAGCGGAAATGCGGGGAATGGAACTGAAAATCTACGCGATCCCTGAGCAAAACTTGCGGGATGAATTGCAGGAGTTTGGCGGCGACATTATTGCGGTTCTGCTGGGGCCGCAGGTGCGCTTCAAGCTTAACGAGAATAAAAAGCTGACGGACAGCTACCAGATTCCTATCGCGGTGATCGACCCTGTCGCCTACGGCACATTAAATGGCGCAAAAGTACTGGATCAGGCGCTGAGTTTGGTAGACTAATGCCCCGCCGCGACGTCAGTACGTGGCTGGGTATATTCGGTGCGGGCCTGACGTCCGCACCTAGGGCGACAGTGCATGTAGGGTGAAAGCGTGGCGAAGGATGTAGTTCTGCAAGAGAAGAAGCAATATCAGGAAATCGGCTGTGATTTGCGTCAGAAGATTCAGTCAGGGGACTACCCCGTCGGATCGCGCCTTCCTCCTGAACGAAATATTGCGGAAACCTATGGCGTTAGCCGGACGATAGTGCGCGAAGCGCTACTGATGCTTGAACTGGAAGGCACGGTCGATATTCGTCAGGGCTCTGGGGTTTATGTCTTGCGTATTCCCGATGAAGACGACGCGGCAGAGGGTGGAAAAAACCATATCGGCGCCTTTGAAATGCTACAGGCTCGTCAACTGCTGGAAAGCAACATTGCGGCGTTTGCGGCACGTATGGCAACGCGGGCGGATATCGAAAATCTGCGTAAGACGCTGGAACAAGAGCAGGCCGCGATTGCCGTAAAAGATTACCGTGGCGATTTCGATCGCCTGTTCCATCTGCAAATTGCCGGTGCGACGCAAAACCAGATGCTGCTGGAAACGGTCAGCAATATCTGGGCATGCCGTGACGATAACGCGCTTTGGCAGCAGCTTTATACGCACGTTGGGACGCAGGGCTATCGCCTGAAATGGCTGGCGGATCATCAGGCTATTCTGGCGGCACTGCGGCGTCGCGACGTGTCTGGATCGTATCAGGCGATGTGGCAGCACCTCGAAAACGTCAAAAATACGCTGATGGAAATCTCTGACGCCGATGCACCGGAGTTTGACGGCTATTTGTTTGATTCTGTGCCGATCTTCCAGGGGAAACTGGTGTAATCATGGCGGAGATGTCTAGCGTAAAAATTGTTTATCTGGCAGATCATCCCCAGCATCAGGAACAAGTGATCGACTGGATTTGGCAAGCGTTCGGCAGCCAGAACAGCCGTGAATTCTTTGCCAGCGTAGTGCGCAATAGCCTGAATCCGGCGGCGCTGCCGCTGACGTTTATCGCGCTGGAGGGCGAGCGTTTAGTCGGGACGGTGGGACTCTGGCGCTGTGATTTAATCAGCCGACAGGATTTGACGCCTTGGCTGGCATCGCTATACGTCGAAGAAAGCCAGCGTGACAAAGGGCTGGGTATCGCGCTGCAACAGCACGTACTGGACTTCTGTCGCCGTCGAGGCTTTGACGATCTCTACTTGTATGCCACGTTTAGCGGCTATTACGAAAAACACGGCTGGCGTTACATCGGCGATGGGTTGGATTACCCGGATAAGCCTGTGCGCCTGTATCACCAGTCGCTATCCCGCTAAAAAACGCGCTAAAAAGCGGCGGCCTTACATGATTCACCAGAATCTTACAGTTGGTTGCACTTATAGAATAACTCTTTCGATTCATCGCTGGTGAAGCGAAGCGGCGATCTTTAGAGTTACAAGTCCCAGAGGTATTGATTGGTGATATATCGATGTGCTCTGTACATTGAAACCATTTGATTACACCAACCTACGCGGATGCGTAGGTTTTTTTTTGCCTGAATTTCCCGCTTTCGTTATTTCCAGCCATTTTCATGCGATGTGAATGCTGTGCCGTTGGCAATCTTCACCTTAAGCCGCGTGCCCATCACTTGAAGTATGATATGTATGTAGTATTTTGACGTATCGCCTGGTGGTTTTTGCGTTTCAGCAAGCTGCCCGTTTATCTGTCTATTGGGAGAAGGCATGATTCATACCCTGTTACGTTGGGTGTTCCAGCGTCTGTACCGCATCCGGATCGAGGGCGACAGCAGCCAGTTTCAGCAATCCAAATTGCTCATTACCCCCAATCACGTCTCGTTCCTTGATGGCGTTTTACTGGCGTTATTCTTACCGATAAAACCCGTCTTTGCCGTGTACTCCTCCATTTCCGACCGCTGGTTTATGCGTTGGCTGAAGCCGTATATCGATTTCGTGCCGTTAGATCCCACTAAGCCTCTGGCGATTAAAGGGCTGATCAAGGTGATCGAACGCGGCCAGCCCGTCGTGGTTTTCCCTGAAGGGCGCATCAGCGTAACCGGATCGCTGATGAAGATTTACAGCGGCGCGGCGTTTGTCGCGGCGAAATCGGGAGCAACGATTATCCCCGTGCGCATTGATGGCGCAGAGTTCACGCCGTTTGGTCGGTTGGCGGGCGTCTTTAAACGCCGCTGCCTCCCGCAGATTACGATCACCTATTTGTCGCCGACCACGCTGCCGATGCCGGAAGCCAGCAGTGCCAGAGAACGCCGTGCGCTGGCCGGTGAGCATTTGCACCAGATTATGATGAAAGCGCGGATGGATACGCGCCCACAGCACACGCTGTATCAGGCCTTTCTGGCGGCGAGAACCCGTTACGGGCGCTCCTCCCCCAGCATTGCGGATATCTCATTCAATGAAGACAGCTATCAGGGTTTATTGAAAAAATCGCTGGGCGTGTCGCGCATTTTGCAGCGCTTTACCCGCGTCGATGAACATGTCGGTATGCTGTTGCCCAACGCGACCATTACCGCGGCATCCATCCTGGGCGCATCGCTGCGTAACCGCGTTCCTGCCATGCTGAACTACACCGCAGGCGCGAAAGGGCTACAAAGCGCGATGAAAGCGGCGGGGATCAAAACCATCGTCACGTCTCGCCAGTTTCTTGAAAAGGGCAAGCTGACGGATCTGCCGAAGCAGGTTAACGAGGCCAACTGGGTCTATCTGGAAGATTTGAAAGACACCGTAACGCTGACGGATAAGCTGTGGATCCTGTTTCATCTGCTGTTTCCTGCTCGTGCGATGCTGCCGCAGAAGCCTGACGATGCGGCTATCGTGCTGTTTACCTCCGGTTCCGAGGGGAATCCGAAAGGCGTCGTGCATTCCCATGACAGCCTGCTGGCGAACGTTGAGCAGATTCGTACAGTGGCGGATTTCACGCCGCGCGACCGCTTTATGTCTGCGCTGCCGCTGTTCCATGCGTTTGGCCTGACGGTGGGGCTGTTAACGCCGCTGATGACGGGCGCTCGCGTGTTCCTCTATCCCAGCCCGCTACATTATCGCATCGTGCCGGAGCTGGTTTATGACCAGAACTGTACCGTGCTGTTCGGAACCTCAACGTTCTTAGGCAACTACGCGCGCTTTGCCCATCCGTATGATTTTGCTCGTCTGCGCTATGTGGTTGCCGGGGCAGAAAAGCTGTCTGAAACCACGCGTCAGGTTTGGCAGGACAAATTTGGTATCCGCATTCTGGAAGGCTACGGCGTGACCGAGTGTGCGCCGGTGGTGGCGATCAACGTGCCGATGGCGACAAAAATCCATTCCGTCGGCAAGCTGTTGCCGGAAATTGAATCGCGTTTGATTACGGTACCGGGCATCACGCGCGGTGGTCGTCTACAGCTGCGCGGGCCGAATATCATGAAAGGCTATCTGCGGGTGGAAAATCCCGGCGTGCTCGAAGCGACTGCGACAGAAAACGCGCAGGGCGAGTTGCAGCAGGGCTGGTATGACACGGGCGATATTGTCGAACTGGATGAAAGAGGCTTCTGCACCATCATCGGCCGCGTGAAGCGCTTTGCCAAGCTGGCAGGGGAGATGGTGTCGCTGGAAAGCGTAGAACAGCTGGCGGTGAAGATATCGCCGGAAGCGCAGCATGCGGCCAGTGCGAAAAGTGACAGCAGCAAAGGCGAGGCGCTGGTGCTGTTTACGACGGACAACCAGATAACCCGTGACGCATTGCTTGCACAAGCACGCCGCAGCGGCGTACCGGAACTGGCAGTGCCGCGTGATATTCGCTATGTGAAAGCTTTACCGCTACTTGGCAGCGGCAAGCCTGACTTTGTCACGCTGCGCCAGATGGCCGAAGAACCAGCAACTAACGCGTCGGAGTCGAATGCATGAGTCAACAGACTGAACCCGCGACGCCTTTGCTGTCGCGCAGTATGAGCGCGGTGATTATCGCGCAGTTCTTCTCCGCGTTTGGCGATAACGCGCTGCTGTTTGCCACCTTAGCGCTGATCAAACAGCTGGTGTATCCCGACTGGAGCCAGCCGTTTTTGCAGATGGGGTTTGTCGCGGCGTACATCATTCTGGCACCGTTTGTCGGGCAAATTGCGGACAGCTTCTCCAAAGGGCAGGTGATGATGTTCGCCAATACCCTGAAGCTGGCGGGCGCGCTGCTGATTTGCGTGGGCGGAAATCCGTTTCTGGGATACACGCTGGTGGGCATTGGTGCTGCCGCTTATTCCCCGGCGAAATACGGCATTCTGGGTGAGATCACGCGCGGCGATCAGTTGGTCAAAGCAAATGGTCTGATGGAAGCCTCGACGATTGCGGCGATCCTGACCGGTTCAGTCGCGGGCGGCGTGCTGGCGGACTGGAACATTTACGGAGCGCTGTCGGTGTGTGCGGTAGCTTACGGCATAGCGCTGGGGGCGAATATGCTGATTCCTCGTCTCAACGCGGCGCGACCCGGACAGCCGTGGCATCCGGTGCAGATGGCTGCAAGCTTCTTTTCCGCCTGTCGCGTACTGTGGCGCGATGGCGACGCCCGACTCTCGCTGATCGGCACCAGTATGTTCTGGGGCGCAGGCGTGACGCTGCGTTTTCTGCTGGTGCTGTGGGTGCCGCATGCGCTTGGCATCACCGACAATGCCACACCAACGCTGCTTAACGCGATGGTCGCCGTGGGCATCGTGGCGGGAGCCGGTGCGGCTGCGAAGCTGATAACGCTCGATAGCGTGCGGCGCTGCCTGCCTGCGGGGTTCCTGATCGGCGTAGTGGTGGTGATTTTTACGCTTCAGCACAACCTCATGAGCGCCTATTCCTTGCTGATTCTGCTGGGGGCACTCGGTGGGTTCTTCATCGTCCCGCTGAATGCGCTGTTGCAGGAACGTGGGAAGGCCAGCGTCGGTGCGGGTAATGCGATCGCCGTACAGAATTTGGGTGAGAACGGCGCTATGCTGTTAATGCTGGGGCTCTATTCTCTGGTGGTGAAACTGGGCGTGTCGGTTATCACTATCGGGATTGGCTTTGGCGTCTTGTTTGCGCTGGCTATTGCGTTGCTGTGGGCATGGCTGATTCTGGCTAAGCGCCGCGATCGCTCCACCGGTGCGGAATAAACGAAATAGGAAGGGTAGCAATGAGTCTGATATGGCATGACTGGGATGTGGCAGACCTTAACGTGTATTCACTGCATGACATATTGGCGCTGCGCAATCAGGTATTTGTGGTCGAGCAAACCTGTCCCTATTTGGATATTGATGGCCGCGATCTGGTGGACGGCAATCGCCATATTACGGCGTACCGTGACGGCAAACTGGCCGCATGCGCCCGGTTGCTAGCACCCCATCCGAACAACGATGTGGTGACGATCGGGCGCGTGATTGTCGCGCCGCATGCCCGCGGGCAACATCTGGGGCACCAGCTGATGGAACACACGCTGATTGCCTGCGCACGCCACTGGCCGCAAAAGCATCTTTTCCTGTCGGCGCAGGCTCATTTGCAAACGTTCTACGGCGCGTTCGGCTTTGTGGCGACCGGTGAGGAATATGACGAAGACGGCATTCCGCATATTGATATGCTGTCGGCGTTCTGAGGGGGATTGAACCAACTGCGGAAAGCATAGGGATCGCGGCGTAAACGAAAAAACCGGCTAACGTATGGCCGGTTTTTTGTTATTTGACGGTGGGTTAGCTGGCGGCGTGGGAAATTGTGCTACCCAGTTTCTGCACATCTTGGCCAAAGCCGCGCGTGGTGTTACAGCCGCTCAATGCTGCCGTGACCAGCAGCGCTACTACGATTGTTGTTATACGTTTCATCATCGTTACCCGCAGGTGGTTGATAAACAGGGTTTGATAGAAAGATGTTGATAGATTTCTACTGTGTCATAACCGCCGGTAAACATTCAATCCTCGAGAGCCCCGAACCAACTGATATTGTTTGAGATTATGTTACGGCTTATGGAGAGTAGCTTAGAGAGGAATCTGGCTCTGTTGCTGCACCGATGTGATTACCAAGGGATACGGGCTGAGTTTCCAATTGCATTAATTAAATTAATGTTCTGATTTTACTCAGGATGTATTTATGGAATGGATGCCACCATGACGGATATCTTGAGATTTTTTCTGAATAAAGATTTTCACATTTATGCCGAAAATAATCATAACCCTCCCTTTTCCAGTAAAGACTCATGAAAATCTCAACACGACTCGGCTCCGGTTTTGGTACGTTAATTATTTTCTTCTCCGTATGCATAGTGGTTGCCATTCATTCGTTGTATCAGGCAAAAAGCACCCTTGAATCCGTGGTTCAGGGGGATATGCAAAAAACAAAACTGATCACAGACCTGACGCTTATTCAGCGCGACATGGCGATAACAGTAAGAAATCTTGCGTTATTTACTGATGAAAAAGGTATTGAGGAGCAATCTGCTCGGCTCGAAAAATTAAAGCAACGGTTCACTGACAGCAGTACGCTGCTGGGGCAGATGATTGACCGGTCTACTAATAGCACCGAATTTAAAGCATTTGAATTGATAGAGAACAGCAAAAAAAATGCGCTGGATTCGTTCAGTAACACGATCCCCATAGCCTTAGGGAAAAATAATGCAGCCACAGTGAAGTTTCTTCTGGAGACCGTAAGGCCGGCTCAGGTTCCTCTGATTGACGGGCTGACCCTCATGAGCCAGGAGCTCACTCAACGGTCTGATGATGCTGTCGCAGAAAACAGTAAAACGACTGAACATGCTTACATCATCTTACTGGTGCTGTTAGCCATCGCAGTGGTGTTTGGCTTGTCCACCAGTATTTATCTGATTCGTAAACTGATGAGTGAACTCGGTGGAGAACCTGCCGACGCACAGCGTCTCGCTTATGAGATTTCACAAGGAGATCTGTCCTCAGCCGTTCAACTGCGAAAAAATGATACACGCAGCCTGATGGCCTCGCTATCTGGAATGCAGGAGCGGCTTCGTGGCATCGTCTCAGATATTAAGGATGGCTCCGCTTCTGTTGCGCTGTCATCAGATGAAATCTCAAAGGGTAACAATGAGCTGGCTTCACGCACTGAAGAGCAGGCGGCTGCACTTCAGCAGACGGCGGCAAGTATGGAGCAGTTGACGGCCGCTGTTCAGAGTAACAGCGCAATGGCCAGGCAGACGGCTAACGCAGCAAGGGATACGGCTTTACTGGTAAAAAATGGTGAAAAGGACGTTAGACGCATGTCAGATACCATGGGCGGTATTTCGCAAAGTGCCTCGAAGGTGAGAGACATTACCTCGGTCATCGAGAGTATTGCATTTCAGACCAACATCCTTGCGCTCAACGCTGCGGTAGAAGCCGCGCGTGCCGGTGAAAGCGGACGTGGGTTTGCTGTGGTGGCATCAGAAGTCAGGACCCTGGCGCAACGCAGTTCCACGGCGGCAAAAGATATCAAGTCACTGATAGAGCAGACGGTGAGTCAGGTTGAATGCGGCGTGATGGTGGCCAATGAAACCGGCCAAAACAGCATGAAAGTCATTAATTTGGTTGAAGAACTTGCCACATCAATGGATGGCATAGCCCTGTCGTCGGCTGAGCAGATGCAGGGGATCTCTCAGGTGAGTGTGGCCGTGAGCCAGATGGATGGGGTGACGCAGAGCAACTCTGCATTGGTGGAGGAGTCGTCAACCGCCTCTCAGTCACTTTCTGAACAGGCTCAGAGTCTGCGCCTCATCGTGGAGACATTCAGGCTGTAAATAAATAACGCTTTTAAGTCATCATCCAAAAGGAGAGGTAGGGTGGGAAGCGGTGGGCAGGTTTTNNTCTGTGATAAACCTGCCCACGGAATGATTACTCGTCTTCCGCCAGAAACAGTTCCAGCAGGGAGTTCAGGAACAGTTTACCGTGTTCGGTGATTTGCCAATGCGTGGCGGTTTCCGTCAGATAGCCTTGCGCTAGCGCCTGATCCAACTGCGGGCGGATGCTGTGTTCTTCCAGACCGGTGTACGCCGTGAAATCCTCGCGTGGCGCGGCTTCCAGCAGGCGAAAGCGGTTCATGAAAAACTCAAAAGGCCGATCGTCGTTAGCAACGTCGTGCTGTTTATCCAGATACTTACCCTGCATATAGCCACGCGGATGGCGGACTTTGACCGTGCGCAGAATGCGGCCGTCGCTGAAGGTCAGCTTGCCGTGCGCCCCGCAGCCAATCCCTAAATAGTCGCCGAAGCGCCAGTAGTTCAGGTTGTGCTGGCACTGATAGCCCGGTTTGGCATAGGCAGAGGTTTCATATTGCTGGTAACCCGCTGCGCTCAGTAGCGCATGGCCCTGCTCGTAGATGTCCCACAGCGCGTCGTCGTCCGGTAGCGTCGGCGGGCGCGAGCTAAACAGCGTATTGGGCTCGATAGTCAACTGATACCACGATAAATGCGGCGGATTGAGCGCAATCGCCTGACGCAGGTCGTCCAGCGCTTCGTCCAGCGATTGATCCGGCAAGCCGTGCATCAGGTCCAGATTAAAGCTGCGCAATCCCAGACCGGTCGCTAGGTGCGCAGCGCGTCTGGCCTCGTCCGGGCCGTGAATACGCCCGAGGCGTGTCAGCTTTTGCGGATCGAAACTCTGAACGCCGATGGAGATACGGTTAATGCCCGCGCGCTGATAGCCGCTGAAACGGTCGGCTTCAACCGTACCGGGATTGGCTTCCATCGTAATTTCGGCATCCGGCGTTAACGGAATTCTCGCCCGCACGCCGTCGAGCAGCGCCTGCATCGCTTCCGCGCTCAGCAGGCTGGGCGTGCCGCCGCCGATAAAGATCGAGTGCAGTTCACGACCGCTCGCTAGCGGCAAATCGGCATCCAGATCTGCCAGCAGGTGATCGACATATTCCTGATGCGGCACGTCGCCTTTCAGCGCGTGAGAGTTGAAGTCGCAATACGGACATTTCTGTACGCACCACGGAATATGGATGTACAGGCTGAGCGGGGGAAGCTTAAGCATTGCGTAGCGCATCCAGCAGCAGGCGCAGCGCCTGACCGCGGTGAGACTGCGCGTTCTTCTCTTCACGCGTCAGTTCCGCTGCCGTTTTACCCAGCTCCGGCACGAAGAAGATCGGATCATAGCCGAAACCGCCGCTGCCCGCCGCTTCATGCGTCAGCACACCCTGCCAGCTACCGTGGCAGACAATCGGCGTCGGGTCTTCCGCGTGGCGCAGATACACCAGCACGCAGTGGAAGCTGGCGCGGCGCTGTGCGTCCGGTACGTCTTTTAGTGTCAGCAGCAGTTTGTCCAGATTTTGCTGGTCGCTGGCATCCACGCCTGCGTAGCGTGCCGAGTAAATGCCCGGTGCGCCGCCCAGCGCATCGACAGCCAGACCAGAATCATCGGCAATGGCTGGCAGTCCCGTGATGTGCGCTGCATGACGTGCTTTCAGGATGGCGTTTTCGATAAAGGTCAGGCCGGTTTCTTCGGCGGAATCCACGCCCAGTTCGGTCTGCGCCACAATGTCCAGACCGAAATCGGCCAGCAAGCTGGCGAGCTCGCGCACTTTACCGGGGTTTCCGGTAGCCAAAACCACTTTTTGCATCGTCTTGTCCTGCGTATTTATTCAATGAAGTCCGCGACGTCAGCCGGGATGTGTTGCGGATGGGTAATTCTAATCTGTTTATGCCGCCCGAGTTCGCCTTTTTCAATCACGACCAGACTCTTGGCGACCCGAAACTGTTTGGCGAGAAATTTGGTCAGATGGGCGTTGGCTTGCCCATCCACCGGTGGTGCAGTGATGGCGACTTTTAGCTCGTCGCCATGCAAACCCACGATCTGATCCCGGCTGGCTTTCGGCTGAATATACAGCCGAATCACCAGCGCATCGCCGTGGCGGGTAATCGCACTCACAGCAGGAACCACAGCCCCGGGAACAGGTCCATGCCCAGATAGTTGAGCATATACAGAATCAGAATCACGGCCATCGCAGAGAAATCAATGCCGCCCATAACCGGAATAATGCGGCGGAGCGGTGCCATCAGCGGTTCAGTCAACTGATGCAGCAGATATTCGATTGGGCTGCGGCCCTGACTGACCCAGCTCATGATGGAACGGATGATGATGACCCAGAAAACCAGATAGCCCGCGGATTTAATCAGCGAAATCAGCCCGACTAGCAGGTTCATTGGGCTAAGGGAAATCGCGCCAACCTGAATCAACAGCAGTAACGGGTATTTGATCGTCGTGAGAATAAAGGCCAGCAGCAGTGAGGCGCTGTCAATTGGCCCTAACGACGGCAGAATGCGGCGCAGCGGCCCGACAATCGGCTGGGTGATTTTGACGACAAACTGCGATAGCGGGTTATAAAAATCGCTGCGTGACCACTGCATCCAGATGCGCAGCAGCAGGACCATTACATAGAGGTCGACCAGCGTTTTGACCAGAAAAGTCAGGGTGAGCATAAGTACGTCTTTTCCTTATAAGATAAAGAATCGGGGAACCCGCGGTGGTTAAAAAAGCGTTTCCATTTCCTGTGCGCGAGCAATTGCCGCCTGCATGGCCTCGGCCACGGTTTGCGTCAACTGCTGTTCGTTAAATACCCGCAGAGCTTCTGCCGTGGTGCCGCCCTTAGAGGTAACATTCTCCCGCAGGGTCGACAGCGGCGTATCCGGATTGGCTTCAACCAGCGCGGCAGCACCTGACGCGGCCTGTTGCACCAGCAAGCGAGCTGTTTCCTGGCTGAACCCCTGACGGATGGCTTCCTGCTGCATCGCTTCCATAAACAGGAAGAAATAGGCCGGTGCGCTGCCCGCCGCGGCGATCACGCCGTTGATACCTTGCTCGCTATCCACCCAGCAAATTTTACCGACGCTCTGCATCAGCTGTGCCGTGAAATCTTTATCAGCCTGACTGACGGAGGCGGGGGCATACATTCCGCTCATGCCTTTGCCGACCAGAGACGGCGTGTTTGGCATAATCCGCACGATATTCAGCGGTTCGCCCAGCAGCGCCTGAAAACGCGCGACGTTGATGCCTGCGGCAATAGACAGCACCAGCTTACCGCTGAAATTGACCTGTTCACGCAACGGTTCGCAAACCGTTGCCATCATCTGCGGTTTGACGGCCAGCACAATAACGTCCGCTTCCTGAGCGCAGCGGACATTGTCCGCACTGCTGATCACGCCATACTGTGCAGCCAGCGCATCGCGATTCTTACCCGAAGGCGCGCAGACGCTGATGTGTTGAGCGGGATAACCGCCGTTGACTAATCCGGCGATAATGGCCTGCGCCATGTTTCCGGCACCAATAAACGCTATTTTACGTTGTTGCATCTGCATTATCGCTAATCACCTGTTCCGTTTGTATTCTGTCAAAGATGACGTGCCGTTCAGCGCGTACTCCTATTTATGGATCTTTTACTGACAGTTAGGCGTTTTTGACTGAATAGTCGCGCGCGCCAAAGATTGCCGTACCAATGCGCACCATCGTGCTGCCGGCGCTAATCGCCGCGCGCATGTCGTCCGTCATCCCCATAGAAAGTGTATCAATATGCGGATAATTTGCGGACAACGTTTGCAACAGCGCGGCCATTTGTTTGAAAACAGCCAACTGCTTCTCGTAATCGGTTTCCGGTGCCGGAATCGCCATCAGGCCACGCAGACGCAGGTTGGGCAGTGCGGCGACGCTGGCGGCAAGCTCTGCTAATTCATCCACCATAATGCCTGATTTGCTCGGTTCGCTGCTGATATTAATCTGCAACAGAACGTTTAATGGTGGCAAGGTGGTCGGGCGCTGTTCGCTCAGACGCTGCGCGATGCGCAGACGATCCACGGTGTGAAACCAGTCAAAATTCTCGGCCACCAGTCGACTTTTATTTGACTGTAGCGGGCCGATAAAGTGCCACTCCAACGGTGTGTCTGGGTGGTTTTTCTGGAAATAATGGATCTTCTCCACGCCTTCCTGGACATAGTTCTCACCAAACGCCCGTTGCCCTGCCGCAATCGCTTCTTCGATCGCGCTCACAGGTTTGGTTTTACTGACTGCAAGTAGCGTAATTTCTTCTGGTGCCCGTGCGCAATGCGCTGCGGCGGTGGCGATTTGCTGCCGGATGTCCTGTAGATTCTGCTGGATTATCGTCATGGTTATTCAGGAGGTTATCTATGGAGTTGGATGAGTGGATGGCGCGTAGTGTAAAACATAATGCCTCGGATCTGCACCTTTGTAGCGGTCACCCGCCGGTGCTGCGTGTGGACGGGCGGCTACAGCCTGAAAATACCTTACCACGTTTAACGTCGGATCAGGTGGCACAATGGTGCGATGCCTGGCTTGAACCCGCTCAGAGAGAGCAATTGCGGCAGGCTGGGCAGGTGGACGGGGCATTAATGCTGCCCGATGGACAACGCCTGCGGGTGAATGTATTTCGCCAGCGGGAAGGGCTGTCTGCGGCGCTGCGTATTATCCCGTCCGTTCAACCTTCATTGGCGACGCTACAGGCACCCCCCGTTCTCTCGACGCTGCTGGAGAAACCGAACGGTCTGATCCTGATTACCGGTGCGACGGGGAGCGGCAAATCCACGACGCTGGCGGCCATGCTTGGGGCGTTAAACGACAGCAGCGATCGCCATGTGATTACGCTGGAGGATCCGATCGAATTTATCCATGCCAGCCGACGTTGCCTGATTCAACAGCGGGAGATGGGTGCGCACAGTGCGTCCTTTGCGCAGGCGCTACGGGCCGCATTGCGGGAGGATCCCGATGTCATTCTGCTGGGCGAATTGCGCGATACGGAGACGATTCGGCTGGCGCTGACGGCGGCGGAAACCGGCCATCTGGTGTTGTCGACGCTGCATACACGTAGTGCATCGCAGGCGGTCGATCGTCTGATTGACGTCTTTCCCGGTGAAGAGAAAGCCTATGTTCGTAGCCAGTTAGCTACCTGTTTGCAGGCCGTGGTGACGCAAAAATTATTACCCGCCGTTCAAGGTGGCCGAATTGCGCTTTATGAAGTGCTGACGGCGACGGCGGCGGTCAGTAACCTGATTCGGGAAGGGAAAACGCACCAGCTTCCTAGCCTGATTCAAACCGGAGCCGCTGCAGGCATGCAAACGTTCGAGCAAAGCTACCAGCAGCGCTGTCGGGATGGGCTTATTTCACACCGTTTTAGCGCTGGCTGAGCACAGGCGGTGCAATCCATCAGTAGATTAGGAAAGTCGAGGCTCGACCTGAAACAGTGCCATAGACCGCATGAGTTGTTGAGACTGCTGTTCCAACGACTGTGTCGTCGCCGATGAGGCTTTGACGAGCTGCGCGTTGTGTTGAGCGACCTTATCGATCTGTGTGAAGGCGACGTTAACCTGCTCAATACCGCGATGCTGTTCTTGCGTGGCGGTGGAGATATCCCGCATCAATTGCGTAATACGGATGATTTCGTCGGTCACTTCGTCCATGGTTTCACCCGCTTTAGAGGCTAATTCAAGCCCTTCTGACACGCGCGTCTGGGAATCCAAAATTAATGCACGAATCTCTTTTGCTGCATGCGAACTATGCTGCGCCAGATTGCGTACCTCTCCGGCGACGACAGCAAAGCCTCTGCCTTGTTCGCCTGCGCGAGCGGACTCAACGGAGGCGTTCAGTGCCAGAATATTGGTCTGGAATGCGATGCCGTCAATGACGCTGAGAATGTCATTGATGCGCTTGGCGCTGGTGGCGATCTCCTGCATTTTTTCAATGACGTAACAGACAGACTCGTTACTGCGGTTGCTGGTGTTCGAGACATTATTGGCAAGCTGATACGCGAGTTCCGCGTGATCGGCATTGAGTTTCACCGTCGCGCTCAATTGCTCCATGCTCGCAGCCGTCTGTTCCAGTGCAGCAACGGATTCTTCGGTGCGTTGGGAAAGCTGAGCGTTTTCTTCAAACAGTTCGCGGCTACCGAGATCGATTTGCGTGCTGGCATCGCGCACTTGACTGACCGACTCCAGCAGCGCACCCTGCATGCGGCCGATAGCATCATTGAGTCGACCCAGTTCGTTGTCTCCCCCTTGCATCAGGCGGCGGGTCAAATTACCGGCAGCAACCTGCTCCAGTTGCTCAATGGCATAGTCCAGCGGCTTGAGCAGCATGTGTCGCAGTGCGACCCAGGCTAATGCCACCAGCGTGATAGACAGCAGGCAGGCGATGGCAATGAGCAACAGCATGATGCGCTCGTTGCGCTCGGACTGTGCCAGACCCTGTTCGGAAAGCTCTTGGGCATATTGACGGAAATTCTGGATTGATAAATCAAAGGCTTCACTCAGCGGGCCGAGCTGTTTTTCCAGAACGTCATAATATTCGTCGGTATACTGTTTTTGCAGTGCACTTAGCATCGGGGTCATGCCCTGCTGAAAATAGGCCTGATAGGTTTTCAACACGTCCTGCGCCAGCGCTTGCTGTTTAGGATCGGCATTGGCCGATTGGATCACGCGTTCAATATCTTCCTGCGATTGGCGAAGATGCTTCTCTACGCCCCCGGTTTCCTTGGTTCCGTCGTCCAGCAAACCGATTTCGATCTTTCTGACGGCGAGCGTTGCCGAGGCACGTGCGCTGAGCGTCTGGTTATAGCCGCTCATCAGGTTGCCCAGCTCAATGCCCTGAATCTGGTTTTGTGCTGTCAGCGTTTCCCTGTCTTTCTTAATCGCAACCACGCCCATGCTGCTGACGATAAGCAGCAACAGGGTGGTTAATAGCAATAACGTTAATAAGCCGGTACGAATAGAAATATTTTTCAACCTCATGGTGTCCTTTTCCTTACGCCGCCTTCGTCGGTGATAAACCAGTCATCACTGAGTGTAGTATGTGTCACTAAAGAGAATACGTTATCTGTGTTGCGGTGAGATAAAATTAAAAAGCTATGGCAGACGTGAAAAGGATTGGGCAAGAAGAGCGTAGCCAAGAGGCCTCCCGCAACACAGGCTTTTCTCACACTGGTTTCTCTCAACGCAGGTTTCTCTCAACGCAAAGGGTATAAATAATTAGCCGTAGCGTTTACGCCTGGTTTATTATCTGTTAATAGCGTTGGTTTTTCAGGGGCGTACTCAATACGCCAGTCAATGATACCCAGAGGTATCCGAGGTTTATGTGCAGTTAACAAGTTTTACGGATTATGGTTTGCGGGCGCTGATTTATATGGCATCGCTGCCGAGCGGGAAAATGACCAGCATTTCGGAAGTCACGGAAGTGTATGGCGTGTCCCGTAATCATATGGTCAAAATTATCAATCAACTTAGTCGTGCTGGGTTGGTGATGGCCGTGCGTGGCAAGAATGGCGGTATCCGTCTAGGGAAACCGGCAGAAACCATCCGAATTGGCGATGTGGTGCGCGAATTGGAGCCGCTCACACTGGTTAACTGTAGCCATGAATTTTGCCACATTACGCCGGCCTGTCGCTTAAAGCAGGTGCTTCAACAGGCAGTACAAAATTTCCTGCATGAGCTGGATCAATACACGCTAGCTGATATGGTCAAAGAAAACCCACCGCTTTATAAATTATTGTTGGTTGAATGAGTTTTGTTCAGCCTCCTGCTGATGACAACGGAGGAACCGCAATGTCACAAGATCCATTCCAGGAACGAGAAGCAGAAAAATACGAATCTCCCATCCCCAGTCGTGAATATATTTTGGCGCACATCGCCAAGCGCGATACCCCGATTAGCCGAGAAGAATTAGCCGCCGACCTGCAATTAACCGGAGAAGACGCTCTCGAAGCGCTGCGCCGTCGCCTGCGTGCGATGGAGCGTGATGGTCAGCTTATTTTTACCCGCCGTCAGTGCTATGCCTTGCCGGAAAAACTCGATCTGCTGCGCGGTACGGTCATTGGTCACCGCGATGGTTTCGGCTTCCTGCGCGTGGAAGGCCGCAAAGACGATCTTTATCTGTCGGCCGAAGAGATGAAACGGGCGATTCACGGCGATGTAGTGCTGGCACAGCCGCTGGGTGCGGATCGTAAAGGGCGTCGTGAAGGGCGCATTGTGCGCGTGCTGGAACCGCGTACCGGACAAATTGTCGGCCGCTATTTTGTCGATGCCGGTGTTGGGTTCGTGGTGCCGGATGACAGCCGCCTGAGCTTCGATATTCTGATCCCGAAAGAAGAAATTAACGGTGCCCGTATGGGCTTCGTGGTGGTGGTTGAGCTGACGCAACGCGCCACACGCCGCACGAAAGCGGTGGGTAAGATCGTCGAGATCCTCGGTGACAACATGGGTACCGGGTTGGCGGTGGATATCGCCCTGCGTACCCATGATATTCCGCACACCTGGCCACCTAAAGTGGAAGAGCAGGTGAAAGATCTCTCCGAAGAGGTGCCGGAAGCCGCGAAAAAAGGCCGTGTGGATCTGCGTAAGTTGCCGCTTGTCACCATTGACGGCGAAGATGCGCGCGATTTCGATGACGCGGTGCACTGTGAACCGAAACGCGGCGGTGGCTGGCGCTTATGGGTTGCGATTGCGGATGTGAGCTATTACGTTCGGCCAAATACGCCGCTCGACCATGAAGCGCGGGCGCGTGGTACCTCGGTGTACTTCCCGTCGCAGGTGGTGCCGATGCTGCCGGAAGTCCTGTCGAACGGGCTCTGTTCGCTTAACCCGCAGGTCGATCGCCTGTGTATGGTCTGTGAAATGACCGTTTCGGCACAGGGTAAGCTGTCGTCCTATAAGTTCTATGAAGCGGTGATGAGTTCACATGCGCGTCTGACCTACACCAAAGTGTGGCATATTCTGCAAGGCGACGCCGAGCTGCGCGAGCACTACAAGCCGCTGGTCGGTGGATTGGAAGAGCTGCACCGGATGTACAAGGCACTTGAACACGCGCGTGAAGTGCGTGGCGGCATCGCGTTTGAAACGGAAGAGGCGAAGTTCATTTTCAACGCTGAACGCCGTATCGAGCGTGTGGAAGCGGTGGTGCGTAACGATGCACACAAGCTGATCGAAGAGTGCATGATTCTGGCGAATATCTCCGCCGCGAAATTTGTGGAGAAAAACGAAGAGCCAGCGCTGTTCCGTGTGCACGATCAGCCGAGTGAAGACCATGTATTAGCCCTGCGTAGCGTACTGGGCGAACTGGGGCTGACGCTGAAAGGCGGAATGAAACCACAGCCGAAAGATTACGCAGAATTGATGAACGAGTTGGCTGACCGTCCCGATCGGGAAATGCTGCAAACTATGCTGCTGCGTTCAATGAAGCAGGCGATTTATGACCCAGAGAACCGAGGCCACTTCGGTCTGGCATTAACGTCTTACGGCCATTTCACGTCACCGATTCGTCGTTATCCTGACCTGTCGCTGCACCGCGCGATTAAGTATCTGCTGAGCGATCGTCATGAGCGCTGGACGTCAACGGGCGGCTGGCATAGTGACATTAACGAAATGCTACAGCTGGGTATGCATTGCTCGATGACGGAGCGCCGTGCGGATGAAGCTACGCGTGACGTTGCGGACTGGCTGAAATGCGACTTTATGCAGGATCACGTGGGTGAGGTCTTTACGGGGATTATCGCCAGTGTGACCGGTTTTGGCTTCTTCGTACGCCTGAAAGATTTGTTTATCGATGGGCTGGTGCACGTTTCCACGCTGGATAATGACTACTACCGCTACGATAATATCGGCCAGCGGCTGATCGGCGAATCACGCGGGCAGGTTTATCGTCTGGGTGATGAAGTCGAAATTCGTGTTGAAGCTGTTCATATGGATGAGCGCAACATTGATTTCGCGCTGATTTCCAGCACGCGTAAGGTGCGTGGCGAAGGTAAAACGGCGCGCGACCGTGTGAAGAAGCCGGAGTCGCGTGAGGCCAAACCAGCTCGACGTCGTCGCAGCGCCAGTAAAGCGCCGGCAAACTTTGAGCCGGATGCCGCATTCCGCAAAGAAGGCGATAGCAACGCGAAATCGGATAAGCCAAAAGCCAAGCCGAAAAAGAACCGCGATAAAGCGAAAAAGAACGCGGAAAAAACGCGTAAAATTGCCGCCGCGACGAAGGCTAAACGAGCAAAGAAGAAATCTGAGGAATAACGAACGGCTTGACGTTGTAGAGGCTTCGGTCTCTACAACCCGCAAGACGAATGTTATCTCGCTTTACACAATTTGAAGAGTATCAATGAGCGAAATTATTTACGGTATCCACGCGGTTAAGGCACTGCTTGAGCGCGATCCACAGCGTTTTCTGGAAGTCTTTATTCTGAAAGGACGCGACGATCGTCGCCTTCAGTCCGTTATTACGGAGCTGGAAGCGCAGGGCATCGTCATTCAAGTGGCGAATCGCCAATGGCTGGATAAGCAGGCTGAAGACGCGGTGCATCAGGGGATCGTAGCGAAAGTCAAAGAAGGGCGGAAATATCAGGAAAACGATCTGCCTGCGATGTTAGACAATTTGGAAACGCCTTTCCTGCTGATATTGGACGGTGTGACTGATCCACACAATCTGGGCGCTTGCCTGCGTAATGCGGATGGGGCTGGCGTGCACGCGGTGATTGTGCCACGCGATCGTTCCGCGCAACTGAATGCGACGGTGAAGAAGGTGGCCTGTGGTGCGGCAGAAACTGTACCGGTTATTAGCGTGACCAATCTTGCCCGTACGATGCGCCTGTTGCAGGAGCGTAATATCTGGATCGTCGGCACGGCGGGTGAAGCGGATCATACTTTATACCAAAGTAAGCTGACCGGGCCGCTGGCGCTGGTGATGGGCGCGGAAGGGGAAGGGATGCGTCGTCTGACTCGTGAACACTGCGATGAACTGATCAGTATTCCGATGGCGGGCAGCGTGTCTTCACTGAATGTCTCTGTTGCTACTGGCGTGTGTCTGTTTGAAGCCGTTCGCCAGCGCGCATAATTGCCGTCGCTATCAATAATAACGAGGTGCCATCAGGCACCTCGTTGATTTTTTTGGTTGGTGTTCTAAATAGTGCTTATGCAGCAGATGTCAGTCTGCGAACCTCGTGTTGCGAAGGCTGTAAAAGCCGGAAGACGGAAACGGCGTCAGACAGCACGATCGCCTGCTGTTCCAGCGACTGAGCGGCAGATGAGGATTGCTCCACCAGCACGGTGTTTTGCTGTGTGTTCTGATCCATTTCTATAATAGCCCGACCAACCTGAGAAATGCCGCGATGCTGTTCGTCAGACGCGGTAGTAATATCTTTCATAATGGCGTGGACCTGCGTCACTGACTGGACAATCCCTTCCATTGTTTTTCCCGCGCCATTAACGAGTGCTGCACCGTTATTGATCTGTGAAACTGATTCGGCAATGAGCGTGTCGATCTCTTTGGCGGCCTGCGCGCTACGCTGTGCCAGATTGCGCACTTCGCTGGCGACAACGGCGAAACCACGTCCTTGTTCACCGGCTCGTGCTGCCTCTACTGCAGCATTAAGCGCCAGGATATTGGTTTGAAACGCGATGCTGTTGATCATTGAGGTAATTTCAGCAATGCGGTGGGAGCTTTGCGCGATATCGTGCATAGTGTGGACGGCTTTAGAAACCTGCTCTCCCCCTTGATTCGCGGTATCAGAAGCATCCATAACCAGTCGGTTGGCCTGATGGGCGTTATCCGCATTCTGTTTCACCGTTGACGTCAGCTGTTCCATACTGGCGGCGGTTTCTTCCAGTGCAGCGGCCTGTTGCGTTGTGCGAGAAGAGAGATCGGTGTTACCGGCAGAAATTTCCCCAGCGGCATAGGAAATCTGGTTCGCGCTGAGGCGAATTTTATCAATCATACTGTGCAGGTTGCTGTTCATCTGCCCCATGGCTGAAATCAACTGGCCTAATTCATCATGACGATCGTTGTGAAGCTGCATAGTGAGATCGCCTTCCGCAATCGCGCGGGTGGCATGTAACGCCTGATGCAACGGGCGTACGATCTGCCGCGAGATAAGGATGGCCGTGGTCAGACCGAGTATGATGGCAATCAGCGTAATCACGCCCAATTGTATGTCGCTGCTAATGACGTTATGGCCCGCGCGGCTTTCTTCCGTGAAGTAAAGCTTATTGATGTTTTCCTGCAATCCTGCCATCTGCTCGTTCAATTCACTGAGTCGCTGTTGGCTGACATCCGGGCTCATCACCTGCTGGCGCTGTGAAATATAAGCGTTGAGTGACGCACTGATATCCTGAATGGCGCTTTTATCTTCCGCTGGCCAATAGCCCGTATCGATCGCTTTCAGCAGCGCGGACAGCTCTTCCTTAATGTTACCGATCGCACTGTCGTGCTGTTCCAGATACTGTGCTTTACGTTCTAGCGCATAACCAAAGTTGCCTTCTCGCGCGACCACGGTCTTGTCATACATGGCGCCAAGACGGCTGATGCGTTTTAACGATTGGTCGCTATTGTGTAATCCGTAAAAGCCGACCATAGAGAGGATGACTCCCATGATGAGCAATAAACCAAACCCTACCAATAACTTGCGCGTTACAGACAGGTTTTGAAATGACATCCAGCGCAGCATAAACCTCTTCCTTTCGTTCATTAATTATTTACCGTCATGGCAGGTCAATAACGGATTAGTTGTTGTGTGTTTGCATAAAAAACAGGTGATGAATGTGAAACAGGCACCTATCTGACTGATAAAAAATGCCTTATCTGTTATCGGCATTTCAGGCGCAATGCTTATCTATTTTCTTAAAAAATGTGAGCAGACTCGCGTGGATATGAAGGTTGAGGGATAACGCGCTCCGCTGGGGCTTCTGCGTTGTTTATCACGTAAAGTCATGTATAAACGCTTTGCTATGCAAGAATCATCTATATTCTTCATGCTTCCTCTTATTTATTGCTGATGCGCCAACGGGGCTCATTTAAAAGGAATATCGCTATGCCTATTGTTACGTCGCTACTCGCTTTCGCTTCCTATTTCTTTATCGGGTTTGCCATGGTGCTGACCTTTCTGTTTATCTACACCCGCATCACGCCGCATGATGAGTGGGCGCTGATTAAAGAAAACAACGCTACGGCGGCTATTGGGTTTGGTGGGGCGTTAATTGGCTATGTGATCCCGCTTTCCAGTGCGGCGATTAATTCGGTGAGTCTGGTCGATTATATCACCTGGGGCGCAGTCGCGCTGGTGGTGCAATTACTGATTTATTTCGCGGTGCGCCTGTATATGCCGCGCCTCAGCCAGCATATCCAGAATAATGATGTCGCCACTGGTGCCTTTCTCTGTGCCGCCTCGCTCAGTGGCGGGATTCTGAATGCGGCGTGTATGTCGTATTAATTTGCCGTTGCAGGACAATACCGGGAATCCGCCCGGTATTTTTTACAACCTGCCCCACAGATTCAGCGATACAGCACGGCGCGCGCAAACCACATGCTGGGGAGCGTGGCAGCCTCGGATTTCATTACAATCACATAATAATGTGCACCAGAGGCATCGGCTTTTTGTTGAAGGGCGCGATCCACATCATCTGCGTTTCCGCGCATGCTCACCGAAATCGTCCCCATTTTTTCCAGCGTGCTGGCTTGCGCATAGCGAATTTCAAGCGCTTTCTCCGCAGGCGGCGGTGGCGCGACAGGCTGACCTTGTATGATCTGGCAGCCGGACAGCATCAGTATTAGGGGTAAGAAAAGTATCCGTACGATGTTCATCGTTTCAGCCTGACAGGAGTAGATAGCGGAAGTGTAGCGCTATCGTCGGGCCGATGGCATTCTCTTTAACAGGGAAGCTGTTCAATTTTTGGAAGGAGTCTGATCTGTGCGTATGCCGAGCCTTCATTACATGAATTAGATTCGATCTATCAGCAGTGCCGTGAGCGGGGGAAGGATAGCCCGGTCGCGCTGCCGTCTGAAAACGACTGGTTCTGGACGTTAAACAACGATGATAAAGCCATCGCGCTTGTTTATTTGAATGAACAGGCGATGAATCGCTGTACCGGCAGTGAGGGGGATAAACTGGCGATAAAAGCATTCCATTTGGCGGTGGAAGGCGAGCGGGATTTCCTGGATTCGCTCATTGCGGCGCGGACAACGACGTTGAAGCCCTTGCAGCAGCAATGGATAGCCTCGCATCGCGATGAACTTAATCGACTCGGCAAACAAGCCGGATTGCCGTGTTCGATCTGATGGTGGAACAGACGCCGCTGTGCCCGTAGCAAGTGGTGGCCATTGCACAATATCTGCAACACGATGACTGATAAGAGAGGCCGCTTTTGTGTAGCGCGATTAAAATAGCGACACAAAAGCGGGTATTTTACTGGCGGTTAAATACGGAAGACGCTAACCAGCTCGCTGAGGTGGTGGCCTTTCTGGCGCAGGCTATGTGCCGTGTCTTCCGAATTGTTGACCAGAATGGCGTTTTCCTGTGTTGCCTGACCAATCTGTACAATCGCGATGTTCACCTGGCTGATACCGGCGGACTGCTCGCGTGAGGCGATATCGATATCGTTCACGATGGTGCTGACTTGCAAGATGCGGTTACGCAAGTCGTCCATTACCGCCTGCGTTTTTTCTGAGAAATGATAACCTGCTTCGATTTTCTCCAGTGATTCATCAATCAGGGTTTCGATCTCTTTCACCGCGGTGGAGCTGCGCTGTGCCAGCGCCCGCACTTCAGCAGCAACCACGGCGAAACCTCGGCCGTGTTCACCTGCGCGAGCGGCTTCTACCGCGGCATTCAGTGCCAGAATATTGGTCTGGAAAGCGATAGATTCGATTACCGTCGTGATATCAGCAATTCGCTGCGATGAGTTCTTGATGTCGCTCATCGTAGAAACGGAGTCGGTGACGGTCTGGCTGCCGTTTCGTGCTGCGGCGGCGCTCTGCTCTGCCAAATCTTTGGCGGCGGAGACGTTATCGGCGTTCTGCTTCACGCTGGCGGAGAGTTGCTCCATGCTGGCCGACGTCTCTTCGACGCTACTGGCCTGACGGGCAATCTGCTCGCTGATATTTTCGCTATCGGCAGCCAGCGCATCGGTGCTGGCACTGATTTCTTCGGACGAATTTCTCACCTGCGACACAATGGTCGTTAGCCCTTGTCCGATGCCGTTAATGGCATCGATCAGGCGGCCAACTTCGTCGCTACGGTTGCTGGAAAGCGTAGCGGTCAGGTTACCGGCAGAAAACTGTTCCGCCACTTTGACGATTTCAACCAGCGGCTGGCTCAACCATTTGCGCGTCAGTACGACAAAGAATCCAGCGAAGATCAGAACCAGAATAATGCCGCCGCCTAAAAACAAGTTACGGGTGTGATTAATGTCTGCCATCAGGCTTTCTTTGCTCACCGTACCTGCAACAATCCAGTTCCACTGCGGAATACTGCGGTACACCATGATTCGGGTTTTCTCTTCGCCCGTCATCGTGTTGTTGTCGTATTCGATCGTACCATTACCGGTTGCCAGCACTTTCTCTAACGCACCTTCTGACCAGTCAGGGCGTTGGTTGGCATTGCTTTGGTGGTAAAGATAGTTGCCCGCATCCTTTCCTTTTTTCGTGCTAAGTACAAAGAAATGGCCAGTTTCACCCATTTTCTTGTTCAGGATAGTTTGCTGCATCTCGGTAAATTGCTTCGTGATGTCGACACCGACGAACAGAATACCGATCACCTTGTTTTCACTATCGCGTATTGGTTGATACTGGGTGACGTACTGTTTACCGAACAGTGTGGCTAACCCGCTGTAGGTGTCGCCTTTCATCACTGGCGCATAGGCCGGACTTTCATGATCGAGTTTGGTGCCCATCGCGCGCGACCCATCTTCTTTTTTCAGTGATGTGGCAACACGCGTAAAATCCTCTCCATCGCGGACAAAAATTGTTGAAATTGCGTGAGTACGACTCAAAAAGTCGTCTGGCACTTCGGTGTTGAGGTTCAATACCGTATCGCCAGCCTTAAGCGTTGGGTGAGAGGTGTTGCCAAAAGGCGTGGGGTTAACCGTATCCAGTGAAAACCGCGTCGGCAGAAAGCTCGCCAGTAGCCGCGTATAGTTGCTAACCTCGGCTTGTAGGCTGGTATCGTACATGTTGATCATGTCGGTGACGCCATTCACCTGGCTCTGCATGTCGTTAAGGGTCAGGGCTTTGAGCTGATTGCCTGCTGATCGAGTGAGGGATAGGGTGAATGCAATGAAAAGTATCGCCACGCTCAGTGAAGCGATAACGGATAGCTTGATACCCAGGCCCCAGTGTTTAAAAGGAAGTCCCAACATATGTGTGTCTCTTATAATAAAAAAGGTTATTTTTTAGTCTTGCTTCACAGGCGTTAACGGCAGTAAGTGAAAAAAAATTAATCACGGAGTGTAAACATTCATTTCAATTATTGATCTATATCAATGTATTTTTTTATTTACATAAATACGCCAATTAAACCAGCATGGAATCAGTGACGACACAGAGATAAGAAAATGGCTGTGAGTGGGTTATCGTAAAAGGCCATTCTCTTTCTGCTAAATACGATTTCGCTACATAAGAATAGACTGACAGAACAGAAAACGAGGGAAATATGGTCGAAATGTCACTGGATAAACTCGGTAGTGGTATTGAAACGATTCACGCGGCCCCAGCGGGAAGGAGAGATCAGCCTTTACCGACGATTTTTTTCTACCATGGTTACATGTCGTCAAAAGAGGTGTACTCGTATTTTGGTTATGCGTTGGCTCAGGCTGGATTTCGGGTGATTTTGGCCGATGCGGCCATGCACGGTGCGCGCTATGACGGGGATGACGCACGGCGGTTGCGCCACTTCTGGGATATTCTGCAATCGAATATTGAAGAACTCCCCGGCTATGTAGCGGAATATCGCCAACGTGGCCTGATCGACGGTGAACGGATTGGTGTTTGCGGTGCGTCGCTCGGTGGAATGAGTGCGCTTGGGTGTATGGCGCGTTATCCCTGGATTACCGCAGTGGCGGCGTTTATGGGATCGGGCTATTTCTCTACGCTATCGTCCGCGCTGTTTCCCCCGGTTCCGGCTGATAGCGAGGAAAATCAAGCGGTGTTACAGACGTTAGCGAGCAAACTGGCGGATTATGATGTCACTACGCGTCTGGATGCGTTGTCCGATCGACCGCTGCTGGTATGGCATGGTGAGGCGGATGATGTCGTGCCGGCGGCAGAAAGCGCCCGTCTTTATCAGGCATTACAGGCGCGTGATAAACTGGCTAATCTGACGTATTTGACCGAACCGAGCGTGGGGCATCGCATTACGCCAACGGCGCTGCAGGCGGGCGCTGATTTCTTCCGGCGGACACTGTAATCCTGTTTGAATATCGCCATGCGGAAAACGCCTGTGTTTCTTCCTTGTGTTCTTTAATGTCGTGCACTATACTTGCGCGTCATTTTTTCAGCCGCACACATACACGTTCCTTGCCTCCACGGGCCGCGGTTGACCCAGACAGGAGGCTGAATAATCCGTAAGGAGCAATTCGATGCGTCATTACGAAATCGTATTTATGGTTCATCCTGACCAGAGCGAACAGGTTCCGGGCATGATCGAGCGTTACACTGCTACCATCACTGGTGCGCAGGGCACGATCCACCGTCTGGAAGACTGGGGCCGCCGTCAGTTGGCTTACCCGATCAACAAACTGCACAAAGCTCACTACGTTCTGCTGAACGTTGAAGCGCCGCAGGAAGCGATCGATGAGCTGGAAACAAACTTCCGCTTTAACGATGCCGTTATCCGCAGCATGGTTATGCGCGTTAAGCACGCGGTAACTGAAGCATCTCCAATGGTGAAAGCGAAAGACGAACGCCGTGAGCGTCGTGAAGATTTCGCTGAAGCTGGCGATGATGTGGATGCAGGGGATTCTGAAGAGTAATTGTTGTGGTGACGGTGAATCGTCTGGTGTTGTCCGGCACAGTGTGCAAGACGCCCATTCGTAAAGTCAGCCCGTCAGGTATTCCTCACTGTCAGTTTGTGCTTGAGCACCGCTCGACACAGGAGGAGGCCGGATTGAGTCGGCAAGCATGGTGTCGTATGCCCGTGATTGTCAGCGGACTCTCGTCACAAGCAGTTACCCACAGTATAACGGTCGGCACGCAACTTACCGTGCACGGATTTATTAGCTGCCATCAAGGGCGCAATGGTCTGAGCAAGATAGTGTTACATGCCGAGCAGATTGAATTGATAGATTCTGGAGACTAGCCACATGGCACGTTATTTCCGTCGTCGCAAATTCTGCCGTTTCACCGCGGAAGGCGTTGTAGAGATTGATTACAAAGATATCGCTACGCTGAAAAACTATATCACTGAAAGCGGCAAGATTGTTCCGAGCCGTATCACCGGTACTCGTGCAAAATACCAGCGTCAGCTGGCCCGCGCTATCAAGCGTGCGCGTTACTTGTCTTTGTTGCCGTACACTGACCGTCATCAGTAATCGGCCACTGTCCATTAACGAGACTTTGAGAGGATAAAGTAATGCAAGTTATTCTGCTTGATAAAGTAGCAAACCTGGGCAGCCTGGGTGATCAGGTAAACGTTAAAGCGGGCTATGCTCGTAACTTCCTGGTTCCACAGGGCAAAGCTGTCCCGGCAACCAAGAAAAACGTTGAGTTCTTCGAAGCACGCCGTGCTGAACTGGAAGCCAAACTGGCTGACGTTCTGGCTGCTGCTGAAGCTCGCGCTGCTAAGATCAAAGAACTGGGTAGCGTTACCATCGCGTCTAAAGCAGGCGACGAAGGTAAACTGTTCGGTTCCATCGGTACTCGCGATATCGCTGATGCGGTAACGGCTGCCGGTGTTGACATTGCTAAGAGCGAAGTTCGCCTGCCGAACGGCGTTCTGCGTACTCTGGGTGAGCACGAAGTGAGCTTCCAGGTACACAGCGATGTCTTTGCTGAACTGAATGTAGTTGTTGTTGCTGAAGCGTAATTCACGTTTATCGTTGAATTAACTCTTTAGTTAACATGTGAAACGCTGGCCTTGTGCCAGCGTTTTGCATTTTAGGGATCGGGAAATGACCTATCATTACCTATACCTAAAAAGCAGGCCGGAGGCCGCATGTCTGACTTGATTCATCTCATCCGTGTTTATGACGCGCACGCCCCTTTCTCTCCCCATACTTTTCTGATTGACCGCCTGTGGCCGCGTGGCATCGGCAAAGTGCGTCTGGAGGGCGTTGAGTGGTTTAAAGACATCGCGCCGAGCAGCGAGTTGCGGAAATGGTTTCACGCCGAACCTGAACGCTGGGCGGAATTTGTGGATTATTATCGTAATGAGTTAGCGCAGGGCTCGGCGTGCGGCAGGCTATTGGCGTTACTTGAAGAGAAGCAGGCAATCACGCTGCTTTATGGCAGCAAAGACGCGCAGCACAACCATGCTATCGTCCTGCGCGATTTTCTATTGGAACGGCTGGCTCGCTAGCGAGTGCGCGTAAAGGCACCGTCCGCCCCGCGGGTAAACCGAATCGTCTGGTTCGCCGTGGTTTCGATCTCCAGCTCGGCGACCATGCCTTGTGCATTCAGCTGTAATTTAACTGCCTGACCTGCCCGTAAATTGCTGAGCGGTTTATCCCGGCCCTCCACCTGAGCCATCGCGAACACATCGCTGACAGGCAGATTGTTATCGCGAAAGAGCTGGGCCAGCGTTTGCCCTGAGGCGATCTCATACTGTCGCCACGGTGCTGATGATGACGTCGGAGGCTCGGTAGCCGCAGGCCGCTGCTGGGGTATGGAAGGCTGGTTTTCAATAATCACGGCTTGCATCGCTGCCTGATTATCTGCCTGCGTAAGAGGTACGGGCGTGGTACGGGCTGGCTGCGGATGTTGGGCGCTGTAAGGCCAGAGCAGCACGACGAGCAGCAGTGCGATAGCGATTAAAATCCCGCGGCGATGGAAGAACGGCAACGGTTCCATCCAGTGATAACCGTCAGGCAGATGCCAGACTTTCTGTAGCATGGCACCAAGACGCTCACGCAGGGAAGGAGACGGCAGTTGTTCCTGCTCTTCGCGTTCTCCGTCATTTTCTACGATTGCAGCATGTGAGGACTGCCGCTGGATGATTCGCTGGCAGAAGCGTACTAGCGTTTGATAATCCCAGGTGGTTTTCCGCTTCCTGGGCGCAATTCTGCCCATGGTGACCTCTCTTACTACAGTTCAGTATAAAAACAATCAGTATAAAAATGACGTCACTAACAACGCTATACCAGTCACTACGCTATACCAGTAGCTACGCGGCGTCGGCATAAAAACAGTATCAGAATAATAACGCAATCCAGTATAACGATAATCCGCATGGGCTGACCAGTTAACGCGTTGATGATTAAGGCAACCCGTGTGATAGCAACATCAGAACTACCAGTATAGGCCCCGCTTCCTTGAATGGCTTGGCTGGCGTGTGGTTAACGTGGTTACTTGCACACAGGATTTTACCCCAATCCCCGTCGCTGTTATGCTGCGCTTTCAGTTTTTTACAGATTAAAAGGAACATCCATGACAAATCCTTCTTTTGATAGCGTCGAAGCGCAGGCAAGTTACGGCATCGGCTTACAGGTTGGTCAACAGTTACAGGAATCAGGTCTTGAAGGCCTGATCCCAGAAGCTCTGCTTGCTGGTTTACGTGACGCGCTGGAAGGTAATGCGCCTGCGGTGCCTGTGGATGTGGTTCATCGTGCGTTGCGTGAAATTCACGAGCGTGCTGATGCGGTACGTCGCGATCGCCAACAGGTGCTGGCGGTAGAAGGTCAGCAGTTCCTGGCCGAAAACGTGCAGAAAGAAGGCGTGAACAGCACGGAATCGGGTCTGCAATTCCGCGTGTTGACGCAGGGTGAAGGGTCGATCCCAGCTCGTCAGGATCGCGTTCGTGTGCATTACACTGGTCGTTTGATTGACGGCAGCGTGTTCGACAGCTCCGTCCAGCGTGGTCAACCTGCTGAATTCCCAGTAAGCGGCGTGATTCCAGGCTGGATTGAAGCGCTGACGCTGATGCCAGTGGGTTCCAAGTGGGAACTCTATATTCCGCACAATCTGGCGTATGGCGAACGTGGCGCGGGTGCTTCCATTCCGCCGTTCAGCGCGCTGATTTTTGAAGTGGAACTGCTGGAAATTCTGTAATCTCCAGACAAAAGAAAGGCGCTCACTGAGCGCCTTTTTTGTTTCTACTTAAATTGTTTTTAATTACTTTTTTATTGAAATGACATTACTCACCGCGCAGCGCGCGTGGGAACAGCAAATTGTTTTCCAGATGGATGTGTTCCATCAGATCGGTAATGAATTCGTTGATACCGGAATACAGCGCACGCCAGGTATTGCAGGCACCTTCCGGTGGTACGACACCGTTGGTCAGTTCTTTGACCACTTCCACATCACGTCCAGCGTCATCGTGCTCATGCTCCATCACTGAAATCGGTGCGGCAGCATTCGCGCCCATTCCCTGACTGATCATCGGGAAGAGGATGCGTTCTTCTTTCATCATATGCTGAGACAGCTCGTTATAGATGGCGGTCAGCTGGTTTGCGAGGCCGTGCGGGCAGTCGGCTTTATCGTGATGCACGCGCTCGACTTTTTCTGCCATCAGAATCAGCTCTGGCAGCTGTTCGCGGTGGCGATCGTGAAAGCGAGGGATGATGTACGCGATAATGTCGGCCAGCGGTGCTTCACGCCAGTCGCGCGCGTCAGAAGGCTGCGCGGCCAGTTTTTCTAGCTGTGCTTCCAGCTCGTCGATATTGAGATCTTTTTTGCCCGCCGCGCGGCTGAGCGTTTGCTTTCCGCCGCAGCAGAAGTCCAGATTGAGTTCACGAAAGAGTTTGGTCGCGCGCGGAATAGCGATAGCCAACTCACCCAGGGATTGATCGCGGTATGCCATGATGATGCCTCTCAACGAATGCAGTTTATAAATTGCATTTTAAATACATCTTTAATCATTGGATATACCGCTTACGAGGTAGGCGGTAAAAAGCATGCTGTGCTGACTCGTAGATAAAACGTTAAGAACGGTAAAATCAGGAAAATAAGTATTTATCTGATAGTGACGTAGGGGAATTCCCCGTATATCTCTGTCAGGCCGCAGTCGCGGTGAGCAAGGAGTTACCCTATGTTTAAGCCATTCGTCATCAGTGCCCTGTTTGTAGGAATGTTTGCGGTCATGCCAGCGCCAGAGGCTAAGGGAGCCAGCATCGATCTGATGCCCGGCGTCACATTGAATATCGGCGAGCGTGACAGACGAGGTAATTACTGGGATGGCTATGACTGGCGCAGTGAGCGCTGGTGGCAGGAGCACCGAGGTTACCATCGTGGTGAACGTAATCAGCACGGTTACTATTGGGATGGCTGGCGCTGGCGCGATGCCCGCTGGTGGCATGAGAGTCAGCGCGACAGGCGCTATTATGATCAGCGCCGCTTTGATCCCCCTCGCTACGTGGACGATCGCGGTGAGTGGGACAGACGCGGGCATGAGCGGGGGAAGGGGTACTATCGCAATGGGCGGGGATCGTTTCGCGACTAGCGGATAAAAAAGCGCCGCGAAAGGGCGGCGCAGGTTCACCTTTATTTAGCGTGTTGCAGGTCAAGGCGATAAACCGCAAAGCCTGTTTCATCATTGCCGACGGACGTCATCGGGTACTGGGCTTTCTCTTTGATAAACGCTGTGGCTTTTTCAGACGGCGACGTTTCAAAACGGATATCCAGCGGTGTCTCGCTGACAATAGGCGCCAGGCGCCAGTTGTTATCCGCCTGCGGTTTCACTTCTCCCGATTTTTGCGTTTCCGCGCTGATGTAGGCCGCCAGAACGGAGCGGTTTTCATCCGGTGATGCAAAAGCCACATATTTCTCACCCGTACCGGCAAATTTCTCGCCGTAGGCGCGGTAGTTGTTGGTGGCAATCAGGAAGGTCGCTTTGGGATCGATCGGTTTGCCATTAAACGTCAGCCCTTTGATACGGTGCGATTTATCGTTAATTAACGCGCATTCGTTGTCATAGCGAGCAGGCTGCGTCACATCAATCTGATAATTGACGCCATCAATCACGTCGAAGTTATAGGTGCGGAAGCCGTCCCAGTTGAGCAGAGATTGTGGTTCACGCTTGCTCGGATCGATTTGTTTGAACTGACCCGCAGAGCATTCCAGCCACTCCTGTACCTGCTGCCCGTTAACTTTCACCACCACCAGCGTGTTCGGGTAGAGATACAGATCGGCAGCGTTACGGAAGGTGAGCTGGCCTTTTTCCACTTCGACATAGCTGGCAGGATCGTTTTTACGCCCACCGGCTTTAAACGGCGCGGCGGCGGAAAGTACCGGCAGATCGGCCAGGTCGGGATCGCCCTGAATAAAGTGTTCCACATAGGCGCGCTGAGCATTGTTGACGATCTGCACCGTAGGATCGTCCTGAATCAGCGACAGGTAGCTATACATGTTGTCTGCGGATTTACCAATCGGTTTGCTGACAAATTCGCGCGTATTCTGGTGCGCATCGGACAGCACTTTCACCAGCTTGTCGTCTTCCGCCGCCAGAGATTTCTTCTGCGCTTTGTCATAGATCGGTCTGGCTTCCGCTTTCGCCTGTTCTACCTTCCATGTGCCGCTGTCATTATTCAGCGTGAAATCGACGACGCCGAGGTGGTCACCCCATTGCCCCGGCATCACTGCAGGCACACCGTTAAGCGTTCCCTGTTTGATGTCAGCGCCCTTGATGTTCGCAAAGTCATTGCTGGGGAAAACCGCATGAGCATGGCCGAACATGATCGCATCGACCCCAGGAATTTGGCTGAGGTAGTAAACAGAGTTTTCCGCCATTACTTTATACGGTTCGGCAGAAAGGCCGGAGTGAGGGATAACGATCACCAGATCGGCACCTTGCTTACGCATTTCAGGCACCCACTTTTTGGCACTCTCCGTGATGTCTTCTACGGTGACTTTTCCCGTCAGATTGGCTTTATCCCACACCATGACCTGCGGCGGGACAAAGCCAATATAGCCGATGTGCAGGGTATGCTGTTTGCCGTCGCGATCCGTAACCGATTTGTTTTCAATGTGGTAAGGCGTAAATAGCGGTTTGCCTGTTTTGGCATCCAGCACGTTGGCGTTCACATAAGGGAATTTCGCGCCGGACAGCGCCTTGTGCAGGTAGTCTAGTCCATAGTTGAATTCGTGGTTACCGATGTTGCCGACGGAATAATCCAGCGTGTTCATCGCCTGATAAACCGGGTGCACGTCGCCCGCTTTCAGCCCCTTCGCGGCCATGTAATCGCCTAACGGGCTGCCTTGGATCAAATCGCCGTTGTCCACCAGCACGCTATTGGTGGCCTGCTCACGCGCGGCGTGAATCAGGCTGGCGGTACGCACCAGACCAAACTTATCGGTTGGCGCATCCTTGTAATAATCGAAGTCCATCATATTGCTGTGCAGATCGGTAGTTTCCAATACCCGTAGATCAACAGTAGCGGCATGAACGGTCGTGGCGACCAGCGTAGCAAGCAGGCTGAGTGCCAGTGAATGCTTCATTGCGTAACTCCTTGTGAGGTAATTATCGACGCGTGAGGCGATCGGGGGTGTCTTTCATATCATGATGAAGTTAAAGTGATTATCGTCTCTAAATGCTGAGGATGACATCAATAATGGCAATAATCGTAGATTGCCTCACAGATGTATAATGAATGACAGAGATGAAGTCTGCGTTACGTGTAACCGATAACGACGAGGTCGATCATGTTAGAAACTGTTTGCCAACTGGCTCGCGATGCTGGTGCTGCGATTATGCAGGTTTACGAAGGGCAACATCCTGTCGATGTTGCGCACAAGAAAGATGACTCACCGGTGACGGCTGCCGACCTTGCGGCGCATCGCGTTATTAAGGACGGGCTGGCTGCGGCGTATCCTGACATTCCTTTGCTGTCAGAGGAAGATCCGCCGGAGTGGGAAATCCGTCGGCACTGGCAGCGCTATTGGTTGGTTGATCCACTGGACGGTACCAAAGAGTTCCTTAGCCGCAATGGTGAGTTTACGGTGAATATTGCGCTGATCGAGAACGGTCAGGCTGTGCTGGGCGTGGTGTATGTGCCGGTCACCGACGTGATGTATTCTGCGGCGGACGGCAAAGCCTGGAAAGAAGAGAACGGCCAGTGTCGGCAAATTACGGTGAAGCAGGTACATCCGCCGCTGGTGGTGGTTAGTCGCTCTCATGCTGATAGTGAACTGAAAGATTATCTTAGCCAATTGGGTGAGCATCAGACGGTGGCGATTGGGTCATCGCTAAAATTTTGTCTGGTGGCGGAAGGCGAAGCACAGCTTTACCCGCGCTTCGGGCCGACCAACATTTGGGATACGGCCGCGGGTCATGCGGTGGCGGTGGCTGCCGGGGCGCAGATTCACGATTGGCAAGGGCGCCCGCTGTCCTACACGCCGCGTGAATCCTTCCTCAACCCTGGTTTTCGCGTCTCCCTGTTTTAACTGCTTTAGTGCGATGGCTCATATTATTGAGCGCTTAAGCATATTTTTAGGAGAAACACGGTGATGAGGTTCCCGTAGGGGTGCCTCACGCCGTGGTCGCTCCGTGTATCTCGGTTTTAATAACGTCAAATAGTAGAGTTATCGTCCTATTTCTCTTCCAGCAACTGGCGCAGCAGGGACATCACCTGCTGCACTTCCTGTCCGCTCAACGCGCCATCCTTCACGAAACGGATTTTCCCTTGTTTATCCAGCACCGCGATAGCTGAGCTTTGCGGTTGTAGCTGCCAGGTCTTCCGTACGTTGCCGTTACTGTCGACAATGAATTGCGACCACGGGAAGGCTTTCTTGTTGTCCTCCAGACTACTGCGCACAAACATGCTGGTGCCTATGATGGCATCGTCGGTATTCACGATTGTCGTCGTTTGGTAATAATCATGCGGTAGGTTAGCGGCTTTCAGTGCAGAGATGAGCGGATCGTTCATCTCTTTGGCAGAGGTGCGGCCAGCAATATGTTGTATCACTCGCACTTTTCCAGGTAATTGCGCACTGTTCCAGTTTTTATAACTAAACTGATTATTAAGGTGCTGAAGTTCTCCTCTGTCTGCGACGCCGACGGGGGGAACCAATTGGTTGAGTACCAGCATATGGGCTAAGGTTGGGAGCCCCAGCAGAGGCGTGATAGAGAGCGCGAGGAGCAAGTGGCGTATTTTTATCATGGTATGTCCTTCAGTGTGGGGCTCGATGCGATGGCAATGAGGGGAAATATCGGGCTATGAAATAAGCGTAGATTCAGGAAACGGGTCTGTCCTGCTCCGAGATAAAACGGTTTGTGCCCGAGTGCACAAAACCCTTATTTTTGAAGGTTTATACTCATGGCTAGGGGTTTCCTTAAACACTACTCTGTAAAAATCTGTAAAAGCAGTTAAGAATACTGAATAGTGGGGAACTAAATGCCGTTTTATAGTACTAATTAGTCGTATCCGTTATCTCATTAGCGCTCCAGAACCTCGGCCATGTTGGCAAAAGGGAGAGCGTAAAAAAATAAAACGGGAGAGTAAAACGATGAGGATCTTCGAACGTTACAATCCTTTAAAAGTTGCCAAGTATGTGAAAACCCTGTTTCGTGGGCGGCTGTACATAAAAGGGGTTGGTGCTTTTGAGTTCGACTACGGCAAAATTCTACTGCCAAAGAAACAGGATAAGCAGCATCTTCTGGTGATGTCCGAAGTGAATCGCCAGGTCATCCGGCTTCAGGCCGAGATGGGATAAGTGATAAAGAAACGGCCCGTAGCGGGCCGTTCTGGTTTGTTGAATATGTCTTCTGGCGGTTAATCGTCGCTATCAATCTTCACGCTTGATGAGACAATCGGGCGGTCTTCCAGACGCGTCACCAGCAGCTGATCGATCTTGTAGCTGTCGATATCCACCACTTCAAATTTATAGCCTGAGAAGCGCACCGCATCGGTACGTTTCGGGATTTTTCGCAGCGTATACATCATGAAACCGCCGATGGTTTCGTAATTGCCAGAATGCGGGAAATCATCAATATTCAGCGCCCGCATCACGTCTTCTATTGGCGTACCGCCTTCAACCAGCCACGAATTCTCATCGCGCGCGACAATCTGTTCTTCCATTCCCTGACCGACGAGATCGCCCATCAGCGTGGTCATCACGTCGTTAAGGGTGATGATGCCGACGATCAGCGCGTATTCATTCAGAATAACGGCGAAATCTTCGCCCGCGGTTTTAAAGCTTTCTAAGGCTTCGGACAGCGTCAGTGTATCTGGGACGATCAGCGCTGGACGAATCTGCACGCCGCTGCTTAGCGTCAGGCTCTGGTTTCCCAACACCCGAATCAGCAGGTCTTTGGAATCCACATAGCCGACGATCTGATCGATCGTGCCATCGCAAACCAGAAACTTGGAATGCGGCTGCTGGGCGATCTTTTCCTTAATACTGTCTTCCTGTTCGCGCAGATCGAAATAGACTACGCTTTCGCGTGAGGTCATCGAAGACGGCACGGTACGGGATTCCAGCTCAAACACGTTCTCGATAAGCTCATGTTCCTGCTTACGCAGTACGCCAGCCAGCGCACCGGCTTCCACCACAGCATAAATATCATCGGATGTGATGTCATCTTTACGCACCATCGGCAGCTTGAGCAGGCGGAAAATGACGTTAGCTAGGCCGTTAAATACCCAAACCAGCGGGCGGAAAAGTAATAGACCGAAGCGCATGGGGTTGATTATGCGTACGGCAACGGCTTCCGGCGCAATCATACCAATGCGTTTCGGGGTGAGGTCGCCAAACAGGATGAACAGACTGGTGACGAGTACGAATGAGCAGATGAAACTGACTTTATCTGCGGCTTCGGGTGACATGAAGCGTTCAAACAGTATGGAAAACGTCGGGGAAAATGCCGCATCGCCGATGATACCGGCCAGAATCGCGACGGCGTTGACGCCAATTTGAATCACGGTAAAGAAGATGCCGGGTGTTTCCTGAAACTTGAGCACCAGATCGGCGTTGAGGTTTCCCTCATCGGCCATCAATTTGAGTTTAATTTTACGGGATGCCGCCAGCGAGATCTCAGAAATCGAGAAAAACGCACTGATGGCAATAAGAAAAAGAATCAGTAATAGACTGTTTAACATAGTTTTTACTTTAGGTAAGTTTTTGCATAAACCGAAATTGGCACAGCGATGCTCAGAAAAGTGAACACATTAAAATGAACACATTATGATCATTATTGAAGGCTATAACTGGGCTACGTGTTGCCCAGTTCGGACGCATTATAGCAGGAGCGGTGAAATTACCGCCAGTGGTCAACGCTGAGGCGGAAGACAGACGCCGATACCGCCTAATCCACAGTAGCCGTTCGGGTTCTTATACAGGTATTGCTGGTGCTCGTCTTCCGCATAATAGAATGGACCCGCAGGCTCGATTTCTGTGCTGATGGAGCGGCCGTCACCGTTTTCCCGCATTGCTTGCTGAAAGCGCTGAAGACTTTCCTGTGCCGCCTGTTCCTGCTCGGGCGTGAACGTATAGATAGCGGAACGGTATTGACTACCGATATCGCCGCCCTGACGCATGCCCTGCGCGGGGTCGTGATTTTCCCAGAACAGTTGCAGCAACTGCTCGTAGCCGATCACCGCGGGATCGAAAACGACACGCACCGCTTCGGCATGATCGGTTTGCCCGCTGCACACTTCACGGTAGGTCGGGTTGGGCGTGTAACCGCCAATGTAACCCGCCGCCGTGCTGTAGATCCCCGGCTGTTGCCAGAATAAACGCTCCGCGCCCCAGAAGCAGCCCATCGCAAAAATCGCAACGGACATCGAGTCTGGCACATGCGTCATGGAATGTTCATGCACGACATGCAACCTGGCGACGGGCATGGGGGTGGAACGCCCCGGTAAAGCATCGGATTGCGTAATCCGCTGCGTTTTATCAATTGAATTCATCACGTTGTTAACTCCAGCTAGACTGGGTAAATAACCCGCTTTCATGGAAAGCATAACCAAGAAGCGTTGGGCTGTCTTTATATCTTCATGGTGTTTAATGTTAAGGTAATGTTTATCTGTAATGCCGCATATTGATGTTTGTAGGTGAAAATCTATTCTTAAGATGGAAAATTAGTATTTATCACTAATATCATGCAAAGTTGGTAGGAGATTTCGGCGCTGCGTGGCGAATTGTCAGGTAAGCGTACAGCGACGGCCGTCAATGCGGCGGGCGAAGTGATAAAAGCCATGCTATAGGTTTTAGACGACAAGGTTTTAGGCGACAAAACGATCTATCAGGGAGCTCAGTGACTATTTTCATCTCAACGAAAAGTTTCATTGGAAAAAAAAGCGTTACCGAGCAAAGAGGCATAGCAGGACAAAAAAATAGCTTTGCTGGCTGTGGTGCGCCACGATATCGGGTTTTTGGCCTGATGTGCGCGCTGCTGATGCTGGCCCCAGAGAGCCAGGCAGCGAATGTGCGTCTGCAAGTCATGGGGCTGGAAGGGCAGTTACAAAAGAATGTACGGGCACGCTTATCAACCATTTCGGTTGATGAGGTGAATGCCGATGGGCGTTTCCGCTCACGCGTCGATGAAGCGATCCGTCAGGGATTGCGCGCGCTCGGCTATTACGATCCCCAGATTGGTTTCGAATTTCGGCCTGCCGTTAACGGCGGGCGACCCGTACTGATTGCGACGGTGACGGCCGGCGAACCGGTAAAAATTGCCGGGGTGAACATCACCTTGCGTGGTGGTGCGCATGACGATAAAGACTATCAACAGCTGGTTAAAGACGATCGTCCTGAGATTGGTTCGGTATTGAATCATAGTGATTATGATCGCTTTAAAAGCGGGTTGAACGGTTTGTCATTACGCAAAGGCTATTTCGATGCACGCTTCCAGCAAAGCCAGCTTGGCGTGATGCGGGAAGAGAAAGAAGCATTTTGGGATATCGATTTTGACAGCGGGGAACGCTATCGCTTCGGCGCCGTTCATTTTCAGGGCGCACAAATCCGCGATGATTATCTGCAAAATCTGGTGCCGTTTCACGAAGGTGATGCTTATACCAGTGAGGATCTCGGCGAGTTAAACCGCCGCCTTTCTGCGACGGGGTGGTTTAATTCTGTCGTGGTCTCACCTGATTTCGAGCGATCGAAAAGCGATAAGGTGCTGCCGCTGGAAGCCGTGGTGACGCCACGAACCCGTAACCGTATTGAGACCGGCGTCGGCTATGCCACGGATGTTGGCCCACGCTTTAAAACGACCTGGAATAAGCCTTGGGTGAATTCTCGGGGCCACAGTCTGGAAAGCAGCCTGAGCGTGTCCGCGCCGGAGCAATCACTCGATTTTAGCTACAAAATCCCCTTGCTGAAGAACCCGCTTGAGCAGTATTACCTGCTGCAAGGTGGTTTCAAACGCGAAGATCTCAATGATACCAAATCTGATGGCACCACGCTGAACGTGGCACGCTATTGGGATCTCTCCAGCGGTTGGCAACGGGCTATTAACCTGCGCTGGAGTCTCGACCACTTTACGCAGGCAAGCGTGACGGATACCACGATGCTGATCTATCCGGGCGTTAGCATTAACCGAACTCGCCAGCGCGGCGGGCTGATGCCGGTATGGGGCGATACGCAACGTTATTCTATCGACATTTCCGACACCACCTGGGGCTCGGACATCGACTTTGCCGTGGTTCAGGCGCAAAACGTCTGGATTCGTACGCTGGCGGATAAACACCGCTTTGTCGCGCGCGGCAATCTGGGTTGGATTGAAACCAATAATTTCTCCCGCGTCCCGCCTTCACTGCGTTTCTTTGCCGGTGGCGATCGCAGCATCCGTGGGTACAAGTACAAATCTATTTCGCCGCGCGACAACGACGGCAAACTGACCGGTGCGTCCAAGCTGGCGACCGGCTCGCTCGAATACCAATACAATGTCACGGGAAAATGGTGGGGCGCAGTTTTTGTTGATTCAGGTGAAGCAGTGAATGACATCAAACGCAGTAATTTCAAGACCGGAACGGGCGTTGGCGTGCGCTGGGCCTCGCCGATTGGTCCGGTAAAACTCGATGTTGCTATGCCGATCGGCGATGCAGAGAAGAAGAACGATGTGCAGTTCTATATCGCGCTGGGGCCTGAATTATGATGGATGAGAAAAACGAGAAAAAAGCCCAGGATCCGGTAACAGAAGAAAACGTCGCGCAGGGTAACGCGCCGGCGACGCCAGTACGAAAAGGGCGCGGGTGGAAAAGGGTCGGCATTGGGTTTGTCGCTTTCTTATTGCTGCTTATTGTTGGGCTGGGTCTGCTGGTAGGAACCACACCAGGTCTGCATCTGTTGCTGAATACCGCAACACGGGTGGTGCCGGGGCTGGACATTGCCAGCGTAAGCGGCGGCTGGCGTGATTTGACGCTAAAAAATGTTAGCTACCAAATGCCGGGCGTGACGGTAAAGAGTGATGAATTTCATCTGTCGCTTGCGCTGGGGTGCCTGCGTAAAAGCCAGTTATGTATCAATGATCTCTCGGCGAACCGCGTGGATGTCGTCGTGGACACCAAAGCCCTGCCTGTGGCAGAAGAGCCACCTCCGCCCTCAGAGCCCGTCACGGAGATCTCAGCACCTTTCCCTATTTCTCTGCGTCAGATGGTACTCAACAGCGTTCAGGTTACCGTCGATGACACGGCGATTTCACTGGGCGAATTCCGTACGGGAATGCAGTGGGAAGGGCGCACGCTGACGCTGCTGCCGACCAAAATTAGTGCGCTGCTGGTGGCCTTGCCAAAAACGCCGGTTAGTGTGCTGGAAGATGGCAAAGTGACGGCGGCCGAAATGGCATCCGTCATCAAAGAAACGGCGGCGAACGTACGCGAGGCGGCGGAACAAGGCTCATCGCAAACGCTTCAAATCGATAAAGTGCTAGAGGCAAATAACACGGTTGCGGCAGCGACTACCACGACATCGATACCGACGGAATCGACATCCAAAACGGGTAGCACCTCTGACAAGCCTGCCGTGCCTGAACAACCGCTAGGTGAACGCCTGATCGAGCTATTCTCCAAACCGCTATTACCTGATTTACCCCAGTTCACGCTGCCGTTGGATCTGAATATTGTCGAGATTCACGGTGAACAGCTGCGGCTGACGGGCGATCGGGACATGTTGATTAATAACCTTTTCGTGCAGGCCTCGACTCAGCAACAGCATTTGCGTCTGGACAAGCTGATCGTCCAATCGCCGCAGGGCGGACTGAATGTGCGCGGTGAAGCGACGCTCAGCGAGAGCTGGCCCGTCTCGCTGACGGCGAACGGCGTGCTGAACGTCGATCCGATCAAAGGCGAGAAGCTGAAACTGACGGTTGAAGGTGGCCTACGCGAACAGTTGAATGTGGCGCTGAACCTCTCTGGGCCGCAGCGTGCCCAGTTGGATCTGCAAACCAAACTGGCGGAAGCCGGGCTGCCGCTGGCGTTGACGCTGCAAACCGGACGCGTGCGCTGGCCGCTGACGGGCGCGACGCAGTATCAAGCTGATAACGTCAGGCTGCGTTTTAACGGCAAAGCGACCGACTATGCGCTGTCGCTGCGCTGCGATCTGAGTGGGGCGGACATTCCCCCCGCGACGCTGCTGCTGGATGGCAAAGGTAACGAACAGCAGTTTACGCTAAGCCGCCTGCGGTTGGCGGCATTGCAGGGGAATGCCGACCTGACGGCGCTTATCGACTGGAGCAAAGCCATAAGCTGGCGCAGCGAGCTACTGCTGAACGGGATTAACACCGCGAAACAGTGGCCTGAATGGCCCGCGAAAATAGATGGCAAGATAACGACACGCGGCAGCGTCTATGGTGGTAGCTGGCAGTTGCAGGTGCCGGAACTGCGTCTGGACGGCAACGTGAAAGCGAATAAGCTCACGGCCAGAGGTGAACTGCGCGGTAACGCGGCGGGACAGTGGACAATTCCAGCGCTGAATCTGGCGTTAGGCCGCAACCAACTGAACGTCAAAGGCGATCTGAGCGATAAGTGGCAGTTGGATGCTGACATCAATGCGCCGTCGCTGGACGGTATGTTGCCCGGTCTGGTGGGGCGTGCTATCGGCACACTCAAACTCCGTGGCAATCTGCGTGAACCGCAGATGCTGGTGGATATCACGGCGTCCGGCCTGCGCTGGCAGGCGATGACGATTAGCAGTGTGAGGGTGGAAGGCGATGTGCGCTCTGAGCAGCAGATTCAGGGCAAGCTGGCCGTGCGTCTTGAAGCGCTAAAGCAGGATGGCCTGAATATTGCGCTGTTGACGCTGGATGCCAGCGGCAATGAAAAGCAGCACCAGCTTCGCCTGAATATGCAGGGTGAACCGGTCGCGGGGCAACTGGCACTTTCGGGCAGCTTTGATCGTCAGGAACAGCGCTGGCGCGGCACGCTGAACAATACCCGCTTCGACACGCCGGTGGGTGAATGGCGTCTGACGCAGGATATGGCGTTGGATTACCTGAATGCGCAGCAGAAAATTACTATCGGCACGCACTGCTGGCGGAATCCGAATGCAGAGCTCTGCGTACCAAAAGCGATTGAGGCCGGACCGAGCGGACAGGCGAGCATTCGACTGAACCGCTTCGATCTCGCCATGCTGAAACCCTTCCTGACGGCGGATACCGTGCTGGCCGGGACGTTCACCGGTGGTGCCGATATCAGTTGGCAGGCGGGGCAAGGTTTACCGCAGGCGAAAGTGTCGCTAGTGGGTAACGGCGTCAGCGTTCGCCAGCAGATGCAGGGCAACACGCTGCCGATTGATTTCGATACCTTTACGTTGAATGCTGTGCTCGATCGCGGGCGGGCGCAGCTCGGCTGGCTGATGGCGATTCGCGAGAACGGACGCTTCAGCGGTGATATTCAGGTAACCGACCCACGGGGCCGGCGCAATCTCGGCGGCAGCGTCACGATCAACACGATTTCGCTGGCGCTGCTCAACCCTGCGTTGAGTAAAGGAGAAAAAGCGGCGGGGATCCTGAATGCGAACCTGCGTCTGGCGGGGGATGCGGCACGTCCTCAGATCTTCGGACAGATGGTGCTGGAGCGGTTGGATATTGACGGCAACTGGATGCCGGTCGATCTGACCAACGGGCGGCTGGCGGTGCATTTCAGTGGGATGTCGTCAACGCTGCAAGGCTTCCTGAAAACGGATAACGGGCAATTGAACCTGGGCGGGAATGCGGACTGGTCACAGCCTGATGCCTGGCGTGCGCGCATTGCGGCGAAAGGCCAGAAGCTGCGGGTGACGATCCCGCCGATGGCGCGGCTGGATGTCTCACCGGATATGGTCTTCGAAGCCACGCCGCAGTTGTTCGCGTTAAACGGATCGGTCAGTATTCCGTGGGCGCGCATTGTGGTTAAAGACATGCCGGAAAGCGCGGTGGCGGTGTCATCGGATGAAGTGATGCTGGATGCCCAGCGCCAGCCGTTGAAGAAAGCCAGCGCCGCGATTCCGATTAACAGCAACCTGACGATCCGCGTCGGGAATGATGTGCAACTGGATGCGTTCGGGCTGGCGGCTCGCCTACAGGGCGACCTAAAAATGGTTCAGGACGAGCGCGGATTAGGGCTGAACGGCCAGATCGATATTCCATCTGGCCGCTTTAAAGCCTACGGGCAGGATCTGATCGTCCGCAAAGGGCTGATTCTGTTCTCCGGCCCGCCGGATCAGCCGATCCTGAATATCGAAGCCATTCGTAACCCAGACAACACGGAGAATGACGTCATTGCTGGCGTGCGTGTTACTGGCATGGCCACGACGCCGAAGCTGGAAGTCTTCTCCGATCCGGCGATGTCGCAGCAGGAAGCGCTCTCTTATCTGCTGCGTGGGCAGGGTTTGGACAGCGGTGGAGCAGATAGCTCGGCAATGACCTCAATGTTAGTCGGTTTAGGGGTTGCACAAAGTGGTCAAGTTGTGGGTAAAATCGGCGAGGCCTTTGGCGTAAGTAATTTAGCTCTGGATACACAGGGTGTTGGCGATAATTCTCAGGTTGTCGTCAGCGGCTACGTCCTTCCGGGTCTGCAAGTGAAATATGGTGTTGGCATATTCGATTCTTTGGCAACGTTAACGCTACGTTATCGCCTGATGCCAAAACTATACTTGGAAGCGGTGTCTGGAATTAGTCAGGCATTAGATGTGCTCTATCAGTTTGAGTTCTAGCGATGCGAATTATTGTTTACGGCAGTTTACGACGCAAACAGGGAAACAGTCATTGGATGACGAATGCACAATGGTTAGGGGATTGTCAGCTCGCAGGTTTCGAGCTGTACGATCTCGGCCATTATCCGGCAGTGGTACCCGGTGATGGAGAGATCCATTGCGAGGTCTATCGCATTAGTTCGTCGATTTTGACAGAACTGGATGCCTTAAAGCGGGACGGCCACGAATACCAACGTGAGCTGATTCCGACGCCTCTGGGCAGTGCCTGGATCTATCTGTATAAGCACCCTGTTGCAGGGCTGACGCGTATTGCCAGTGGTGACTGGCTAAAGCGCAGCGAAGAAGATGAAGAAGGGGCTTGAGGACGAGTCGTCAATCAAGTCATGGTCGCTATAAATAAAAACACCGCGTAAGGCGGTGTTTTTGATCATGCGATATCTTGAGCCCGTAAGGACTTTAAGGCATATCGTGTGGCGCTTATTTGTTTTTCGCGCGCTCGAAGGAAGCAACGATCTCAGCTTTCGCCGCAGCAGCGTTATCCCAACCTTCCACTTTTACCCACTTGCCTTTTTCCAGATCTTTGTAGTGTTCAAAGAAGTGGCCGATCTGTGCACGCAGCAGTTCAGGCAGGTCGTTAACGTCTTTAATGTGATCGTATTCTTTGGTCAGCTTGCTGTGTGGAACGGCAACCAGCTTGGCATCTTCGCCCGCTTCGTCGGTCATTTTCAGCACGCCAACAGGACGGCAGCGGATCACTGAGCCAGGCTGCAACGGATACGGGGTCGGAACCAGAACGTCAACCGGGTCGCCATCCAGAGACAACGTGTGGTTGATGTAGCCGTAGTTGCATGGGTAGAACATGGCCGTAGACATGAAACGGTCTACAAACAGTGCACCGGTATCTTTATCAATTTCATATTTGATCGGATCGGCGTTCGCGGGAATTTCAATCACTACATAGATATCTTCCGGCAGATCTTTACCCGCCGGGACATTGTTCAGACTCATGTCGGTTTCCTTCTCTTAAACCTGAAATAGCGTGGCCGTCATTATAGCCAAAAAGCGTTTAATGTCCCTGATTTTTAGCGTGTGCAAGGCGTGATGCGCTTGCGCGGGTCGTTTAAGTAAAAATACTTTCGTTACTAAAATTTCTTTAAAGAAAGCAGGCTTGCTACCGATAGGAGTATGATCTGGATCACGTTATGTGGAGCATTTCTCCGCATTTATTTGTCATTTGTAATATCAGGGAAACAAAAATGTTAAGAAACATCACAATCAAGACGAGCTTGATTGCTTTGTTAGGAACGATGGTACTGCTGTTATTGCTGGTGTGCGGAATTGGCATCACCTCAATCAAGCAGGGAATTACGTCGCTGACGACAATCGACAAGATTCAGGGCAAAGAAGTCACGGCGCTGGCGGGGAGCTATATCGCTTCACTGCGTGCAAGAACAGGGGCGGCGTTGGCGGCTCGTCAGATGGACATCGGGCAAATCGATCTGGCGAATGCATCGATCGCGAGAGCAGAGGCCTACACGGCGCTTTCCCGCAAAGAAATGGCTCGCTTTCTTTCCTACGGTACCGTCACGGAGCGCGGTGCTAAAATGGCGGCAGAGGTTAAAAGCAACTACGAGCAATACATGAATCTTGGCGTGCAGCCGATGCTGGATGCGCTGAAACTCGGCGATGTTGCAGCCTATTACGTGCTGTTTCAGGACGTGTTACCACCACTCAGCATTAATATGGATAAGGCCGCGAACGAATTCCGTGATTTCGGTCTGGAAGTCGGGGAAAACATGCTCGCAGAAGCGGAAAGCTTCGCATTCAACCGTCTGATGATCATCGGCATTGTCTGTGTATCCGTTCTGTTGCTGGTGTTGGCGGCTTGGGTCGCATTGAAGCGTTCTATCCTATCCCCGCTTGAAGAGACGGTTGGTCAACTGGAGTTTATTGCCCGTGGTGATTTGACTCAGCACATTCCCGATGGCGGCGGTAATGAAATTGGCCGCCTGATTCAGGCGATGAAGGCCATGCAGCATTCGTTGGCAACCGCTGTGAGCCGCGTCCGTGATGCCGGTATGCAGATTGACGTCGGTACGCGTGAGCTATCTTCCGGTAATACCCATTTAGCCGCGCGTACGGAAGAGTCCGCCTCCTCGTTGGAAGAAACCGCAGCCAGCATGGAGCAGTTGACCGCGACAGTGACGCTGAATGCGGAAAGTGCAGAGCAAGCGCATACGCTGGCGCAAAATGTATCCGATATTGCGAATAAAGGCAGCGAAACCGTGGGGAGCATGATTGAGAAAATGCAGATGATCTCCAGTAGCTCCGCACGCATTGGCGATATTCTGGCGGTGATTGACGGCATCGCGTTCCAGACCAATATTCTGGCGCTGAATGCGGCGGTTGAAGCCGCACGTGCGGGTGAGCAGGGGCGTGGATTTGCGGTGGTGGCGGGTGAAGTCCGCAGTCTGGCGCAGCGCAGTGCGCAATCGGCTAAAGAGATCAAAATGCTGATGGAAGAGTCTCAAAGTCGCGTCAGTGAAGGTACTGTGATGGCGAAAATGGCGGGTGAAACGATGAATGACGTTTCTGACGCCGTGGCGCGCGTGACATCCCTGATGCGTGAGATCTCAACGGCCACGCGTGAGCAAAGCAATGGTATTGGGCAGGTGAATCTTGCGGTATCGCAGATGGATGAAGTCGCACAGCAAAATGCGTCTCTGGTAGAAGAGTCCGCCGCTGCCACGCGCTCACTGGAAGATCAGGCGCGTCTGCTGGCAGAAAGTATGTCTCAGTTTAAAGTGCAATCGCAGGAATTTGCCGCCATCGGCCGATTCTAAATTCCCCCTTCATACTTCAAGCTGCATGTGCGTTGNNGCTCACCCCAGTCACTTACTTGAGTAAGTTCCTGGGGATTCACTGCGTCGCCGCCTTCACGCAACTCGAATTATTTAGGGGTATCTTTCATAAAAAAATTCCCGTGAAAACGGGAATTTTTTTGTCTTATTCTTCGGAGGACGTCTGTTCGTCTTCTGGCTGCTTCTTCTTGCGTAGCTTATTCCAGATTTTACTTTCCTGTCCGCGCCAGAGGCGTTGGATATTGTCATGATGACGCATCAGTATCAGGCAAGAGAGCATCGCGACGGGGAAGGTAAACTGTGGCTTGAACCACCAGACATAAAACGGCGCGATGAGCGCACTGACAATCGCACCTAGCGAGGAATAACCGCTTAGCAGCACGGTCAGTAGCCAAGTACCGGTCATCAGGCCCGTCAAATCCCAGCCGATAGGGGCAATGGCACCCAGCGCCGTTGCCACACCTTTGCCGCCGCGAAAGTGGAAAAAGACGGGATAGATATGGCCGAGGCAGGCAGCGATAGCGGTTAACCCGAGATACAGCGGGGGAACGCCCAGCGCGTAAGCCGCCCACACTGGCAGCATGCCTTTCAGAACATCAAATACCAATACAGTTGCAGCGGCCGCTTTGCCGCCAATACGCAATACGTTAGTGGCTCCGGGGTTCCCGGAACCATGCTGGCGCGGGTCGGGTAGCCCCGCAATTCTGCAAAACAAAATCGCACTGGAAATAGAGCCACACAGATACGCGATTAACATCATACCAAGCGCGGTAACACTCATAACGCTATTCCGTTTAGTTTGTATAGAGAGACGTTTAATAAGGGTCGTTTTACTCTTCTCATCTGTGGATAATACGCACATTCCGTCGGAAGTGGTATCCGACAGCGACAAAAACAGAGAATGGCGTGATGGATATCGTATTTATTGAAGAACTTACTGTAATCACAACTATTGGTGTTTACGATTGGGAACAGACCATCCAGCAGAAACTGGTGTTCGATATCGAAATGGGCTGGGATAACCGTCAGGCAGCCGCCAGTGACGATGTCAACGACTGCCTGAGCTATGCCGATGTCAGCGAGGCGGTGATTGCCCACGTGGCAAACCAGCGCTTTGCTCTGGTGGAACGCGTAGCCGAAGAAGTCGCGCACATGCTGATGCAGCGCTTCTCGATTCCCTGGCTGCGGATCAAGCTCAGCAAGCCGGGCGCTGTCGCGCAGGCGCGTCAGGTTGGCGTCATTATTGAGCGCGGCACACGATAAATCTGATTTAACAGAATAAATACTGATTTACGTGCAACTAAACCGTAACCCAAATAGTCTATAAGCCAGTTATAGCGGCTCGCGGAAGTACGCGGCCGCTTTTTTGTGCGCTGCATTTTCGTTTTTATTAGAGGCAAGGATTTTTAGATGACTGACCTGCATTCATTGCTAATCGCATTTATTCTTGGCGTGGTCGAAGGACTGACCGAGTTTTTGCCCGTATCGTCTACAGGGCATATGATTATCGTTGGTCATTGGTTAGGGTTCGCCGATGAGAAAGCCAAGACGTTTGAAGTGATCATTCAGCTTGGTTCGATTCTGGCCGTTGTCGTGATGTTCTGGCGCCGCCTCTTTGGTCTGATAGGGATTCACTTCGGCGACGTTCCGCACGAGGGGAAAACCGCTGGGCGTCTGAAACTGACGCACATCTTGCTGGCAATGATTCCCGCAGTGGTGCTTGGTCTGATTTTTCATGACGTCATCAAGTCGCTGTTTGATCCGCAGAACGTGATGTATGCGCTGGTGATCGGTGGCTTCCTGCTGTTAGCGGCGGAATGGTTCAAGCCAAAGCAGCCGCGTGCCGTTGGGCTGGATGATATCACGCATCGTCAGGCATTTATGATTGGCTGTTTTCAATGTCTGGCACTGTGGCCCGGCTTTTCTCGTTCGGGAGCGACCATTTCAGGCGGGATGCTGATGGGCGTCAGCCGCTATGCGGCCTCTGAGTTCTCTTTTATTCTGGCGGTTCCCATGATGATGGGCGCGACCGTTCTGGATCTGTATAAAAGCTGGCATTTCCTGTCGCTGGCCGATGTGCCGATGTTTGCCGTTGGTTTCGTGACGGCGTTTATCGTGGCTCTGATTGCGATTAAAACTTTCCTGAAAATCATCAAACGCATCTCGTTTGTCCCATTTGCGATTTACCGTTTTATCGTCGCGGGCGTGGTTTACATGGTGTTTATGTAAGACTGAGAACGTCGATTTTAGGTAGACCGTTATAGAAGAGAAGAGGCCACGCATTAGCGTGGCCTCTTTGTTTCAGGATGCGCCTGATGAATCTGGCTGCTGTGCTTTCCAGTCTGCCAGTGCATGAATACGACGGCGTGCGAGTTCGTTACGCACGTCAATGCCCTTAAATCCATCGGCGACGACGTCCGCACTGCTGACCTGACTGGCGACGCGGAAGGCTTCACGCAGATAGTCGCCTTGCGGATACGGAGCCTCTTCAAAACCGGCACGGCCTCTGGCATCGGCTTCGCTCGTGAGCGCTAACTGCTCCAGACGTTGTGGTTTACGCCAGACGTCAATCGCATCAAATAACTTCAGCAGGGTTTTGGGTTGCAGCACCTGCACGGTATGAACCAGATCATGATATTCCGCAACCAGCTTTGCCAAATCGCGAATCGGGTTAGGCACGCGCAGGCGCTGGCACAGTGCCTCAACCAGTTTGACGCCCGCCGGGCCATGCCCGTGATGACGCGGCCACAGTTCGGGGGGCGTCAGCCCTTTTCCTAAATCGTGGCACAGCGTAGCAAAACGTACGTCAATCTCAGGGCTGAGACGAGCGGCCATCGCCACCGTCATCATGGTATGAATGCCGGTATCGATTTCCGGGTGCCATTTGGCGGGGGCGGGCACGCCGTACAGGTTATCGATTTCAGGGAACAGCACGGCCAGCGAACCGCAGTCACGAAGCACCTGAAAATAGACATCTGGCGACGAGGTGCCGAGTGCTTTTTCCGTCTCTTTCCAGACACGCTCTGGCGTCAGATAAGCCAGCTCACCCTCATGCGCCATTTTTTGCATCAGCGCCATGGTTTCTTCCGCAATCTGGAAGCCGAGATGAGCAAAACGCGCGGCAAAACGGGCGACACGCAGCACCCGTAACGGATCTTCGCTGAATGCGGTGGAGACGTGACGCAGCACGCGATTCTCGAGATCGCGACGACCGTGATAAGGATCGATAAGGCCGCCTCGCTCGGTGCGGGCAATGGCATTGATGGTCAAATCGCGGCGCAGCAAATCCTGCTCTAACGTGACATCGGGGGCGGCATGGCAGACAAACCCGGTATAGCCTTTGCCAGATTTGCGCTCGGTACGCGCGAGAGCGTATTCATCGCGGCTAACGGGGTGTAAGAAGACGGGGAAATCCTTTCCAACCTGCTGGTAACCCTGCTCAAGCAGGTTCTCCGGCGTCGCGCCGACCACCACCCAATCTTTCTCGGTGACGGGTAAACCCAGCAGGCTGTCCCGAACAGCGCCGCCGACAAGGTAGATCTTCAACGTCGGGCTCCTGAATCAATAACCAATATTTCACCACATACTACCATCTTTGCACCGCGACGTTGGCCACAAAGAAACATGCCTGCAAGCAGCAGGCACGTGTTCCGATTAGCTCATCCAGCGGTCATTTTTCTTTTTGCGCGGGATGATGTGCGGCAACAGCAGACCCAGCAGCAAGCCTATGCCAGCAACGCCGCCGCCATACATAAACCACTGTAGAATGATGGTGCGCTGCTTATCGTCAAGCTGGACATTCGCCGCGCTGACTTTCTTCTGTGCGACGATAAGCTGTGTTTTCAGATCCTGATTTTCCTGACGCAACCCATTGATAACACCATCGCTGGCGGCGACTTTCTGTTGCATATCCGCGGTGCGTTGGTTCCAGGTCTGATCGATATTATTCAGTTTGTCAGTCAGGTCTTTTACCTGTTTTTCCAGCTCCGGCACCCGCGTGCGCAGGCTCGGCGTCTCGCTAAGCTGGTCGAGAGGAATCCAGGTGGTGCGGTTTTTATCATCACGAATCTGCGCATAGCCTGCACTTTCATTAACGCTGAGTAGCGTGACCTCAGTGCCAGCATTCACCGTGCCGACGATACGATATTGATTGCCCGGCCCGCTGTGGACATACGTCAATAACTCATCGGAAATATAGCGTTTTTCTTCCGCCTGTGCGTTCCAGCTCAGCGTGAGCGAAAATAAAGTAAAACAGAGTAAGCCTAATTTCTGCATAAGATCATCATGTTGCGTTAATGGTGGTCCGATAGTAGAGGCTTAAGTCTGACTAGGCAATGTATAAACCGAAATGAGAACAGTCTTAGAACCTCCCCATTGGGGCTATTTCACACCAATAATGCCTGCTGGGATAAGTTCTTAGAAGGCGGTGAGCGGCGTGTTTAAGCGGGGGAAAGCGGTGCTGCCAATAGCAGCTTTGCATAAGAAATGCGCGCTTGTTCGCAGGTGAAAAAGAGTGTGTGCGGTAAGAGTAGTAAGCTGAAGTAAAATGTTATTTACTGACATGATAATGAATGTGGTCTTGGTGTTGTGAATGCTATGAGTGAAGAAATTGAGCTGAAGTTTATTGTTCATCCCGACAGCGTTGAATCGCTGCTGACGCAACTGGCTGACTGGGAGAGTGATTATAGTCAGTATGAGCACATGCGTGCTCAGCGTCTGAGCAATACCTATTATGAAACAGCGGATAATTACCTGCGCCGCAATGGCATCGGCCTGCGTATTCGTGGCGAAAATGAACGCTACGAAATGACGGCGAAAACGGCCGGTAAGGTGATTGGCGGGCTGCATCAACACCCAGAATATAATGTTGAGCTGGAGAACGCTGAGCTGGATCTCAGCCTGTTTCCGGCGGAAGTCTGGCCGGAGGATTGCGATGTTGAGGCACTGCAATCGTCGCTCAATCCGCTGTTTAGTACGGATTTTACGCGTGAAAAGTGGGTGTTTACTTACTATCAAAGCGTGATTGAAGTTGCCTTAGATCGCGGTGAGATTCGTGCCGGAGATATGAGTGAACCGCTGTGCGAGCTCGAGATGGAGCTTAAGGTCGGGCAGACCACCCATCTGCTGGCGCTGGCAAAGGAAATCGCGGAATTTGGTGGTATGCGGCAGGGCAGCTTGAGTAAGGCGGCGCGTGGATACCATCTGGCTAAAGGTAACCCAGTTCGCGAGTGTCAGGCTCTTAATCGACTGGTTGTGGATCCAAAAACCAATATCGATCAGGCCATCCGCGCGGCGCTGGAACTGGGGTTGAGTCACTGGCAATACCACGAAGAACTGTGGGTAAGAGGGAATGCCTCTGCCCGTGAAGCCCTGCCAGAGGCCAGTGCGATGATGCGCGAAATGTTGGTGCTGGTGGGAGGCGTTGTGTTACGCAAGGTCACCACGCTTTTTCGCTCTGCACTCGCGACGCTGGAGGCCCGGCTACAAGGCTCTGACGGCGCGGAAGTGTGCTACAGCGTTGACTACCTGCAAAGTAAGTTGGTACTGACTTCCTGGCTGATCGAGTCTGGCTGGCGTGACCATATGGATAATAAAGATCGTATTAAGCTACAGGGATCGTTCAAACGCTTTGCCGACATTATGTTAAGCCGTAGCACGGCGGATCTGAAAAGCGCCTTTTCCTCTAAATTGACGGAAGCGCAGTACGAACAGCAAATCCCCCGTCTGCAACGTAATATTTGCGCGTTTTTTCTCTTATCCGGCGCTTATCCGGCGGAGCAGGTGGAAGCCTACATTTCACACTGGCGGGTGTTGCTCCAGGAAATTGAGCGGCTCGCTGCTGGGCAGGCTCCTTCTGCCTATCTGGAAGCCTACCGTAAAGAGGCGTTGACCTTGCCCCCGTTCTGGCTACATAGCGGCGGACCATCACAGTAACCGTTAACTGCCGCTTGTCAGTGAGGATAGGCGGCGCATCAAGGGAACCCCTATGTCGATACTTCCTTTGCCCGCTTTACCTGTGCTTCTGACGGAACACTCTCAGCGTGCTCTGTCGCGTTTGCGGGAAGCTGCACCTGATGAACCGATAACTGACAGTGACTCTGCTGTGCTGGCATTGAGCGATTTTGTCAGCGATGCGCTTGCGCTCCATCCTGACTGGTGGCAAGGGATTCATCAGCAACCGCCGCAGCCCGAAGAGTGGCAGCATTATGCCGACTGGTTGAACAATGCATTGGCCGATGTTCACGATGAAAATGCGTTGATGGCCGCGTTGCGCCGGTTTCGTCGCCATATGTTGACGCGAATTGCGTGGTCGCAGGCGCTGCAAACCAGTACGACGGAACACACGCTACGTCAGTTGAGTGAGCTGGCTGAGGTGGTGATCGTAGCGGCCAGAAGCTGGCTATATCAAGCTTGTTGTCGCGAGTGGGGCACACCTTGCAATGCGCAGGGCGTGGCTCAGCCTCTGCTGATTCTTGGCATGGGAAAACTGGGTGGGGGAGAACTTAACTTCTCTTCGGATATCGACCTGATCTTCGTCTATCCCGAAAATGGTCATACGCAAGGCGGGCGACGCGAGCTGGATAACGCGCAATTCTTCACGCGCTTGGGGCAACGGCTGATTAAGGTGCTGGACCAGCCGACCGTCGATGGTTTTGTTTACCGTGTGGATATGCGGCTACGTCCCTTTGGTGACAGCGGCCCGCTGGTGCTCAGCTTTGCGGCCATGGAAGATTATTATCAGGAGCAGGGCCGTGATTGGGAACGCTATGCCATGGTCAAAGCGCGCTTGATGGGGGGAATGGACGATGACTACAGTCAGGAATTGCGCAGTACGCTGAAGCCCTTTGTCTTCCGTCGCTATATCGATTTCAGCGTGATCCAGTCGCTGCGAAATATGAAGGGCATGATTGCCCGCGAAGTGCGTCGACGGGATCTGCGCAATAACATCAAGCTGGGTGCGGGCGGCATTCGTGAAATCGAATTTATCACGCAGGTTTTCCAACTGATTCGTGGCGGGCGTGAACCAGGATTGCAGGGGCGCTCGCTGCTGCCTACGCTACAGCATGTAGGAACGCTGGGATTATTAACGCCGCAGCAGGTACTCGATCTCAGTACCTCTTATCTGTTTCTGCGTCGTTTAGAAAACTTGTTGCAGGCGATTGCCGATGAACAGACACAAACCTTGCCGGGTGATGAGCTGAATCAGCAGCGGCTGGCATGGGGAATGGGTTTTGACAACTGGGACACGCTGCAATCCATGCTGGAACAGCATATGCAGGCGGTGCGTCACGTCTTTGATGACCTGATTGGCGATGATGCGCCGGACAATAATGACATCCCCGAACATAGCAGCTATAGCAGTCTATGGCAGGACACGCTGGATGGCGGCGAATTGGCTCCGCTGACGCCGCATCTCTCGGAAAGCGTGCGTGAAAAGCTGATGCGGACGATTGTGGAATTCCGTCACGATGTGGCGAAACGCACGATAGGGCCGCGCGGGCGAGACGTGCTGGATCAGCTCATGCCGTGTTTGCTGGCGGAAGTCTGCGCTCGTCAGGAAGCGGATACGGTGCTGTCTCGTCTGACGCCGCTGCTGCTGGGGATCGTCACACGCACCACTTATCTTGAACTGCTGCTGGAGTCTCGCGCTGCGCTCGGCCAACTGATTCGCCTGTGCGCGGCGTCGCCAATGGTGGCCAGCCAACTGGCACGCTATCCCCTGCTACTGGATGAATTGCTCGATGCGTCAACGCTGTATCAGCCGACGGCACCGGGTGCGTATGCCGATGAGCTACGCCAGTATTTGATGCGCGTCCCTGAAGATGATGAAGAACAGCAGTTGGAAGCCGTTCGCCAGTTCAAGCAGTCGCAGCAGCTACGCATCGCCGCAGGGGATATCGGTGGTGTACTGCCCGTGATGAAAGTGAGCGATCACTTAACGTATTTGGCGGAAGCGATTATCGCGGCCGTGGTTCAGCAGGCGTGGGGACAGATGGTGGCGCGCTATGGCCAGCCGTCTCATTTGCAGCATCGTGAAGGCCGTGGGTTTGCGGTTATTGCCTATGGCAAACTCGGCGGCTGGGAGCTGGGATACAGCTCCGATCTGGATTTGGTATTCTTGCTGGATTGTCCATCGGACGTGATGACGGATGGCGAACGCAGTATTGATGGTCGTCAGTTTTATTTGCGCCTCGCACAGCGAGTGATGCATCTGTTTAGTACCCGGACGTCATCAGGCATTTTGTATGAAGTGGATGCCCGTCTGCGGCCATCGGGCGCGGCGGGTATGCTGGTGAGTACGGTAGAAGCGTTTGATGAGTATCAACGCAATGAGGCATGGACGTGGGAGCATCAAGCACTGGTGCGTGCGCGTATGGTGTACGGCGAAAGCGGTGTGCAGCAAACATTTGAGTCTATTCGTCGCAGCATTCTATGTGCAGAGCGTGACGCGGAGACGCTGCGAACCGAAGTGCGCGAAATGCGCGAAAAAATGCGTCAGCATCTGGCGAACAAAGATAAAGCACTCTTTGACATCAAAACGGATGCGGGCGGCATTACGGATATCGAATTCATTGCTCAGTATCTGATGCTGCGTTACGCCGCTCAGGAACCGCGTTTGACCCGTTGGTCGGACAACGTGCGTATTCTGGAACTGATGGCGCAATATGGCGTAATGGAAGAGAGCGAAGCCAATGCGCTCAAGCTGGCCTACGTCACCATGCGCAATGAACTGCACCATCTGGCCTTGCAGGAGTTGTCCGGTCGGGTCAGCAAGGATCGATTTGTTGCGGAGCGGGAGCAGGTGCTGGTGAGTTGGAATAAGTGGCTGGTAGGAGCGTAAGTTCCACCTATCTATATGGTCAAATGTGCTGTGCGGTTTAGAGCCGCACAGCAGTGGCGTGTATGATACGTGCCTATGATATTATTACGCGCATTATGCGAAATAAGCCTGGAGTAGAGGATGAAAGTGACGCTGCCTGATTTCCGTCAAGCGGGTGTATTAGTGGTCGGTGATGTCATGCTGGATCGTTACTGGTATGGGCCGACCAGCCGAATTTCACCAGAGGCACCGGTGCCTGTGGTCAAGGTTGATACGATCGAAGAGCGCCCAGGCGGCGCGGCGAACGTCGCAATGAACATCGCTGCATTGGGCGCGGGATCGCGTCTGGTGGGGTTAACGGGCATTGATGATGCTGCTCGCGCACTGAATGCCAAACTTGGCGAAGTGAACGTGAAGTGTGACTTTGTCGCTGTTCCTACGCATCCGACGATCACCAAGCTACGCGTGTTGTCACGTAATCAGCAGTTGATCCGACTGGATTTCGAAGAGGGCTTTGAAGGGATTGATCCTCAGCCGATCATCGAGCGTATTCAACTGGCGCTGCCAAAAATTGGCGCGCTGGTGCTGTCTGACTATGCAAAAGGCGCATTAGCGCATGTACAAACCATGATTCAGACGGCAAAAGCGGCTGGCGTTCCGGTACTGATCGACCCGAAAGGCACGGATTTTGCCCGTTACCGTGGCGCGACGTTGCTGACGCCAAACCTGTCTGAGTTCGAAGCGGTGGCTGGGCGTTGCAAAACGGAAGACGAGCTGGTTGAGCGCGGTATGCAACTGGTGGCCGATTACGATCTGTCCGCGTTACTGATTACCCGTTCCGAGCAAGGGATGACGCTGCTACAACCGGGCAAAGCACCGCTGCACTTGCCGACGCAGGCGCAGGAAGTGTACGACGTGACCGGTGCGGGCGATACCGTCATCGGTGTGTTGGCCGCTGCGCTGGCGGCAGGTAACCCGCTGGAAGAAGCCTGTTTCCTGGCGAATGCTGCCGCAGGCGTCGTCGTCGGCAAGCTGGGTACGTCCACGGTCACGCCGATTGAATTGGAAAATGCTATCCGCGGCCGTGCCGACACTGGATTTGGTGTCATGACCGAAGAACAGCTGAAACATGCCGTTGAACTGGCGCGTCAGCGTGGCGAAAAGATTGTGATGACCAACGGCTGCTTCGATATTCTGCACGCCGGACACGTGTCTTACCTAGCAAACGCCCGCAAACTTGGTGACCGGTTAATCGTTGCAGTAAACAGCGATGCGTCGACCAAACGCCTGAAGGGGCCGACTCGTCCCGTCAACCCGCTGCCGCAGCGCATGATCGTGCTGGGTGCACTGGAAGCCGTCGACTGGGTCGTGCCGTTTGAAGAAGATACGCCGCAGCGCCTGATTGCCAGCATTCTGCCGGACATTCTGGTGAAAGGTGGAGACTACCAGTCACATGAAATCGCCGGTAGTGAAGAAGTCTGGGCCAACGGCGGTGAAGTGAAAGTCCTGAACTTTGAGGACGGCTGTTCCACGACGAACATCATCAACACGATTAAAGCCAACACGTCTCAATCTTAAATGAAATAAAACTGACGGTGCTCGCAAGATTTCGGCACCGTTAGGCCGCAAGCTAATGATTCTCGCTCTGGTAGATCACGAGCGAGAATCATAACAATCACGACGCCGACAGGGCGACACGTCAGATAAAACAGGTATGAAACCAGTGAAGAAAGAACCAGCCGAAGTGAATGCGGCCGCACTGCGGGTAGCGGAGTTGCGCCGGGTCTTACGCCATCACGAATACAAATATCACGTTGAAGATGCGCCCGACATTCCTGATATCGAATATGACAAGCTCATGCAGGAACTGAAAGCGTTAGAGGCGGATCACCCCGAGTTGGTGACCAGTGATTCTCCCACGCAGCGCGTGGGCGCGGCACCGCTGGCGGCATTTGAGCAGGTACGTCATGAAGTGCCGATGTTATCGCTGGATAACGTATTTGATGAAGAGAGCTATTTGGCCTTCAGCAAGCGAATTGGCGACAGGCTTAAAAACGGTGACGATCTGACATTCTGCTGCGAACTGAAACTGGATGGTTTAGCCGTCAGCTTGTTGTATGAAGAGGGTGTTTTGGTACAGGCGGCCACGCGCGGGGATGGCACGACCGGGGAAAATATCACCAGTAACATTCGTACCGTTGCAGCGATTCCACTGCGCCTTGAGGGTGACAATATTCCGCGTCGTGTTGAAGTACGCGGTGAAGTGTTTATGAAGCACAGCGGTTTTGAAAAGCTGAACGAAGAGGCTCGTCGTACGGGGAGTAAAGTTTTTGCTAACCCGCGTAACGCTGCCGCCGGATCGCTGCGCCAGCTTGATCCGCGCATTACGGCTAAGCGTCCACTGACCTTCTTCTGCTATGGCGTAGGCCTGCTGGAGGGCGGTGAGTTGCCTACGAGCCACTGGGAGCGGCTGATGCAGTTCAAGGCGTGGGGATTGCCGGTTAGCGACAGAATTAAACTATGCACGGGTCCGGCTGAAGTACTCGATTTTTATCGTCAGGTTGAGCAGACCCGCAGTTCGTTAGGCTTTGATATCGACGGCGTCGTTGTCAAAGTTGACTCTCTGGAACTGCAGGAGCGGTTAGGGTTTGTTGCCCGTGCGCCTCGCTGGGCGGTGGCCTTTAAATTCCCAGCGCAGGAGCAACTGACCTGGGTGCGCGATGTTGAGTTTCAGGTCGGGCGTACAGGTGCGATTACGCCGGTTGCGCGTTTGGAACCCGTCGCTGTGGCTGGGGTTATCGTCAGCAACGCCACGCTGCATAATGCCGATGAAATTGAGCGGCTAGGTTTGCAGATTGGTGATCGCGTGATTGTGCGTCGAGCGGGGGATGTGATCCCGCAGATCGTCGGCATCGTGGAATCTGAGCGGCCAGAAACGGTGCGCCCGATCGTTTTCCCTGCGGCCTGTCCCGTATGTGGATCTGACGTTGAACGCGTAGAAGGTGAGGCCGTCACGCGCTGTACCGGTGGCCTGATCTGCGGTGCCCAGCGCAAAGAGGCACTGAAGCATTTTGTTTCTCGTCGCGCATTGGATGTGGAAGGCATGGGCGATAAGATCATCGATCAACTGGTGGAAAAAGAGTACGTCAAGACGCCAGCCGATCTGTTTCGTCTGAGTGCAGGGATCATGACGGGGCTGGATCGCATGGGGCCGAAATCCGCGACGAATCTGGTCAATGCGCTGGAAAAGGCGAAAAGCACCACGCTGGCACGTTTCCTCTATGCGTTGGGGATCCGTGACGTTGGCGAATCGACGGCGGCTAATCTGGCCGCGCATTTTGGTTCGCTGGAAGCCCTTTTTGCTGCCAATGAAGACGCGCTGCTGGAAGTGCCGGATGTCGGTAAAGTCGTCGCCGCGCATGTGCGCCATTTCCTTGAGGAAGAGCACAACCAAACCGTGATCCGCGAATTGACCGATCCCGCTGGCATCAACATTCACTGGCCTGAGGTTCAGGTCGTCAATGCTGAAGAGATCGACAGCCCATTTGCGGGGAAAACGGTGGTATTGACCGGATCGCTAAGTGTTCTGTCCCGCGACGAAGCCAAAGATCGGCTAACGGCGTTAGGGGCTAAAGTAAGCGGCAGCGTCTCGAAGAAAACCGATATGGTGATTGCTGGTGAAGCCGCGGGCTCTAAACTGGCGAAGGCGCAAGAATTGGGGATTCCAGTGATCGATGAGGCGGAAATGATCCGACTATTGGGGGCGTAAACGGATGGAAAAAGAAGACCTGATAGACATTGCCACGATGCAGATGCCGTTTGGTAAATACAAAGGGCGAGTGCTGATCGATTTACCAGAAGAGTACCTGCTGTGGTTCTCCCGCAAGGATGAATTTCCTAAAGGTCGCTTAGGGGAATTGATGCAGATTACGCTGGCAATCAAGATAGAGGGTCTGCAAGGGTTGGTCACGCCGCTGAAGCGGCCTCGTCCCTGATTATCATTTCCTGTCGTAACCTCTGACGAAAAAGGTCGCTTCATTGAAGCGACCTTTCACGTTAACTGGCTACCCATCCCTGACGCAGGCTAGACGTAGATATTAATCTGGTTGTCTGCTGTCGGGCGGTTAACGCCTTCTTGTTTAGCACTTTGAGTCGAAGTTGAGGAATCAGACTGCTGTTCTGATTTTTCACTCTGCAAGCGGGCAATTTGTGCCTGTAACGCCTGGATCTGCGCTTGAATGGCCTGCTGCTGTTGTTCGATCAGTTTACGTTCATCATCGCTTTCTGCGCTGGAGGCCGATTCGGTCAGTTTACTCACCTGTTTGGTAAGCGCCTGAACCTGCTTGGTGAGCTGCGCAATCTGTTGCTCCGAGGTGTTGCTGCTTTTACTGCTGCTTGCCGTGGTTGTCGATACGCTGATACTGCTGATGGTGTTTGACATTTTCCCTCCTGAAAAGATGCCGATGTACCCGTCATACTTCAAGTTGCAGGTGCGTTGGCTGCGTTTAGTCGCCCGAATCACTTACTTATGTAAGCTCATCGGGACTCCCTCGCTTGCCGCCTGCCTGAAACTCGAATTATTTAGGGTTGATACCCGAATGACTTGGGCTACATGCCTGTGCAACGGCAATTTAAGCACTTTCTCGAAGGGGATATTGTTGGCAATGAAACATGAAATGCTCACTTTCCTGACAGCTCATGTAACAAAATGTATCAGTCAGGAAAGGGAGGAAAAGAAAGAGGGGAATACGCCAGATATTGTAGTTAGACGTAGATATCAACACCGCCTTTTTTGGCTTTATTTTCAGTTGGTTGTGATGTTGTTTTTGATACGGCTTCCATCGCTTTCTTTTCCGCTTCTTCTTTTTGGATGCGGGCAATTTCGGCATAGAGCGCCTGGATTTGCGCCTAGATCATTTGCTGCTGCTGTTTGATAAGTTTGCGCTCGTCTTCACTTTGCGCATTGGCGGCATCTGTGCCCAGTTCTTGTAGCTTTTTGGTCAGCTGTTTGATTTGATTTTGTAATGCGGCAATCTTTTGCTGAGCACCACTACTGCCAGCAGGCGCAGACTTACTCTCACCCGCCGACGCAGCCTTATTATCTGTATTAGCTGTAGACTTACTGGCCGTAGAGGCCGTCGCTACGTTTGATACCGTATTCATGGTAATCCGGCTGATATCATTAGCCATCACTTCCTCCTGAAATAAGTCAATTCTGCAGTGATTATCGGCAGTCTCGCCCTGTTCTTTACGAAAAATTTACAAAACTACGGGGATGATATGCGCTTGCTGGAGGGAAAGAAAGGGGGGCAAGGGGCTTTCTACTCCCTTGCCCTAATGGATGAGATGACGTTAGCTAACTACCGTACACGTTAATCGCGCTCGTTAGCCGCCTTGCCTGAAGGTTGAGACCTTCAGCGGCTTCTGTTGAGTGCGTCACCATATCGGTGTTGCGCTGTGTCATTTGTTCTATCTGTGCAATAGAGGTATTGATCAGGCCCAATGCCGAGGTTTGCTCATGCGTTGCGTTGCTGATCTCTTTGATCATAGTGGAGACCTGCAAGACTTCATCAACGATGTCGCTGATATGTTTGCCGGCGTTCTCGACCATTATGCTGCCCTGTTTCACACTTTCGACGTTGGCGTCGATCAGCGTTTTAATCTCTTTGGCCGCAGAGGCGGAATGCTGCGCCAGATTGCGAACCTCAGCGGCCACTACCGCAAATCCGCGCCCCTGTACGCCCGCACGAGCGGCTTCAACGGCCGCATTCAGCGCAAGGATGTTGGTCTGGAAGGCAATACTGTCTATCACGCCAATGATATCAACGATTTTATCGCTGGCGCTGGAGATGGAATCCATCATGCCGATGGTTTCCTTCATGATATTGCCACCTTTAAACGCGGTGCTGCTGGCGGCTTCTGCCATGGTGGTAGCCTGTGCCGCTGTTTCTGCACTCTGCTGCACGGCAACGGTAATTTCTTCAATGGCGGCGGCAGTTTGTTGCAGATTAGCCGATGTCTCTTCCGTGCGGGTATTCAGGTCGACATTGTTTTCCGCCAGCTTATGGCTGACGTTGGTGATGCCGTTTACCTGCGTACTAACGTCGTCGACAAGCGAATGCAGGTTCAGGCCAAACTGGTTAACAGAGCGTAGCAGCAAGCCGATTTCGTCGACTCGGTTCAGGTGGACATGCTTTACTTTACGGCCCGATACCACATGCTGAGCCTGCTTCAGTATCATCCTGATTGGCTGGGCAATTTGCCTTTGCAGAAACTGATCCATGATGACGATGAGCAGTAGCGTCAGTGCCAATAGCCACAGCGGATTCATGCCAGTGAACGCAAGCAGTGCGGGAATGAGGCCCACCGCTAAGACTGCCAGGCGCAAACGCCAGCGGACTGATAATTTCTGCAAGAGCGACAGTGGTGAAAAGAGTCCGGTGCGAACGACTAACCCTTTGTAGAACTTACGGCTGCCCGTCTGTTTTTTCTGCACGGCGCTATACAGCGTTTCGGCATGCTTGATTTCTTCGGCGTTGGGCGTGTTACGTACTGATATATAGCCTGCGAGCTGCTCCTGCTGATAAACCGGCGTAACGTTGGCGCGAACCCAGTAGTGGTCACCGTTATTGCGACGATTTTTAACTAATCCAGTCCAGCTATCGCCTTGTTTCAGCGTAAACCACATGTCGGCATAGGCTTCAACGGGCATATCGGGATGGCGCACAATATTGTGAGGCTGGTTGATGAGCTGCTCTTCGGAAAAACCACTGACCGTAATGAAGGCAGAGTTGGCATAGGTAATGTGGCTGTGAATATTTGTCGTGGACATCAATATGGTGTCCATGTCTAACAGATACTCCTGCTGTGTAACAGGTGTATTTAATCTCATTAGAAACCCCGGCGTACGTATCCCGCTCAGTTTCCAGGTTCAGACACGCTGGCCGCTTTTCTCGCCTCAGACGCTCTGGTTATTACAGAGGCTGAAACGCAGTGTCGCTGCCAAATGGTTCGTCCCGTGAAATCTGTCAGGCATATTGCTGTGTAAATATTCAAGTTATTCAAATGGGTATACTGAAATTTTTTGGGTGGCTTACTCATTTATATAAAATAATGTTATGCATTATTTATGAGTGGGCTATTGACCCTATATTGTGCGTGATGGAGATTTTGTAACTGTATCCGTCATACTTCAAATTGCATGTGCGTTGGCTGCGTTCAGTCACCCGAATCACTTACTCAAGTAAGCTCATCGGAACTCCCTCTCTTGCCGCCTGCCTGAAACTCGAATTATTTAGGGTATATATTTTTGTAACAAATATGTCATCAGTGTTAGCACGCTTTTTCAGCACGCGTAAATTTATGATGAGGATGATTATCTGTCAATTGATTCATTTTATTAGCAATAAATAATTGCTAAAAAATGATTAAAAATAGGTGGGTGTTAAAAAATAGGGATTATTCTTAATAGGTATTTTGGAATTGATGAATTTGACGCTAAAAAGAATAACTTGTTAAGTTTTTTTTATTTTTTCTTTGCATGAATGAAATTAAATGTTGCTACCCTGCTGTTTATTCTTTTAATTACGGCCTTTATTTCATTTTTATTGCTGCTAAAGTTATTGTAGATCAAATAACGCTATCCGCAGACCAGATAATGACGCTGGCCTGCGGAGAACGGTAATCAGGTTACCGGCGCTGGATTGAAGACGGCCAGAGCATTATGCAGCCCCCACTGATCGGACCAGGTTTTTTTCTTGCCGCTGGCGATATCCAAAATGAAGTGGAAAAGCTGCCAGCCTACGTCTTCGATCGTAGCCTCTCCGGTAGCAATGGTACCGGCATCAATATCCATCAGATCGTGCCAGCGGTTTGCCAGTGCGGTGCGGGTCGCCATTTTGATGACGGGTACCGCCAGCAGGCCATAGGGGGTACCACGACCAGTAGTGAAGACCTGCACGGTGATACCGGAAGCGAGTTGCTGCGTGCCACACACAAAGTCGCTGGCCGGCGTTGCGGCGTAAATCAGCCCGCGTTTGGTTGGGCGCTGTCCGGGGGACAGGACTTCGACAATCGCGCTGGTGCCGGATTTGGCGATGGAGCCAAGCGCTTTTTCCACCACGTTCGCGAGGCCACCTTTTTTGTTGCCCGGCGATGGGTTAGCGCTACGATCGGTCTGCCCGCTGTCGAGGTAGTTATCGTACCAGGCCATTTCTTCCAGCAGGCGTTTACCGACTTCTTCATTGATGACGCGTGGCGTTAACAGATGAATGGCGTCGCGCACTTCGGTCACTTCGGAGAACATGACGGTTGCGCCGCAGCGTACCAGCAGATCGGATGCAAAACCCACGGCTGGGTTCGCGGTGACGCCGGAGAAAGCATCGCTGCCGCCACACTGCATGCCGACAACCAGCTCAGAGGCTGGGCAGGTTTCACGCTGACGTTTGTTCAACCGCTGTAGGTGCTTGTCTGCCATCGTCAGAATGTCATCCACCATCGATCTGAAACCAACGTGGTGTTCATCCTGCAAGCGGACAATGCTGGTGTCGTCAAGGGAGATGGCCTGTACGTCAGACGTCCCTTCCAGCAGGCGTTCCGGCTGTAATTTTTCACAGCCCAGACCAACCACCAGTATCTCGCCACCAAAATTTGGGTTCAGCGCCAGATTGTGAATAGTACGGATAGGAACCACCGCAGCAGGGGCATTGATTGCTACGCCACAGCCATAAAGATGGTTGAGTGCGACAACGCCATCCACATTGGGATATCTCGGTAATAAATCGCGCTCGATAATTTTGACGACATAGTCGACCACGCCCGCGACGCAGTGCACGCTGGTGCTGATGCCCAGCAGATTTTTCGTGCCTACGCTGCCGTCGGCGTTGCGGTAACCTTCAAAGGTATAACCTTCCAGCGCAGGTAGCGCGGGGGGAATTTTGGTCGCTAGCGGCAGGGTTTCCAGCGCGGGAGCCTGAGGCAACTCGACCAGCGATTCATCGATCCAGCTTCCTTTGGCAATATCACGCAGCGCATACCCGATAATTTCACCATAGCGGATGATGGCGCCTGATTTGGCGATATCCACAAGGGCCACTTTATGACCTTGCGGAACATGCTCAATTAATTCCAGATCATCGTTAAAGCGGGTTCCGGCACGTAAGCCATTATTATTAACAACAATGGCAACATTATCAGAATCGTGGACCTTAATATAAAGTGGCTGCTCTTGTGCAGCATTACTTTCTGATTTATCTGACATGATGCAAGCCTTTATTATTGGTTTATCAGAAACGCGGTGATAACTATTATCACGCTATTATTTCATTGCTCGCTAACGAGTATACGTGAGGTTCTCTTCTCGTACATTATGCAATTGACCTAAGCCAGCGCTTTTTGTTTCTGATTTATCAGGCGAAGACCCAATTTTCGGTGAGTTTGATCACATTCTGACTGCGCACGGTTTTTCAGGAGGAAATAACAATAATGTGTATAAATGTAAAAAGAGAATGGCGGTGTTTTTCGTGAAATACCTCGCATTATATCGTGCAAGTGCACCAACATATTCAAAAGGACATTTTTAATGTTGTGCTTTTAGCTAGTGAGCAGTCAGCGGGTAAAAATTATAATGTTCCTGCGAGTTGAAGATGTCAGCTAATTACTCTGATGCTATATAGCCTGGCTATTCGCAAAAAAAATAAAAATGGGAATGTTAACTATCCACTGATCTTCATTCTGATAACCCTACACCGTTATCTGTTATTCGGAATGAATGAGCGAACCGCGATTGAAGCAGGAGTTCATCATGAATACAGTAAGCTCAGCAGCTGGCGCGATACAAAAGAGAACAAACGCCCGCTACTGGATTGTCGTGATGTTGTTTATTGTCACGTCATTTAACTATGGAGACCGTGCGACCTTATCCATTGCTGGTTCAGCAATGTCTAAGGAAATTGGGTTGGATGCGGTGGGGATGGGTTATATCTTCTCAGCGTTCTCCTGGGCGTATGTGATTGGACAAATACCTGGGGGCTGGCTGCTCGATCGCTTTGGCTCAAAGAAAGTCTACTTCTACAGTATCTTGACCTGGTCGCTTTTTACTTTATTACAAGGCTTTGTCGACGTTTTCAGCGGCGCGGGCATCGTTATTTCTCTGTTCCTCCTGCGCTTTATGGTCGGCTTGTGTGAATCGCCTTCCTTCCCGGGAAATAGCCGCATTGTGGCTGCCTGGTTCCCTGCACAAGAACGTGGTACTGCCGTCGCGATATTCAACTCGGCACAGTATTTTGCCACGGTCATTTTTGCACCGATCATGGGATGGCTGACGCAGGCAGTTGGCTGGGCGCACGTGTTCTGGTTCATGGGCGGCTTGGGTATCATTCTGAGCTTCATCTGGCTGAAAGTGATCCACGATCCGAAAGATCACCCAGGTGTGAATCAGGCCGAGCTGGACTACATCGAAGCCGGTGGCGCACTGATCAATATGGACGCCAAAGGGACGAAAAAAGCGACTGAGAAAGGCGAAAAATGGCATCAGATCAAGCAATTAATGCAGTCTCGCATGATGCTGGGTGTGTATATCGGTCAATACTGTATTAACGCACTGACCTACTTCTTCATCACCTGGTTCCCGCTTTATCTGGTTCAGGCTCGTGGTATGTCGATCCTCAAAGCGGGATTTGTCGCCTCGGTGCCTGCTATCTGTGGTTTTGTCGGGGGCGTTCTGGGCGGAATTATTTCCGATTACCTGATGCGCCGGACCAACTCCCTGACCTTTGCCCGTAAAACACCCATCGTTCTCGGTATGTTGCTCTCCATGTCGATGGTGATTTGTAACTACGTTGAAACCGAGTGGGTGGTTATTGCGGTGATGTCCGCAGCCTTCTTCGGTAAAGGCATTGGTGCGCTGGGCTGGGCGGTTATGGCCGATACCGCACCGAAAGAAATCAGCGGATTGAGCGGTGGGCTGTTCAATATGTTCGGTAACGCGTCTGGTATCGTGACGCCGATTGCGATTGGCTACATCATCGGAATGACCGGTTCCTTCAACGGGGGTCTGGTGTATGTCGGGATCCATGCGCTGGTTGCGATCTTCAGCTACCTGTTCATCGTGAAAGATATTAAACGTATCGAATTGAAGCCGTTCGTTAAGAATTAAGGTCATTCGTTACTGCATTCATCTGAATATAGGCAATAACACGAAACGCTGCGCTATCGTACTGATGGCGCAGCGTTTCGCTATATACCCGTCATACTTCACGTTGCATGTGCGTTGGCTGCGCTACTCGGTCCACTTACGTGGACCTCGCCCCGTTGGGGCCGCTGCAAGCAGCGTTCAAACCTGCCTCTTGCAGATTTGTCACTCACCCGAATCACTTACTTGAGTAAGCTCATCGGGACTCATTCTCTTGCCGCCTGCCTGAAACTCGAATTATTTAGGGTATAGGCTTGCCGTTTATTTACTTCATGGAAATCCGGGTTTTATCTCTGTGAAATCGGCTGCTGGGAAGACGTATTTCGGTGTTTATAAGGCGGAAATTCGCTTTGCCCGGTTTTCGTGAAACACCTCCCATTGGCCTGTGATAATGACATATTTAATCTGCATTTCGACAGGGAATGCTGTGCTATTGCCCAATGAGTTGTGAAATAAGAAAACTTATACTTTTTACTGAGGTTGGTAAGGCGGTACGGAGTACAACATCGCTTTCCTGACTGGTTTATTTCGGTATCGGGACAGTTATAACCTGTTTTTATTCTGATAACCCTACAAGCAGTGTTCAGTTCAAATCAGAGTAAAAACAAGGTCGCGCTAATAAAGTAGGAAAACAACATGAAATCATCTACTGGTGCACCATCTGTTTTTTATTTCTGTATGACTGAATTATTTTCATCTGCTTCAACGCGCCCCTGCGTTGTGGCAAACATCGGAAACCTAAGCGTCAATCCTGTGCGCTCCATTTGTGACGGGAGCCTGTAATGACAAACTTTTCAGCGACGCCTGTGATTACCGACATGAAAGTCATCCCCGTTGCGGGCTATGACAGCATGCTGCTGAACATCGGCGGTGCGCATGGTGCTTACTTCACGCGTAACCTCGTCATTTTAACCGACAGCGCCGGGCATACCGGTGTCGGCGAAGCGCCCGGTGGTGAAGTCATTTACAACACGCTGGTTGAAGCCATTCCTCGTGTAAAAGGCGAACAAATCGCCCGAATGAACCGTCTGGTTCATGACATTCATGTCGGCAACCAATCTTCTGATTTTGATTCCTTCGGCAAAGGTGCCTGGACGTTTGAGCTGCGCGTGAATGCGGTGGCAGCACTCGAAGCGGCGCTGCTCGATCTGCTGGGGCAATTTATGGGTGTCCCCGTTGCCGAACTGCTGGGGCCGGGTAAACAGCGTGATGAAGTCACCGTGCTCGGTTATCTGTTCTATATCGGCGACCGCACGAAGACAGATCTACCTTACTTATCAGGTGAGAAAGGCAAGCACGAGTGGTATCACCTGCGTCACCAGCAGGCGATGGACAGCGAGGCGATTGTGCGTTTGGCCGAAGCCACGACTGACCGCTACGGATTTAAAGATTTCAAACTCAAAGGTGGCGTGTTGCCCGGCGAGCAGGAAATCGATGCCGTGAAGGCGCTGAAGAAACGTTTCCCAGATGCGCGTATTACCGTTGATCCAAACGGTGCCTGGCTGCTGGATGAAGCGATTGGTTTGTGCAAAGACATGAAGGGCATTCTGACCTACGCGGAAGACCCGTGCGGTGCGGAACAAGGTTTCTCCGGTCGTGAAGTGATGGCGGAATTCCGCCGCGCCACTGGGCTGCCAGTCGCGACCAACATGATTGCCACCAACTGGCGTGAAATGAACCATGCCGTGATGCTACAGGCGGTCGATATCCCGCTGGCCGATCCGCATTTCTGGACGATGCACGGTGCGGTGCGTGTCGCCCAACTGTGTGATGAGTGGGGTCTGACGTGGGGCTGCCATTCCAATAACCACTTCGATATTTCTCTGGCGATGTTCACGCACGTGGGGGCTGCGGCACCGGGTAACCCGACGGCGATCGATACGCACTGGATCTGGCAGGAAGGGCAGCATCTGACCAAAGAGCCGCTGCAAATCGTCAACGGTAAAATTAAGGTGCCGGATCGTCCCGGTCTGGGGATTGAGCTGGATATGGAACAGGTCATGAAAGCTCACGATCTGTATAAAAAATTACCGAGCGGGGCACGTAATGATGCCGTTGCCATGCAGTACCTGATTCCTGGTTGGAAATTTGACCGTAAACGCCCGGTTTTTGGCCGCTAACCCTACAGTGAAAAATTAGAGAGAAAGGATAAGAAAATGACATTGCAAAGTTCAACGCCGGTGATTACCCACATGCAGGTTATTCCGGTTGCAGGTCACGACAGTATGCTGCTCAATCTGAGTGGTGCGCATGCCCCTTATTTCACTCGCAACATTGTGATTTTGAAAGATAACGCCGGGAATACCGGTGTTGGTGAAATTCCTGGCGGTGAGAAAATCCGTCAGACGCTGGAGGATGCTGCTGCGCTGGTGGTGGGTAAAACGCTGGGCGAATACAAAAACGTGATGACGGCGGTACGTGCGCAGTTCGCCGACCGCGATGCTTCCGGGCGCGGTTTGCAGACATTTGATCTGCGTACCACCATCCATGTCGTCACGGGGATCGAAGCCGCGATGCTCGATCTGCTGGGGCAATTCCTCAACGTCAGCGTGGCCTCGCTGCTGGGCGATGGGCAACAGCGTGATGCCGTCGAGATGCTGGGTTATCTGTTCTACATCGGCGATCGTAATAAAACCGATTTGCCTTACCAGAGCCAGACTAATGAGAAATGCGACTGGTATCGTCTGCGTCATGAAGAAGCGCTGACGCCAGAGACCATCGTGCGTCTGGCTGAAGCCGCGTACGAAAAATACGGCTTCAACGATTTCAAACTGAAGGGCGGCGTACTGGCCGGTAGCGAAGAGGCCGAGGCGGTGACTGCGCTGGCAAAACGCTTCCCACAGGCGCGCATCACGCTGGATCCAAACGGTGCCTGGTCGCTGGATGAAGCCATCGGTCTGGGCAAACAGCTGCGCAACGTGCTGGCGTATGCAGAAGATCCGTGTGGCGCGGAGCAAGGTTTCTCTGGTCGTGAAGTGATGGCGGAATTCCGCCGTGCGACGGGGCTGCCTACTGCGACCAACATGATCGCCACCGACTGGCGACAGATGGGTCACACTATTTCGCTGCAATCGGTCGATATCCCGTTGGCCGATCCGCACTTCTGGACGATGCAAGGTTCCGTTCGTGTGGCGCAGATGTGCCACGAATGGGGCTTAACCTGGGGTTCTCACTCCAATAACCACTTTGATATTTCACTGGCCATGTTTACTCATGTCGCGGCGGCGGCACCGGGCAAGATTACGGCGATTGATACGCACTGGATCTGGCAGGAAGGCAACCAACGCCTGACGAAAGAACCGTTGCAGATTGTTGGCGGCATGGTGGAAGTGCCGAAGAAACCGGGTCTGGGCGTCGAGTTGGATATGGACCAGGTGATGAAAGCACACGAACTGTATAAAAACATGGGATTAGGCGCACGTAACGACGCCATGGGAATGCAGTACCTTATTCCTGAATGGACGTTTGATAATAAACGTCCGTGTCTGGTTCGCTAACGTTCTGATTTTCCGTTTTTTGAGCGCGCCGTTTCAGGCAAGCGGCGCTGGAATGACCGAGGATAAAAAATGAAGACTCCGCTGTTACCTAACCGTTTTCGCCAGGATTTGCTGCAGGGGAAAACGTTGATTGGCTGCTGGTGTGCGCTGGGCAACCCGATTTCAACTGAAGTACTGGGGCTAGCGGGATTCGACTGGCTGGTGCTGGATGGAGAGCATGCGCCTAACGATATCGTGACGTTTATTCCTCAGCTCATGGCGTTGAAAGGCAGCCACAGCGCGCCCGTCGTTCGTCCGCCGTGCAATGAGCCGATCATCATCAAGCGGCTGTTGGATATTGGGTTCAATAACTTTCTGATCCCCTTCGTGGAAACGGCGGAAGAAGCCGCGCGTGCGGTTGCGTCAACGCGTTATCCGCCAGCGGGGATTCGCGGGGTTTCCGTGGCGCACCGTAGCAACAGCTATGGCACCGAACCGGATTACTTCGCCAAGATTAACGACAACATTACCGTCGTGGTGCAAATCGAAAGTCAGGACGGCCTCGACAATCTGGATGCGATTATCGCGGTTGATGGCGTAGACGGCGTATTTGTTGGCCCGAGCGACCTGTCTGCGGCGCTGGGTTATCTCGGTCAGCCTAACCATCCTGACGTGCAGAAGGCGATCCGCCACATCTTCGATCGTTCCGCGGCGCATAACAAGCCGTGCGGCATTCTGGCTCCGGTTGAAGCCGATGCGCGTCGCTATCTGGAATGGGGCGCAAGCTTCGTTGCAGTCGGTAGCGATCTGGGCGTGTTCCGCAGCGCAACACAGGCGCTGAGCGACAAGTACAAGAAGTAATTCAGACCGTTGACAAACCTATTTACGGAACGAGAACGATGGTAATGGGATAGAAGAGTAAAGCGTCCGCGCCAGGGATGGCGCGGCTCGAGCTTACAGGGACATACTTGCAGCGTCTTTACGATCTACCCATTACCATTGCTCGGCGTACTTTGTCAGCAAATTCAGTCATTCCGTGCGAATCGGATCCGCCATGAGGCGGATTAATCGTGAATTGAAGTGATATCTACATCAGACAATGAGGTTAGGGCGATGAAAATTGGTTTTATTGGATTGGGCATCATGGGAAAACCGATGAGTAAAAATCTGCTGAAAGCAGGTTACTCATTAGTCGTGATGGACAGAAATCTGGATGCGGTCGCGGAAGTGGTTGCGGCAGGCGCCACGGCGGCGACAACGCCGAAACAGGTTGCAGAGCAGTGCGATGTCATCATCACCATGCTGCCTAACTCTCCACACGTTAAAGACGTGGTGTTGGGTGAAAACGGCGTCATCGACGGCGCACGTGCCGGAAGCATTGTGGTGGATATGAGCTCAATCGCCCCGCTTGCCAGCCGTGAAATTGCGACTGCACTGGCGGCGAAAGAGATCGCTATGCTGGACGCGCCGGTCAGTGGCGGTGAGCCTAAAGCGATCGACGGCACGCTGTCCGTGATGGTCGGTGGTGAGAAAGCGCAGTTTGACCGCTGCTTTGAGATTCTCAAATCCATGGCGGGTTCCGTTGTTCATACCGGTGATATCGGTGCGGGTAACGTGACCAAACTGGCGAATCAGGTGATTGTGGCGCTGAACATTGCCGCCATGTCTGAAGCGTTGGTGCTGGCGACGAAAGCAGGCGTAAACCCTGATCTGGTTTATCAGGCGATCCGCGGTGGTTTGGCGGGCAGCACCGTACTGGATGCGAAAGCGCCGATGGTGATGGATCGTAACTTTAAGCCGGGTTTCCGCATCGATCTGCATATCAAGGATCTGGCGAACGCGCTGGATACCTCACACGGCGTGGGTGCACAACTGCCGTTAACCGCAGCGGTGATGGAAATGATGCAGGCGTTGAAAGCGGACGATCTGGGATCGGCCGACCACAGTGCGCTGGCGTGTTACTACGAGAAGCTGGCCAAAGTTGAAGTTACGCGATAAGCCGTGAAGCGATAGTCACGAGGCTGGCACAGGATGCCAGCCGACTGGCAGATAATCACTCTGATCTACCTCCTGGGTTTCAGGATCTGCTGCCCTGAACGTTGGCAGGTATAAGCGCCGTTTCATGAGCGCGCGGATTATTGATGCAATCGGAACGTTGATGAAATCGGATCGTTTATGAAAATAGTGATCGCACCGGATTCTTATAAAGAAAGTCTGTCTGCACAAGAGGTTGCTACGCAGATTGAAAAGGGATTTCGTGAAATATTTCCCGATGCCTGCTATGTCAAATTGCCTGTTGCAGATGGTGGGGAAGGCACCGTTGAAGCAATGGTCGCTGCGACCGATGGCAAGATTGTGAATGTTAAGGTGACAGGACCGTTAGGCGATAACATCGATGCGTTCTTTGGCCTGTCTGGCGATGAAAAAACGGCTTTTATTGAGATGGCGGCGGCAAGCGGTCTGGAGCGTGTGCCTTCGCAACTGCGTAATCCGTTAAAAACCACCAGCTATGGCACGGGTGAGTTGATTCGCTGCGCGTTGGATCACGGTGTTCGGCACTGCATCATTGGAATTGGCGGAAGCGCAACCAATGACGGCGGGTCGGGCATGGTGCAGGCGTTGGGCGCGAAGTTGCTGGATAAGCAGGGTGAACAGATTGGTTTTGGCGGTGGTGAACTCGACAAACTTGAACGCATCGATATCAGCGAGCTGGATGAGCGTATTAAAAATTGTCGCTTTGAAGTGGCCTGTGATGTGACTAACCCATTGACGGGGAAACAGGGGGCGTCGGCGATTTTTGGCCCTCAGAAAGGGGCCACGCCAGAAATGATTGAACAGCTGGATAATGCGCTGAAGCATTATGCGGCTGTGATTCGCCACGACCTGGATATGGACGTGGAACACGTTCCCGGTGCGGGGGCGGCAGGCGGTATGGGGGCGGCACTACAGGCTTTTTGCGGTGCTGAGCTGCGTCAGGGCATTGAGATTGTTACGGAAGCGTTGGGGCTGGATGAACTGGTACGAGATGCCACTCTGGTGATTACCGGGGAAGGGCGCATCGACAGTCAGACGATCCACGGCAAAGTACCGATTGGCGTGGCGCGGGTTGCCAAACAGTATAATAAACCGGTGATTGGCATTGCCGGCAGCCTGACGGCGGATGTCGCCGTGGTGCATGAACATGGCCTGGATGCCGTATTCAGTGTGCTTTACAACATCTGCTCACTCGAAGAAGCGCTGGATAATGCGGCAGAGAATGTGCGAATGACGGCACGTAATATCGCCGCCACGATCCGACTGGCGCAGTCGGTATCGCGATAATGCGATGGCGCTACGGTTAGTCTAGAACCTTTTATCTACTTATTTTTATGCAGACTGAGAGACGGTTTCGTGCGCCACAATACGGCTATTTCATGCTACTTCGCAGCACGCGCCCGACACGGGACGGCTCACACGCCGCTCGCCCCGTGACCCCAGGCTTTCGGCGGAAATTATGCCGCTAACGCGGTACCTTCGTCGATATCAGGCTTTAACGGACCGCTTGCGACACGTTTACTCGCCCCATAAATGGGGCTCGCCCTTCGGGCCAGCACGAGTGCTGTTCAAAAACGTCTCTGGCGTTTTTGTCCGACGTGGCGCAAGCTTTCGCCGCGTCCTGCGGCTCATCCGAAGCCCGCTATCTCCTCAGCATAATTTTTTACGCCGTATAACAGCAAAGAGCACGAAACGGTCTCTGCATCCACATAGCATGTGACAAAAAGACAGGGCTATGCTGGGATATTGATTACGAATGCATCGGTTTGATATGCGGCTGGGCGGCTTTGTTGACGTTGTCGATTTCGTCCAGCAGCTCCAGCCATTCGGGTTCCAGATCGCTGGCGTGAACGCCTTTACGCAACTGTTGTTCCAGATAGCGGCAGATGCGTTGTAGGCGCGGAACGCCGCTGTAGCTGCAACTGCCGTGCAGTTTATGAACCAAGTCGATGATGTCATCATCCGTCTGGCCCTTCAGCACGTTTTCTATCTTCCGCTGAACCTCTGGCAAGAAATCCAACAGCATTTGCAGCAGATCACGTGCTAACTCTGGCTTGTTGGCCGCCTGTTGTTGCGCCAGCGCCCAGTCGAGTGATAACTGACTATCGTCGTGCTCGTTCAGTAATCCCGCCATATCGCCCCGATTACGCTTCAACGGAGCCTGCCGAGCATGACGTGTCAGCACGCTTTTCAGCATCTGTTCATCGATCGGTTTAGCCAGATAGTCATCCATACCCGAACGCAGTAGATGTTCTCGCTCACCTGTCATGGTCTGCGCCGTCACCGCGATAATCGGTGTGGTGGCATGGTGAGGGATCTGGCGGATCAGCTCGCTGGCGCAAATGCCATCCATACCCGGCATTTGAATATCCATGAGAATAACGTCGAACTGATGCAGCTCCGCCTGTGCAATCGCATCTTGTCCGCTTTCGCACAGGATAATCGTCTCGACCTGCTCTTCCAGCAGCGTGCCGATCAGTTTCAGATTAGCGGGATTGTCATCCACCGCCATCACGCTCAGCGGTAAACGGGCGGGATGGCGTACCAGACTCTGGTTCGATGCGGTATCGTCTGGCAGAAAAGAGAGCTGGAATAGCGTGCTGTCCTGTAACAGCGGCAGCAGGCGTGATGCGGCGAGCGGTTTGCTCAGGCAGGCATGTACGCCGAAGGTTTTCAACTGCTCGGCATCCATTTGCGCGAGGCTGGGCAGCACCAGAATCACACAGGGTGAGCGGCGGCAGATATCGCGCAGTCTGGGCGTGTAGCCGAGCAGAGAGTTGCGATATTGCACGGGAATACCGAGCAGCAGGATATCGAATTCCCCTTCCGGCAGTTGCTCAAACGTCGGGCTGTAGCTCACGATAAGCGGCGTCTGGCTCAGGATATCCAGCGTGGCCTGCGCGGCGATGGGATGGGATTCGACGTAGGCCAGATGTTTGCCTTGCAGCATCGTGTAGGCCGGCTCGGTCGGCATAGCGTGCGGATTGAGCGGCAGCGTGATATGGAACCAGAAGGTCGATCCCTTGTTGAGCTGGCTCTGGAAACTGATATCGCCACCCATCTCTTTGACCAGACGCTGGGTGATGACCAGCCCAAGCCCCGTACCGCCATGACGGCGCGAAATACTGGTGTCTGCCTGGCGGAAAGCCTGGAACAGCTGCGATTGCTGTAACTCGGCAATACCGATGCCGGTATCGCGTATTTGTACCTCTAGCTGCACCTGATGAGGTTCCTGTCGACGCTTCTCCACCCGAATATCGATATTGCCCTGTTCGGTGAATTTGATCGCATTGCCCAGCAGGTTGGTGATGATTTGCTGTATTCGCAGCGGATCGCCGACAAACTGTTCGGGCACGTCATTCTGAATACTGAGCGTTAGCTCCAACCCTTTTTCATGTGCCGTGTGCGCCAGCAGCATCACCACGTCGTCCAGCGTGTTGTGCAGGGAGAACGGAATATCCTCCAGCACCAGCTTTCCGGCCTCCAGCTTTGAGAAATCCAGCACATCGTTAATAATATTCAGCAGGTTATTGGCAGACCGCTCGATGGTGAGCAGATAGTCCGTCTGCGTGGTGTTCAGCGGCGTCTTCAACGTCTGGCGGGTGAAACCGATCACGCCATTCAGTGGCGTTCTTAGTTCGTGCGACATATTGGCCAGAAACTCTGATTTGATGCGTGCCGCTTCCTGCGCGCGTTTTTTGGCCAGATCCAGCTCGACGTTCTGGATCTCCATCTGCTCCAGCGTTTCTCGCAGATCGTAGGTCGCCTGATCGATATTTTGCTGCATCTCTTCGTGGTAGGCGGTCAGCGACATCGCCATCGAGTTGATGCCGTTTTTCAGCATATCCAGCTCGCCGAGCATGTAACCTTCGACCCGGCTATCCAACTGCCCACGGCGAATGCGGTCAACGGTATCCACCATATTACGAATCGGGGTGGTGACATCCCGCATCAGACGATAGGCAAAGATGACGGCGGCACCCAAAGAGAGCAGCAGCAGGAGCGCGGCGATGAAGATTTCCTGATACTGCTGAAGCCGAATGGTGCTGGTATCCAGCTCGATCACCAGATAGCCGAGAGGGGTAGCGGTCCCGGGCAGTACCGGTGTTGTTCCGCCCAGCATGAATTCGCTGTCATTGACGATCGGCATGTGCAGAATCAGCGCGTCATTGGTGTGGTGCAGGTGCAGTTTATTGTGTGCAAGCGCATCGCCGCTGAGCGGCTGCAATGTCACGTTGTTGCGTATGTTGGTGGTCGCCAGAAGCTGATTACGCGCATCGAATACGCTAATGGTACGAATAATCGCAGAGTGACGGCGATGAAGCGTATTGATTAACGCTGGAATCGTGTCCATCTGGCGATGGGTAATGGCGTACGCGCTGATGGTCGCCAGCGGCTCAATGATACTGGTGCCCGAATCGGCCAACTGCGACTGCAACTGGTTGTAACGATGAATGACGAAGAACGAACTGAGCAGCAGCCCGATCATTAGCGTCGGTGCCAAAATCAGTATCAACATCCGTGCACGAAGACTGTATTTGGTCATGGGGTTCCAATGTGGGAGAATTAGAGGATGCTGGGCACCCAATGATGTCATTAGTTATCGGGTACTGCATGTACCTGGTACAGCCGTTCAACTCAAGAGAAAAATCGATAGTACATTATGGCGCAATTCTACTCTCCAAACCGGCGTGTGACGACCCGGAAAGCGATTCCTGCTAAGAACCTCACTGTTACAGTCACGTCGCTTGATCCGTTTGGGCAGGGGGTGGCGCGTCACGACGGCAAGACGGTGTTTGTCACGGGCGTACTGCCGGGAGAGCAGGCCGACGTTCAGTTGACGGAAGAGAAGCGTCAGTTTTCACATGCAAAACTTAAACGCCTTCTGACGCCTAGCCCGCAGCGTGTTACGCCGCTGTGTCCGCATTTTACCCGCTGCGGCGGCTGCCAGCAGCAGCACGCGGACATCACGCTGCAACAGAGCAGCAAAACGGCTGCATTGGTGCGCCTGATGACGCGCGAAACGGGCGCAGAGCTGCCTGAAGCCTCGCTGATCGCCGGCACACCTTATGCCTATCGGAGGCGCGCGCGGCTTGCGTTATACTTTCAGGCAAAAGAGCAGCGTCTGTTGATGGGCTATCGACAGTCAAATTCTCACGATCTGGTGGATATCAAAGCCTGTCCGGTGTTGCGCCCCGAGCTTGAAGCGCTGCTGCAACCGCTGCGCGATTGTTTGAGCCGATTAAAGGCGGTGAAGCGTCTTGGGCATGTGGAACTGGTGCAGGCAGAGAACGGTCCGCTGCTGGTGCTGAGGCACCTTGATCCACTCCATTCATCGGATCAGCAGGCGCTGCGGGACTTTGCGCAGCAGCAGGGCGTTTCGGTTTATCTGGCTCCGGATGCCGACTCGCTGACGTGTCTACAAGGTGAAGAGCCGGTTTATCACGTTGCCGGGCTGACGCTGGCCTTTAGCCCGCGCGATTTTATTCAGGTCAATGACGCAGTGAACCAGCAGATGGTCGCGCAGGCGCTGGCATGGCTGGATGTGCAACCGCAGGATAGAATATTAGATCTGTTTTGTGGCATGGGTAACTTCACGCTACCACTGGCACAGCGTGCCGCCAGCGTCGTCGGCGTGGAGGGTGTGACCGCGTTAGTTGAGAAAGGACGCGAGAATGCCCGACGCAATGGGCTGTCCAATGTCACATTTTTTCATCAAAATCTTGAAGATGATGTCACGCAGCAGCCGTGGGCGGCTCAGGGTTTTGATAAGATATTACTTGATCCGGCACGTGCGGGCGCGGCAGGCGTGATGGAGCAGATAACCAGACTGGCACCGAAACGGGTGGTGTATGTTTCCTGTAACGCCACGACGCTAGCGCGCGACAGCAAAGTCTTACTGGCTGCGGGTTTTAGACTGGCGAATGTCGCCATGTTGGATATGTTTCCACATACCGGTCACCTTGAATCGATGGCACTGTTTTTGCACGATACCGGCACGCGAAAGGCGTAATAGGCAGCAAAGCAGCGTCGTTTGCAAGGTGAAGGGTAACGTAGGGAGAAATTATGGTTGCGGTAAGAAGTGCGCATTTGAATACGGCAGGTGAATTTGTCACTGACGCGTGGATTGCTTCACTGGGTATTTCCAGCCAGCAATCGTGCGAACGTTTAGCTGAAACCTGGCGTTACTGTGAGCAGCAAACGCAAGATCACGCTGATGCGCCGCTACTGCTGTGGCGTGGCATCGAAATGGTGGAAATCCTGTCCACGCTGAGCATGGACAATGACAGCATGCGCGCGGCGCTGCTCTTTCCGCTGGCCGATGCGAACGTGGTCGATGAGGCGACGCTGGAAGCCGCGTTTGGGAAAAACATCGTTGATTTGGTGCATGGCGTGCGCGATATGGATGCAATCCGCCAGCTCAAAGCGACGCAGAATGATTCCGGCGCATCTGAGCAGGTTGATAACATCCGCCGCATGCTGCTAGCGATGGTGGAAGATTTTCGCTGCGTGGTGATCAAGCTCGCGGAGCGGATTGCGCACCTGCGTGAAGTGAAGGATGCCCCGGAAGAAGAACGGGTATTGGCAGCCAAAGAGTGTACCAATATCTATGCGCCGCTGGCTAACCGCCTGGGTATCGGCCAGTTGAAGTGGGAGCTGGAGGATTTCTGCTTCCGCTATCTGCATCCTGATGAATATAAAAAAATCGCTAAACTGCTGCACGAGCGCCGTATCGATCGCGCGCAGTACATTGACGATTTTGTCAAAACGCTGCGCAACGCGATGAAAGAAGAGGGCGTGCAGGCGGAAATCTATGGTCGTCCCAAGCATATCTACAGCATCTGGCGCAAGATGCAGAAGAAGGCGCTGTCGTTCGATGAGCTGTTCGATGTGCGCGCGGTACGTATTGTCGTTGAACGCTTGCAGGACTGCTACGGTGCGCTCGGTATTGTGCATACCCACTATCGCCATCTGCCGGACGAGTTTGACGACTACGTCGCTAACCCTAAACCAAACGGTTATCAGTCCATCCACACCGTGGTGCTAGGGCCGGGCGGAAAGACGCTCGAAATCCAGATTCGTACGCGGCAGATGCATGAAGATGCCGAACTGGGCGTCGCAGCACACTGGAAATACAAAGAAGGCACCTCTGTGGGCGGACGTTCCGGCTACGAAGGTCGCATTGCCTGGCTGCGTAAACTGCTTGCCTGGCAGGAAGAAGTGGCGGATTCGAATGACGTACTGGACGAAGTCCGCAGCCAGGTGTTTGACGATCGGGTTTATGTCTTTACGCCGAAAGGCGATGTGGTGGATCTCCCCATGGGCTCCACGCCGTTGGATTTTGCCTATCACATCCACAGTGATATCGGGCACCGCTGCATCGGGGCGAAAATCGGCGGACGTATCGTGCCGTTTACCTACCAACTGCAAATGGGCGATCAGATTGAAATCATCACCCAGAAGCAACCGAACCCGAGCCGTGACTGGCTGAACCCGAATCTAGGGTATATCACCACCAGCCGCGGACGTTCGAAGATTCAGAACTGGTTCCGTAAGCAAGATCGCGACAAGAACATTCTGGCGGGTCGACAGATCCTGGATGACGAACTGGCGCATCTGGGTGTCAGCCTGAAAGCAGCCGAAAAACTGCTGCTGCCACGCTACAACGTGAATTCGCTGGATGAGTTACTGGCTGCTATTGGCGGCGGTGATGTTCGCCTGAACCAGATGGTGAATTTCCTGCAATCGCAGCTAAAACAGCCGAGTGCGGAAGAACTGGATCGTGAAGCGCTGCGCCAGTTGACGCAAAAATCTCATCAGCCAGCGGCACGTAACACGAAGAACAATGGCCGTGTGGTGGTAGAAGGTGTCGGCAATCTGATGCACCACATTGCCCGCTGCTGTCAGCCGATTCCGGGCGATGAGATCACCGGGTTCATCACGCGTGGACGGGGCATTTCTATTCACCGTGCCGACTGTGAACAACTGGACGAACTGCGCGCCAGCTCGCCGGAACGCATTGTCGATGCCGTCTGGGGCGAAAGCTATTCCAGCGGTTATTCGCTGGTGGTGAGGGTGATTGCCAACGATCGCAGCGGGCTGCTGCGGGATATCACCACGATTCTGGCGAATGAGAAGGTCAATGTACTGGGCGTCGCCAGCCGCAGCGACACCAAGCAGCAGTTGGCCACGATTGATATGGATATCGAGATCTACAACCTGCAGGTGCTGAGTCGCATTCTGGCGAAACTCAACCAACTGCCGGATGTGATTGATGCGCGGCGCCAGCAGGGGGCGTAAATGATGGCTTTGTGTTTTGCCTCAAGCGTAAAAATTACGCTGAGGAAACACAGCCATCCAGGATGAGTGGCATGGATGCCACGAAAGTCGTTGCCGCGTAGGGAACGCGTCAGCGACGGTCCGCCAGATGACTGTATTTCCGAAGGCACCGTGAAGCGGCGTAATTCTCGCGTAAAAGACTGGGGTCACGGGGCGGCGTCGATTGGACGCCCGTGTCGGGCGCGACGCAGTTGCGGAAATGCTCGTTGGAATGTATCGCGCACGAAACCTCTCCAGCTTGTCTGCAATCTTCGTAAAAATAATTTTTGATTTTCAGGAATATTATGACCGTATCTTTGACGAACTTACCCCCCGTCGAGCGCCTGCTCGCCATCATGAAAACCCTGCGCGATCCTGAAAACGGCTGCCCGTGGGACAAGAAACAGACGTTTGACACCATCGCGCCCTATACGCTGGAAGAAACGTATGAAGTGCTGGATGCCATCAGCCGTCAGGATTTTGATGATTTGCGCGGTGAGTTAGGGGATTTGCTGTTTCAGGTGGTGTTTTACGCACAAATGGCGCAGGAAAAGGGCTTGTTCGATTTCTCCGACGTGTGTAACGCCATCAGCGACAAACTGGAACGCCGCCACCCGCATATCTTCGGCGACCTGACGCTGACGGACAGCGATGCCGTGCTGGCAAACTGGGAGCAGACCAAAGCGCAGGAGCGTGCCGAGAAAGATCGTTACTCGCCGTTGGATGACATTCCTGATGCGCTGCCTGCCCTGATGAAAGCGCAAAAAATTCAGCAGCGTTGTGCGTCTGTGGGCTTCGATTGGGACAGCCTGGGCCCGGTGCTCGATAAAGTGTATGAAGAGATCGATGAGGTGATGTTTGAGGCGCGGCAAGCCGTTGTCGATGAAGAAAAATTAGGTGAAGAGATTGGTGATTTATTGTTCGCCACAGTCAATCTCTCTCGTCACTTGGGGCACAAGGCTGAGACTGCATTGCAGGCGGCAAATCGCAAGTTCACTCGTCGTTTTCGTGAGGTAGAACAAATCGTTACGGCATCGGGAAAAACGCTGGAACAGGCGACGCTGGATGAAATGGAAGCCGCATGGCAACAGGTGAAAAAACAGGAAATAGGCCATTAATCCATTTTTAATCACAAACCGTATTTTTATCGATTTTAATGCGTTTATTGTATTGTTATTAAAGGTAATTATTGGTTGAGATAAGGGCGGTTTTATCTCGCCTTCGAGTGTGTTGGAATCGCCACATTGTGTAAAACGAACATTTGTGGCGTTCATCAGGTTCAGGTATACTACTTTCCCGTCTTGGTACCTCCATCGTCTTTAAACCTAAACTCTCAGGTTCAGCATGACAACTAATTATATTTTTGTGACCGGCGGGGTCGTTTCCTCTCTGGGTAAAGGCATTGCCGCAGCCTCTCTGGCGGCTATTCTTGAAGCCCGTGGCCTCAACGTTACCATCATGAAACTGGACCCGTACATCAACGTGGATCCGGGCACGATGAGCCCGACGCAGCACGGTGAAGTGTTTGTCACCGAAGACGGCGCCGAAACCGATCTGGATTTGGGTCACTACGAGCGTTTCATCCGCACTAAAATGTCGCGCCGCAACAACTTCACCACTGGCCGTATTTACTCTGATGTCCTGCGCAAAGAGCGTCGTGGTGACTATCTGGGCGCGACTATTCAGGTGATTCCACATATCACCAACGCGATTAAAGAGCGCATCATTGAAGGTGGCGAAGGCCACGATGTGGTTCTGGTCGAAATCGGCGGTACCGTCGGTGATATCGAATCTTTGCCGTTCCTTGAAGCGATTCGGCAGATGGCGGTGCAAGTGGGCCGCGAACACACGCTGTTTATGCACCTGACGCTGGTGCCGTATCTGGCGGCGGCGGGCGAAGTGAAAACCAAGCCGACGCAGCACTCCGTTAAAGAACTGCTTTCCATCGGTATTCAGCCCGACGTGCTGATTTGCCGTTCCGACCGCACTGTGCCGGCCAACGAGCGTGCAAAAATTGCTTTATTCTGTAATGTGCCGGAAAAAGCAGTAATCTCCCTTAAAGACATTGATTCGATTTATAAAATCCCGTCGCTATTGAAATCACAGGGGCTGGACGATTATATTTGTAAACGATTCAGCTTGAACTGTCCCGAAGCAAACCTGTCAGAATGGGAACAGGTTGTGTACGAAGAAGCCAATCCGGGCGGCGAAGTGACTATCGGTATGGTCGGCAAATATGTTGCGTTGCCAGATGCCTACAAATCCGTTATTGAAGCCCTGAAACACGGCGGGTTGAAGAACCGCCTGACGGTAAATATCAAGCTGATCGACTCACAGGATGTTGAAACCCGTGGTGTCGAAGTATTGAAAGATTTAGATGCTATCCTGATTCCAGGCGGTTTTGGCTATCGTGGCGTCGAAGGGAAAATCATGTCGGCGCGCTACGCCCGTGAGAACAATATCCCTTATCTGGGCATTTGCCTGGGGATGCAGGTCGCATTAATGGAATTTGCCCGTAACGTTGCCGGAATGGAAGGCGCAAACTCAACGGAGTTTATGCCAGACTGTAAGTATCCGGTGGTTGCGCTGATCACCGAATGGCGTGATGAGAACGGCAATGTTGAAGTCCGTGATGAAGCTAGCGATCTGGGCGGCACCATGCGCGTTGGCGGGCAGCAATGCCATCTGACCGAAGGCAGTCTGGTGCGTCAGATGTACGGTGAGCAGACGATTATCGAACGTCACCGTCATCGTTATGAAGTTAACAACATGCTGTTGAAACAGATTGAAGCGGCGGGATTACGGGTTGCTGGTCTTTCCGCCGACCGCAAACTGGTGGAGATTGTTGAATTACCCGATCATCCCTGGTTCGTTGCCTGTCAATTCCACCCAGAATTCACGTCAACGCCGCGAGATGGACATCCCCTGTTTGCCGGCTTTGTGAAAGCCGCTGGCGCGTACCAGAAGCGTCAGGTGAAGTAAGAGTTATATCAGCAACGCGCGATCGCTATCGCGCGTTGTTCGTCTAGGGTTTTAGTTCTATCTAAAGTTTTAGTTTAACTTGTACTGAGGAAAATCTAATGTCCAAAATTGTTAAAGTCATCGGCCGTGAAATCATCGATTCACGCGGAAACCCAACTGTTGAAGCGGAAGTTCATCTGGAAGGTGGTTTTGTAGGTCTGGCTGCTGCGCCATCAGGAGCTTCTACTGGCTCTCGCGAAGCGCTGGAACTGCGTGACGGTGACAAATCCCGTTTTCTGGGCAAAGGCGTAACGAAAGCCGTTGCTGCTGTTAACGGCCCGATTGCTCAGGCTGTTCTGGGTAAAGATGCGAAAGATCAGGCGAACATCGACAAGATCATGATCGATCTGGATGGTACTGAGAACAAATCCAAGTTCGGTGCTAACGCCATTCTGGCTGTTTCTCTGGCTGCCGCTAAAGCAGCAGCAGCGTCAAAAGGCCTGCCGCTGTATGCTCACATCGCTGAACTGAACGGCACCCCAGGTAAATATTCCATGCCACTGCCAATGATGAATATCATCAACGGCGGCGAGCACGCGGATAACAACGTTGATATCCAAGAGTTCATGATTCAGCCTGTTGGCGCGAAAACCCTGAAAGAAGCCATCCGTATGGGTTCTGAAGTGTTCCACACCCTGGCTAAAGTTCTGAAATCCAAAGGTATGGGTACGGCTGTTGGTGACGAAGGTGGCTATGCGCCAAACCTGGGTTCTAACGCCGAAGCGCTGGCCGTTATCGCAGAAGCGGTGAAAGCAGCAGGCTACGAGCTGGGCAAAGATATCACGCTGGCGATGGACTGTGCAGCGTCTGAATTCTACAAAGACGGTAAATACGTTCTGGCTGGCGAAGGCAACAAAGCGTTCACCTCTGAAGAGTTCACTCACTTCCTGGAAGATCTGACCAAACAGTACCCAATCGTCTCTATCGAAGACGGTCTGGACGAATCTGATTGGGCTGGCTTCGCGTACCAGACTAAAGTTCTGGGCGACAAAATCCAGCTGGTTGGTGACGATCTGTTCGTAACCAACACCAAGATCCTGAAAGAAGGTATCGAGAAAGGCATCGCTAACTCCATCCTGATCAAATTCAACCAGATCGGTTCTCTGACCGAAACGCTGGCTGCAATTAAAATGGCGAAAGATGCAGGCTACACGGCTGTTATCTCTCACCGTTCAGGTGAAACTGAAGATGCCACCATCGCTGACCTGGCTGTTGGTACAGCGGCTGGCCAGATCAAGACTGGTTCTATGAGCCGTTCTGACCGTGTTGCTAAATACAATCAACTGATTCGTATCGAAGAAGCGCTGGGTAATGCTGCACCGTTCAATGGCCTGAAAGAAGTTAAAGGCCAGTAATTACGTTTCTGGTGTCGTCAGACCGCGGATAAAACGGCCTGATATACGCCAACGTGATTAACCATAAAAATCCAGAAGCGTGAAAACGTTTCTGGATTTTTTTATGAAGGACATCCCTGTCCTTCACCCTACGGGCCGTTGCTGCGCAACGTTGAAAAACGTTCCGATACCGCGAGTATTGATTAAGCCAGCTGCTTGATAATCGCTTTAGCAACGACTTCCGAGCTTGCTGGGTTCTGGCCGGTGATTAGCTTGCCGTCTTCAACGAGGTACGGTGCCCAGTCTGGGCCTTTTTCGTATAGTCCGCCGAGTTTCTTGAACTCATCCTCAATCAGGAAAGGCACCACGTCCGTCAACTGAACCGCTTCTTCTTCACCGTTGGTGAAGCCCGTCACTTTGCGGCCTTTAATCAGCGCGTCGCCATTTTCTGCTTTCACATGAATCAGTACGCCCGGTGCGTGGCAGACAAACCCAGTCGGCTTGTTGGCGCGAACAAAGGCTTCGATGAGCGCGATAGAGACGGGGGATTCCGCCAAATCCCAGAGCGGGCCGTGACCTCCAGGATAGAAGACGGCATCGAAATCCTGTTCGTTGACGGTATCGAGTTTTACCGTATTGGCCAGTTCCTGCTGTGCGGCAGGGTCTGCTTTAAAGCGATGCGTCAGCTCGGTTTGAAAATCGGCCAGATCGCTTTTCGGGTCGAGAGGCGGCTGACCGCCCGCAGGGGAGGCGAGCACCAGCTCGGCACCGGCGTCTTTAAAGGTGTAATAAGGGGCAGCAAACTCTTCCAGCCAGAAGCCGGTTTTATTACCGGTGTTGCCCAGTTCGTCGTGAGAAGTCAGTACCATTAAAATTTTCATCATTTTTCTCTCTATGGTTGCAGGATGATAGGGTGAATCGCTGTCGTTTACCCTTTGAGTACGGCGACAATCGCGTCTTGTTTATTATGGTAAGGCGCACGCAGTGTGAGGTTGGATGCACCATCTTCACTCTGTATGACAATCGGTTTGGCATGGCTGAAACGGCGGAATCCGTGAACGCCGTGGTATGCGCCGATGCCGGATGCGCCAACGCCGCCGAACGGAAGTGTGTCGATAGACACGTGCGTCATCACATCGTTGATAACCAGCGCGCCGGATGTCGTTCTGGCTGCGAAACACTGCTGCATCGCTTCATCGTTGCTGAATAGATACGCCGCCAGAGGGCGTGGGTGCGCATTGATGTAGTGAATCGGTTCCTCTGCTACCTGATAGGTTTTAATCGGCAGCAGCGGGCCAAAAATTTCTTCCTGCATGATCGTCATATCGTCATGTACGCCGAACACCAGATGCGGGGCAATCTTGCGGCTTTTCGCATCGTAGGGCGCTTCACCTTCCGGTGCCAGACTGACGACAGTTGCGCCCTGCTGTTCAGCCTCTTTCAGAATACGAATCAGGCGATCGTAATGCCTGTCAGCAATGATAGACGTGTAATCCGGGTTCGCCTGTAACGTCGGGAAACTTTTCTGCATAAAGGCTTTGGCGGCATCGCGGAAAGCCTGCTCCTGACCTTCGGGCAGCAGAACGTAGTCCGGTGACAGGCAGATTTGCCCGGCGTTGAAGGTTTTCACCGTCAGCGTGCGTTCAACGGCTTCGGTGATGTTTGCGCTACGATCGATGACGACCGGTGATTTGCCACCCAGCTCCAGTGTAACCGGCACCAGATTCTCTGCTGCTGCGCGCATCACATGCTTACCTACCGCGGTGCTACCGGTGAAGACCAGATGATCGAACGGCAGTTCGCTGAATGCCTGACCGATTTCCGCATCGCCCAACACGACGGCCAATTCCAGCGGGTCAAAATAGTGTGCAATCAATTCCGCCAGCAGTTCAGATGTGCGTGGCGTGAGTTCTGACGGTTTCAGAATCGCGGTATTACCGGCGGCAAAAATATCAGCCAGCGGGCCGAATGACAGGTTGATCGGGAAATTCCACGGGCTGATCACGCCAATCACGCCCAGAGGCTGATGCTGGATCCAGGCTTGCATGCCGAGAGCGGGTTCATCAACAGGTTCTGGCTGCATCCAGCGTTCAACGTTGTCGATGGCGTTCTGTAGCATCTTCAACGTAGTGCCGAGATCAGCGGTGAAGGACTGATACAAGCTACGGTGGCCGAAATCGTCACTCATGGCTTGTGCGAGCGCCGTGTGGTTTTCACGGATAAGATTGATGCTGCGTTGTAAGCGGTCTTTACGCAGTGCGGCATCGGCTGGGCCAGATGCAATGTGAGAACGCTTCATCGTATTCAGGATAGCTTGTAAATCCTTTTTGGATTGTTGTGTCGACATGTTTTGTCCCCTTTTTTGTCGTCGATTACCAGATAAAACAGAAAGTTAGCCGGGGTTTCCGGGTCACTCAAGATGGGGTAAAGGATACGGCAGGGGTTGATCCGTCCGCCAACAAGATTATTATTCTAGGGGTATAAATAATTTTATAGGTACCGTATGTCACTCATTCGTCTACGCACATTTGTGGAAGTCTATCGGCAGCACTCGATTAGCGGAGCGTCACGCGCGCTTAATCTGACTCAGCCTGCGGTATCGCAGCACATTGCCGGGCTGGAGGTGGCGGTGGGGCGGCGGCTTTTTGAGCGTCAGGCAAATGGCGTAACGCCAACGTCGGCGGCAGACGACTTAGCGGCGGATCTGGGGGACAAGCTCGATGAGGCCGAGGCGGCGCTGGCTTCCGCCCGTGCAAGATCGATGGACGTCGCGGGGACGCTGCATATCATTGGCCATGCGGATTTCATGGCCGAAGTGGTGTCGGAACAGCTACTGCCGCTGCTTGAGGCGGGCGTGCGGGTGCATATGCATACCGGCGACGGCGATTTGATTAAACAGATGCTGCTGGAAGGGCACTGTGATTTGGGCATAACGGCGCATCCGGTGACGGATAAGCGGCTGAAAAGCGATCTGTTAAAGAGTGCGGCACTACAGGCGGTGGCGGCTCCCGCGATTGTCGAACGGCTCTTGCAGACGGGCGATCTGCCGCAGGCGCTGGCGCAGGAACCGATGCTGGCGTATGACCTTGAATTTCCTCTGATCGATCACTGGTTGAAGAAGAACCGCATGGAGGACAAGGGACTGGTGCCTGCCGTGGTGAGTCAGGATCTGCGTGCGCTGCGTCGCGTGCTGACTAGTGGATTTGGCTGGACGGTGATGCCGGTGTATTTATGTCAGGATCTGCTGGATAAGGGGGAGCTTGCCATTATTCCGCCTCCCGTTGGCACAACGCAACTGGATTACTATCTGGTCTGGGTGCCGGGGGCACTGCGCCAGCCGCGTTTAGCCCATGCGCGGCAAACCTTCCTGTGGCGATTACAGCACGCAGAATAGCGCCAGTCCCTGCTAAAAAAATGCTATTTTTCAAGACATCACGAGGCAACGTCCGTTGGTGACGTTGCCTTGCTTCCTGCTGACTTCCTATCTTCTATCCTGTGATCGCCATAAACGAACTGCGGATTTCGTTTAGTTAAAATAGCTTTTTATAAAATCTTTGACGCGGATCGCACCAATCTTCCCTGTGCTGCCAGCGTGGGGCGTGTGGTGGCAAAAGCGCAAAGGTTTTCACGATCGCCGAGCGCTACCGTATCAGCGTGATACCTTCATAATTAAAAATGTTCGGGGAAGGATGGCGATGAAAACGCGTAAGATCGGTTTGGCTAACTATTTAGCCTACGGTTCAGGGGACTTTCTTGGCGCCGGTACAACGGCACTGACGGCCGCTTGGTTACTCTATTTTTACACCACGTTCTGTGGCTTAACGCCGATTGAGGCAACGTTTATTTTTGCGATGGCGCGTGTGCTTGATGCCGTCGTCAGCCCGCTTATGGGCTTCCTGACCGATAACTTCGGTTCAACCTGGCTCGGCAAACGCTTTGGCCGCCGCAAGTTCTTTATTCTGCTCGGTATTCCCTTCGTGTTCAGCTACAGCTTCATGTGGGTTGGGGATATGAGCTATTGGTACTATCTGCTGACGTACCTGCTGTTCGATATCGTCTATACGATGGTGCTGGTGCCGTATGAAACGCTGGTGCCGGAAATGACCGACGATTTCAAACAGAAGACCAAGTTCTCCGGCGCACGTATCGCGCTGGCGCAGCTGTCCGCGATTTTGGCCGCGTTCCTGCCGGGCATCCTGCTGGGCTACTTTGGTAAAGACAACGCCATTTCCTTCTTCTATTCGAGTCTGGTGTTTTCCATTATTTGCGCGCTGGTGTTGACGCTGGTCTATTTCTTTACTTGGGAACGGCCGCGCGATCAGATGTCGGAAGCGTCGCTGCGGGCAGAGAAAGAGCGCCAGTCTTTGACGTTAGGCCAAAGTCTGAAACGGCTGAACGTCGAGCTGGTTTCCACGCTGCGTATTCGCATCTTCCGTCAGCATCTTGGGATGTATCTGGGTGGGTATATCGCGCAGGACGTGTTTAACGCCGTGTTCACTTACTACGTGGTCTTTGTGCTGATGCAAAGCCCGACCATGGCGTCAAACCTGATGGGAACGATGGCGATTCTGCAATTCATTGCGGTGATCGGCATGATTCCGCTGTGTATCCGCTTTGGGCCAGCCCCCTCTTATCGTTTCGTCGTATGCCTGTTTGGCCTGAGCGCGTTCTCCTACGCCGTTCTGTGGTATAGCGGCCTGCATGACACCTTCTCTCTGCTGCTGTTGATTTCTGCGCTGGCGGGTATCGGACGCGGCGGGATCAACTACGTGCCGTGGAATACCTACACTTACATTGCCGACGTGGATGAAGTGATCACCGCACAGCGTCGCGAAGGGATCTTCGCCGGGATTATGACGCTGACCCGCAAAGCCTCTCAGGCCGGTGCGGTGATGCTGGTGGGCGTGGTGTTACAGCTCTCCGGCTTTGTGTCCGGCCAGAGCGTACAGGCTCCGAGCGTTAGCCACACGATTCTGATGATTTTGAGCGTCGGCACCGTTGGCGTGCTGGCGCTGGGCTTCCTGGTGTCTCTGCGCTTTAAACTCAATCTGCAAACGCACAGCGTGCTGCGGGAAGAGACGTTGAAAATGCGTGAAGCTGGGCGTCCGGTGCCGGAGAAGATTACGCCGCAGGCGCGGGCAACGGTCGAAATGCTGGCTGGTATGCCGTATGAATCGCTGTGGGGCAATAACAACATCGGCTATCTGAACCGCCATAAAGGTGACAAGCCGGTCACGCACGCCACGCAGTCGTAACTGTATTGAACTGTTAACTGATAACTCAATTGGATGAATGACTATGACCGTATTCAGTGTAAAACATAGCCCGCTTTTACGTCAGCCAGAACGCTTCATCTCCCGCGAGGATCTGAAGGCGCTGATTTGCCGTATCACCGACAATCTGGTGAATATTGAGGATAAAACCGGTGAGTTTTTGTTACGGCTGGACGATGGTCGGGTAATTGATACCAAAGGCTGGGCGGGTTGGGAATGGACGCACGGCATCGGGCTGTACGGGATTTACCAGTATTACCAGCAGACGGGTGATGAGCAGATGCGCACCATCATCGACGACTGGTTTACCGAGCGTCTGGCGGAAGGTACGCCGACAAAGAACGTGAACACCGTTTGCCCGTTCCTGACGCTGGCTTATCGCTATGAAGAGACGGGCGATGCGCGTTGGCTGCCGTATCTGGAGCGCTGGGCCGAGTGGGTGATGTACGAAATGCCGCGCACGGATAAGCAGGGCTTGCAGCACATTGTTTATAACAACGAAAACCATCAGCAGCTGTGGGACGACACGCTGATGATGAGCGTGCTGCCGCTGGCGAAAATCGGCAAGCTGTTAAACCGACCGGAGTTTGTAGAAGAAGCCACGTATCAGTTCTTGTTGCACGTGCAATATCTGATGGATCGCGAAAGCGGCCTGTGGTTCCACGGCTGGACGTTCGAAGGGCAGCACAACTACGCTAAAGCGCGCTGGGCGCGTGGTAACAGCTGGCTGACGATTGTTATTCCTGAATTTATCGAACTGCTGGATCTGCCGGAGCATAACGCGACGCGCCGCTTCCTGTTGCAGGTGCTGGAAAGCCAGATTGAAGCCTTGGCGAAATATCAGGATGACAGCGGCCTGTGGCACACGCTGATTGACGATCCGAATTCGTACCTTGAAAGCTCGGCAACCGCCGGTTTTGCCTACGGTATTTTGAAAGCGGTGCGCAAGCGCTACGTCGACCCGAGCTATGCTGAGGTGGCGGAGAAAGCGATTCGCGGCGTGATTAATCACGTCAATAAGGACGGTGAACTGACGCAAGTGTCATTCGGCACCGCGATGGGCAACGATTTGGATTTCTACCGCAACATCGCCTTGACCTCCATGCCGTACGGTCAGGCAATGGCGATTCTGTGTCTGGCGGAATACCTGCGGGTGTATCTGTAATTGGATTAACGCGAGCGTTGCCTCTTAGTCATATTGGCTATGCTGGCTAAGAGGCAGTTTCGTGCGCCACACCGTCGCTATTCATATGCGATACCGTATACGCGCCCGACGCAGGGCGCTCAGTCGCCGCCGCCCTGCGAACCCAGGCTTCCGGCTAAATTATGCCGCTGCGCGGTTCCATCGGTGTTTCTGACCGCTAGTCGAGCCGCCAGTGACGCGTTCCCGACGCGGCACTGGCTTTCGCGACGTCCTGTCGCTCACTCGGCGGCCAGTCCCACCGCTGCATAATTTTTACGCCGGATAACGGCAAAACCCATAATAACTCGCAGCATTTGTGTATAAGAACCTTGTGAAGGTAGAAGGAATGCTTTATTTCCCGCCCGCTAGATCGATAAAATTCCCTGTGACATAGGACGCCTCATCCGATAACAGCCAGCCTATTGCCTGTGCGACTTCCATCGGGTGGCCGCCCCGTTTCATGGGGAGCGAGTGCTTGATGCGATCCACTCTTGCCGGTTCACCGCCGTCAGCATGCATATCGGTATAGATAAAACCGGGACGCACCGCGTTCACTCGAATGCCCTGATCGGCGACCTCCAGCGATAAGCCGATGGTCAGCGTATCAAGCGCGCCTTTTGACGCCGCATAATCAATATATTCATGCGGTGAACCCAGCCGTGCAGCGGCGGATGAAACGTTGACGATAGCCCCGCCTTTTCCGCCATGACGGAACGCCATACGCTTGACTGCTTCCCGAGCACAAAGAAAACTGCCAATCGTATTGGTGGAAAAAATATCGTTAAGCCGCACGGCATCAAGCTGTTCAATAGTGGCTTGAGGTTTCAGCATCGCGGCGTTATTCACCAGACCGGTGAGGCAGCCAAGTTCTTTATCCGTTCGCTTAAAAAGCTCGATAACTTGCTCTTCATCGGCGATATCGACCTGAACGGCAATAGCCGTCCCGCCACTTGCGCGAATCTCGTCGAGAACGCTATTCGCACTGTCCTGCTGGGTGCGGTAGCCGATGCAAATCTTGTGGCCTTTTCCTGCCAAATAACAAGCGGTTGCGCGGCCAATGCCGCGCGAACCGCCAGTAATTAACGTAATGAATGCCATTCTGATACCTAGTTCTTTAATCCCGCCACGCTGTAATTCGCTGGCAACCAGCGGTAGCCGTTAGTGGTGCCGTTGCGTTCCAGACGCGTGCCCACGTGGCCGATGCTGGGGAAGGGCAGGTGAGCGCCAGCAACCCAGTAACCCTGACTGGCGGCGTCGGCCAGCGCTTTATTACGGGATTCCGTCGCCTGATCCATATTTGAGTCAAAGCTGATGGTGGTGGCCGGTAAGCTCATTTGCACCGCTTCCGCATGAATGATGTCTCCCCATGCCAGCAGCTTTTTGCCTTCGCTCTCGATCAGAAAAGACGTGTGCCCCGGCGTATGTCCTGGGCTTGGGATTGCGGTGATACTGGGTAACAATACGGACTGCTGAGCTGGGAACGTTTTCAGTTTGTTCTCTTTGCGAATGACATCAAAGGTACTTTGCACGCGTTGGAACGCGGATTTTCTGTTCTCTGGTGCGTTCTTCAGATTATCCGGACTGAGCCAGAAGTCGGTTTCTGGCTGGCTGACATACACGGTGGCATTCGGGTAGTTCAGCTTATTGTCCTGCACCAGACCGCCAAAATGGTCGCCGTGCAGGTGGGTCATCAATACGGTATCGACCTGTTCAGGTTTGTAGCCCGCCGCAATCAGGTTCGGCAGCACTTTTCCGACCGTAGGATTGCTCTGCTTGCCGTTACCCGTGTCGATGAGAATCAGGTGTTTACCGGTATTGACCAAATAGGCATTGATAGAGGTTTCCACCTGCGGCGTCAGCGCTTTTTCTGCCAGCAGTTCGGTGATTTTTTCCGGTGCCGTGCGTTGTAATAGCTTATCCATTGGCATGGTGTTGGTGCCGTCAGACAGCGCGGTAATTTCGAACTGGCCCAGCATCATGCGGTAATAGCCCGGCTGCGTTTTAATCTGCGCGATATCCTGCGCCTGAGTAAATGCAGGCACAAAGGCACACGAGACGAGTAATAGGGCTAGAGGTTTCAATAACTTCATTGATTCTTTTCCTTGTTAATAATGAAACGTATGAAAGCAGGTGAAGTGGTAACAACAGATTGATTATTGACGCACGGGCCAAATTACTCAACTGTCCCCCGATTTAGTGTGTTCCAGCCGGATTGGCTAGCGCATTGCTGACGTCCTGCAACGCGAATGATTTAGGGTATACTGCATTTTTAAGCGAGAGAGACAGTGAAAACCATGCAGTACCCGATTAATGAAATGTTCCAGACGTTACAGGGCGAAGGCTATTTTACCGGTGTACCGGCGGTGTTTGTGCGTCTGCAAGGCTGCCCGGTCGGCTGTAGCTGGTGTGATACCAAACACACCTGGGACAAACTGGCAGAGCGGGAAACTTCATTGGATCAGGTGCTGGTAAAAACGGAAGAAAGCGATGCCTGGGGGGCGGCGAGTGTGGACGACATTCTGGCGCTGATGGTGCAGCAAGGCTACACGGCGCGCCACATTGTGATCACCGGCGGTGAACCCTGCATCCACGATTTGGCACCGCTGACGCTACAGCTGGAAAAGCAGGGCTTTAGTTGCCAGATCGAAACCAGCGGCACTCATGACGTGCGCTGTTCGCCAAAAACCTGGGTGACGGTATCGCCGAAAGTGAATATGCGCGGCGGTATGAAAGTGCTCGATCAGGCGCTGCAACGGGCGGATGAAATAAAACATCCTGTGGCGCGTGAGCGTGACATTGAGGCGTTGGATGCATTACTGTCACGGCTTGATGATGATAAGCCGCGGATTGTGGCACTACAGCCGATCAGCCAGAAAGACGATGCGACCAAGCTGTGTATCGAAACCTGCATCGCCCGCAACTGGCGGCTGTCTATGCAGACACATAAATACCTGAATATCGCCTGATATTCATTTACTGATAATAGCGACCGATCGTAGCGGCGTGAGGGAGGGATGCTCACGCCAGACTACAGCACCACCACTTCTTTGTTACTCGCCTTTATAGACGCAGCCAGCGGTGCAGGTTTCTTTTACCATGACCGCGCTGAGCAGCGGTAATGTCGGCTTCAACTGGTGCCAGATCCAGTGTGCCAGCACTTCGCTGGTCGGGTTTTCCAGACCGGGGATTTCATTCAGATAGTGATGATCCAATCGTTCCCACGTAGGTTTGAACGCAGCTTTCAGTTCAGAAAAATCCATCACCCAGCCAGTATACGGATCCACTTCACCGGTAATTTCCAGTCTCACCATGAAAGAGTGCCCATGCAACCGCCCACATTTGTGGCCGTCTGGTACGTGGGGCAGATGATGCGCGGCTTCAAACTGAAAATCTTTAAAGAGTGTAGTGACCATAGCGATGTTCCCGGTTTCGTTCTGAAAAAGGGGCTCTCAGAACATATGTATGCAAAAAACCGTCGCATACTACCCGAAAGCGTCGCTTGAATCACTTATTCTTCCTGCTGCACGATCGCGGCGTGATGCCAGCCTGAAGGCAGCGGATCGGGACGGCGGATCGTCATGTGGCTGGTGGTCAGGTTGAGGACGCCACGGGCAAAGAGCGCAGGCATGCCACCTGGATAATAGTCGACACCGAAGGCGCGACCTGTCGCCGGATCGACCCGATACGCATTGTCCAGCCCCATACCCGTCGGGCGTTCTGGATTACAGGGCGGACGCACATCGTACATGCCCTGTTCCGGTGAGTCGCTTTGCCGCTGTTCGAGATGCACGGCATGGAAATGGATATCCCGAATGTAGCCTGCAGGCGTGCTGTGTAGGTTAATCGCTCCCTCGCTGACACCGGCGATCTGAGAAAACTGTACCGCTTCGATCCGGCCCGGCTCGATGGCGGGATCGCGATAGCGCACGGAGATAAAGATCGGATCGGCTTTGCCCCAGTGACACGGATGCGCGGCGACGCACTGGAACGTGATGTTGCTGAACTGTAAGCGTCGGAATGCACCGCCATCGCGGGAGATCAGGCCGATCGCACGGTTGGTATCGTAAATGGCGCAGTTGCTGACGGAAATGTCTTCGATATCGGCAAAGGTTTCGGTGCCGATCTTCAGGGCGCAGCTCTTGGAGCGTAACAGGCAATTGCTGATGACGACCTGCTGCACCTTACGTTGCAGATGGGGCGGCTTATGGGTAGTTTTGATGCACAGCGCATCGTCGGCGGCGCTCAACGAGCAGTTGCTGATTTGCACCTGCTGGCAGCTGTCGAGATCCAGCGCATCGGTATTTGCCATGCTCAGATCGTTATCAATCGTCAGCCGTTCGACGATGATGTGGCGACAACTGACCAGATGCACGGTCCACATCGGGGCGTGTTCAATCGTAAAATCACACAGGCGGACGTGTTCGCAATCCTCAAAGACCACAATGCGCGGGCGATGTTGTGCAGGTAGGCGATAGCCTTGGTCGTCGGGCTCTGCAGAGAAATAGGCGTCGGCATTTCCCATGATCTTACCCTGACCGCAGATCGTGATATTGCGCTGTTGGTAGGCATAAAGAAACGCACGGTGCGACAACTCGGCCATGCTGATCGTGGTGGCCTGCGCAAACTGTTCATAGTCACCGCTAACAATGAGCTCAGCCCCCGCCTCCAATTGCAGACAAAAATTGGAAGGCAGCAGTAATCCCCCTAATAGATAGCGCCCCGGTTCCACCGTCAGGGTGCCGCCACCCTGTGCCGCAATCCGATCGATAGCCTGCTGAAAGATGGCAGTATCCGGCGTGATGCCGTCGGCTGCGGGAGAGTATGACTGAATAGAGTGCTTCATCGCGTTATCCTATCTGATCGAGCCTGCTCCGATTGCATCACGTTTGCTGACCTTTGGCTGTGGCTGTCGTGATGAAATCTGCACAGGTTGGAGCGGACTTCACAGCGCACGGCGCGTGGCGCAAGAAAATGTGAAAGGCATAACGAAGAGGGCGAGGCGACACGTTATGCCATGTGTGTTTCATCACACTTTTACGCCGCTTTTTCTCTTATGCCGCCTGCATGGAGCGGTTTTGTTGTTTTTGTGTTTCTTATTTGTGAATTAAATCTCTTTTTGGTGTGGTGCGTCGGTTAATGATGTGAGGCATCTCCCTGCCGCGTTACCTAGGGCTCACGCTGTGTGGTTGAAACGCCCGCTAACATGGTGCAGTCATTCACATTTCTTCCGTCCGCCCCGCAAATCACGCGTTTTCCCGCCGTGATCACTAGCACGATAAAAAGGGTTCTGCCTATCTTGTCAGAGTCGAGAAATGATTTGATTCACGGTTATGTACCCGACCTGCTTTCTCATCTATATCGCCACACCAGTACGCCAGACACACGCACAAACACAATAATAATGTCGTTGGGGGAAAAATGAGATTACCTGGACTGATTGCCATCGCCTTCTCTGCGTTTTGTTCGTTCGCGCAGGCTGCTGAACCCGTAGAGTTACGCCTCTCCTGGTGGGGAGGAAACAGCCGCCATCAGGCGACCTTGACCGCGCTGGAAGCGTTTCAGAAAAAGTATCCGCACATCAGCGTGAAACCAGAGTACACCGGTTGGGATGGGCACTTATCCCGCCTGACGACGCAGATTGCCAGCGGAGAAGAACCGGATGTGCTACAGGTTAACTGGAACTGGCTGCCGATTTTTTCCAAGACTGGCACCGGCTTTTATGACCTGAATAAGCTGACCGATACGCTGAAATTACAGGATTTCCCCGAAGATGCGCTGAAACCCGCGACGATTGATGGCAAGGTGAACGCGATTTCCACTTCGCTAAATGCGCTGGTGATGTACTACAACACGGAAACTTGGAAGAAGGCCGAACTGCCGTATCCCACCACTTGGGATGAACTGTTCCATGCTGGCAAGGTGTTTAAAGAGAAACTGGGTGATAACTATTTCCCCATTGCTTCACCGGCGCAGGACAGCGGTGAAGGCATGCTGGAGCTGATCAACTATTACATGACGCAGAAGTATCAGATCGGCATGATCGATGAAAAGAACAAACGCTTTAACTACAGCGAGGCGCAGTGGATCGAGGCGTTTCGCTTCTATAAGCGTTTGATCGACGAGCATGTGATGCCCTCTTCGAAGTATTACAACGCGTTCGGCAAAGTCGGCATGTATGAAACACGCCCCTGGATTAACGGGGAATACGGTGGCGCACATCTGTGGATTTCGGTTGTGAAGAAATACGCCGATCCGCTGGCGGCACCCGGTAAGCTCGAGTTAGGGCCATACATCATGACGCCAGGATCGGATAACTCTGGGCAGTTCTTTAAACCGTCGATGCTGTTTGCCATCAGTAAAAATACCAAGCACCCGAAAGAAGCGGCGCTGTTGTTGAATTATCTGATGAACGATCCTGAAGGCGCGCTGCTGATGGGTACAGAGCGCGGCATTCCGCTCAGCCGTATCGCCAGACAAGCGCTGGAAGAAAAACAGAAACTGGATACCAACGATCTGTCGGTTGCTGGGCTATCGATGGCGCTAGAAAAACCGATGCAAACGCCGGTGTCCTCGTATCTTGAAGATCCACAACTGGCCAGCCTGATCCTGCAAACCATCGAACAGCTCGACTATGGCAAGAAGAGCGTGGAAGAGTCGGCGAAAAATTTCAGCAATTCAGGCGAACGTATTCTGAAACGTATGATTCGTTAAGTGAATGACTAGCGTAGTCAGTTACTGACTACGCTATGTGATTGGCCGGTGCGTTACGTGAGTTCAGCCAACTGATGTTGCAGGCTATCGGCTAACGCGCGTGGACGCTCGGCATCAAACATCACATGTAGGCTCACTGGGTAATCCCGGTGTTGCAGGCAGAAATCCTCCATCTCATGCCCAATCCCGTACAGCGCCTGAATATTGGTTTTGGCGATTTCCCGCAGCGTCCAGTTGTTCTCCACCTGTTTGCAGTAGTGCAGCGTAAAGAAGGCTTTCTGTGCGTGAACAAAGGCGCGGCAATACAGCGTCAGCCCGCGCCATTCCTGCTGCCAGCGCTGTCTGAGCGCGTCTGGCATCGCGTGTTCGCGGGAAAATTGTAGTGCGGCCTGCTGGCACTGTTCCGCCAACTGCCAGGCGGCATCTTTCTCTTTCGCAATGTGATAAAGATTCTGCGAAGCCAGCTCCGCATGCTGCGGATCGAACGTAATATCCTGACCGGAACCCGGCAGCCAGTGATTGCGATTGAGCTGACCGTAGAGGCTCCAGATCGCCTGACCAAAGCTGGTCGGCAGCAGACTGTGGCGATGGAAAACGTGGTGACGTGCGTACAGCGACAGGGAAATGGCCTGATGAGCTTGCTCCAACAAGGCGAGCATCGCATGTAGCACGGTATCGTCTGGCTGCCATTGGTAGCGTGTCATGAGCCACTGTGCGAACAGCGTGCTTTCATTTGCCGCTGCGGTCTGGTTAGTCAGGAGTCGCGAACAGGCAAACAACGTAAATTCGCTGAGCGTGCCGATCACGCGGTGATTATCCACTCCTTCCCAACTGATGCGGCACAGGGCGCTGACAATCGCAGGATTTTTCTCCCGGCACCACAGCAGCCGCCCCTGCACCTCGGTGTAGCGCAGAAAGGGGAGATTGCCCCAGCCGACTTCTTCGCCAGCCAGATCCAGCTCAACCCAGACTTCACGCCCGCTGACGTCCAGCAGTGCGGGGTTATTGGGAAACTCTGGCCAGAAGCGTTCTGGGGTGACTTTAATGGCGACGGAGACCGATTCGGGCAGCGTGCGAATGGCGTTCAGGACATTACCGATATCCTGATGGCTGGCGGGAAACGCACGTAATACCAGATGGCGCTGGTGGTAGTGCATCACGCGGGCGACGGCGGAGAATAGACGGTGATAGATCTGCTCGCTGTCGGCGTTGGTCGGCCAGAGCGTGGTAACGGGAGCTACACCGTTGATCGCATCGCCGGAAGGAGCAGAGAAGCGCAGTAGGCTATCGCTGTTGGAGATCGCCAGCAGCAGGCCGCTCAGCCTCGGGATCTGCTGCATCAGCAGTTCGACTTTGGCGGCAAGGTAGTCGCACCAAAAATCGGTATCCATGCGGAGGCTATGTTTGTCGTCCAGTAATTCCGGGTGATGGAGCAGTAAATCTGTGGGAAAGGACAGCTCTTTGCATTGCAGATAGAGCGCCAGCCCCTGTTCACGGCAGTGCGCCGCGACCTGATTCAGGTAAACACAGCGGGAACGCTGCTGGCTGCTGATGCGATCGTCAAAACGCGCATTATTGTAGGCTTCCGGCGTCACCAGCTTATCCAGTAAATCCGCCGCACCCAGCACCAGCGTATTGAAACCCTGTTCATGGGCGTAATCGACGACCGAGATGACCTGTTGCCAGTGCCAAATATCCTGCGTATTAAGTTCCAGCGCGCGTCGTTGCCACATCGTTTTTCTCCCGTTGCCACTGGCGTGAGTATCGCATTGATGTGCGATTGCAAAGGATAAATTCCTGCGGCGAACGCCAGAAATGTGAGCCTGTTCGCTTCTTTTAGAGAAGACGGTTTAGCGCTCTTGTTATGAGAAAATGGTGTGCCGGATACTTGGATACCTACTTCCAGCTATAACACTTTAAGCAATAAGGACTATCAGAAAAACCATTTAGTCATTTTGGTTATTTAATATTTCCATCATTTCTTTAATTGTTAAGATGCAGATCGTTACCCTTATCCTCCATTCATCTTTTTATTGCCTATTTTTGTATTAGCGTCGTTGGCTAACAGCACAGGCACAAGGAAACAGAAATCACAATGACTACTCCGGTTTCCCCCACTTCATTGCTTCCGCTGAGTGTGGAGCAATTAACGCGTTTACAGGCGGCAACCGGTGATTTCTCATCGCCGCAGTTGGCCTGGCTATCCGGCTATTTCTGGGGGCTGGTACAGCAGCTTGGGAACGTGCAGCCGGGGGCGATCGCCGCCACGGCAACGACGGCATCCGCAGTCACGGTGCCAGTACAAACGATTACGCTGATTTCCGCCTCACAAACCGGCAATGCACGTCGGGTGGCGGAACAACTGCGTGACGATCTGTTGGCAGCCAAGCTGTCCGTCAATCTGGTCAATGCGGGTGATTACAAATTCAAGCAAATCGGGCAGGAAAAACTGCTGCTGATCGTGGCCTCGACGCAGGGGGAAGGGGAGCCGCCGGAAGAAGCCGTCGCGTTGCACAAATTCCTGCTGTCCAAAAAAGCCCCGGAGATGAAAGACACCGCGTTTGCTGTGTTTGGTCTGGGTGATACCTCTTATGAATTCTTCAGTAAGGCGGGTAAAGATTTCGATAGCCGTCTGGCTGAGCTAGGCGCTGAACGTTTGCTGGATCGCGTGGATGCCGATGTGGATTATCAGGGGGTTGCCGAACAATGGCGACGTCAACTGGTTGATATTTTGCAGGCGCGGGTGCCGGTTCAGGGTGAAGCCGTCGCGCAGATTGCCGCTCAGGGCGCACTGGATGAAATTACCAGCAGCCCGTACAGCAAATCCTCACCGCTGCATGCCACGTTTGCCGTCAATCAGAAAGTGACCGGGCGTAACTCCGAAAAGGATGTTCGCCATATCGAGATCGACTTGGGCGATTCCGGTTTGCGTTACCAGCCGGGAGATGCGCTGGGCGTGTGGTTCGATAACGATCCTGCGCTGGTGCAGGAATTGCTGGAACTGCTGTGGCTGAAAGGCGATGAATCCGTCAGCGTTGACGGCAAGACGCTGCCACTGTCGCAGGCGCTGAAAAGCCACTTTGAGCTGACGCAGAATACCGCGCCGATTGTCGAGAAATACGCGGCACTGTCGCGTAATGAAACGCTGCTGTCACTGCTGGCCGATAAACCTGCGCTTCAGCAGTTCGCACAGCGCACACCGCTGGTGGATATGGTGCGACAAGCGCCGACGGAACTGACGGCGGAGCAACTGCTGGGTCTGCTGCGTCCGCTGACGCCACGCCTTTACTCTATTGCTTCCTCGCAGGCGGAAGTCGAAAGCGAAGTGCACATCACCGTTGGCGTAGTGCGCTACGAATACGAAGGCCGCGAGCGGGCCGGTGGCGCTTCCAGCTATCTGGCCGACAGACTGAGTGAAGACGATGAAATCCGCGTCTTCATCGAACATAACGATAACTTCCGTCTGCCTGCGAATGCCGACGCGCCAGTCATCATGATCGGGCCGGGTACCGGAATCGCGCCGTTCCGCGCCTTTATGCAGCAGCGCGATGCCGATGGGGCTGAAGGGAAAAACTGGCTGTTCTTCGGCAACCCACACTTTACGGAAGATTTTCTGTATCAGGTGGAATGGCAGCGCTACGTTAAAGATGGCCTGCTAACCCGCATCGATCTGGCCTGGTCGCGCGATCAGGCGCATAAAGTTTACGTGCAGGACAAACTGCGGGAAAAAGGTGCGGAAGTCTGGCGCTGGATTCAGGATGGCGCGCATTTGTACGTGTGTGGTGATGCCAACCGTATGGCGAAAGACGTCGAGCGGGCACTGCTGGATGTGATAGTTGAGCATGGCGGCATGGACAGTGAACAGGCCGATGAATTTTTAAGCGATCTGCGCTTTGAGCGCCGTTATCAGCGAGATGTGTACTAATGAGTGAAAAATACGTTTTCAGTGAAAAACACCCCGGCCCCTTGGTGGTAGAAGGGAAACTCGCTGATGCTGAGCGCATGAAGACAGAAAGTAACTTTCTGCGCGGCACGATTGCTGAAGACCTGAACGATGGTCTGACCGGCGGCTTTAAGGGCGATAACTTTCTGCTGATCCGTTTCCACGGTATGTATCAGCAGGATGACCGCGATATTCGCGCCGAACGTGCCGAGCAGAAGCTGGAGCCGCGCCATGCGATGCTGCTGCGCTGCCGTCTGCCCGGTGGCGTGATGACGCCAGAGCAGTGGCTGCGGATCGACAAATTTGCGACTGAAAATACGATCTATGGCAGCATTCGCATCACGAACCGCCAGACGTTCCAGTATCACGGCATTCTCAAATCGAACGTGAAACCGGTACACCAGATGCTGAATAGCATCGGGCTGGACGCGCTGGCGACGGCGAATGACATGAACCGTAACGTGCTGTGTACGTCTAACCCGATAGAATCCGAACTGCATCAGCAGGCGTATGAGTGGGCGAAAAAGATTTCTGAGCATCTGCTGCCGCGTACGCGCGCCTATGCTGAGATCTGGATGGATCAGGAGAAAGTCGCCACGACGGATGAAGAGCCGATTTTAGGTTCAACGTATCTGCCGCGTAAGTTCAAAACCACGGTGGTGATCCCGCCGCAGAATGATATCGATCTGCATGCGAACGATCTTAACTTCGTTGCGATTGCCGATAACGGCCGTCTGGTGGGCTTCAACGTGCTGGTGGGCGGTGGGCTCTCTATCGCGCACGGCGACAAAGAAACTTACCCGCGTACCGCCAGTGAGCTGGGCTACATTTCCATTGAGCATACACTGGCCATTGCAGAAGCGGTGGTGACCACGCAGCGCGATTGGGGTAACCGGACCAACCGTAAAAACGCGAAAACCAAATACACGCTGGAGCGCGTAGGCGTAGACAACTTCAAGCAGGAAGTGGAAGCGCGTGCCGGTGTGAAATTTGAAGCAGTGCGCCCGTATGAATTCACCGGACGTGGCGATCGTATCGGTTGGGTAAAAGGCATCGACAATAAATGGCATCTGACGCTGTTTATCGAAAACGGTCGTGTTCTGGATTATCCGGGTCGTCCGCTGAAAACCGGTCTGGCGGAAATTGCCAAAATCCACAAAGGGGACTTCCGGCTGACGGCGAACCAGAATTTGATCATCGCGGGCGTTCCTGCGCGTAGCAAAGCGAAGATTGAGGCGCTGGCGCGTGAGCACGGCCTGATTGATGACGGCGTCAGCGAGCAGCGCAAGAATTCGATGGCATGCGTGTCGTTCCCGACCTGTCCGCTGGCGATGGCGGAAGCTGAGCGTTTCCTGCCGGAGTTCGTCACGAAAGTAGAAGGCATCATGCAGCAGCACGGCGTGGGCGATGAGCACATCGTTCTGCGCGTAACGGGTTGCCCGAACGGCTGCGGCCGCGCAATGCTGGCGGAAATCGGTCTGGTAGGCAAAGCGGTGGGGCGTTATAACCTGCATCTGGGCGGGAATCGCGAGGGAACACGTATTCCGCGTATGTATCGCGAGAACATTAATGAAACCGAGATCCTTGCAGAAATGGATCGGCTTATCGGGCTGTGGGCGCAAGATCGCCAGCGGAATGAAGGCTTCGGGGATTTCGTGGTTCGCACCAACATCATCAAAGCGGTGCTGGATCCTGCCCGCGATTTTTATGACTGACAGGAGAGCCTGATGGCCGAATTTAATCTTGAGGCGCTCAACGCGTTGCCGAAAGCGGAGCAGGCGGCCGCGCTGGCTGTCGTGAATGGTCAACTTGAACAGCTGTCTGCACAGGAAAGAGTAAGCTGGGCGCTGGAGAATCTGCCGAGCGACTATGTATTGTCGTCCAGCTTCGGCATTCAGGCGGCGGTATCGCTGCATCTGGTGACGCACCAGCGGCCTGATATTCCGGTTATCCTCACGGATACGGGCTATCTGTTCCCTGAAACCTATCAGTTTATTGATGCACTGACGGAACAGTTGAAGTTGAATCTGCAAGTGTACCGCGCGGCTGAATCCCCGGCCTGGCAAGAGGCGCGCTACGGCAAGCTGTGGGAGCAGGGGGTGGAAGGCATTGAGCGCTACAACCTGCTGAATAAAGTCGAGCCGATGAATCGGGCATTGAGCGAGTTAAAGGCGAAAACATGGTTTGCTGGCCTACGTCGTGAGCAATCCGGCAGCCGGGGTGAATTGCCGGTGCTGGCGATTCAGCGCGGCGTCTTCAAATTCCTGCCGATTATCGACTGGGATAACCGAACGGTGTACCAGTACCTGAAAGAAAACGGTCTGGGTTACCATCCGCTGTGGGATCAGGGCTATCTGTCAGTCGGCGATACGCACACCACTCGTAAATGGGAACCGGGTATGGCCGAAGAAGAAACGCGTTTCTTCGGCCTGAAACGCGAATGCGGGCTGCACGAAGGGTAAAAGAGAAAACGGGGTATCGCCTGATACTGGTTACTTAAGCCCGTTATTAGGGGAAACACAGTGGGAGGTTCCCGTAGGGACGCCTCCCCCCTGTGGTCGCCCCGTGGATCTCAATGCTTCAGCGATAGGCTCTAGGGCATTGTCCGATTTTTTATCACCGTCATTTTTACCGCCGTTATCATCCCAATCTCAGTTGTAAACGTGTTGTTATTCCATTACGGAACTTGTCATTCCAATTCGGCATTTCATAAGTGTTCTGTCCTCACCGTATAGTCGCATTATCTACTTTTTTGCTTAGTTAAGGCGATTGTGAACTATCTCCCTATATTTGCCGATCTTCGTCAGCGTCCGGTACTGGTTGTCGGCGGCGGCGAGGTTGCTACGCGCAAAATCGATCTACTGCAACGCGCGGGTGCGGAGGTAAAAATTGTCGCGCAGGCGCTGGCCGAACCGTTGGCGGCACAGCATCAGGACGGAAAGGTTGAATGGCTGGCGCGGGTTTTTACGCCTGATTTGCTATCCGGCGTATTTCTGGTGATTGCCGCTACGGATGACGCTGAGCTGAATGCCGCGGTATTTGAGGCGGCGAATCAGCGGCATTTGCTGGTGAACGTGGTGGACGATCAGCCGAAGTGCTCGTTTATTTTCCCCTCGATTGTCGATCGCTCTCCGCTGGTGGTGGCTATTTCCTCGGGTGGACAGGCGCCGGTGCTGGCGCGTCTGCTGCGTGAAAAGCTGGAATCATTACTGCCCGCCAGTTTGGGCACGATGGCGGATATCGCCGGAAGCTGGCGCGACAGAATTAAAACTCGACTGCATTCGATGCCGGCACGCCGTCGCTTTTGGGAGCGGCTGTTTGTCGGACGCTTTGCGTCGCTGGTGTCCGCGGGGCAACTGGCGCAGGCCGAAGATGAATTGCAACAGCAGCTGGCGCATCAGCAAGAGGAACAGCAGCAACCAGCGGCGGCACGTGGCGAAGTCGCACTGGTTGGCGCAGGCCCCGGCGATGCCGGACTGCTGACGCTGCGTGGATTGCAGGTGATGCAGCAGGCGGACGTGGTGCTGTATGACCATCTGGTCAGCCCCGACGTGCTGGATTTGGTGCGCCGCGACGCCGAACGCATCTGCGTTGGAAAACGCGCCAGCGCGCATTCGTTGCCGCAGGATGAGATTAATCAGCTACTGGTGACGCTAGCGCAGGAAGGAAAGCGGGTAGTGCGTCTGAAAGGTGGCGATCCCTTTATTTTTGGCCGCGGCGGTGAAGAGCTGCAAGCGGTGGCGCAGGCCGGCATCACGTTTCAGGTGGTGCCCGGCGTGACGGCTGCGGCAGGCGTCACGGCGTATGCGGGGATCCCGTTAACGCACCGTGACTACGCGCAGAGCGTGCTTTTTATTACCGGACACTGTCGCCCGGATGGCGATTCGCTGGACTGGTCGACGCTAGCGCGTGGCCGTCAGACGCTGGCGATTTACATGGGTACGATGAAGGCCGCCGAGATTTCGCAGCAGCTGATCGCGCATGGCCGTTCATCGCAGACACCCGTTGCTGTGATCAGTCGCGGCACTCGACACGATCAGCAAGTGCAAATTGGCACGCTGCAACAGTTGGAACATTTGGCACGGCAAGCGCCGACACCGGCGCTGCTGGTGATTGGCGAGGTGGTGGATTTACACCATCAGATTGCCTGGTTTGGTCAGACAACGCCGATGGTGCCGCAAGACAGCCGCCCAGCGGTAGTAAACTTGGCTTAAGGAAAGGGTATGGACGAGAAACGACTCACGCATTTACGGCAGCTTGAAGCCGAAAGCATTCACATCATCCGCGAAGTAGCGGCCGAGTTCAGTAATCCGGTGATGATGTACTCCATCGGCAAAGACTCTTCGGTGATGCTGCATCTGGCGCGCAAGGCGTTCTATCCGGGATCGCTGCCTTTCCCGCTGCTGCACGTTGATACCGGCTGGAAATTTCGTGAAATGTACGAATTCCGCGACCGGACGGCGAAGGCCTATGGCTGTGAACTGCTGGTGCACCGCAACCCGCAGGGTGAAGCGCTGGGGATTAACCCCTTTGTGCACGGCAGCGCTAAGCACACTGACATTATGAAAACCGAAGGGCTGAAGCAGGCGCTGGATAAATACGGTTTTGATGCCGCGTTTGGCGGGGCGCGCCGCGATGAAGAGAAATCGCGTGCCAAAGAGCGTATTTACTCCTTCCGCGATCGTTTCCACCGCTGGGATCCGAAGAATCAGCGCCCGGAGCTGTGGCATAACTACAACGGCCAGATTAATAAAGGCGAGAGCATCCGCGTTTTCCCGCTCTCCAACTGGACCGAGCTGGATATCTGGCAATACATCTATCTGGAAAACATCGATATTGTTCCGCTGTATCTGGCCGCGCCGCGTCCGGTGGTGGAACGCGATGGCATGCTGCTGATGGTGGATGACGATCGCATCGATCTGCAACCCGGTGAAGTGATCGAACAGCGCATGGTGCGCTTCCGCACGTTAGGCTGCTGGCCGCTGACGGGCGCGGTGGCATCAGAGGCGCAAACGCTGCCGGAAATCATCGAAGAGATGCTGGTTTCCACTACCAGTGAGCGTCAGGGAAGGGTAATTGACCGCGATCAGGCCGGTTCAATGGAGCTGAAAAAGCGTCAAGGGTATTTCTGAGGAATCGTCGAATGAGCCAAACTTCGTTAAAAGACACAGCGGCAGACAATGCGGCTGAGAAAGATGCCGTCATCATCAACAATGCGATTGCCCAGCAGATCGCTGAGCAGGGCGGTGTGGAAGCGTATTTACACGCGCAGCAGGATAAAACGCTGTTGCGTTTCCTGACCTGTGGTAGCGTCGACGATGGAAAAAGTACGCTGATTGGCCGCTTGCTGCACGATACGCGCCAAATTTATGAAGATCAGCTCAGTACGCTGCACAATGACAGCAAGCGTCTGGGCACGCAGGGCGAAAAACTGGATCTGGCGCTGCTGGTTGATGGGCTTCAGGCTGAACGTGAGCAGGGCATCACGATTGACGTGGCCTACCGCTATTTTTCCACGGAAAAACGCAAATTCATCATCGCCGATACGCCGGGACACGAGCAGTACACCCGTAACATGGCGACGGGCGCATCAACCTGCGAGCTGGCGATCCTGCTGATTGACGCGCGCAAAGGCGTATTGGATCAAACCCGTCGTCACAGCTTTATTGCGACCCTGCTGGGTATTCGCGATCTGGTGGTGGCGGTGAACAAAATGGACTTAGTGGATTATCAGCAAACGGTGTTTGAGCAGTTTAAGCAGGATTATCTGGATTTTGCTCAGCAACTGCCTGCCGACCTGAATATCACCTTTGTGCCGATTTCCGCGCTGGATGGCGACAATGTCGCAACGCCGAGTACGACGATGGGCTGGTATACCGGACCGACGCTGCTGGACGTGCTGGAAACGGTCAATGTGGCACAGCGCACGCTGGAGCAGCCGATGCGTTTCCCGGTGCAGTATGTGAATCGCCCGAATCTGGATTTCCGTGGCTACGCGGGCACGCTGGCCTCCGGCATTATCCGCGTTGGGCAACGGGTTAAAGTGTTGCCATCCGGCGTAGAATCCACCGTCAGCCGTATTGTGACCTTTGACGGGGATTTACCGCAGGCGCAGGCGGGTGAAGCGATTACGCTGGTGTTGGCGAATGAGGTGGATATTAGCCGTGGTGACCTGCTGATCGACAGCAGCGAATCGCTAAAAGCGGTGCAGCATGCGCTGGTAGATGTCGTCTGGATGGCGGAACAGCCGCTGGTGCCGGGACAGAGTTACGACATCAAAATTGGCGGTAAGAAAACGCGCGCTCGGGTCGAGAATATCCAGTATCAGGTTGAGATCAATACGCTGACGCAGCGCGTCGCGGAGAACCTGCCGTTGAATGGTATCGGTTCGGTTGAGCTGATTTTTGATGAGCCGCTGGTGTTGGACAACTATCAGCACAATGCGGTGACGGGCGGGATGATCTTTATCGATCGCCTGAGCAACGTCACGGTCGGTGCGGGGCTGGTGCGGGAACCTATCGAGCAGGTGTATCAGGAGCCAGGCACACACAGCGCGTTTGAGCTGGAACTGAATGCGCTGGTACGTCGCCACTTCCCACATTGGGGTGCGCGCGATCTGCTGGGAGGCAAATAACGTGTCTTTACGCGATGAACCGACTGACGATAACGTCGTCTGGCATGCGCACGATGTCACCCGAGAATCGCGCGAGAAATTGCACGGTCATCAGGGCGTCGTGATCTGGTTTACTGGGTTGTCTGGATCCGGTAAATCCACGCTGGCGGGGGCGCTGGAGCAGGTGCTACATCAGCGTGGTGTCAGCACCTACCTGCTGGATGGCGACAATGTGCGGCACGGGTTGTGCCGCGATTTAGGCTTCACCGACGACGATCGGCGTGAAAACATCCGTCGCGTGGGTGAAGTTGCCAAACTGATGGTGGATGCGGGTCTGGTGGTCCTGACCGCGTTTATCTCGCCGCACCGCGCCGAGCGTAAAATGGTGCAGGATTTACTGGGCGAAGGGCAATTCATCGAAGTCTTTGTGGATACGCCGTTAGCGACTTGTGAAGCGCGCGATCCTAAGGGATTGTATAAAAAAGCCCGGGCGGGAGAGCTGCGTAATTTCACTGGGATCGACTCGGCGTATGAAGCGCCGGAAGCGCCGGATAGTCATCTGGATGGCGAACAATTAGTAACAAATTTGACAGACCAATTGTTAGATCTGCTGGGCAAGAGAGCTATTATCAAGCTCTGATATCCCGCTTTTTTCACCGCGCTAGTGGGGGATGAGGGGACGAATGGGAAAGATTATGCAAAATGCCACGCAGTTAACGATTAGCAAGACTCGGCCAGCGCAACAAGAAGAAGATGATGGCGTTTCCTACCTGTTTATGGGGGCGGTTACGGGGTTCTCCTTTTATTGGTTGGCCTTTATTATCCCTTTTCTGGTATACGGCTCTAATACCACGTTTTTCTTCATGCTCTACACTTGGCCGTTTTTTCTGGCGCTGATGCCGTTTTCAGTGCTGGTTGGCGTCGGGTTTAGCTTTCTGCTGAGAGGCTATCTTTTTTATACGCTTTTTGCGACAGGGCTGACGGTGGTCTGCCTGTTTTGGCTGGTATTTTCTTTTCTGATGGGGTGGTAAAAGAAAAAGGCTGCCAGTGAGGAAGACGCTGACAGCCCATGGTCTCGCCGTATTTACAGTATCTTGCTCAGGAAAGCCTGCGTGCGCGGGTTACTCGGATGAGTAAAGATCGCTTCTGGCGTTCCCTGTTCCTGAATAATCCCCTGATCGATAAAGATCACCCTATCGGCCACTTCTCTGGCAAAGGCCATTTCATGGGTCACGATAACCATCGTCATGCCTTCATTTGCCAGCGTTTTCATAACTGCTAACACTTCGCCTACCAGCTCTGGGTCCAGCGCGGATGTCGGTTCATCGAACAACATGATCGCCGGTTCCATCGCTAATGCGCGGGCAATCGCGACACGCTGTTGCTGTCCGCCGGACAGGCTATTCGGCCAGGCATCGATTTTATCCAGCAGGCCGACCTTACTGAGCAACGCTTTAGCCCGTTCAACGGCTTGTGCTCGCGGCAATTTTTTCACATCCATCGGTGCCATAATCACGTTTTCCAACACTGTCATGTGTGGAAATAGATTAAAGCGCTGGAACACCATCCCGACGCTTTCACGCACGCGATTGATATTGGTTTTCTGATCGTGAATGGCAAAACCGTTGACCGTGATCTCGCCAGCCGACAGCGTCTCCAGTGCGTTGATGCAGCGCAGAAAGGTACTTTTTCCTGAACCGGATGGGCCAATCAGGCAGAGCACTTCCTGAGGGGCGATATCACAAGAAATACCGCGCAGGACATGCGTATCACCAAACTGTTTTTGCAGGTTTTTAACGTGAATCACTTTTGCCAAACCTCGTTTCCATGTGCCGCACCAGCAGCGAAAGCAGGAAAGTAATAACCCAATAAACGATAGAAATCGTCAGGTAGGGTTCCCAGTACGTGGCGTAAGCCCCTGACACTGTACGTGCGGCATAGGCGAGATCCGCCAATCCGATTGCCGAAGCCAGCGATGAATCTTTCACGATTGCGATGGCGTTGTTGCCCAGCGGTGGCAGCATGCGGCGAAAAGCCTGCGGCAGAATGACTTTCCGCATGGTGCGGCCATAGCTCATGCCGAGAGAGCGTGACGCTTCCATCTGGCCGCGATCGATCGACTGAATACCGGCGCGGAATATCTCAGAGACATAGGCACCCGCATTCAGCGTAATTGCCACGATGCAAGAGAGGAACGCGCCGTAATCTGAGCGTAGCGTGCGGGCAAAATCGACCGACATAATATTGCTGGTCACCAGCAGCCCGTCACGCGGATTGATGAACAGCGGCACCAGCGCGAAGTGCACCACCATGATTTGTACAAACAGCGGCGTGCCGCGGAAGGCGCTGATGTAGATGCGTACCGGCCATTGCACGCCGTAGTGCAGGATATATTTCCACGGCCCGTGCGGTGCCTGCGCTAAGCGACCTAATCCGAGCGTTAATCCCCAGCAGGTGCCAAGAATGACACAGATAATGGTGCATTTGATGGTCATCCAGGTGCCTTCCATAAACAGCGGGGCATATTCCTGAATGATCTCCCAACGAAATCCCGTCAAGATCGTTTCCTTTTTTGAATAGGCTAACGTAATGATTACTCTAAATTAAACCGGACAGGCTAGCTGTCCGGTTGATGCGACGTCTCGTGTGAGGCGGTGGAGACCTGGAGAGGTGCGCAGTGTCTTGCAGGCGTTATTCTGCGGGTAAGGTCGGCACGTTGTTATCAAACCAGGTTTGATAGATCTTGGCGTAGGTGCCATCAGCAACGATTTTTTTCAGCCCAGAGTTAATCTTCGCGCGCAGTTGATCATTGCCTTTCGCGACGGCGATCCCGAAATACTGGCGTTCGAATTTAGCGTCGGAAACCAGATTGAACTGTTTTTCAGGATGAGTCTTAATGTAAAACTTCACCACGCCCACGTCGCCAACCGCTGCGCCCACACCGTCTTCATACAGCTCTTGTAACATTAACGGGGTGTTATCAAAGCGCTTAATCGATGTACTGTTTTTGCCTAATACATCGGAGACCACGATATCGGCGGTACTGGAGTTCACGACGCCGACTTTGTGATCTTTCAGCGCCACAATCGAATCGATCGTCGAGCCTTTAGGCACCACGATGGACTGCTCGGCTGGGAAATACGGTGCGGAGAAATCGACCATTTGCTTACGTTTGTCGGTAATCGTGATACCGGAAATGATAATGTCGCGGTCGCCGGAGTTAAGGGTCGCGAAGATCCCTTCCCACGGCGTATTGATCAGCTTGATATTAAAATTCTCCGCCTTGGCGATCGCTTTAATAATATCAATATCAAAGCCTTCCAGCTCTTTCTGCGCATTTTCAAATTCAAAGGGACGATAGGTTCCGCCAGAACCTACAACGTAAGTAGGTTCCGCAGCGAAGGCGCTGGTGGGGAGTACGGTAGTGAAGAGCGCACCAACGAATAACAATTTTTTGAACATGGTTTTCTCCTGGTTTAAATGTAAAACTTTCTTTTTTTATGCACTTTGTATGCATAAAAATACACAGATAGCATTAAGGGTTCAACTGACGTTTTTCCTATGGACGGTTTTAGCCAAGCGGACGCTATGCGCTTGCGTATTCTGATGAATAGAAAGTACGAGAGAGAATGAAGGGACAACGTGAGTGTGGCGTGCTCTTCTGCCCGACATATCCCCATTTGGGCATGCGGCAGGGTGAATATTGCCCCCCACTGCCGGACACAGTGGAGTCGAAACAAAAGTTATGGGATGATTAGGCGGTTTTTCAGGGGGCGGGATGGGAAAGCTTACGCTGTTATTATTGATATTGCTTGGCTGGCTTCAGTACTCACTGTGGCTGGGCAAGAATGGCATTCATGATTATGTTCGGGTGAAAGATGATGTTGTTGCCCAGCAGGGCAACAATGCCAAATTAAAAGACCGTAACGAACAGCTATTTGCTGAAATTGACGACCTCAATGGCGGACAGGAAGCGATTGAAGAGCGTGCACGCAATGAGTTGGGGATGATCAAACCCGGTGAAAGTTTCTATCGTCTGGTGCCAGAATCGAACCATCGTAACGCGAATACGACGTCATCTAATAACGCTCCATCCAACAACATACAACGTTGACGCATGCAGACACCACGCCTTTCCTCGCCTGACATTGTTGCTGTTTTACCCGCTGCGGGTAACGGCAGCCGGATGCAAAACGATCGTCCTAAGCAGTATCTGACGATTGGCAATGATGCGACCGGCCATAAAACCATTCTTGAACATACCATCGACGCGCTTTTACGCCATTCACGTGTGCAGCGTGTCGTTGTCGTTATCAGCTCTGATGACGCATTCTTTCATACCCTGGCAATTGCTAACGATCCCCGTATTTGTGCCGTGACGGGCGGGCAGCAGCGTGCGGATTCCGTGCTAGCTGGCCTGTCCGCCGTTGCCGATAGTGCATGGGCGTTAGTGCATGACGCAGCGCGTCCGTGTCTGCATCAGGACGATTTGACGCGCCTGCTGGCGATTGTCGAGCAGAGTGACGTTGGTGGAATTCTGGCCGCACCGGTTCGTGACACCATGAAGCGCGGCACGGACGGGTTTATCGATCGCACGGTAGAACGTAACGATTTATGGCATGCGCTGACGCCGCAGCTTTTTCCTGCTGCGCTGTTGAAACAGTGCCTGCAACGGGCGCTTCAGGATGGCGTTGCCGTCACAGATGAAGCCTCCGCGTTGGAATACTGTGGCTATCGCCCACAAATTATCAGCGGACGTTCGGATAATATTAAAGTCACTCGTCCAGAGGATTTGGCATTAGCCGAATTCTATTTAACCAGTTTGCAGTCACCCCATTTTATTCGCTAAATTTATTCGTTAAATACAGATAAGGAGAACGCGCGATGCGTATCGGTCACGGTTTTGATGTCCATAAGTTCGGTGGAGAAGGTCCGCTGGTGATCGGTGGTGTGCGTATTCCTTATACTCAAGGCTTGCTGGCGCATTCCGATGGGGATGTGGTGCTGCATGCCGTGACCGATGCCTTGTTGGGTGCCGCCGCGCTGGGAGACATTGGCAAGTTGTTTCCTGATACCGACCCTGCCTTTAAAGGCGCGGACAGCCGTGGCCTGCTGCGTGAAGCCTGGCGTCGTATTAATGAAAAAGGCTACCAGTTAGGCAATCTGGACGTCACAATTATTGCGCAGGCGCCGAAAATGGCACCGCATATCCCGCAAATGCGCGTGAATCTGGCGGAAGATCTGCTGTGCCATATGGACGACGTCAATGTGAAAGCCACCACAACAGAGCAACTGGGTTTTACTGGTCGCGGCGAAGGCATTGCCTGCGAAGCCGTTGCCCTGCTGGTGAAAAAAGGAACGGGTGAAATTGTTGCGTGGTAAGCGATAGTCTTATCAGTCATAGAAAGTTAACAGTATAAAAAACAATGTCGTGGCCGTGCGTCATCCGGCCATGCACGTTGTAGGATAATGATGGAAAATAACGAACAACTCCTCTGGTTGCACGGTGAACCACAGGCTACTGGCTCATTGAAATCTACTGCTGAAGATTTTCTGGTGGTGGAAGATCTGGGGTTTCAGCCAGATGGTGACGGTGAGCAGGTATTGGTGCGCGTGCGCAAACGCGGTTGCAATACGCAATTTGTGGCCGAGATGCTGGCGAAATTTGTTCGTCTACCGTTGCGTGCCGTTAGCTATGCGGGCCTGAAAGATCGTCATGCTGTCACTGAACAGTGGTTCTGCCTGCACATGCCGGGAAAAGAGACGCCTGATTTCTCTTCGCTGGCGCTTGAAGGCTGTGATGTGCTAGAGGTGACTCGCCATCGCCGCAAGCTGCGGATCGGTACGCTGCGGGGTAACCATTTTACGCTGGTGCTGCGCCAGGTCAGTGACCGAAACGAGGTTGACGCGCGTTTGGCGCTGATCGCCGCGAACGGTGTGCCTAATTATTTCGGTAGCCAGCGTTTCGGGCGCAACGGAAATAATCTTGAGCAGGCTCGTCTGTGGGCGAATAACGAGATTCGGGTAAAAGAACGCAGTAAGCGGAGTTTTTATCTGTCCGCCAGCCGCAGTGCGATGTTTAATCAGGTTGCCAGTGCACGACTCGCGGAGCAGCAGGCGAAAACGGTCTTGTGTGGTGATGCATTGCAGCTAACAGGGCGCGGCAGTTGGTTTGTTGCTAAGCCTGATGAATTAAACGTTTTACAGACGCGCCTCGATGCCGGTGAACTCCAGATTACCGCGCCGCTGCCTGGTGATGGTGAACTGGGCACGCAGGATGACGCGCGAGTATTTGAAGAGCAGGCCTTGACTGGACAAGATACGCTATGGTCTTTGGTTAAGCGTGAGAGGGTCGAACCTGCTCGGCGTGCGGTGTTGCTGTATCCGCAGCAGATGCACTGGGAATGGCAGGATGATACGACTGTGGAAGTGAAGTTTTGGCTACCTGCGGGCAGTTTTGCGACCAGCGTGGTGCGTGAATTGCTGCATTCACAGCAGGATATCGATCTCGGTGCCTGATGTACTGCGATACGTTTTTGCAGAAAATAGTTGAACAGAATAATGCTGGCAACCGTGCGATAGCGGCGGTTAGTTTACCCCTGTGCGGGAAAATTGCTGTATTGGTGGCGAGGTTAACCAGAGCTGAGGTCGGCGGGGAATGGTAAACAAGCGTATAGAAACGTTGTTGGTGCAGTTGCGCCAGCAGGGCATTCAGGACGAGCGTCTGCTGAAGGCGATAGAAGCCGTACCCAGAGAACGTTTTGTTGATGAGGCTTTCGAGCATAAAGCGTATGAAAATACCGCTCTTCCTATTGGTTCCGGCCAAACGATTTCGCAGCCCTATATCGTTGCGAAGATGACGGAACTGCTCAGCCTGACGCCCGACTCCCGCGTGCTGGAGATTGGCACTGGGTCGGGTTATCAAACGGCAATTCTGGCGCATTTGGTGCGGCACGTTTGCTCGGTTGAGCGCATCAAAGGGCTGCAATGGCAGGCTAAACGTCGCTTAAAGCAGCTTGATCTGCATAATGTTTCTACCCGTCATGGTGATGGGTGGCAGGGCTGGGCATCGCGCGGGCCGTTTGATGCCATCATCGTCACTGCTGCACCGCCAGAAATTCCCCGAGCGCTGATGGAACAGCTTGATGAAGGCGGTGTGATGGTGTTGCCTGTTGGTGAACAGTCACAATACTTACAAATTGTTCAACGCCATGCTGGAGAATTTATTATTCAAACGGTTGAAGCTGTTCGGTTTGTTCCTCTGGTCAAAGGGGAATTAGCCTGATACCGTGGCGTTGGTATGCATTTGTTGTTAAGTCTTTAAAATTTCAACATAACTGTTTTATAGTGCGAACTTGTTGATATTGTTAGCATCTAATCATCGTGGTGCCTTTCTCGTTTTGCTTATGCGCCAGTAATGGTGGAGTAGCGATCTTTCTCGTGCCAACTAACGAATAAATCACCGGATACCGGTTACGCTACAATCACTTACGCTACAGCCCGTTAAGCGAGAGCAGATGCGAGGCAGGTATGTCCGAATTGAGTTCCGAGTATTACTGTTTTTTTAATGTTATCGACATTTTTTTGAACGCTATAGTTAGAGGGGAGTAAGGCGCATGGGAAGCCGAATGATGAATTTGCGTCACATTGCTGCTTGTACGGTGATTGTCTTAGGGGTGGCGGGATGTACCAACAATAATTCCAAATCTGCACCGATCAGCAGCGTTGACGGAAATACGGGCAATCGAGGGGGAATGTTATCTGCGCCACCATCACGCATTTCAACGGTGGGTGAAAGCGTTGCAACAACGTCCGACGGACGAATTGTTTACAACCGCAGCTACGGTAATATTCCGAAAGGCAGCTACAGCGGTGGCAATTCCTACACGGTTAAACGGGGCGATACCCTGTTTTATATCGCGTGGATTACCGGTAATGACTACCGAGATCTGGCGCAACGCAACAATATTCCAGAGCCATACAGCCTGAATGTGGGGCAATCACTGAACTTAGGCAGCGGATCTGGTAACAATGCTTCGGGGGGGGGCCTGACGAGCGGTGGTGGAATGTTGGCAACAACTGATGCTACCCGAGGTGGTATACCAACGCCGCCATCAAGTGCGCAAATACAAACTACATCGGTTGATTCTCAGTCAACTAATGCGTATTCTGATAATCAGGGTAAACAGAATAATGTAGGTAAGATGTTGCCTACGGCAGGGGCACCAACAACCGCTCCTGTTTCCGCACCAGCGGCTGTTGCCAGTAGCAATACGGCTGCTGTCGGCAGTTGGCGTTGGCCTACCGATGGGAAAGTCATAGATAGTTTCTCCGCTTCTGAGGGGGGGAATAAAGGGATTGATATCGCCGGCTCACGTGGGCAACCGATCACCGCAACCGCCAGTGGGCGCGTGGTGTATGCGGGTAATGCGCTACGTGGTTACGGAAATCTGATAATCATCAAACATAATGATGACTACCTCAGTGCCTATGCCCATAACGATACGATGCTAGTCCGTGAGCAACAAGACGTCACGGCAGGACAAAAAATCGCTACGATGGGCAGTACGGGCACCAGCTCAGTTCGCTTGCACTTTGAAATTCGTTACAAGGGGAAATCCGTAAACCCGCTGCGTTTTCTGCCGCAGCGATAAATCGGGCAGAGTATTTCGGTATTCTGCCAAGGGATCACGGGTAGGAGCCACTTATGAGCCAAAGTACGCTGAAAGTTAACGAGTTACATGAAGATACCGATTTCGAAGAAAATGGACTTGACGTTTTTGACGATAAAGCGCTGGCAGAGGAAGATACCAATGATAATGATTCGGCGGAAGACGAACTGTTATCGCAAGGGATCCCACAGCGTGTCCTTGACGCAACACAGCTCTATTTAGGAGAGATCGGCTATTCGCCGCTTTTAACTGCAGAAGAAGAAGTTTATTTTGCCCGACGCGCGTTGCGTGGCGATGTCCCATCGCGCCGACGGATGATCGAGAGTAACCTGCGACTGGTGGTGAAAATTGCCCGCCGTTACAACAATCGTGGTCTGGCGCTGCTTGACCTGATTGAAGAGGGGAACCTCGGCCTGATCCGTGCAGTTGAAAAATTCGATCCAGAAAGAGGATTCCGTTTTTCAACCTACGCAACCTGGTGGATTCGACAGACGATAGAACGGGCGATCATGAATCAAACCCGTACCATCCGTTTACCGATTCACATTGTCAAAGAACTCAACGTTTATCTGCGCACCGCGCGCGAACTGTCTCATAAACTGGATCACGAGCCGAGTGCGGAAGAAATCGCCGAACAGCTTGATAAGCCCGTTGATGATGTCAACCGCATGCTGCGCCTGAATGAACGTATTACTTCCGTCGATACCCCGCTGGGTGGCGATTCGGAAAAAGCGCTGCTGGATATTCTGGCAGACGAAAAAGATAACGGACCTGAAGACACCACTCAGGATAACGATATGAAGCAGAATATCGTTAAATGGTTGTTTGAGCTTAATGCCAAACAGCGTGAGGTGCTGGCGCGTCGTTTCGGCCTGTTAGGGTACGAAGCGGCTACGCTGGAAGATGTGGGTCGTGAAATCGGCTTAACGCGTGAACGTGTTCGCCAGATTCAGGTTGAAGGCTTACGCCGCCTGCGGGAAATTTTGCAGGTTCAGGGGTTGAGCATTGAAGAACTGTTTCGTGAATAATTCGTGACGAGTTACTGATGTTTTGAAATAAACGTCTTGAAATAAAAAATGGTGGGTTTCCCCACCATTTTTTTATGTCTGTATTCGCCCTTTCGCGTGAAAGGGCGGTCCGACGGCAGTTAGCGTACGATATTCGCCAGCAGGAAATCGATGATTTCGCTGGTTTTAATCATTTGCTTTTCACCGACCCGACGGTTCTTATATTCAATCTCTTCGCTATCCAGATTGCGATCGCCAATGACGATAGTATGCGGCACGCCAATCAACTCCATATCGGCGAACATTACTCCCGGGCGCTCTTTACGGTCATCAAGCAGAACTTCAATGCCCTTAGCGCGCAGTTGCTGGTAGATATCCTCGGCCACTTCCTTCACGCGGAAAGACTTGTGCATGTTCATTGGCAGAATAGCAACGTGGAAAGGTGCAATCGCGTCTGGCCAGATGATGCCGCGTTCGTCATGATTCTGCTCAATCGCCGCTGCGACCACGCGCGTCACACCAATACCGTAGCAACCCATCGTCAGCGTCTGGTTACGACCGTCTTCACCTTGAACTGTCGCTTTCAGCGCTTCAGAATACTTGCTGCCCAGTTGGAAAATATGGCCCACTTCGATACCGCGTTTAATTTGTAGTGTGCCTTTGCCGTCTGGACTGATGTCGCCTTCAACTACGTTACGGATATCTGCAACCTGCGGCAGCGTAACGTCACGTTCCCAGTTGATACCAAAATAGTGTTTGCCATCAATGTTCGCGCCAGCGCTGAAATCGCTCATCGCCGCGACGGTACGATCGGCAACAACAGGAATCGACAACTTGACTGGCCCAAGTGAACCTGGACCTGCACCGATAGTTGCACGAATTTCTTCTTCTGTTGCGAACGTCAGCGGGCTGGCTACTTGAGCAATTTTCTCCGCTTTGATTTCATTCAGTTCGTGATCGCCGCGAACCAGCAGGGCAACCAGTTTATGGCCGCTTTCTTCCGTTGCTTTAACCAGCAGCGTTTTCACGGTTTTTTCTACTGGCAACGTAAACTGCTCAACCAGCTCAGCGATGGTCTTGGCATTTGGCGTATCAACCAGACGCAACTCTTCCGTCGCTTCAGCGCGGCCTAACTTCGGTGCGACAGCTTCTGCCAGTTCAATGTTTGCCGCGTAGTCGGATTCCGTTGAGAAAACGATATCGTCTTCGCCGCTGGTCGCCAGCACCTGAAACTCATGGGAGGCATTGCCACCGATAGAACCGGTATCCGCCTGAACGGCTCTGAAATCCAGATCCATACGGCTGAAAATCTGGCTGTAAGCGGCGTACATCGCGTCGTAAGTGACCTGCAATGATTCCTGCGAGGTATGGAAAGAGTAGGCGTCTTTCATCAGGAATTCACGCGAGCGCATGACGCCAAAACGTGGGCGTACTTCATCGCGGAATTTGGTTTGAATCTGGAAGAAATTCAGCGGCAGCTGTTTATAAGAGCTAATTTCATTACGAATCAGATCGGTAATCACTTCTTCGTGTGTGGGGCCGAGCACAAATGGGCGCTCACCACGATCGACAAAACGCAGCAGTTCTGGGCCATATTGATCCCAACGTCCACTTTCCACCCATAAATCGGCAGGCTGAACAACGGGCATGGACACTTCAATCGCGCCAGCGTTGTTCATCTCTTCGCGCACGATATTTTCAACTTTTCTCAAAACACGTAAACCGGTTGGCAACCAGGTGTAAAGGCCTGAGGCCAGTTTACGAATCATTCCTGCCCGGAGCATCAACTGATGGCTGATGACTTCTGCATCGGCTGGCGTCTCCTTGAGTGTGGAGAGCATGTATTGGCTAGTACGCATGGGGTTTTAGTTCCGTTAGAACGACAAGTAGCATAGGGCTGCCGTGCAGCCGAAGGCACATAAAAAGTGGCTTAGTTTACCAGCGTGGGCGACGTGTCAAAAGAGAGCAGGGACAATTTTAGAATATATTGCTGCGGTTCGTGTATTAACACGTATGTGACGGGTCGAGACTCAACACTTCGGTTTGTTCTTCGCAGACGCGCCAGCGCACATTGAACTCCAATAGCAAAACGGCGTATTCCCGCGTGGTATTTTCCCCTTTACGGTAGGCGGGGCGCGGATCCTGCGCCAATACCTGCGAGATAAAGCGTTTTAACTGGGGATATTTCTTTTGGTGTTCTACGATTTGGCTTTCCGCAAGGGGGGAAAAAGTGACTGGCATCGCGGCATCGGGTGCCATTTGGGCAAAGCCCGCTCGCGCCTGAGGATGGCTTTCTGCAAAGGGGAGGTAAGGTTTGATATCGATGACCGGTGTGCCATCGACCAGATCAAGACTGCCTAAGTCGAGCGTAATGGCATCGCCTTTTACTCGGATGCCTTTTAATTCAACCAGCGACATGCCAACAGGATTGGGACGGAAGGTGGAACGCGTAGCGAAAACGCCTGTGCGTGTGTTTCCTCCCAGACGCGGTGGTCGAACTGTGGGACGCCAACCGCCTTCCATCGTTTGATGAAAAATGAACACTATCCAAATATGGCTGAAATCTTCCAGCCCCCGCACACAGTCTGCCTGATTGTACGGCGGTAATAGCTGAAGTTCTCCGCCTCCGTCTTCAATCAGACCCGGCTGCCGTGGAATGGCAAACTTTTCTTTATACGGTGAGCGGATAATCCCGATCTGATTGAAAACAAATTGACTCATTGTGCAGAAACTTTCAGCGCGGTGCCTTGGCAAACGACCTGGCTGTAGCAACCCGCTACGCCGCTGACGGTTTGGCATTCATGCAGTAAAACTGCATTAGCTTTCATTGCCGTTGCGCGGTTTTGCATTCTTTTACGCGCATTTGCCGCGTTAGGGGGAGCGTCCTGAGCGCTGACCTGACATGAGGAGCCTGAAACTTCGCCCATATCACGGAAAGGTTTACCGACTAATTCTTCTGCACTTTTATATAACACCGCTGGCGTCGGGCGAGCCACAGGCTTCGGTTTAGGCGCAGGTTCTACAGTTTTGGTTTCAATAGCGGGTTGAGGTGCCGGTGCCGGTGGCTTCTGAAATAAAGAACAGCCTGTCAGCGACATGGCCAACAATATAAAGGGAACAGCACGCATTAAGGATTCCTCTGCTTTTTCTCAAAGAGCGGGTATTGAAGCAAGCAATTGCACAAATAACAAGACGGGCCGTAGCCCGTCTTACAGATATCTTTTAATTAAGTATGTTAGAGCTGGATTACCAGCCTTTCACTGCGCCGCCATTAAAGATTTTATTTGCTGCGTCATTCACTTCATTGGACTGATAAGCCTGAACGAATTTCTTCACGTTTTCAGCGTCTTTGTTGTCTTCGCGTGAAACCAACAGGTTTACATACGGAGAGTCTTTCTCTTCAACAAACAGGCCATCTTTGGTTGGCGTCAGGTTAATCTGGCTAGCGTAAGTGGTGTTGATTACAGCCAGCGCGATTTGTGCGTCATCTAAAGAACGTGGCAGTTGTGGTGCTTCCAGCTCAACCAGTTTGATGTTTTTTGGGTTTTCAGTCACATCCAGTACGGTTGGCAGCAGACCAACGTTGTCTTTCAGTTTAATCAAGCCGACTTTTTGCAGCAGCAGCAGAGAACGGCCCAGGTTGGTTGGATCGTTTGGCAGCGCAACTTGAGCACCATCTTGCAGTTCATTCAGCGATTTGATTTTTTTGGAGTAACCCGCGATTGGGTAAACAAAGCTGTTGCCGACAGAAACCAGTTTATAACCACGATCTTTGATCTGCTGATCCAGATAAGGTTTGTGCTGGAAGGCATTCAGGTCGATGTCGCCTTTGCTCAGGGCTTCATTCGGCAAAACGTAGTCGTTGAATGTGACCAATTCAACGTCCAGGCCGTATTTGTCTTTCGCCACTTTCTGTGCGATTTCCGCCACTTGCTGCTCTGCACCAACAATAACGCCGACTTTAATATGATTAGGATTCTTTTCTTCCTGACCACATCCCGCTAGCGCCAGAGCACCAATAAGTGCGCCAATGGCCGCAATAGATTTCAGTTTAATCGCCATATCCTTACCCCTAATTAACTATTCTCTTGGCAGATGCCTATATGGCAAATGCGTATTGTGATGACTACTTGTGTGTGACAGCTTTTACTGCCCTGTCGCCGCAGAATTGAATCAGGTAAACCAAAACAACCAGTAATATTAATACCGTATTCATGACCGTCGCGTTATAACCAATATAACCATACTGATAACCAATTTGACCTAAGCCGCCTGCGCCCACGGCTCCACCCATAGCAGAATAGCCTACGAGTGTGATTAGCGTGATAGTTGCGGCATTAATGAGTCCCGGTAATGCTTCCGGCAGTAATATTTTTCTGATGATTTGCATTGGCGTTGCACCCATCGCACGGGCGGCTTCGATCAGGCCGGTAGGAATTTCAAGCAACGCATTTTCCACCATACGGGCAATAAACGGCGCTGCACCTACGGTGAGAGGGACGATAGCTGCTTGCAGACCAATCGAGGTTCCGACAATGATGCGGGTAAAAGGAATCATCCATACCAGCAAAATAATGAACGGAATCGAGCGGAAGATGTTTACCAGTGCAGAAACGGTTCGGTAGAGTTTTGGGTTGGCGATGATTTGCCCTGGGCGTGTGGTATACAACAAAACGCCTACGGGTAAGCCAAGCACAAAGCCAAAGAAACCAGAAACGAACGTCATCGCGACGGTTTCCCATACTCCCTTAGCCATTAACCACATCATTGCTTCAGACATAACCCAGAACCTCAATTGTAACGTGACTTTCCTGCAGGAATTGGATTGCAGCTTTGATATCCGCATCGTTGCCGTGCATTTCTGCCAGCATGATGCCGAACTTAACGCCACCGGCATAATCCATCTGGGCGCTGATAATGTTGTTGTTGACGTTAAAGCGTCGAGCAACCTCGGACAGCAGCGGAGCATCCACCGATTTACCCGTAAACTCCATTCGTAATAATGGTGTGGTATCCGGGCGAGAGTCAGGGGACAGACGAGTGAGGTAATCGTCTGGGATGTCTAGGTGTAACGTTGACTGAATGAATTTCTGCGCCAGCGGCGTTTTCGGGTGTGAGAAGACTTCGCTTACGGTGTCCTGCTCAATGAGCCGTCCGTCGCTGATCACCGCAACCCGATCGCAAATGCGTTTCACTACATCCATTTCATGGGTAATAAGAAGGATGGTTAGACCGAGGCGGCGATTGATGTCTTTCAGTAACTCAAGAATTGAACGGGTTGTTGCAGGATCCAACGCGCTGGTTGCTTCGTCACACAGCAGAACTTTAGGATTGCTAGCCAGCGCACGGGCAATGGCGACGCGCTGCTTTTGTCCGCCGGACAAATTGGCTGGGTAGACATCATGCTTATCTGCCAGTCCAACCAACTCTAACAACTCATTGACTCGTTTGGTTATGTCGGCTTTCGGCGTGTTATCCAATTCCAGCGGTAGTGAAATGTTACCAAAAACGGTGCGCGAAGCGAGCAGGTTGAAGTGTTGGAAAATCATGCCGATTTGACGGCGTGCACGTGTCAACTGGCTATCTGACAGTTGAGTCAACTCTTGCCCGTCGACCAGCACTTTCCCTTCTGTCGGACGTTCCAATAAATTGACGCAGCGAATGAGTGTACTTTTACCTGCGCCCGATGCGCCGATAACGCCATAAATTTGCCCAGTGGGAACATGAAGGCTGACATCAGAAAGTGCGGCAATGGTTCGCCCATTTTGCTGAAAAACCTTAGTAATATTAGAAAGTTCAATCATATGTTTTTTATCGTGAGTGCCTATGGCTGGATAAATCAGTTTCTGAATTAACAGAATATGAAACGGATGCTAGGGCGTCTAGACGTCTAAGTCAATCGGGATTGTCATAGCTCTGCATTCTCCCTATGCGTGAAAACATGCGATACTACTGCGTAATTTAGGCATTCAGGAGCAAAGTCAGTGGCACAAAGCGTTCCAGCAGTTTTTCTTGATCGTGACGGCACGATCAATGTCGATCACGGTTATGTTCATGACATTGACCATTTTCAATTCATTGATGGCGTTATCGATGCCATGCGTGAGTTGAAAAGCATGGGGTTTGCGCTGGTTGTGGTGACGAATCAGTCCGGCATCGCCCGTGGTAAGTTTACAGAAGATCAGTTTATGCAACTGACGGAGTGGATGGACTGGTCACTGGCCGATCGCGGTGTTGATCTGGATGGCATCTATTTTTGTCCGCATCACCCTGAAGCAGTGGAAGGTGAGTATCGCCAGAGTTGTGATTGCCGTAAGCCTGAGCCGGGCATGCTGCTTTCCGCACAGCATGAGCTGAACATTGATATGACGGCTTCTTATATGGTGGGAGACAAATTAGAGGATATTCAGGCTGCAATTGGTGCTGGTATAGGAAAAAAATTACTGGTTCGTACCGGTAAAACCGTCACTGAGCAAGGCGAGGCACTGGCCGATGGTGTGCTGGAAAGCCTCGCAGACCTGCCAAAATGGATAAAAACGCGCAGTTAACAAGCGGAACGAATGAAAGATGCGCAAACAGAAAAAAGTTTACGAGATTTGCTTGCGCTTCTGAATCGGCTCCCTATAATGCGCCTCCATCGAC
>NZ_JACDSF010000030.1 GCF_013449685.1 Pectobacterium brasiliense | reverse complement strand
GGGTGCGCTTTCTGTGCCGTCCGGTACAGGTCATCACGCTGCTTCAGCAGGACATTATCTTCGCCACGGTGACGCTGTCCCGGCGTCACATATCGTATCCCGCTGTGACGATGCTCTTCGTTGTACCAGCGGGTAAATTTATCCACCCACTGACGAGCTTCACTCAGCGTTCTGAACCCCGACGACGGCCACTGTGGAACATATTTCAGTGTCCGGAACAACGACTCTGAATACGCGTTATCATTACTGACACGGGGTCTGCTATGAGACGGCGTGATATTTAGCTCATGCAGTTTCATCTGCAGGGTCTGTGATTTCATCGCTGCCCCATTATCTGCGTGCAGTACCAGTGGCTGACGCCAGCATCCCTCACGCATCACACTGCGTTGCATTAACGCTGCTGCCTGTTCGCCACTTTCCGTTTCATGCACTTCGTAACCCGTGATTTTCCGGCTGTACAGGTCGATTATCATATACAGATAAAACCAGCGACCGCGCACTACCGAAGGTAACCAGGTGATGTCCCAAGACCACACCTGGCAAGGCCCGGTTGCCGTGAATGTTGTCGGAACTGATACCTTTTGTTGCCGTATCTGACGCCCCCTGCGATGCACTTCACCTGACCGCCGTAGTATCCGATAAAACGTTGACTCACTGGCAAGATAAAGACCTTTATCAGCCAACCGTGGCACAATTTGGGACGGTGGAAGGCTGGCATATTCCGGTTCATGGCAGACATCCCTTATCCTGCTTTCTTCCTCAGCACTCAGTTGGTTAAGCGGTACCGGCCTTATCGCATCGGGTCGCCGGTCACGGGAAGAACGCTGCCAGCGACGCAAGGTCCGCAGACTCAGGTTGACTTCACGACAGGCAATCATCAGCCGTGCGCCCGATGCTACCGCTTCATTGATCCAGATGATGAACTGTTTCCGTTCATCTTCCGGCGTCAGTCGTCCTCGTCGGTTTCCCCGTAGTAGTCCGTGAGCTTTTTTCGCAGTACCAGTATGGCAGCCGCCTCCGCAAGGGCTTTTTCTTTACGGAGAAGCTCTTTCTTTAGCTGTTTGTTTTCTTTCTGACTTTGCTTTAAGGCTGCTTTATCACCGGGATTTTCAGTTTGCATAAACCCCTGTTTCCACTGAACAAGTTGCTCCGGATAAAGTCCTTTTTTACGGCAATATTCTGCTACTTCGGCCTCACTGAGCGTGGCCGTTTCGACTATCACGGCAAAGCGCGCTTCTGGTGACCACTGGTCTGTTGTTTTCTCTGCACCGGGCACGGGTTTTCCCTCTGATTTGGCCTGATTACGCCAGTTATAAAGGGTAGCTTCGGATATTCCTTCCATCTGTGCAACAGCAGCAACGGTCATATTGTAGGGGGGTAGCAGTTTTGCCAGTATGCTGGCTTTTCGTTCAGGGTAAACACGTTTCATTTGTCATTCCATCACCCTCGGTTTCTTTTTCATAGAGGGTGACAACTATGCTGACACTGAGGG